>NZ_PCPU01000002.1:54285-605129 GCF_002975455.1 Arthrobacter sp. MYb224 | reverse complement strand
GCCTGCGCGGTATGGTTCTCCGAAGCGATCATCTCCAGACCACGCTGCTGACGAGCGAGCTCGGCATCGATCCGCTGCGCAATCTCCGGGTCCAGGGTTCCGAGGTCCTCGGTCAGCGAATCCGCTGCGAGGGAGGTAGTTAGAGTCATTGCCCATTCCTAAATGTATGAATTGCCGACAACTGATATATCAATCTGTAATTCACTGTATGATGGGAGTCACACCCCGGTCAATGGGTTAGCTGGAATTTCTTTGACGCATAGCATTTCGGCACAACGGCGCCGGGAAATCGGAGGACACGATGACCATGACAGCTCAGCTGATTAGCGGAGGAGAGTCCATGGCCGAACGCGCTTATCTGGTGCTGCGCGATCGGCTCATCATGATGGACATCGCCCCGGGCGACCCCATCAACGAAGCCCGGCTGGTCGAAGAGCTAGGCATTGGGCGCACGCCACTGCGCGAGGCACTCAAGCGCCTCGAAGTCGACCACCTCGTGCAGTCCTACTCGCGCCGCGGAACCTTCGCCACACGCGTTGACATCACCGAACTGGCCGATATCACCGAAGTGCGCCAGGCGCTGGAGCCGTTGGCGGCGGGAAAAGCCGCCGCCCTGCACGGCGGGATCGTCCGCGCCCAAATGGAGGACACCGTCAGAGCGGTCGGCGCACTGAACTCGACCAATGCCCGCCGCGAGCTGATGGAGAACGATCTGGAGGTTCACCGGCTGATCTATCGCGCGGCCGGCAATCACCACCTCGAAGAAACCCTCATTCGACTGGACAACCTGGCCACACGCATCTGGTGCATGACCCTTGACCGATTACCCACGGTGGATGAGCACATTTCAGAACACGCCAATTTGCTCCAGGCCATTCTGGACGGCGACGTTCATGCGGCCGAAGAACTGGCGTTGGAACACATCGTGCACTTTGAGTCGTCGGTGCGCGCGGTCCTGTAGCTCCCCCGATCCACCCCCATGCGTCGCCGAACGCTCACCCCTACGCGCGACCTCCAGCGGAATTTCCAACGCAGCCAACTTTCCCATTTCGCCGCATTCGCCCATGTTTGCCGACGGCTACCTACCTATCCAGGAGGCCAATCGGCAACCTCCGCGCGCCCTGGCACCTAGAGACGCTCCTCGCCCGCGGCACCTCCGGGCTAGCAATCACCACGGATTCAACGTGCATCCGGTGCGCCAAATTATTTCGCACCAGGGCTTGACTGTGACCTGAGTCACTGAAATGATGCAGTGCAACAGCGTTGCGCTTACTGCAACCATACTCCGAACCAAAACAAATCCCATCCGCGGCGCTTCGGCACCCCCTTGGGGCCAGGAGATTTCCATGCACTCAGTATTCATCGAAGAGCTTGATGCCCAAACCTACGCGGAGCACTTAGCCCGCCCCGGATCCACCATTGTCATTCCAGCCGGAGCCACCGAACAGCACGGACCCCACATGCCGCTAGGCGTCGATGCACTGCTCTCACGCACCATCGCCGGCGCCGTGGCAGAAAAAACCGGAGCATTGGTCGCTCCGGCACTTTGCTACGGCTACAAATCACAGCCGCGCTCCGGCGGCGGCAACCACCGCGTGGGAACCGTCAGCCTCGGCGGCTGCACGCTCAGCCAGATGGTTGAAGATGTTGTCGGTTCGTTCATAGCCCAGGGGTTCGACAATGTTGTCGTGCTCAATGGGCATTTTGAGAACTACCAATTCATCTACGAGGGTTTGGACAATGCGGTGGCCAGGACCCGCAACGGCGGATCCGCCGCCCGAGCTATGCTGCTTTCCTACTGGGACTTCGTCGACGAAGAGACCCTGTCCAAGGTCTTTCCAGACGGTTTTCTCGGCTGGGACATAGAACATGGAGGCATCCTCGAAACGTCGCTAATGCTGCTGCTGCACCCCGAACTGGTCAGCATGGATCGCGTTGTCGACCATCCACCGGCGAAGCTCACCCCTTACGACATTTTTCCCGAAGACCCCTCCCGGACGCCGGACAGCGGCTGCCTCTCTTCGGCTAAGGGAGCAACCGCCGAGCGCGGGCGGCTGCTTTTCGAAACCGTCACGAGACAGGTGGCCGACGCCCTCGAGAACGAATTGCTGCTCGGCGGCACAAGCCTGGAGACGAAATAGTATGTCGGTGGATCATTCAACGTCCCAGGGCCGGAAAAAATCAGGCAAAGCCATGCGCCGAGGAGAGGAGGAGAGCGAACAGGTAGAGGTTCCGCGATTCATGGGCCGGCATATTCCACCCATAGATCGATTGCTGATCCGTGTAATCCCACCGGTGCTGATCCTTGCGGTGATCATCTGGGTGCTCGGCAACCCAGTGTCCGCCTCCGCAGCGATTTCCGAAATGCGTACCTTCGTGACCGGAAAATTCACCTGGCTGTTCATCCTGTACTCCGTGTTCACCGTGGTGGTTTGCATCTGGCTGTCGATGAGCCGCGTGGGCAAGATCCGCCTTGGCGGGCCGCTAGCGAAACCGCAACACAGCAAGTTCGCCTGGTACTCGATGCTCTTCGCCTGCGGGCAGGGTATCGGGCTGATCTTCTGGTCTGTTGCCGAACCGATCATGCTGCGCGACGAGAATCCGGTCATCCCCTCCGGTCCGAATGGCGCCCAGGAGGGAGCCATCGTCTGGACCTACTTCCACTGGGGCCTGACGGCCTGGGCGATGTATTGCGCCGTTGCAGTGTGTTTGGCTTACTCGCATCACAACCTCGGCAAGACCTTGACTTTTCGCGAGGCGACGGTTGACATCCTGCCGCGCTGGTCGCGCCGCGGGGCGGGCGTCGTTATCGAGCTGCTGGCTATTATCGCGACGGTTCTCGGCTTGGCCACCTCCTTCGGCTTTGCGGCCATGCAATTCTCCTCCGGCCTCACCTCATTCACCGGGCTGAGCGCCACCCCAATGATGTGGCTGATGGTCATCCTGATCTTTGCGGGCATCACCTCGATCTCCGCCATCGTCGGAATCAATAAGGGCATGGCCCGGATCAGCGGGCTCAATTCAATTTTGAGCATCGCCTTGATCGCCGCGGTACTGATCTTCGGCCCATCGCTGTTCATCGTCTCTAATATGTCCCAGACCTTTGGCAGTTTCTTCACGAACTTCGCGACTATGAGCCTTTGGACCGATTCGGGGTTGGCTGCCACCACCTTGGAGAGCTGGAAGGACAGCTGGAATGGCTGGTGGACGGTCTTCATCTGGTGCTGGGTCATAGCATTCTCACCATTTGTGGCCGGCTTCATCGCCAGGATCTCGCGCGGGCGGACCATTCGCGAATTTGTTCTCGGCGTGACTATCATTCCATCGCTGATCGTCATGGTCTGGGTAGCCATCCTCGGATCGGCCGCCATCTACTACGACGACCAATCCAACCGCGGCATCAGCGACGCCGTGGCCGCCGATACCTCCTCGGGCCTGTTTGCGATGCTCGATTCGGTACCGATCGTTGGAACCGTCTTGCTGGTCGTAGCCACCGTGCTGGTTGCCACCTACTACGTCACCTCGTTGGACTCCGGAATTTATGCGCTCAGCGAGTTCGTTTCGGCTCCGCACAAATCCGGCCCGGTCTTCCGTGTCGTCTTGGTGCTGTCCGTTGCTACGGTGACGACGGTGCTGTTGACCATGGGTGGAACGGCGGTGGTCGATACCGTGCAAACAGGAACGATTATCGGCGCCTTCCCCTTCTCCTTCGTGATCATCTTGATGATCATCAATTTGATCCGCCGGCTGCTCAAACGAGACAAGGCGATCAGGCAACTGGAGAAGGACATCAATAATCCGGATCCAGGTCTGGTCTTCGTCCCGGATCCAGACGGGGAGGGCGCCATCCGCAAGAAGGTGCCGCAGGACGGCGAGCAGGGCTAGTGCTGCGCAAACCACACCTCCACGAAGGCCGTGAAGCTCGAAACTTTGAGCTTCGCGGCCTTCATCCATTCCCCTGCAAACATTGATCATTCCAAGTCACACGAATTCTTTTACTTGGGTCCGCAGGGTCTCCAAAATACTTCTTGACAGTGACCCAAGACACACATAGTCTTCTTGCAACGATGTTGCGTTCATTGCAACTCGTAAACTCTTCTCCGGCGATTCCCATGAATCCTCGCAATCCATCTGATTGGGCCGGCCTACCTTGACACTTCATTTCTTACAAGGAGCCAACACCATGACCACCGCCGCAAACACTGCCACCAACGTTTCCGAGCTGGCGCGCCTGAAGACCCTGCACAACGGAACCAAGCAGCAGTTAACCTTCTCGGACACGGAGTTCGAGCTCCGCTTGGCCGGACTGCGCCAAATCATGGCGGCAAAGTCCCTGGACGCGGTCATCCTGACCAGCTATCACGGCATCAAGTACTATTCGGACTTCCTGTACACCACCTTCGGCCGCAACTACGCGTTGGTGGTCACCGCGAACAACTCCACCACCGTGACGGCGAACATCGATGCCGGCATGCCTTGGCGCACCAGCTACGGCGAGAACATCGTGTACACCGACTGGAAGCGCGACAACTTCTTCTACGGCCTGCAGGAAGCACTGAAGCGCGACGGCGTGAAGGCAAGCCGGATCGGCGTGGAAGATGACGCCCTGCCGGGGCTGACCCGCCGGCAGATCGCCGACACCTTCAGTGGTGCCACGCTGGTGGATGTTTCGCAGGATGCCATGCGCCAGCGCATGATCAAGTCCGCAGAGGAAATCGAAGTCATCAAGCACGGTGCGCGCATCGGCGATCTGGGCGGCGAAGCGATCAAGGCCGCCATCCGCGAAGGCATCAGCGAATACGAAGTAGCATTGATCGGCACCGAAGCGATGGTGCACGAGATCGCCAAGACCTTCCCGCACCGCGAGGTGCGCGATACCTGGGTCTGGTTCCAGTCCGGGATCAACACCGACGGCGCCCACAACTGGGCCACCACCCGCAAGCTTGAGCGCGGGGACATCCTCTCGCTGAACTGCTTCCCGATGACCTCCGGCTACTACACCGCGCTGGAGCGCACGCTGTTCCTCGGCGAGCCGGATGCCCGCTCCCTGGAATTGTGGAACGTCAACGTCGAGGTGCACAAGCGCGGACTGGAGCTCATCAAGCCCGGAGCCGTCTGCAAGGACATCGCCGCGGAGCTGAACGAGATCTACATTTCCCACGGCCTGCTGCCCAACCGCACCTTCGGCTACGGCCACTCCTTCGGCGTACTCTCGCACTACTACGGCCGCGAAGCGGGCCTGGAGCTGCGTGAGGACATCGATACGGTGCTCGAGCCGGGCATGGTTGTCTCGATGGAACCGATGCTCACCGTCATGGACGGCGAGCCGGGTGCCGGCGGCTACCGCGAGCACGACATTCTGGTTGTCGGCGATGGCGGAGCCGAGAACATCACCAAGTTCGGTTTCGGACCGGAGAACAACATCATCGACGCCTAGCGGCAGTCGAAACCCGTGGTGTGGGGTCCACCCCCACACCACGGGCGCTTAACCACTAGTCCCGCAGCATGCACGGGCGCTGCGCCAAGTATCGGGCTCCGAACGGCGTTCCGACACCACCTGATATCCCCGCGGCATCGCAGCCAAGCGGCCGGCGCCGCCACCTTGCAGAGGCATCTCCCCATGACCCAGAGCAACAACAACCCACCGGGCGCAGCAGCCGCGCTCGCTGCCGATAACGGCCCGGCATCACCTTCCGTTGACCCGCAGACCCGCCGCAAGGTGGTTGCCGCCAGCTTCATCGGAAATTTCGTGGAGTGGTTCGACTACGCGGCCTACGGATATCTCGCCGTGACCATTGCCGCGGTATTCTTCCCCGAATCAGCTCCCCAAACGGCATTGCTGCTGACCTTCGGGCTGTTCGCGATCTCATTTTTGGTCCGCCCGCTGGGTGGCTTCGTCTGGGGCCACATCGGTGACCGCGTGGGGCGCCGCGAGGCACTGAGCTGGTCGATCCTGTTGATGTCCGGAGCGACCTTCGCCATCGCACTGCTGCCGGGCTACGCCAGCATCGGCATCGGCGCACCTTTGCTGCTGCTCGCGCTTCGCCTGGTGCAAGGCTTCTCCGCCTCCGGGGAGTACGCCGGGGCCTCGGCGTTCCTCGTCGAATACGCCCCAGCCAATCGCCGCGGCCTGTATGCCGCGGTGGTGCCGGCAAGCACCGCGGCGGGCCTGCTGCTCGGTTCGCTGATGGCGGCCCTGCTCACCGGACTTCTGGAACCGGCGCAGATGCAGAGCTGGGGGTGGCGCATCCCGTTCCTGCTCGCCGCGCCGATGGGCCTCATCGGCCGCTACATCCGCACCAAGCTCGAGGACTCCCCCGTCTTCCAGGAACTCTCCAAGGAGGAGAATACCTCCAAGACTCCGGTGTCATCGCTCTTCCGCAACCACTGGCGCCAGCTTCTCCAGGCCTCCGGGGCGGTCTTGCTCAACGCCGTGGGCTTCTACGTCATCCTCAGCTACATGCCCACCTACCTGTCCGAAGAGCTGGGCTTGGACCGCACCTCGGCCTATATCGCGACGACGGTGGCCCTGGCCACGTACATCGGATTCATCTTCCTCACCGGCATGCTCTCGGACCGCTTCGGCAGACGCCGGGTGCTGATCACCGCTTCGGTGCTGTTCGTGCTGTTCACGGTTCCGGCGTTCATGATGCTGGAGTCCGGCAACTTCGCCATGATCCTGCTGGTCCAGGTCCTGCTCGGCGCCATGCTGACGCTGAACGACGGAACCCTGCCCAGCTTCCTGGCCGAGATGTTCCCGACCCGCGTACGCTACTCGGGGTTCGCGGTCTCCTTCAACCTCTCCAATGCCCTCTTCGGCGGTACCGCGCCCTTCGTCGCAACCTTGCTCATCGCCTCCTCGGGCAGCGTCTTGGCTCCGGGCTGGTACCTGATGGGCGCCGCGGTGGTCTCGCTGATTGCCGTGGCACTCTCCGTCGAAACGAGCAAGAAGCCGCTGGCGTAGCTTCTCCGCCAGCTAGGATTAGCTCAATTACCCGAACGTACAGGTTGAGGAAATCATGACTGCATTCGAGAACGAAGGATCGGCCGCGCCACACGTCGAGGACGAGCGGACCCCCGAAGTCCGTGGCGCATCGGTGATCGTCAACGTGATCGATGTTTTGCGTTGCTTCACCGTTGAACGGCAGCTGGTCGGCGTGACGGAGATTGCGGCGGAAGTTGGCCTGCATAAATCCAGCGTGTCCCGAATTCTTGCCACGCTGGTTCAAGAACGCATCGTGGAACGCGACGAGCCCACCCGGAAGTTCCGCTTGGGATTGGGATTGATCGCCATTGCCGGCCCGCTCCTGGCAAATCTCGACGTGCGCCAGACGGCTTATCTGCCTTTGAAGGAACTCGCTGAGCACGTCCGGGAAACCGCGGTGCTCAATATCTGGGATGGCCACGAATCGGTGTCGGTGGAGCAGATACCCTCCACGCGACCGGTCAAGCACACCTCCGCGATGGGCAGCCGCTACAACACCGCATTGAGCGCTACGGTTCAGCTGTTTCTAGCCTATGAGACCCCGGAACGTACCCGGGAGCTCTTGGAGAACGGCAGCATCGTATTGCAGGGCGATCTTACGGCGGAGCAATTCCTTGATCGAATCAGCGTTGCACGAAACCGGGGCTACGCGGTGAACTACGGCGAAACCTCGCAGGAGGAAGTCGGTGTGGCGGCCCCGATATTCAATCATCGCGGTGAGGTAGTTGCCAGCGTCTTGATCGCGGCACCGTTCTTCCGAATCACGCCCGAAATTCTAGACGAACTGATCGCGGCATGCGTACGCACGGCACGCCAAATCAGCCAGCGCATGGGATATACCCGCCAGCTGGCCTAGCGCCACCACTACGGAGGAAAGATGCTGGAAAAACGCGACGCCCATGGCTTCGGCTACCGGCTCCACGAGGGCAGCGAAATGCTGATGCACCACCATTTCGGCGGGCACACCGGGTTGCCGGTCGCCATTCAAACCTGGGTGATCCCACCCGGCGGCTTCGAGGGACGCCACCGGCACGACCAGGGTGAGCAACTGATCGAGTTCTACCAGGTGCTGGAAGGGACCGGCCGCATGCGCGTGGGCGCAAGAACCTATGAGCTGAGCTCCGGAGACTCGGTGCTCGCCGGGCCCGCCGAGCTGCACGACCTGACGAACACCGGGAGCGCGGAGCTACGGGTGCTGGTGGTGTGGGGCCCGCCGGGCAGCGTCGACCTGACACCCTACGGGTCACACCGCCGCGCGGAGCAACTGCGCGGCGCGGCTCAGAGCTCGCCCAGCTCCACCGACTGATCGGTGAGCCGCTCCGGAGCGATGCTCCGTCCAAGCAACCCGCGCAAGGTCTCGTTCACATCCCAGATGTTCACATTCATCGCCGCGGTGAGCTTTCCGCCATCCAGCCAGAAAACGATGAACTCCCCCGATTCGGTGTCCCCGCGCACCACCGTGGTGTCCTCCGGGGCCGCATAGCCGACGTACTCCATGCCCAAATCGAACTGGTCGGTGAAGAAGTATGGGGCCCAATCGTAGTTTGCCTCTTGCCCGGTCAGCGTCGCGGCGGCGAGCTTGCCCTGGCGGATGGCATTGTCCCAGTGCTCCACGCGCAGCGCCCGGCGCAGGGAGCTGTTGAAAGCCTGCGCGATGTCTCCGATGGCGAGGATCTTGTGATCCGAGCTGCGCAGCGCGGCATCGACGATCACCCCGCGATCGGTCTCCAACCCCGCCTGCTGCGCCAATTCGATATTCGGGACCGCGCCAATGGCCAGAAGCACCACGTCGGCGCGGCTGGTTCCGGCGCTGCTGACTACCTCGAGGCGTCCGTCGGTTTCCTGTATCGACTCGACCTGGGTGCCGGTGCGCACGTCCACCCCGTTGCGCTGATGCAGCTCCAGCAGGTGATGTCCGAAGCGGTCGCCGAAGACCTTGCCCAGCGGGACCTCGTCCGGGGAGTACACGGTGACCCGCGCCCCGCGGTGCCGGGCGCTCGCGGCGGCCTCCATGCCGATCCAGCCCGAGCCGATCACCGCCAGCTGGGTGTCTTCGGCCAGCGATTCACGCAGTGCATGTGCCTGTTTCACGGTGCGCAGCACGTGCACGCCGGGCAGGTCATGGCCTTCGAAGGGATGCGCGCCGCCGAGGTTCGGACGGGCGCCGGTGGCCAAGACCAGCCGGTCATAGGAAACGCTGCCGCCGTCGCTGAGCGCTACCAACTGGTTCTGCCGGTCAATGCTTTCGGCCCGCACCCCGAGCCGCAGATCCACGTTGTTTTCCGCATACCACTGCGCGGTGTTAACCGTGAAGTCCTCGAGCTTCTCCTGGCCTTGGAGATAGCCCTTGGACAAGGGCGGCCGCTCATAGGGCAGTTCTTGCTCCTCGCCGATCAGGGTGATCGCCCCGGTGTGCCCCAAGCTGCGCAGTTCCTTCACGGCGCTGGCCGCGGCAAGACCCGCACCAACGATGACGATTGATTCCTGGCTCATCGAACACCCCTTAACTTCTGCCGGCGCAGCGATGCCGCCGCGGGCAGTGAATAGTGCTTGTCTCTTCGATCCTCACACTTCAATGGCCCGATTGGCAAGGTTCGCTCAGTTCAGCTACCGGCAACGAAAAAGCTGGCGAGCGGACCGCTTGGTGCGGTCAGCTCGCCAGCCGACGTTCAAGGCCTACCGAGAGACATTGCTACTGCTCGGTTCCCCTTTTATGCGGGGCCTTGCCGCTGCCTTCATCGCGTCGGCCGAAAACTCCGCGCGAGCGCGTCACCCGGTAGTCGATGCGGTCATCGACGTAACGACGCAGTTCCGGCTGGTCATCCAGGGTGCCCCACAGCTCGTCGGAGACGAGCTCGGTGACCCGCTCGAGCCGGATCTTGGCCTCGATGATATCCAGCGTCTTGCTCTCGTGGCGCAGGCCCTTGACGGTAGCCACGGCCATCAGGATCATGATGATGCTGAATGGCAGTGCCGTGGCCAGCGAACCGGCCTGCAGCGCCTGGAGCCCGCCGGCCATCAGCAGCGCAGCAGCCAGCAAGCCTTCGAGCACCGCCCACAGCACGCGGGACCAAGTTGGCGGGTTCGGGTGCCCGCCCGAGGCGAGCATATCCACCACCAGCGAGCCGGAGTCCGAGGAGGTGATGAAGAAGATCGCGACCAGGATGATCGCCATGACCGAGAGGATCGTTCCCATCGGCAGGGCACCGAGGACCTGGAACAGCGAGCCTTCGGCGGAAACCGCGCCGTCCTGGACCATGTCCCCGGCGCCGAAGAACTGGCGGTACAGCCCGGCGCCGCCCATCACGGAGAACCAGAGGAAACCGACGATGGTCGGCACCAGCAGCACGCCCAAGACGAATTGGCGCACGGTGCGCCCACGCGAAATGCGGGCGATGAAGATGCCCACGAACGGGGCCCAAGCAATCCACCAGCCCCAGTAGAAGACCGTCCAGCTGGAGAACCAGGTCTGCGCTGCCTCGCTCTGCTGGAAGGCGCCGACGTCGAAGGTCATGTTCATCCAGTTGGCCAGGTACACGCCTAGAGACTGCACGAAGTTCTGGAACAGGAACAGGGTCGGGCCCAGCAGCAGCACGCTGATCATCAGCAGGCCGGCCATGGACAGGTTGATATTCGACAGCCACTTAATGCCTGCGCCCAGGCCGCTGACCACGCTCATGGTGGCCAGGAAGGTGATCACGACGATGAGGATAACCAGCAGCGTGTTGTCCACCGAATCCACCAGCCCGATGGACTGCAGTCCCGAGCTGATCTGCTGCACGCCCAAGCCCAGCGAGGTCGCGATGCCGAAAACCGTTCCGAAGATGGCCAGCACGTCGATTACATCGCCCAGCCAGCCCTTGACTCGGTCCCCAAGCACCGGTTCCAGTGCCCAGCGGATGGAGACCGGACGGCCACGGCGGTGGATCGCGTAGGCCAGGGCCAATCCGATGACCGCGTAGATGGCCCAGGGATGCAGGCCCCAGTGGATGAAGGTCTGCGCCATGGCAAGGCCCGCCAGTTCCCCTTCGGTGCCTTCCCATCCGGGCTTCGGGTCAACGGTGGCGTACATCAGCGGTTCGCCCACGCCATAGAAGACCAGGCCGATGCCCATGCCGGCGGCGAAGAGCATCGCGAACCAGCTGAACAGCCCGAATTCCGGCTTCTCCCCGTCATTGCCCAGCGTGATCCGGCCCAGCTTCGAGAAGCCGATCACGATCACCAATGCCACGAACCCGCCGATGATCAGCATGTAGTACCAGCCCAGGTTCGCCACGATCCAGTTCTGGACCGCGTTGAAGGTGCTGCTTGCCGTATCCGGCAGCGCAATGGCGAAAAGCGCCACGGCCAGGATCACTATCAATGACGGCCAGAAGACCGCTGGTGCGATCCCGCCCTTGCCCAAACGCACGCCTTGGCGGCGCAGCTTGGCGGTGATCTGTTCGTCGGTGTCGTTTTCGGCAATGTGCATATGCACCGGGATCGGCGCGGTATGCGGGGAGTCCGAAATGGTCTCATCCGCACCGAATTCATCCGGGCTCTCGGGAGGTTCGACCTCGTCTATATTTCGCGTCATCGTCATTTATCCTTTGCTGCGAGTATTGCCCTATGGTTTAACACCCTTATGCGTCGCGGACTAAGATACAAGTGGCAGCGGGAAAATTAGTCCCTTCTTCCATGTGTCTTCGGCGCCATGAGCAGCAGCTTTGCTCTGCGCTACACGCGCAGGCGAAAAATAATCAAAATCTCGTTCAGTTGACCATTGATCAGAACTTGACTAGTGCGTTTGCCGAGACGACGAATGATTCTAGCGAAGCGCCCGCACAGGAATGGCCGCAGTTTTCCACGGATTCCCAGCGCGTGGTCCGCAAATCCTGACGTCAAGTTATTGAGAGAAAATTCATCTCATCTGCGCGGCACGATTTGGGGCGAAATATTCATTCATCTCCGACTCGGCCGCTACCCGAACGCAATTTACTAGATCTTCTGGCAGTTCCGCCTGCGCAGTGCGCAGATCGAAAAGTTTCCTTGCCAAATCGTGGTGACGCGCATACCAAGCCCGGTACAGTGCTAGGTAACCACAGCTTCGGCAGCGGATGAATTCACCTGGCGGCGCGGAGCTGGAAGCTGACTTGTTCTGAAGGAGTCGACCATGTTCACCCCAGAGGTTCCCTTTCTCCGTTCTAGCGCTACCCCTATTCCTGGCCGCTACGTGCTGGTCTTCGACTCGGCCGAACAAACCGAAACCGAAAGCGTTGGGATCCGCGCCCTTTCCGAGGATGTCCCGCAGATTCTCGAGTCCGAAGGTTATGGCCTGACCGAATACTTCCCGCGGCTCGGCATCGCCGTGGTCAGCAGCGCCGCGGAGCATCTCAACGAGTTCCAGGCGCGTTGCGCCAGCCGGAGTATGCCAACCCGCGTCGTTCCCGAGATGGTGTACCACGCCCTGTCGGCAGAGCCCACCGCGCAGCCCACCGATTCATTCAACGACACCGATCAGGCAACCTGGGGCTTGCAGGCGGTAGCCGCGGTCGACTCCAAATTCACCGGCGCCGGCATCAAGGTAGCGGTGCTGGACACCGGCTTCGACCTAGCCCACCCCGACTTCGCCGGACGCACGGTGGTGTCCAAATCCTTCGTCCCGGGCGAGGACGCCCAAGATGGCCACGGACATGGCACCCATTGCATCGGTTCCTCCTGCGGCCCACGCACCCTGGCTGACGGCCGCGGCTACGGGGTGGCCTCCGGGGCGGATATCTACGCGGGCAAGGTGCTTGGCGCCGACGGCTCCGGGTCTGACGCAACCATCCTGGCCGGTATCGACTGGGCCCTGGAAAACGAATGCCAGGTGATCTCCATGTCGCTGGGGGCCGATGTGCAGCAAGTGCACCCGCCCTATGTGACCGCCGGACGCCGGGCATTGGAACTCGGTTCGCTGATCATCGCCGCGGCGGGCAACAACGCCCAACGCTCCCAGGGGAACGCAGGGTTCGTCGGGGCACCGGCCAACAGCCCCTACGTGATGGCGGTCGGCGCGCTGGATAACACGCTGAATATAGCCGACTTCTCCGCCCGCACGCTGCCCGGCCGTGGCGGCCAGGTGGATATTTCCGGTCCGGGTGTAGCCGTCTATTCCTCTTGGCCGGGGGCCGAACGATACAACACCATCAGCGGCACCTCCATGGCCACCCCGCATGTGGCCGGCATCGCGGCGTTGCTAGCCGAGGCCACCGGCTTCCGGGCGCGTGAGTTGTGGGCCGAGCTCGTGCAAGAGGCCCAGCGTTTGGAGCTGTTCTCCGTGGACGTTGGCTCAGGCCTCACCCAAGCTCCGCCACCGGCCGAAGCTTAGGGGCAGGGAGATCATGAGCGAATCATCGGACGATCGGGTGACGTCCTCGCACACCTATATCGTGACCGTGACCGCGACCTATACCGCGCGGATCGATCAGGTGGTCAGTTCGCTGGAAGCCTCCGGGCTGCGGATCAACAAGGTGCTTGGCACGCTAGGCCAGGTGATCGGCCACGGCGACGAGGAACTGCGCGCCCAGCTGCAGCAAGTCGAAGGCGTGCAGTCGGTGGATGATGAAAGAGTTTATCGGCTGCCCAACCCGAAAGATCCCTTGCAGTAGTCGCTGACCTGAGGCGCAATAGAATGACGCAGGCTCTCGGCGTGCGTCATTCCGTTGCGCCTCGAGGCAATTATGCGCGGCAATTTTCCTGTTCGGAAATCTCTGGACGGATGCCGGCGACGGTGGTGAACTGGGGACATGAGACAGTACAGCATCGGCTATTTTGTCGGTTCGCTAGCCACGAATTCCATCAACCGCACGTTGTCCAAGGCCCTGATCAAGCTGGCCCCGGAGAATCTGAAATTCACCGAAATCCCGATCAAGGACCTGCCGCTCTACAGCTACGATTACGACGAGGACTACCCTTCCGTCGGTACCGAACTCAAACGCGCCATCGAAGCTTCGGACGGGTTGTTGTTCATCTCCCCCGAATACAATCGCTCGATTCCCGGTGCGCTGAAAAATGCGATCGACTGGGGTTCGCGACCGTGGGGCACCAACTCATTCGCCCGCAAGCCCAGCGGACTGGTCGGAGCCTCAATGGGCGCCATCGGCACCGCGGTGATGCAGTCCTCGATGCGCGGCGTGCTCAGCTTCCTCGACTCCCCGCAACTGAACTCCCCCGAGGTCTATCTGGCATTCAACCAAGAAGACTTCGATGCCGAGGGCAATGTGCACAATCATTCGACGGCCGACTTCCTGAAGCACTACATGGGCGAGTACGCGGCTTTTGTTGCCCGCGTGCTGGACGCCAGCGCCGAGGGCCATATCGGCGACCCGAGCCCGCAGCACGGCTAGGCGCCCGGCGCGTCCCGAGTTCCTTCGGCTGGCCCCAGCGGAATTCGGTAAAGGGTCGCAGAAGTTTAAGCGAAAAAATCCCGGTATCACTTTATGCAAGTGATACCGGGATTTTAATCTGTGGAGGTAAGGGGATTCGAACCCCTGACCTTCTGCATGCCATGCAGACGCGCTACCAACTGCGCCATACCCCCAGATGAAGGTTTAGTTCTTGCGATCTTTTGGACCTCCGAACCGAGATATAACTCTACCGGAGCCTGCAGATAAATACCAATCGGGATTCCGAGAGGCTAATCACAGCGCCTCTTCCCATCCTCGAGTTCCGGTGGAAGAATGTGCCTCGTGGACGGATCAGTCCTACGAACTTCGGCGAAAGGTAACTTCCCAATGTCCGTTGCTATGACCCCTTATCTGCAATTTGGCGGCGTCGCCCGCGAGGCAATGGAGTACTACCACTCCGTTTTCGGCGGAGAATACTCCGCCATGACATTCAAAGAAGGAATGGATGACGGCAATCCCGCCACCGCCGACCTGATCATGCACTCTTCCTTATTCGTCGATCGCGGACTGCACCTGATGGGTTCCGATGCCATGCCGGAAATGAATGTGACCGGAAACGGCACCATTGCCCTGAGCAACGATGCCACCGACCCCGCAGATGAAGCGAAGCTCACCGCCTGGTGGGAGAAGCTTTCCGACGGTTCGCGCATCGATGAACCGCTGGCCAAGGCCCCGTGGGGTGACTCGTTCGGAATGCTGACCGACAAGTTCGGGGTGTGTTGGATGTTCAATATCGGTGCCGTAGGAAGCCAAGAGGGCTAACCAGTACAGATGAGTGCGGGGCGTGGATCCAATGGATCCACGCCCCGCACCTAGTTGCATTTGTTGTTTAGTGTTGTTCCGGCGCGTCGACCCGCTCGAGAACCGCTGCCGCGCCGATAACCAGGCCAAGCTTTTGGGCTCGGAGCTGGGTAATCCACGCGATCAATAAGCCCAAGGCCGCAAGTCCGGCCCCGACCACCGACGGCGCACGGTAGCCCAGGCCCGCGCTGATCACGATCGCGCCGAGCGCAGCGCCGAGGGCATTGGCCACGTTGAGCGCCGAGTGGTTCAGCGACGCAGCCAACGACTGCGCATGTGGGGCCGAATCCATCAGCAGCGTCTGCAGGCTCGGGATCAGCAGCGAACCGACGCTGCCCAGGACGAACACCATGATGAGTGTTGGGATCACCCACGAGGCAACGGCGGCAAACACCAGCATGCTGATAACCATGAGCACACTGGCCAGCTTGATCGCTCCGAACACCGACCAGTCGGCCAGCCGTCCTCCGATCAACGAGCCGACCACCATGCCCACCCCGTAGAGCGCCAGGGCCAGTGGAACCAGCACAATATCCAGCCCGGTTTCGTCGGTGAGGGTTGGAGAAATATAGGAGTAGACCGCGAAGAACCCACCGAAGCCTACGATGCCGGTTGCCATGGCCAACCAGACTTGCAGGCTTTTAAGCGCCGAAAGTTCGCGGCGCATACTTGCTCCCGCTTCGGCCCTGCGCAGCGGGACGAAAATAGTGATCAAGGCAAAGGTGAGCAGCCCCACCGCGGTGACCACAAGGAACATCGAACGCCATCCGACTTCCTGGCCCAGCAAGGTCACCAAGGGGACACCGCCGACGTTTGCCACCGACAGGCCCAGCATTACCCACGCGATGGCTCGCCCACGCATGCTGCCGGGCACCAAATTACCTGCCAGCACACCTGCCAACCCGAAGTAGGCCCCGTGCGGCAGTCCGGAAAGGAACCGGGTGAACAGCATGGTTCCGTAATCCGGAGCGAAGAATGAGGAAAGATTTGCCACGGCAAAGAGCAGGATCAGTAGCTGCACCGCACGCTTTTTCGGGATTTTTGCGGCGACCGCGGTCAACAGCGGCGCACCGACAACCACGCCGATCGCGTAGGTGCTGATCACGAGCCCCATCTGGGAATTCGTGACGTTCAGGTCCTCAGCGCCTTCCTGGAGCAGGCCCATCATGGCGAACTCGGTCACACCGATGCCAAAGCCACCCATGCCTAGGGCAATAATTGCGAAGAGCAGTGTCCTGCCTTCTAAATACCGCGGGGGCGCTAAACGGTTCATTGGGGGCCTCTTACTTTGCTGCGATTCGGGTGTGTTCATGGCACGGCTACGTTGGCGCCCGTATCAATCGTAATGACAATACCTCTCGGGTACCCAACAGAGAACGCGGCGCGGGTATTCCACGCTCAATCCACGGCTGGGCGAGGAACATGTGGCACTGTGGAATTCTCATGTCCCATGCAGCTCATAAACGCCTCACCGCCGGCCGGATGGCCGCCCGGTTATTGATAGTTCTTTTGTCATTGGCACTGACCATAGTGCTAGTTGCCCACCGCAGCTTCCCCGAACGCGGTGGGCTCGGACTGTTTCTGGACAATTTGGCTCCCTGGCTAGGCCTCGGCGTGCCCTTGTTGTTCTGCTGGGCGCTGGCGGCGCGTGGCCGCATCTCTTTTTTGGTGCTCCTGCTTCCGTTGGTGGCTTGGTCGTGGATCTTTGGCGCGGCGTTCCTGCCGGCCAATGCCCCCGGACCGGCCGCCAAATTTATTGTCGCCACGCAGAATGTGCACGAAGACGGGGCGCACAGCTCCGCACAGGGTCTCCTCGCCACGGGCGCAGATCTGATAAGCCTGCAGGAACTGGGTGAAGGACAGGCCCAGGAAGTCGCTGCACTGCTGGAAGAAACCCACCCGCACCAGTACACCGTGGGAACCGTGGGGGTCTACAGCAAGTATCCGATCCTCGACGAAGAGCCGCTGGACCTTGGGTTGGGTTGGTCCCGGGCGGTGAAGCTGCGCGTTCGAACCGACGCCGGGGATGTGACGGTGTACGCGGTCCACGTGGCTTCGGCCCGGCCCCTGGAGCATGCGGAACGCGACCTGATGCTAAGCAATCTTGGACGCACGCTCGCCGCCGATCGGAGCGCGAAAATTATTGCCTTGGGCGATTTTAATGCGACCAATGCCGACCGCCATTTCTCGCCGGTCTCGGAGCAGCTCAACAAGGTGCCGCATGAGGGCTGGGGGTTCGGGATGACCTGGCCGAACCGTCCGATGCCCATGTTGGGCATCGACCACGTGCTGGTTCGCGGCCTCGATACCGGCTCCTCGGACACGTTGGCGGTGGGAGATTCCGACCACCGGGCGGTCATTGCCACCCTCGATCTGGCCTCCGAATAGCGGCCTAGCCCATCCCCGTCTCACGCAGCGTGATGTTGATCCGGCCGCTGCCCAGCGACCAGCCGGCCGGAGCCGTACCCGGATAGATCTTCGTCACCGCATGGAAGGCCCACCGGGCGGGACCCTCGAAGACGAACAAGTCTCCGGAAGCCAGACGCACATCTTGGTAGGGCTTGGTGCGCGTCTCGTTGTTGCCCAAGCGGAAGTTCGCGCTCTCGCCAATGGACAGCGAGACGATCGGTGCGTTGATTTTCTCTTCGGCGTCTTGGTGCATGCCCATGGTCGAGCCCGGCGGGTAGTAATTGATGATCGCCACATCGGGGTTGTAGCCCGCGGCTTTTGCTCCGTCCCCGGTCGTTTCCAGCACCGCGCGCCGTCCCAGTGACGCCAGCCAATCGGGCATCGGTGGCACCGGCTGGCCGTTGAGGTCTTCGGCGGTGCGCGTGTAGGTGTAGTTTCCCCAATGCCAGCCCAGGCATACCGTCTTGACCTTCATCGGGTGTCCATTGACCAGCGTGGAATGCGGCGGGACCGGTCCATTGCCCCAATCCAGGAAGCGTTCGGTCATCCAGTCCTGCTGCTCGCGGGTTAGCCAGCTGGGCAGATGGACCGCGCCCGCGCGCACGGTATGGGGCCGACGCTCGAAGGCGCCGTCATCGAAAAGCGACTGCATGTTTACACTGTGCCGTTCTTGGCCCTTGCCGGCAAGTGCTGAAGGTTGGTCCGGGCCTAGGATAACGCCGCCAGGAAGCGATGCAATACGAGGTTCACCAATTCTGCGGGCACCTCAGCGTCCGGGGCAAGCAATGGATCGCTGACCAGATCTGCGCCGCAGCGCTCGATCAGGGACTGAAAGTAGCCGGGCGCCAACAGGTAACTGGCCACGACCACGCGGTGTTGCGGGCTCGCCGCCCGGGCCGCGGCGACCGCTTCCCCCAGCGACGGGGTCGCCGCGGCCACGAAGGCGGCGGTAACCTGCACCCCCAGCAGGCCGGCCAGCAGGTTGGCAACCTGTTGGCAGTCATGCACGCCCTGGGCCAGCCGTGTCCCCGCACCGGCGAGGATGACAGGTTCGCCGCGCCGCCATCCGGCCTGCACGAGTCGGTGCTCGATAACCAGAGCGAGCGACGGGTGCGGGCCGAGGGCCGGTGCAATGCGAGTATTGGGCCGAAGCGCCGCCGCCTCGGTGAGATCTTGATCCACGTGCACACCCCGCGAAAGCAGCAGCGGCACGAGGACCGCGTGCTGCTCTTCGTCCGGCAGCCCGAGGAGCAGCGTACTTGCCCGGGGCTCTTGGACGTCGACGAATGACTGGTGCACGGCCACTGAGGCCGCCCGGCGGATTTCCTCCACCAAGGAGTTGATCGCCCGTTGGCCTGCCGGATCGCTGGTGCCGTGCGAGACGGCCACCAGGGACTCGGTTCGCGGTTCGGTTGTTGATCCCCCGCTCATGCGGGCTGACCGGGCTCCGGCATTTCGCGGGCAATGAGTAGGCCCATGATTCTTCCCTTCGGTAGTTTCGAGGCTCGTTGTCACGAGCCTGTGGTTGCAGTCTACGAAGCGCCTGTTACGGCCGATCGCACGGTTCTGTTGCGCCCAGGTAAATCTCGTTTCACCGGCATTGGCCACGGCCAGGCTTCATTGCGCGGCGGCGCAAACACGACCCCCGTAGTTCTCGTCGAGTTTATGTATGAATTATTCCTATGGAAACAAATGGGAAATTTCGGGGCAAAGGTTCCTCGATAGTGTTGTCAGCATCGAGCCATCGAGAATCAAGTGGAGCTGACTTCCCATGTCAAACCGTTCAAATGATCAAACGAACCATACTGCCGGCGACTGCTTGCCCGCTCACCGCATCACCGAAGCGGCGAGCGGAAAAAAGGTTTTTGTTGGACAAGCAGGCTTATTCGGCGCCGACCACACGGCTTGCGAACTCGCGGCGGAGTCGATCCGATGAACGGCACAGCGTTCGAGGTCAAGGGTTGCACGCTGCTGCTCGCCGGCGGGCTGAGGGGTGCACGCGGGGCAGCGGAGCATTTCATCGCGCAGGGGGCGCAGGTACTTTCCGCGGATACCCCGGAAGGTGGACTCGTGGCGCTCGAAACCGCGAACCTGCTGGTCATCTGCGATGCCTTGCCCCAGCGCTTCCAGCCGCTGCGCGAAGCGGCCCAGCGGCGGGGACTGCCGGTCTTGACGCGCCAACCGGCCGCCGACTCCGGCCAAATCACCCTGGTCGGTGGTGGCCCCGGCGCACTTGATCTGCTGACCGTGCGAGCGGTCAGCGCCTTAGCCGACGCCGACATGGTCTTCGTTGACCGGTTGGGCCCCGGCGATCTCGTGCGGAAGCTCGCCCCGCAGGCGGTGATCGTGGATGTTGGCAAGCAGCCCGGGCACCACAAGGTCAGCCAATCCCAGATCGAAGAGCAGATGCTGACCGCCGCCAAGGCCGGTTCAAATGTGGTTCGGCTCAAAGGCGGAGACCCATTCGTATTTGGCCGCGGATTCGAAGAGATGGCCGCGGCCTCCAAGGCAGGCATCGCCATCAGCGTGGTGCCCGGACTCAGTTCCTGCATCACGGTTCCCGCGGCCGCCGGCATTCCGGTCACGGCACGCGGTGTGAACCGGGTATTCTCGGTCATTTCGGGCCACGACCCGCTGGAAAGCCAGCAACTGGAGCAGCTCACCGGGCTGGGCGGCACCATCATCATCCTGATGGGCATGGGAACCCTGGAAAGCACCGCTTCCGGCCTGCTGCGCCAGGGCATGGCAGCCACCATGCCCTGTGCAATCGTCGAATCCGGGACCACCGGCGACCAACGCACCACCTTTGCAACGCTGGCGACCCTGACGGCGACCTCCCGGGCGCGCGGTTGCGCGAATCCGGCGGTGATCGTCATCGGCGAGGTGACGGCCTTGCCGCAGCGGCTGCTGGCCGAGGAAATGGCAAATTTTGGGGCCATCGCATGAGCGCGCTGGCTCTGCCATTGTCTGGTTTCAGGATCGCGGTGACCAGCGACCGGCGTTCGGCCGAACTCATCGAAGCGCTGGAGCGCCGCGGCGCCGAGGTCACGCACGCACCGTTGCTGAAGCTCGCACCGCTGGACGACGAGGCGCTGCTCGTGGAGCAGACCAGGAAGCTGATCGAGTTGCGCCCGGAAGCGGTCATCATTTCCACCGCCTATGGGCTGCGGCGCTGGTTCGATTCGGCCGAGGCCGCTGGTCTCGGCCACCAGTTGTGCCAGTCCATGAAGGCGGCGAAGCTCTACGTTCGCGGTGCGAAGGCCCACGGTGCGGTGCGCGCCCTGGGATTCCACGCCGCCGGTGTCGCCCAGGACGGCACCACCGCCGGGCTGCTTCCGCTGCTGGGGCCTTCGATCGCGGGGCAAACCGTGGCGGTGCAGTTGCATGCGGACAGCGACCATGGGCTCGCCCAGTCGCTGCGGGATCTGGGCGCGTCGCGGGTTTTGAAGGTCGAGCCGTACCGCTGGCTGGACACCAGCTCTGACCAGCACCTTTCGCTTCTGGTCGAAGGAATCTGCGCCGCGCATTTCGACGCGATCACCTTCACCAGCGCGCCGAGCGTGCATGCGCTGTTCGCCGCGGCCCGCACGCGCAATCGCTACCAGGCGCTGATTCGCTCGCTGAACGAACGAGTTGCGGTGGCAACGGTGGGCCCGGTGACGGCGGCCCCGCTGCAGTCCTCTGGTGTGCACGGCGCGTTGGTTCCCGAACGCCACCGCATGGGCGCGATGATTCTGCAACTGGTCGAGCATCTGGGCGCGCTGGGCACGCTCAGCGCGCCGACGGTCTTCGGGGAATGCGAACTTCGGGGACGCACATTGAGCCTGAACGATGAGCGCTGCGAGCTCACCCCGGCACAGACCGAGATCCTGCGCTGCCTGCTGGAGGCCGGAGGGTCGGTCGTCTCGCGCGACGAGCTCGGCGCTGTGCTGCCCACGGTGTCTTCGAAGCACGCGCTGGACATGACGCTCAGCCGGCTGCGGCGCACGCTCCCGCACCCGGACCTGATCACCACCGTTATCAAGCGCGGCTACCGGCTGAATGTCGAGGCCGCGCGCTATTGAGTCCGCCGGCCTGCTGAATCCCGGAAACGTTCAGGATTCAGCGGGCCGGGACTTCCTGCCCCGCCGGTTCAGGGCCACGGTGCCGAAGGCGACTCACGACGGCGGTGGTTCCTGGTTGCCCAGCGCGAATTAGCTCACCGATTTCCCACGGTCCTGCATTGCATTTGTGAGGTTCCGCGCAATAAGCGCCGAACCCACGCCCCGGAAATGGCTATTTAAGTGAATTTCCGTAGTATCGAGTCATGGCACAGATACAGGTGGTTGGCGAAGCTCTAGCCGATATCGTTGATGACGTGGCTCATCCAGGTGGCTCCCCGATGAATGTCGCGGTGGGTCTAGGACGCTTGGGCCATCAGGTCACATTGCATACAGAGCTAGGCGAAGATGCGTACGGCAAGTTGATCGCCGCGCACCTCGAAGATTCCGGTGTAGCGCTCGCGGCCGGCAGCGTCGCGCAGCGGCCCACGAACACCGCCACAGTTTCCGTCGACGGAGTTGGCGACGCGAGCTATGAATTCGATTTGTCCTGGGAACTTCCAGGCGGCGTTCCAAGTTCCGAGGCGCAACTCCTGCATTCAGGTTCTATCGCCGGATGGCTGGCACCGGGATGCGAGAAAGTATTGGAAGCATTCCAAGGCTCTCCGGCAACGCAATTGCGCAGCTATGACCCAAATCTGCGCCCGCAGCTGATTCCCAAGCGCGCCGCTGCGCTGAAGCAGGTAGAAAAACTGATGAGTCTGTCCCATGTGGTCAAGCTCAGCGATGACGATGCCTTGTGGCTCTACCCCGGTTGGGACTGCCAGCGAATCTTGGATCATATTCTGGAACGCGGCGCCAAGCTTGCCATCATGACCTTCGGGGCTCGCGGCGCCACCGCCCGCACGAAGAACACCGAGGTACTGGTCCATTCCCGTGCGGTGAAGGTCGTGGACTCAATCGGCGCAGGCGACGCTTTCATGTCTGGCTTGCTTCATGGGCTGCTCAATAGCTCGTTGGCGCAGGCGCTCACCACGAAGGGTGGAGCTCTGGACCAGAAAGAATTGGAGTCTGCGCTGACTCAGGCGACTCGTTGTTCGGAGCTGACAGTACTGGTTTCCGGGGCCAACCCGCCAAGGCTTGAACAGCTCAACGAGTCTTTTCAAGACCAAATTTCCTAGGGAAGAAAACGCTTCTTTGCTCAGAGACTTGCTAGAGTTCCCTAGCAGATAAGCGTTTTCGACTAAGGGGTCACTCATGGGCAGCAAGGTTCCGGCAGCGGAAAATACGCTCCGTGTCTTGCGATTACTCGCAAGCCGGAAGTCGCCGACCCCGGCGGCAATGATCGCCAAGCTGCTGGAGCTGCCCAGATCCAGTGTGTACCAGCTGCTGAATGTGATGCTCGAACAAGGTTTTATCGCCCATTACCCCGAGGAGAAGGCCTACGGTTTGGGGGTATCGTCCTTCGAGCTCTCCAGTGCCTACACCAGACAGGAACCTCTGGCTAGGTTCGGAGCACCGCTGATTGCGCAACTCGTGGACAAGGTAGGCGAAAGCGCCCACCTGGCAGTGCTCCACGGGCCTGATGTGCTCTATATCGTAGAGGAACGCGCCAAGGGTCGCCCCTCGCTGGTCACCGACGTCGGTGTGCGCCTGCCTTCGCATTTGACCGCCTCGGGCCGCGCGATTCTGGCTGCCCTGCCGAAGTCGCAGGTTCGTGCGCTGTACCCGGGCACATCAAGTTTCAGCAACCGCGCGCAAGATAGCGGGATCAATTCCTATCAGCAGCTACGCCGCGAGCTGGACCAGACAACAAAACGCGGGTTCGCCGTAGAACGCGGGGATGTCACGGCGGACTTCCATTCCCTTGCCGTGGAAATACAGGATGCGAATGGTTGGCCGGTAGCCGCGGTTGCGGTGACGTTCCTCGGTGATCGGGTCCCCGAGGAACGTTGGGATCCGTTGCTCGAACAGATTAGGCAAACCGCCGGGCAGCTGACCAGCCGGGTGCATGGGCGACGCCTCGCTCCGGTACGCCCAGTCTGAAATTCCGGACACCACCCTCTGCTAGGGCGTACCCTCCTAGCCCACTTTGGCCAATGATGGAAGGTAGAAAGTTACTTCCGCTGCTGCCAAAGGAGCCCATCATGAATCATGAACCACGAGTCGTCCGCGCCCCGCGCGGTACCCAGCTAAACGCCAAGTCTTGGGCAACCGAAGCCCCGCTGCGCATGCTGATGAATAACCTCGACCCAGAAGTTGCCGAGCGCCCCGAAGACCTCGTCGTCTATGGGGGAACCGGCAAGGCAGCACGCTCGTGGGAAGCATTCGATGCAATTGTCGAGACGCTAAAGGACCTCGAAGAAAACGAGACCTTGCTGGTCCAGTCGGGCAAGCCCGTCGGCGTCTTCCGCACCAACAAGTGGGCACCTAGAGTGCTCATCGCCAACTCGAATCTGGTGGGCGACTGGGCGAATTGGGAGCACTTCCGCAAGCTAGAGGCCGAAGGCCTGATGATGTATGGCCAGATGACCGCCGGCTCGTGGATCTACATCGGCACCCAAGGCATTTTGCAGGGAACCTATGAAACTTTTGCTGCAATCGGCGCGAAACGATTCAACGGTACGCTGGCCAACACGCTGACCCTCACCGGCGGTTGCGGCGGTATGGGTGGTGCCCAGCCATTGGCGGTGACCCTGAACGATGGGGCCTGCCTGATTGTGGATGTGGACGAGTCGCGTCTGCGCCGACGCGTTTCGAAGCGTTACCTGGATGAGGTGGAGCTGGATCTCGATAAGGCTCTAGCCAAGGTAGCAGCGGCTAAGGCCGAAGGCCGTGGGCACTCGGTAGGTTTCGTCGGCAACGCGGCGGAAGTTTTCCCGGAGCTATTGCGCCGCCAGAAGGCAGGCGAGATCTCGATTGACGTCGTCACCGATCAGACGAGTGCCCACGACCCGCTGAGCTATCTGCCGGTGGAATACACGCTGGACCAGTGGGCCCCCGCTGCGGCCGCAGACGCCGCCGATTTCACCTTCAAGGCCCAAGCATCGATGGCCAAGCAGGTACAGGCGATGGTCGAGTTCCAGGACCTCGGCGTCGAGGTCTTCGACTACGGCAACTCAATCCGCGATGAAGCACGCAAGGGCGGGTACGAGCGTGCTTTCGAATTCCCTGGCTTCGTTCCGGCTTACATCCGTCCGTTGTTCTGCGAGGGTCTAGGCCCATTCCGTTGGGTTGCGCTCTCCGGCGATCCAGAGGATATTCGCGTAACTGACCAAGCGCTCAAGGAACTGTTTCCAGAAAACGATCACCTGCACCGTTGGCTGGATGCCGCGGCGGACCGTGTCGAATTCGAAGGCCTGCCTGCACGCATCTGCTGGTTGGGCTACGGGGAACGCCACAAGGCGGGCCTGCTATTCAACCAGCTGGTCGCCGAAGGGAAAGTCTCTGCGCCAATCGTCATTGGACGCGATCATCTGGACTCGGGTTCGGTGGCTTCCCCATACCGGGAGACCGAAGCCATGGCCGACGGCACGGATGCCGTCGCCGATTGGCCGCTGCTCAATGCCCTGACCGCGACGAGCTCCGGTGCTTCGTGGGTTTCGATTCATCACGGCGGTGGCGTGGGCATGGGACGCTCGATCCACGCTGGTCAGGTGTCCCTAGCCGACGGCACGGAAATGGCCGCCGCAAAGCTAGAGGCCCTACTAACCAACGACCCTGGGATGGGGGTCATCCGCCATGTTGATGCTGGCTATGACCGCGCAATTGAGGTTGCCGCCGAACGCGGCGTACGCATACCGATGAACCAGAAATAGCAATATATAGTTTGTTTTCGAGAGCCACGGGGATCTTCAGCGCTAATGTTGAAAGTTCTCGTGGCTCTCTATTGTTCATGGGAAATTTGCCGTTCCGTTAGGCAATTCGAAACAAAGGTGAGCGTTACCTGACCGTTACATAGCATTTCACGGTTAGAACTTGCACATACCTTGGGCACTGCGAATGTGGGGCCATAGCGTGGGACTCGTCAGGAACCACGATCAAGGAGGACTCCATGTCCGAGCACGATTCAAGTGAGCAGTTCGGGAACTTCGACAACAACAATGCTGAGGGCACCAGCCACTCCGACTCTCAAAGCGGCTATGAGAATAGCAGTGGCAACGACGAAAGCCAGACCTATTCCGAGAACAGTGCTAACGAAGGCAATGATTTCGGTAACGACGGTGGACAGTCATCCTACGGCGGCGGTAGCGGCCAAGAGTCCGGCCAGGAATCCTACGGCAGCAACAGCAACCAAGAATCCGGCCAGGAATCCTACGGCAGCAACAGCAACCAAGAATCCGGCCAGGAATCCTACAGCGGCGGCGCCAACGAAGAAAATGAGTTCGGTTCAACAGAATCAGTCAACCGTGGCAATGATTTCGACAGCGAAGATGGTGAACACAACCAATTCGGAAACTAGAATCGCAATGATCTGCGACTAGTTTGAACGCTCATCGGCTGGTGAAGCCTCAAGGGGCAACGCCCAGTAGTAGGAATAGAAGCAACCGATACTTCCACTACGGCGTGGCAAGGCACGCAGATTGCCTGCCTGCGGTTTAACGAAGCCACTGTGCCACTTCGATTTGAAGTGGCACAGTGGCTTCGTTTTTCTAAGCTGTGCGCTTGTGTTCCGGCTCTGGACAGAAAACACCGGCTCCTAGGCTAAGAGCCTGCGCTGGTACCGCCGTTAAGATGGTCTAGGCTGCTGGGCCCGGCAATCAACCGGAAAACACCCCAACACATGAGCATCGCGCCCCATGCGACAACGATCCACATGGGATTCATGCTGGGAATGAGTCCCATGGGAACCCAAAATATGATGGCTAAGAACATGGCTGCAAGCAGGGCACCGCCCGCGGCTAGTCCCAAACCCAAATGTTTACTGTGCGGTCTGGACGCTCCGTGAATTGTCGACATGGCGTCTCTCCTGTTCTTACCGGTATTCCCGGCATAGAATCGGCTATCTTCCATTGGGTTGGCGGTGCAGCAAGAATGGCTCCGCCTGCGAAGCGAAAAGGCCTCGACGTGAATATCGTTAATTCACGATGAGACTCGCGAATTACGTCGATGACCTAGTCACCGTCGTTGTTTTGAACTCCCATATTTTGGTCCCTTCCGGGTGAGTTTTCGACCATTAAATGGTCAAGCAGCCATGCCATCCGAACACGGCCACTACTTACTACGATACTCCCGAAAAGACGTTCCAACGAGGGTTCACACAGATCCATCAGCTACCGGAGCTGAATTAACCGGCGTCGAATCTATCGTCGTTGGCGTCTTTCTCTAGCTCCTCGACCGACGGGTGGTGAATCGGACCTCGACGGGCAACATACTGCTCCTTGAGTTCCTCTCCTTCAATCGGCTCGGACTGGTCTTCGATGATGCCGTCGTTACTCATGACGCGACGTCCTTAGTTCACTAGGAGTTTCGAAGGGCCTGGATCAAATCGGCCTTTCGTTTGTCGGAGTAGTCCGTCAGACCGATCTCTTTCGACCGGCGTTTGAGCTCTTCGACCGTCCAGTCCTCGTAATTGCCAGACTCGCCTCCGCGTTCCCCGACGGTCGATCGGCCGTCCCGGGCGGCGGCATTGGCAATGCGCGCAGACTTTTGCTTGGAGTTCCCTTCTTCCCGCAATTTCTCGTAGAGTTCTTCGTCCTTAATTGGGTTTGAACCGTTGTCCATAGCCATAGATGAATCGCCTCTCAATTGACGTGTAGACGTTGCGAGAACACCCCGTCTATCTTCAACGGTAGGCTCTTCGCGCTGCAGATTCTAGGGGTATTTCGAGTTTCCGATCGGCACCCGAAAACCGCGAGGGAGCCGACGCAACAATTGCCTCGGCTCCCCCTAAATCAGTGATGCTATGGTGTGCGATTTTCGGCGCTAATGAACCACGCCTGTTGTTCAAGGCCAGCAATGTACCCGTGCAGGATGTCAGCGCTGGTCGGGTCTTCCTCATCGACTGCGTCATGTACGTCTCGGATGACTCCGACGGTGTTCTGCAGGGCTTTGACCACCATATCCACGGCCTTGGTCGTCAGAATCTCTCCGTTGTTTGGTTGCTCGAGTTCGCTGTATTTACCTATGGTGCCGGCCAGGCCATCCGGAGTGATGTGCATAGCGCGCATACGCTCTGCAATTTCATCCGAGCCGCGGCGAGCGATATCCACGATCTCATCGAGGTTCTGGTGCAGGTCGCGGAAGTTCGGGCCGATAACATTCCAATGGATCTGCTTGCCAACAAGCTGCAAGTCCAGCAGTTGCACCAACACGGACTGCAAGGCATCTCCGAGGGCAGCGGTGGCAACGAAACCACCTTCAGCGTTCTCCTTCGAGGTTTTGCTTGCCGGTGTGTTCTTGGTTTTTGTCATAGATCCTTCTCCTTTTACAGTGAAGTTACCGTGCATCTGACTCAGCCATCGGGGCCGAGCCCTCATTACGGACGCTACCCGCAACGCGTCAATGAAGCCAGCTCAGACCAATTACTCACACGTCCCTCTGACTAATTTCACAGTTGTCAGTGCCAGCTTCGAAGAGCTGCATGTACGGCGATGGGCTAAACGTATGGGCAGGAATCTCAGCTGAGATTCCTGCCCATACGAAGAATCAAGACTTCTTCGCTGCCACCTCGGCCAATGCTTCACGGGTAAAGACCTGGTACCCGTAGTCACGGTGGTATCCGTGGATTTCTCGGGTATCGAGCACATCCATGTAATCGAGGATCTCCGTCGACACGACCTGCCCCGGAACTAATACCGGGAATCCTGGAGGATATGGAGTAACGAACGCCGCCGAGACTACCTGTTCGCCACTTTGAATTTTTTGACGAATCTCTGGTGAGAAAATGAAGTGCGTAGCCGGATCCTTATAGGTCAGATAGTAGGCCGAACGCATATCGCCGCTGCCACCGCCGCCGCTGAACTCCTCGGCGAAATAGCTGAAATCTGGCATTGGGATCTGCGTCGGCGGAACCTTTTTCCCGTCCGCTAGCGCCCGGCCATCCAATCGGCGTTTATGCTCCAGCTCTTCGGCGATCTTGACCAGCACCTCAATCAGGTGGGCCACCGCCGAACGGTTAGTGCCGATGTTGGTCATCAACAGGACCGAGGTGCGGCTGGTCTTGTTGACCTGAATTGCATGACCGTCCATCAGATAGGTGTGCTTGAAGGTGTCTCCATCCACTCCTGTGCGGCTGATGTCCAGGGTCAATCTTGATGGGTCAACGACGAATTCATCTTCAGACCAAGACCTGTCCCAAACTTCCAACCCGTCACGAACTGGGTTGCCGGTGTCGCTGCAACGGTATTGGTGCGGGATCAGGTCCCTCGTATCGAGTACCTGGAAGTACTTGCTGAGCAGCTTATTGCGTGACATCGCCCGGACGATCGATTGAGCCAAGTCAACCTGGCGCTGCACCAACGCATAGCCCTCCAACTCAGCCTGGCGCCGCCCGATATCAAGCGAGGCGAGGATCTGATAGTTCGGCGAGGTCGAGGTGTGCGTCATATAGGCCTCGCGGAACGTATTGCGGTTACGTTCTGCGAAATCTTGATCGTGAATGTGAATCATTGACCCTTGGCGCAGTGAGGTCAGCGTCTTATGCGTGGACTGTGTCGAATACACGCGCAGGCGGGTCTTGGCAGGATCGGCGAGCAGTCGCGTCTTCAGCCAGGCATCATCGTTTGCCGGGTCATCCAGCGTTCCTGGTTCGGGCAGTTCGGTACGCTGCGCGGCAAAACGCTCACGATATTCAGATGTCTCAAACGCCGTTTGCATGCGTTGGGCCGCAGACATACCGGTGCGTTGACGGTAGACAGGATGGAATCCGGCGAAAGCGAACCACGCTTCATCCCATAGGAAGACCAGATCTGGCTTGATGGCCAAACACTCTTCCATCACGCGACGCGGATCGTAAATAATCCCGTCGAAGGTGCAGTTGGTCAATGTGAGCATTTTGACCTTGTGCAGCAGGCCTTCGCGGCGCAACTGCAACAGCCGTCCCTTGATTTCTTCCAGCGATACGGCACCATACATGGAGTGCTCGTTCAGCGGGTAGGCCTCCAGGTAGCTGACGCTTGCACCGGCGAGCACCAGGGAGTAATGGTGTGATTTATGGCAGTTGCGGTCAACTAGCACGATGTCACCGGGCGCAAGGATCGACTGGTGAACGATCTTGTTCGCGGTGGAAGTGCCGTTGGTGACGAAGTAGGTGCGGTGGCTGTTGAAGGCGCGGGCCGCCAGCTCGTGGGCTTCCTTGATGGAGCTCTGCGGATCCAAGAGGGAATCCAATCCTCCGGAAGTGGCAGAGGTTTCGGCCAACAGCAGGTTCTTCCCGTAGAAGTCCACCAAGTCTCGTGCCCATGGCGAGTTCTGCACCGACCCGCCGCGAGAAATCGGCATCGCGTGGAATACCCCGCCGGGGCGTTTGGCGTACTTTTGTAGCGCGTGGAAGAACGGAGTGTTGTAGCGTTCGAGCACCTCGGCGATGATCGACAGATGCAGATCCATGCCGTCGTTGCGTGAGAAGATGCGCTTGAAGCGACCGGTAATCTCGTGCGCGATAGATTCAAGTGCAACGCCGGCGATCAGGTAGACCGGGATCTCTGGGCGGAGCAGATCGATGATCTCTTCCAAATCCAAGATCCGGTCGATTTGCCTTGCCGTGGAAAAGTGTCCGGCTGTATGCCGTGACACGTACTTTCCTAGGGTGGAGCTCAGCCGGCGCCGAGTGTCCAATTCGAAGCGGGCGGTGAGTACAACCGCCTGAATGGTCGGGTTGATGACAATCGCGGCCAGCGCGTCCTCGACGCTGGGCACGACAACGAAGCTGTAGTTGAATGAATCGGTTCGCTGACGCTGTTCGAGCATCTCGATCTTGAATCGCTCAATCTCATCGGATGGACCATTGTCCACCAACAGAATTTCGACCTTGGGGACGAACTTCCGATGGATTGCTCGTGGTTCACCACCGCCCAGCTCGTTGCTTTGGGCAGCAGCCTCGGCTTCCTCCGCGTCGCTGTCGTTGCTTTCGCCGTCGATGTATTGGGTCTGCGTCCGGAAGGACTGATTCGCCAGATATACCTTGCTCAGCGCATCACGGAAGTGGCCTTCGTGCATCAACGTTTCAACTTCGTTGAAGTAGTCTAAGCCCGGCGTGGCCCAGTAGGGTTCAATGGCAGAAAGGAGGCTCAGTAGTTGCGTAGCCTCGTGCTCATGCTGCTCGCCGGAGACCTTGTCGTCGATACCGCGAATGATCTCGCCAAGTACATATCCCAGGTGCTCCCATGCATCCTTGCGCTTTCGCCAAGCGCTTTCTGGTGTTGCTGTTACTTGATTCTTCATTGTGGTCAACCTTGCGCTCACGGTTGCCGGTCCTTCGCTCGTTCTTCGTTGCATCGTTAACCGGTTTGTTAACAAAGCCATGTCACGTCTTTGTGCTTTGGTCTCCAGAGCTTACGTCAACTTCAACATAGTTTTGGTATTCATGAAGTCAATTCGCGAAATTCTCGTAACTATCACTCACGCTTTCTGCCACAGAATGAAATATGCGAAATTAGGGAATTGATTTGCGACAACGAGGTGAACATTTTTGAAATTTATAAATCTAGAATCCGCTTCGCCGCTATGTCCGAGATACCAGACAGATGAGCACCAGAGTACGAGAATCTGTGAGGTATCTGGCGAAGAATAGATGGCAGAGACAACTTCACGAACGAACGGAAGAGCTTCAATGAATTCCAACCAACCTTCGGTGACGCTTCGCCTATCGAACGCCACCGCACAGGATGTATTGCGCGTGGCTCGTCAGGATATCCACGTTGATATTTCAGCTGAAGTCAGCGAGAAATTGGCCGAGGTTCGCGCACATATCGATGCGTTGGCTGCATCCGAAACTCCGGTATACGGGATTTCCACGGGCTTTGGTGCATTGGCCACCCGGCACATCGCTCCGGAAGACCGCGCCAAGCTGCAGCGCTCGCTGATTCGCTCGCACGCTGCTGGCATGGGTGCACCGGTGGAACGTGAAGTGGTTCGTGCCTTGATGTTCTTACGCGCCAAAACCCTGGCGAGCGGCCACACCGGTGTGCGCCCGATAGTTCTAGAGACCATGGTGGCGCTGCTTAATGCCGGGATCACACCGCTGGTGCGCGAATACGGTTCGCTGGGTTGCTCCGGTGACCTCGCACCGCTGTCGCACTGTGCGCTGGTGTTGATGGGTGAAGGTGAGGCCACCGATAAGCATGGAGTGATCCGTCCGGTTCCCGAACTCCTTGCAGAAGCGGGCATTACGCCTTTGGAGCTTGCAGAAAAGGAAGGTCTTGCGCTGGTCAACGGCACCGACGGAATGTTGGGCATGTTGCTGATGGCATTGGCCGATCTGGAAGATTTGGCTGACATTGCCGATCTCAGCGCTGCGATGAGCGTCGAGGCCCAGTTCGGCACCGATCAGGTGTACCGCCCCGAACTCCACGAACCATTGCGGCCGCACCCCGGCCAGGCAGTGAGCGCCGCCAACATGTTCGCCGCGCTGGACGGCTCCGAGCTGGTCGCCTCGCACCGCGAGGGCGATGGCCGGGTGCAGGACGCCTATTCGTTGCGCTGCTCTCCGCAAGTCACCGGGGCCGTTCGCGACACCATCACCCACGCCCGCATGGTCGCCACCCGCGAATTGGCCGCCGCCATCGACAATCCGGTGGTGCTGTCAACCGGTGAGGTTTCTTCCAACGGAAACTTCCACGGTGCCCCGGTTGCCTACGTATTGGATTTCCTGGCAATCGCCGTGGCCGATCTAGGGTCCATCGCCGAACGCCGCACCGACCGAATGCTTGATCCGGCACGTTCGCGGGACTTGCCAGCATTCCTCGCCGATGATCCCGGAGTTGATTCGGGCATGATGATCGCACAGTACACGCAGGCCGGACTGGTTGCGGAGAATAAGCGATTGGCTGTGCCAGCGAGCGTTGATTCGATTCCGTCTTCTGCCATGCAGGAAGACCACGTGTCTTTGGGTTGGCACGCGGCCCGCAAGCTGCGCACCGCGGTAGACAATCTGCGCCGAGTGCTGAGCATCGAATTAGTGGTTGCCGCGCGGGCCTTGGACCTGCGCCAGCCGCTGACCCCGGCACCGGTCACCGGAGCCGTGCACGACGTTTTGCGCACCAAAGTTGCCGGCCCCGGCGAGGATCGGTTCCTCTCCGCAGAGCTCGAAGCGGCCTACGGATTGGTAGCCGACGGAACGGTACTTGAGGCCTTGCATCGCGCACAGGGACGATAGCCCACAGGAAGTTTGCCGTGCCGGGTAGTAAACTGGCACGGCAAACCTTCTTTTAGATTGGGAACTCGTTCCATGCAACGCACCATGTTTAAGTCCAAAATCCATCGGGCGACCGTCACCCAGGCCGACCTGCACTACGTCGGCTCGATCACCATCGATTCCGAACTGCTTGCGGCCTCGGATATCCTGCCGGGCGAACTAGTCAGCATCGTGGATGTCACCAATGGGGCACGTCTGGAAACCTACACCATTGCCGGCGAGCCAGGCAGCGGCGTGATCGGCATCAACGGTGCCGCCGCCCACCTAGTTCATCCGGGAGACCTGGTGATCATCATCAGCTACGCGCAGATGCAGGACGCCGAGGCCCGCGCCTACGTGCCAAGCGTGGTCCACGTGGATGGTCAAAACAAGATGATTCATCTCGGTGATGACCCAGCCGAAGCAATTGCCGATGGCGTGCAGAGTCCGCCGTACGCGCAGCTTCGCGGCAACTAGTTAGCTGTCGTCTCCGGCCAGCCGAAGTGCGAGGAATTGCGCGGTCCGGCTGGCCTGGTTCTGCGCCACCTGGTGCGGTGTTCCCGCGGCGATAATTCGTCCGCCTCCGTCCCCTCCGGCTGGCCCCAAATCGATCACCCAATCGCTGGCTGCGACGACATCCATATGGTGTTCCACCACGATCACGGTATGTCCTTGGTCCACCAGCTGGTGCAGTTGCGCCACCAACAGCTGCACGTCGGCAGGGTGCAACCCGGTGGTCGGCTCGTCCAGCAGATACAGGGTATGACCACGGCGCTGGCGTTGCAGTTCGGTGGCCAGCTTGATCCGCTGGGCCTCACCACCAGACATTTCGGTGGCCGGCTGTCCCAATGACAGGTAGCCCAACCCGACCTCCCGCAAAGTCGCCAGCGCACGGGCCGCGGCCGGAATTCCGGCCAGGAATTCCTCTGCCTGAGCAACGCTCAGCTCCAACACCTGCGCAATGTTCTTCCCTTGGTATTCGACCTCCAAGGTCTGTTCGTTGTACCGGGTTCCCTGGCACTGCGGACATGGTCCATAGGTGCCGGGAAGGAAGAGCAACTCGATCTCCAAGAAGCCCTCGCCCAGACAGTTCTCGCAGCGGCCGCCGGCGACGTTGAAGGAAAACCGGCCTGCCCCGTAACTGCGTTCACGCGCCAGTGGCTGGTCGGCGAAGGTCTTGCGGACCGCGTCGAACAGGCCGGTATACGTGGCCACGTTGGAACGCGGGGTACGTCCGATGGGTTTCTGATCCATCAGCACCACCCGATTGATCTGACCCGCCCCGGTCACTTCCTTGATGACAGCCTGCACCGGTGCATCTTCGGGTTCATCTTGGGCTGGTACGGCCGGACCGCCCGCGCCTTGGGCCAGCGCCCCGGAGACCAGACTGGATTTTCCCGAACCTGATACACCGGTCACCGCGCAGAAAACACCCAAGGGGAATTTCGCGTCGACATCCACCAGGTTGTGCAGGTTCACCCCGCGCAGTTCCAGCCAGTCGGTGGCGTTGCGCAGGTTGCGCGCCGGTGCCGGAGAAGCGTCCAAGAACCGGCGAGTCACCGACTTTTCGACCTGAGCCAGGCCGGCGACCTCCCCGCTATAAAGCACCTGGCCACCACCGCTGCCCGCCCCGGGTCCCACATCAACGATCCACTCGGCGCGGGTGACCACGTCCATATTGTGTTCCACCACGAACACCGAATTACCCTCGTCCTTCAAGGCGGAAAGCACCTCGATCAGCGGTTGCACATCGGCCGGATGCAGCCCCGCCGAGGGTTCGTCCAGCACATAGATGACGCCAAATAATCCGGCACGCAGCTGCGTGGCAATGCGTAGCCGCTGCATCTCCCCCGGTGAAAGGGTTGGAGTACTGCGGTCTAGGCTCAGGTACCCCAGCCCGAGTTCTAGGAGCACTTCGATTCTGGCGAGCAGGTCGGTGCTGATCATGCTCACCACATCGGCTTGGGCCTCGCCACCGGTCACGGTCGCGAAGGGGCGCAAGAGCTCAGCCAAGGATTGCAACGAGCGCGCGTTGAATTCGGCAATGTCCAGCTCGGCGAACTTCACCCGAAGCGAGTCGCGGCGGAACCCCGTCCCGGAGCACTCGGCGCAGGGTTGCGAATGCATGAAGGCCAACGCCTTGGCGCGTAAATTCTCGCTCTTGGAGGTCGCCACGGTATGGCGCACATAGCGTTCGGCGCTCCAGAACCGTCCCTTATATGGTTTTGCTACACGATCTCTTTCGGGGGTCACCTCGACCACCGGTTGCTCCTCGGTGAAGAGCAGCCAGTCACGCGTTTCCTTCGGCAAGCTGCCGAAGGCAACGTCAATGTCGTGGCCGAGGTGGGTGGTGATATCGCGCAGGTTTTTACCCTGCCAGGCTCCCGGCCAGGCGGCAATCGCGCCGTCCCGGATGCTCAGCGATGGTTCGGGAACCAGCGACTGCTCGCTGACCGAGTGCACCGTGCCCACTCCATGGCATTGTTGGCATGCGCCGACAGCGGTATTCGTGGAGAAGGCATCCGAATCGAGCCGGGCCGCTCCTTGCGGGTAATCCCCGGCACGTGAGTAGAGCATCCGCACCGAGTTGGACAACGTGGTCAGCGTCCCGACGCTGGACCGGGAGCTGGCGGTCCCCCGACGCTGCTGCAAGGCGACCGCCGGCGGCAGACCAGAGATGAATTCAACCTTCGGGGCATGGCCTTGGGCGATCAATCGGCGCGCATAGGGCGCTACAGATTCGAGGAAGCGCCGCTGGGATTCGGCGAAAATTGTGCCAAAGGCCAAGGAAGACTTTCCTGAGCCGGAGACCCCGGTGAAAGCCACAATCGCGTCGCGCGGTATCCGCACTTCCACGTTATCCAAGTTATTCTCGTTTGCGCCGCGCACATGGATGTATCCGTCATGGTTTGCCGCCGCCTGGCTCGGTGCAATACTCTTCATCTTCCCCACAGTATGCGCCGCGAGCCTCACCGCCCAATTTCCACGCCGTGCGATTGGCTCTTGTGAACGCTAGTTACCCGAACCTGTCCGGTCGCTCTGGCTAGTCATCGCCACGGCACTCTGCCGCCGGGCAGCCTTGCCAGGTTTTCGAGAAGTATCCGACGATATCGATCCCTTCGGCGAACGGATATTCCTCAGCTACGGTGCCGTGGATAAATTGTGTCGCTTCGTTCAAGGCGAGGTGGAAGAAACGACAAACCGCTTCAAAGTTCCATACCTCCATGGTGAGTTCAACCAGCTGGGGGTGCGTCATCGCCCCACGTGTATCCAGCCTGAGCACTTCGGCGAATCCGTACACAATGTCGGCGCTGAGTTCATGCGCCGCGCCGCAGTCGCACCACGAGAGTCCTTTGTCAGGCATGGTCCAGATATCTGGCTGAATGCGTGCTTCGTTCTCGAGTTTCATCATGACCTCCCTTATAGTTTTCCTACTGGGATACTCAAATTACCCATGAAGGCCGACAGTTTGGAAAGTCTGCAACCCGACGTCTTGTCTAGTTTCAAGAAAATTGGCGTAGCCTCAGCTGGCGAACCTGTTCCGCTGGCGGTCGCCTTCTGATCGAGGAGAGCTGTGATGAATAAGCGTTCCCATCCAGATACCAGCGATGGTGCCCCGCATCGCCAATGGAACGAATTGCTCCAGGAAATGCGCGTGATGCAGACAGGTCTGCAGATTCTGGCAGCTTTTTTGGTGGTCCTGCCTTTCCAGGCGAGATTTGAAGTGCTCACCCACAAGGATGAAATTGTTTACGTCGTCTTGCTGGTCGCTGCGACCCTGCTGATCCTGCTACTGATTACCCCCGTGGCCGTTCACCGCTTTTTCTTTGGCCAGCGGCTGAAGGAAAAAACGGTAAACCTTGGCCATATCGTGCTAAAAATCGTGGGTATCGGGGTGGGATTGCTTGTCTCTGGCTGCGTCTGGTTCGTGTTGCAGGTATTCTTCGGCTGGGAAACCGGTGCTTGGATCGGTGGCTCGTTGATCCTGGTGACGTTGTTCTTGCTGCTTGCCTTGCCACGCATCCTGTTTCCAGGCAGACTCCAAGATGTTGGCCAAGCAAAGACCGGCGGCTAGCCCATCCGGTCCACATGACGTAGCATCCATCGCATTGGCGCGTGCCTGATAAATTTGGGCAATATCCGCGTGGCCAACCGCACGAAGGAGATGGCTCGCGCGTTGCGTTTGGCGGCCTTCGCGGAAAGCTCGTAGCCGAATTGTTCGCGCACCGTGGGTGGAAGCTGGGCGATGGTCACATCGCGCATCAAGGGCAGTCCAATGCGGATCCACCACGGGGCGTTGCTACCCAAAAAGAGTTCATCGGCCAGGCGACGAGTCTGTGGAGTGACGCTCAGCGTGTTGAGGGTTCGGTCGAAATACTCATCAAATTCGCCAAGGCTGTCCGGCCAGAAGTGAGCCGGCATTTGCAGAGCATCACCCAGAGCGGCGTACTGCCGGTACAGGTTCTCGTTGTCGCTGGATTCAGCCATGGGGAGGATTTCGGCGGCGATAACCCGTGCCGAGTCATAGAGGGTTGCGGCAACCCACATCTGCAATTTTGGGTCCATCGCCGAGTAGGCCGGAGTTTCCCGATCGGGGTTTCGCGTACCGTGTACCGGTTGATGCGCGGTGTTCACGTAGTCGATGATGGTTCTTTGCTGTTCTGGGGTCCCGTTGCTCAGCGCGTAAATATAGCCAAGGGTATGGATCAACCGGCCGAGCGGATTCGAAGCAAAATCAGAATGCTTGGCGATGGCCAAGCCAATCTGCGGGTGGGCGAGTTGCAGCAGGATCGCCCGTCCGGCGCCGAGCAAGAGCCCGGCTTCGGGCGCAATAAGGGAAAAAACCTCACCGTGTCGTCCTGCCATCTTGCGTTGCCTCATGAGGCCAATTCTAGGGACCAGCTTGTGAAACAACTATCTGGGCTTCCCCCGCGTAGCCGGCAAACATGAGGAAGCCCTGTCAGAATCTGGGAACAGAAGCATCAAGCTTCGTTCGTGGCCACGTACTTCAGCAGCTTCACGATGGTAAGCCCAGCCAAGAATATTATTCCCGCCCAAATTACCAAGCCTGCTTGCAACTGGCTAGGTTCATGGAATAGTGCTGGCACGGTCAGGATCACAGTTGCCGCGCCGATCGCCATAGCAGCAAATGCTGCATAAAAAGCTATCTTCATTGGCTATCCTCCATAAAAGATCGGCATGACGCTAACACCATGCTCATTCCGGTGCGCTTGCGAGTGAAGCGCTGTGCGCGATGCTAATCCAAGCTCCCGTCAACAGCAGCTCGTCTCGACTAACCCACCAGAAGAGAACCAAGCACATATCCCCTTACTGAGCTACCGGGTGCACGCGAATTAGGTTTGCAGTGGACTGCCGATCAGTTGATGTTCCAATGCATTTCTCTGTCTGGCAGACAGCAAAGCCGGTGCCGGCAGGCTGTTGGCACCGACTGGAAGCTGGTCGATCAGAAAGCCACGCCGCAGTGCAGAATCACGTTTGCGTAGGGGGTCGCTTCCCCGGTGCGCACAACGATCTTGGCCTGGGGCAATGCGGCTTTCAGCTCCTCATGGGAGATGAACCCCGGCTCGAGCCCCCGCGACACGCACAGTTCCTGGACCACCCCGCCCTCGGCCTCTGCAGCCAGGGTGCTTTGCTCAATCACCATGTTGCGGCTCAGCACCTGAAGCACCTGCTCGAAGCTGAGCAGACCCGGAGTCAGCGCCAGATCGATGACCACCGGACCTTCCGGAATCGGCAGGCCGCAATCGGCGATCACCACGGTGTCGGTGTGCCCGCACTTGGCCAGTGCGCCAAGCAGCGGGGCGTTGAGGATTTCGGATTTCAGCACGAAGGCTTCCTTAGGTCTTGCTCGAAATGGTCTTAGAGGTTCTCTAGCGAACGCGGGTAGGAGGCCTGGGCACCGTGCGCCTGCACGGTCAGGGCTGCGAACTTGCCCGCAAATTCTGCGGCTTGAGCCAAGCTATCGCCGTTGGCCAAGCGGGCGGCCAGCGCACCGGTAAAGGCGTCGCCGGCACCGGTTGTGTCCACGGCCTTGACCTTGACCGCTGGCAGCACGCGAACTTGGACTCCGCCGTTTTCTATTGGGACCCGGTCGGCGACCAGGCAACCGTTGGCACCGAGCGTGATGACCACGCTGGCGATGCCCTCATCAACCAGCATTCCGGCGAGGCGCTCATATTTGCTGTCGAAGCGGCGGGCAGGGTGCGGGTTCAGCTGCTGCAGCACGGCTTCGGCCTCATGCTCGTTGACCACCAGCGGGTTGGCCTTCAGCAGGTACTCGCGGTCCAGTTCGATCACCGGCGCCAGGTTGAGCACAACCCGGTCGGTGGCCGAATCCATGGCTGCCTTGATGCCGGAGGCAGGGATCTCGCCCTGCAGCACCAGGATCCCGTGCAACTCGCCGGCCGCGCTGACCGCGTCCGCGGTCACCGTCGAGTTGGCTCCGGAAACCACCGCGATGGAATTCTCCGCGGCCGCATCCACCTGGATGATCGCCACACCGGTGGGCTCGCTGGCGCGGGCCACGCGATCCAGCTTCACCCCGGCCTCTTCGAGCTGCCCCAGAGCGATTTCGGCGTGGGAGTCGTTGCCAACGGCGCCGATGAATTCGGTGGCGGCGCCGGCCAGCGCAGCGGCCAGCGCCTGGTTGGCCCCTTTGCCGCCGGGCGAGAGCTGGTAGGAATCGGCCAACACGGTCTCACCGGGGCCGGGCAGGCGGTTCATCAGTGCGGTGATGTCCACATTGCTCGATCCAACGATGGTGACTTGTACGTTGTCCTTCATGATTTTTCCTTAGCTTGTTGTAGCCGCATTGGCTCTCGACCGACGAAAGGGGTGCTGCCTGGAATTACTTGGTGGCGTACTCGGCGACGTTTTCGGTGTCAACGGTGTCTACCGCGACCTGAACGGTCTCTTCGACGGCTTCGTCCTTCATGGCCTTGGCCAGGATCTGCACCGACTGCTTGCCCAGCTCGGCTGGGTTCTGCGCGATGGTGGCAACGAGGGTTCCTGCCTCGACTGCCTTGAAGCCGTCCTCGGTGCCATCGAAGCCGACAACCTTGACGTCCTCGCCGGCCTTGTCGCCCAGCGCCTGGATGGCTCCGAGGGCCATTTCGTCGTTCATGGCCAGCACGCCGGCGGCGTCCGGGTTGGACTGCATCAGGTTGGTGACCACGTCCAGTGCCTCGGCACGGTCGAAGTTGGCGGTCTGGCTGGAAACGACCTCGATATCTGCGAATTCCTTCAGGCCCTTGGTGAAGCCTTCGCCGCGCTCGTTGGTTGCCGAAGCCCCTGGCACACCCTCAAGGATGATGATTTTGCCCTTGCCGTCGAGGGCTTCCGCCAGTGCCTTGGCCGCCTGCTCGCCGCCGGCGACATTGTCCGAGGCGACGAAGGAAGCGACCTTGGTCTCTCCCACCGAGCGGTCAACGGCGACGATCGGAAGCTCGGCCGCGACTACCGGAGCCAGACCGGCTTCCGCGGTTTCGGTGTCCACTGCGTTGATGATGACCCCGGCGCTGCCGTCGGTGGCGGCGGTGGCCAGCTGGTTCGCCTGGCTGGCCGAGTCGTTCTGCGCGTCGACCACCGACAGCTCGATGCCCTGCGCCTGGGCCTCGGCTTCTGCGCCGTCACGCAGGTCTACGAAGAATGGGTTGTTCAGGGTCGATACGGCCAGGGTCGCCTTGCCGCCCTCGGCGGCCGCTTCGCCGCGGCCACAGGCGCTGGCGCCGAGTACGAGGGCTAGTCCCAGGGTCAGGACGGTGGTCTTGCGTACGATGTGCTTCATCGGGTTCTCCTTTGAACTAAATGTTGGGTGGTTGATCAATAAAAGTCTTAGTGGCGCACGTTCTTGCGGCGCAGCACGTCGAAGCCCACGGCGATCGCGATGACCAGGCCGATGACGACCTGCTGCCAGAAGGCGGAGACCGAGAGCAGGTTCAGGCCGTTGCGGATGACCGCCAGGACCAGCGCGCCGATCAGCGTGCCGGAGATGCGTCCGACGCCGCCGGATAGCGAGGCGCCGCCGATGACTACCGCGGCGATGGCATCCAGCTCGTAGCCGCTGGCGAGGGTCGGCTGCGCCGAATCCAGGCGTCCGGCCAGGATCATGCCCGAGAGCGCGGCGAAGATGCCGGAGATGACGAAGACGGTGACCAGCACGCGCTTGACCGGGATTCCGGAGAGCCGGGCGGCTTCGGTGTTGCCGCCCACGGCGAAGGCGTTTTTGCCGATGATGGTGCGGTTCAGCACGAACGCCGCGACCAGGCCCGAGACGATCAGGATCAGGATCGGCACCGGCATGAAGCCCAGGTCCCCGCCCAGCCAGGACACCGCGTCGCCGGTGGCGATCGGCCGTCCGTCGGAGATGACCAAGGTCAACCCGCGCACGATGGTGAGCATCGCCAGCGAGGCGATGAAGGTGGGCAGCTTGCCGAAGGCGCTCATCGCCCCGGTGACCCAACCGCACAGTCCGCCGATGGCCAGGCCGACGATAATCGACAGCCCGTCGGGCAGTCCGGCGGTGGTCACCCAGTAGGAGGAGGTCATCGCCGAGATCGCGGCGATGGAGCCGACGGACAGGTCGATGCCGGCCGCGACGATCACGAAGGTCATGCCGAAGGCCATCACCGCGATGGTGGAGACCTGGATGCCGATGTTCATCAAGTTCGGCCCGGTCAAGAAGCGCGGGGTCGCGATGAACATGGCAAGGCAAAGAACAACCAGGCCGACTAGGGCACCGTTGTTGGCAAGGAATGCCTTGAAGTCAAAGCCCTTCTTGGGGGTGGTGGCTACGCTGCTCATTACTTCTTTCCCATTTCATCTTCGCGGTGCACATTGCTCACGGCCAAGGCCATGATGCTGTCTTGAGTGGCTTGTTCGGTGGCTAGTTCCCCGGCGATGCGCCCCTGGCTCATCACCAGGACGCGGTCGGACATGCCCAGCACTTCGGGCAGTTCGCTGGAGGCCATCAGCACGCAGCCCCCGGAGGCGGTGATCTCATTGATCAGTTCGTAGATCTCCACCTTTGCCCCGACGTCCACGCCGCGGGTTGGCTCATCGAGCAGCAGCACCTTCGCGCCGGCGGAGAACCAGCGTCCGAACACCGCCTTCTGCTGGTTGCCACCGGAGAGCGAGCGGATCGGCTGGTCGATATTTCCCATGCGGATGCGCAGCCGGACGGCGACGGACTCGGCGCGCGCCCGCTGGCCCTTGCGGTCCACCAGCCCGCCCTTGGCGGTGGCCGCCATCGTGGCGTAGCCGATGTTCTCGGCTACCGAGGCGTCCAGCACCAGCCCCTGGGTTTTGCGGTCCTCGGGCACATGGCCCAGGCCCGCGCGGGTGGCTGCCGCGACGTCGTTGCTCGGCAGTTTTTTGCCGGCGATCTTCACGGTTCCCGAAGAGTACTTGTCCGCGCCGGCGATCGCGCGGATCAGTTCGGTGCGCCCGGCTCCCATCAACCCGGCCAGGGCGACGACCTCGCCGGGGCGGACCGACAGCGAGATGTTCTCCAGCGCGCCGAGGGACAGATTTTCCACGCTCAGCAGCGCGGTGTCCCCGGGAACGGTTGCCTGGCGCGGGAACTGGGCGTCGATATCGCGGCCGACCATCAGGCGCACCAGTTCGCTCTCGTCGGTGTCCGCGGGCACGGTGGCAATGAATTTGCCGTCGCGCAGCACGTTGACGAAGTCGCCGATCTCGGCGATCTCATCCAGGTGGTGGCTGATGAACACCATGCCCACGCCCTTGGCCTTGAGCTGGTTCACTACCTCGAAGAGGCCTGCGATTTCCGCGTTGGTCAGCGCCGCGGTCGGCTCGTCGAGAATCAGCACGCGGGCGTCCAGGGACAGTGCCTTGGCGATCTCCACCAGCTGCTGCTCGGCCAGGCCGAGGTCCCCCACCGGGGTGTTCACATCGAGGTTCAACCCCAGCTGGTCCAGAGCCTCGCGGGCGATGCGGCGCATCTCGCGGCGGTTGATGATGCCAAAGCGGCGCGGCACTCGGCCCAGGGTGATGTTCTCGGCGATGCTCATCGAAGGCACCAGGTTCAGTTCCTGGTGGATGGTGGCGATGCCCAGGGCCTCGGAGGCCTTGGTATCCGGGATCTTCACTTCCTTGCCGTCCATCAGGATCCGCCCGGAGTCCGCGGTGTGCACTCCGGCGATCATCTTGATCAGGGTGGACTTGCCCGCGCCGTTTTCGCCCAGCAGGACCGAGACCTTGCCGGCGTGGACCTCCACTGTGACTTCGTCGATCACTTGGACGGGGCCGAACGATTTGCAGACCCGGTCCAGGACCAGTAGAGCGTCATTACTCATGGGCGTGGCTTTCCTTCCATCACTGGTGTTGCTTGAGCGGCCACCGAGGCGCGCGCGGTAAATTTGCTTTGCAGCTCGTGGGGTGCCGGGTTCTCGCCCTGCATGACCGCGGTCAGGGAGGCGACCGCGAGCTTTCCCATAAGCCCCAGATCGTGGCTGATCGTGGCGATCGGCGGGTCATGCAGCAGCATCGCGTCGACCTCATCGAAGGTGATCACCGACAGCTCGGCGCCCACGCGGAGGCCCGCTTCGCGCCAGACGGTGAGCGCGCCGATGGCCATCGGCGCGTCGGCGATGATCACGGCGCTTGGCTTGGCGCCGTGGTTCAGCAGCCAGCGCGCCGCCTCGGCACCGGAGGCGGGCTTGAAGTCGCCGACGAAGTGCAGCGCTTCGTCGTGCTGCAGGCCGTTCGCGGCAAGCGCCGACTTGAAGGAGCTGTAGCGTTCCAGCGCGGTGGAAGCGTGCTTCGGCCCGCCGATGAACGCGATCTTGGTGTGGCCCAGATCCTTGAGCGTGGCTACCGCTTGGTGGACCGCCTCGGTGCTGTCCGTGGTGATTGCCGGGACGCTGCTTCCGCGCAGCGCGCGGTCCACGAAGACCGTGGGGATGCCGCTGGAAAGGACGCGGTGCATCATCAAGCTGGGCGCATCGGCTTCTTCGTCCAGGCCTTGCGGGACGATGATCAGCCCGTCCACGCGGCGCGAAAGCATGGTTGCCAGGAAGTCGTCTTGCTGGGTGGAGTCTTCGTTGGCGTTGCCCATGAAGGTCATCAGGCCCGCGGCCCGCGCATGCTGTTCCACAGAGTGCGCCAAGTCGGAGAAGTAGGGGTTGCGCACATCGGAGATGAGCAAGGCGATGGAGTCCGTTTTAGTGGAGCGCAGGGAGCGGGCTTGCGCGTTGGGCATGAAGCCCAGCTCGCTGGCTGCTGCCTCGACCTTGGAGCGGGAGGCCGGAGAGGTGGCCGGGTGACCGGAGAGGACGCGCGAGGCGGTGGCAACAGATACACCTGCTGCGCTGGCGACGTCCTTGATGGTGACCGCATTCATGGCCGATAAGCTCCCTTGCTTACTCATGTAATCGATTCCATGGAATCGATTACACAGTCTTCCCTACGAAAGATTTCTAGTCAAGGCCGGCCCTGCGTCATCCACATGAGCAAACCCGGCGCACGCCGGGGACCCGCCCGCGACCAGCAAGTTTCGAAGGAAGCACGAACTGGTCACCGAAAAACTCAGATTTATTCCGCCGGATCGGCGGCTCCCCTGCGCCCGGTGCGCGCAGTTGACTATGATGAAAGCGTGTCGGTAACTCAGCTTTCGGATAGTGCGCAGAATTATCTCAAGATCATTTTCAGTCTGAATGAATGGTCTGATGAGCCGGTGACCCCAACCGTCATCGCCGAGAAGGCCGGGGTGAAGCTGTCCACGGTATCCGGTGCCATGGCCAAGCTGCGTCAGCAAGGCTTATTGGACCACGCGCCCTATGGCGCGGTCTCGCTGACCGCGCGCGGCCGTGAATACGCCGTCACCATGGTGCGCCGGCACCGGTTGATCGAGACTTTCCTGGTGCAGATGCTCGGCTACCGCTGGGACCAGGTCCACGATGAGGCCGAGCAACTTGAACATGCGGTTTCGGAATTCATGATTCAGCGCATCGACGAGCTGCTCGGGCACCCGACCCGTGATCCGCATGGGGATCCGATTCCCACCGCGGAGGGCGCGGTCTCCACTCCGGTCGCAATCCTGCTCGCCGAAGCGCAGCCGGGGCAAAAGGTGACGGTGGAGCGGATCTCCGACTCGGATTCCGAACTTTTGCAGTATTTCTCCGAGAACGGCATCACGGTCGGCGCGCGGCTAACCATCGCCACCGGCGCCCCGTTTTCCGATACCTTGGAGGTCTCGGCGAACGGCAGCGACTCGGTGATCCGGCTCGGCACCCGGGCCACCGAATCGGTCTGGGTTTCTTCCCTGCCCTGATCCGTCGCCGAATGCGCCGCTATTTGGCGGCGGCTTCCAAGGTTTTGCGGCGGCGCAGCAACATGAGCCGGTGCGCCACCAGTCCCTGCCGCGGGCTGAACAGGTAGACCAAGACGAAGATCGCGCCCTGCGAGAGCACCACCATGCCACCGGTTGAAGCATCCACGTAGTAGCTGACGTACACTCCGATGATCCCAGCCAACGCGGCAAGGCCCGGAGCGATGATCAGCATCTTGCCGAAGCTGTTGGTCAGCAGATAGGCGCTGGCCCCGGGGATGATCAGCATCGCCACCACCAGGATGACCCCCACTGCCTGCAGGGCCACCACCGAGGTCATGGCGAGCAGGCCCAGGAGCACCGCCCCGATCAACCGCGGATTCATCCCCAGCGCGTGCGCGTGGGTCGAGTCGAAGGCGTACAAGGTGAAGTCCTTGCGCTTCAAGACCAGAATCAGGAAGGTCACGGCCCCAAGGATGATGACCTGCCAGAGATCTGCGGCCGAGACTCCCAGCAGATTCCCGAAGATGATGTGGTTCAAATCCAGATGGCTCGGGGTGACCGAGATCAGCACCAGGCCGAAGGAAAAGAGCGTGGTGAAGACGATGCCGATGGCCGCGTCTTCCTTCAGCCGGGAGGTGTCCCGGACTCCCCCGATCAGCGCCACGGCTAGGAAGCCGAAGACCAGGGCCCCCAAAGCGAAGGGCGCGCCGACAATGTAAGCGAGCACAACCCCGGGCAACACCGCATGGGAGACCGCATCTCCCATCAGCGACCAGCCGATCAGCACCAGCCAGCAGGAGAGCACCGCGCACAGGATCGCCGCGATGACCGTGACGGCGAGCGCTCGCACCATGAAGGTGTAGCTCAGCGGTTCGGCTAATAACTCGATCAGATTCATGCTGCGCCGCCTCGGTTCATCGGATCCAGGCCAAAGGCCATGGCAAGATTTTCAGGTTGCAAGACCAATTGCGGGTCTCCTTGCATCAAGACCTTGCGCATCAAGAGGATCGCTTGGTCCGCCAAGGTCGGCAAGGCGTGCAGGTCATGGGTTGAGATCAGCACGCTTCCGCCCTGGTCCGCCACCTCGCGCAAGAGCTTGGTGATTGTCGCTTCGCTGCGCTTATCCACTCCGGCGAATGGTTCATCCAGGAGCATGATGTTTGATTCCTGGGCAATGCAGCGGGCCACGAAGGCGCGCTTCTTTTGCCCGCCGGACAATTGCCCGATTTGCCGTCCCGCATGCTCGGCCAGGTCCACGCGTTCGAGCGCGGCGTCCACCGCGATCTGGTCCGCCTTTTTCGGACGCCTGGTGAAGCCCATATGCCCGTAGCGTCCGGTCATCACGACCTCGCGCACCGAGATCGGGAAGTCCCAGTCGACCGCCTCATTCTGCGGGACGTAGCCGATAGCCCCGGATTTCCGCGCCTGCAGCGGGCTGGACCCGTTGACCAGCACCTTGCCGGTATCGGGCTTGAGCAACCCCATAATGGTTTTGAATAGCGTAGATTTTCCGGAACCGTTCATGCCGACCAATCCGCAGACGGATCCGCGCTCCAATTGCACCGAGGCCTTATCGAGGGCGAGGACCGTTCCATAGTGAACCGTCGCTGCGTCAACGTCGATTGCAAGTGTCATTTGAGTTCTCCTCGGAGGGCACGGGCGATGGTTTGCGCGTCATGGGTGATGAGGTCCAGATAGCTGGGCACCGGACCGTTGGGCTCGGAGAGGGAATCCACGAAGAGCGTTCCGCCATACGCGGCGTCGGTGGATTCGACCACGCGCTGCATGGCGGAGTCGGAGACCGTCGATTCGCAGAAGACCGCGGGAACCTCGTGCTCGCGAATGTAGTCGATGGCTGCCGCGACCTTGCGCGGGGTGGCCATGGATTCGGCGTTGACCGCCCAGAGATATTTTTCGCGCAGTCCGGCATCGCGGGCCAAATAGCTGAAGGCCCCTTCACAGGAGACGAGCACGCGTTGCCGCTCCGGCACTTGGGCGAGGTCTGCCGCTAGCTGGTCCTGGACCGCTTGCAGCTTGTTCTTATAGATTTCGCCATTTGCGGCAAAGTCCGCCGCGTGCTCGGGATCGAGTTCGCTGAAGCCTTGGACCATATGGTCCACATAGATCTTGACATTCAGCGGACTCATCCAGGCATGCGGGTTGGGTTTGCCGATACCGGCATCTTCGGCGATGGAGATGACCTCCACCCCGTCGCTGACCGTCAGGTGCGGTGCCGGATTGTCGTGGACAAATTGCTCGAACCAGGCTTCCAGATTCAGCCCGTTGTCGAGGATCAGATCCGCGTGGGAGGCACGTCGCAGGTCGTCCGGGGTTGGTTCGTAGCCATGGATTTCGGCCCCCAGCTTTGTCACCGATTCCACGCGCAGATGTTCGCCGGCAACATTTTCTGCGATGTCCGCAAGGACCGTGAAAGTCGTCAGCACCACCGGACGGCCGTCCTGCGCGGGCTTCACTTCCGGCTCCTTGGACGCACCGCATCCGCCGAGCACCAGCGCTAAAGCGCAGGTCAGGGTCAGGGCGCGCAGAAGCCGCGACCCATGTCGTCTACTTTGCGCTGTTTGCACCGTTGCCCACACCATTTCACATTTGATCGCCACGAAAAATCCGCTTGCACACAGCATAATGTTTGAGGGGTCAAACATTCAAATTTGGTGACGCAATTATTGTGAAATATATGTGGTTGCTAGACCCCTGCCAGCGTGTTGATCAGCCGCGCCGCGGTGCGCGCGGTACGTCCGTCCAGATCAAAGCGCGGGTTAAGTTCGACCACATCGACCAGGGCAAGCTTTCCGCTCTGCGCAACTTGCCGGCAGACCGCATGGATTACCTCTAGCGGAACCCCGTAGGCTGCTGGCGCGCTCACCCCGGGCGCAACCGCGGCGGGCAAGACGTCGAGATCGATCGTCAGATACAGCTGATCGATGCCCTGCAGGAAAAGATCTACGAACTCGGCGACCTGCCCCAAAGATCCTGCCCCGCATTGCTCGTCGAGCAGATACGTGACGCCGAGGGCCTTTGCCTCTTCGAATAGCAGCCGCGTGTTATTCGGCTGGCTGATGCCAAGAACCGCATAGTTGAATTCTCGTCCGGCGGCGTGCATATCGTTGGCTATGTCCTTGAACGGTGTCCCGCTGCTTCGCCGTGGTGCGCTGCGCAGGTCGAAGTGCGCATCAAGATTGAGAATTCCGATGCGGGCATCCGGCTGGTGCTGAAGCCGATCAAAAAGGCCGCCGAAGGATCCGTAGGCCGTCTCATGCCCGCCCCCGAGGACTACGGGAAGCATCCCGGACTTGAGCAGCTGGCTCACGCTCTGGGCTAGTCGCCGCTGGCCTGCCTCAAGCTCGTCGCCGACCACCACGATGTCACCGGCGTCGCACACCATGCGCGATTCATGGATGGCAAGCGAGCTGAGCGCGGCACGCAGGGCGGCTGGCCCTTTGGCTGCGCCGATTCTTCCCTGGTTTCGCAGCACTCCTGCATCCGAGGCGAAGCCGAGGAGGGCCACCGGTCGGCCACCTGCCTGCGGCGCGGGCATCCCGGAGGGCCCGGTGGCGACGTGCTGATGCCAGCGCAGGTGCTGCTTGCCGGTCCCATCGATGCGACCGCTCCAGCCTGCGGCTGGTCGGTCTACCTGAATTTCCGGATTGTGCATAAATTTGTCCATCTCACCAGCAGACCAGATGCATGCCGGCGCGCACTAGGCCTGCCACCGTTGCCAGTCCGAGATCTCGGACTGGCCCTTCTTGGGTTGGCTCCTCGCGGCACTTTTGGGGCCCTCGGCGGCAATGCCGCGAGCCCCTCCGACGGAGCAGCTTTCACGCTCAGCGTGGCAGCGCGCTGAGATCCAGCCTGCCGTCGGTGCCCGAGTCCCCGTAGACCTCGACGTGGATGTGGTCCAAATGCAGGGTGGTGTCGTTCCAGTTATTCGAGAACTGGTTTCCGTACTTGCCGGACCCGGAGTACGCAGTCCAGCCTGTCGTCGGAAGCCAAATCCGGTCCTGCCAAATGAGGTAATAGATACCCAGTTGAGCGCGGTTGTCGATCAGGAACTGGGCCAGCTCATCGCCTTCAGCGATCCGGCGCTTGTTCTTGTAGTCCCGGATCATCAAGTCCACTGCTTTGCCTGCGCTATGCCCGGCCGAGCCGCTGCGAATCGTGTGGATGCCGCTGACCGTGTCGCGGAATCGGCCGTCGATTGCCTTCATGACGCGTCGCGCATCCGGTTGGAGGGCCGCCGGGGCCCGCCGGGATAGGTAGCTTTCTTTGATCCATCCGCTGCCTCTGGAAGTTTTCACCTTCGCCCAGCCAGTGCTGGACGTCAAATATGTGACCTTCTCGCCCGAAGGAACGACGCCTTTGCCCCGGTGGTGGACCCCGGCGCCAGCCCGCAGGTTGACGTTGGCTGTTGTCCATCGGTAGCTGTTGCTCTGCTGCTTGTCGGGCGCAGGCTTCGTGGGCTCGGCAGCCGAGAGGTAGCCGGAGCTGATCCACCCGATGCCTTCGGAGGTGCTCACCCGCGTCCAGCCGTTGGCGCTTCCGTGTGCGGTGACCGGCTGGTGCAAGGTGATCACCCCCAGGGACTGGTGCGCCCTGGAGTAGCCAGCGCGCAAGTGCACGTTGCTTGTAGTCCAGCGTTTGAGCCTGTTCAGCGGTTTGTAGGCGCTGTTGACCAGCGCGCTGGATGCTATCCAGCCGGTGCCTCGGGAGGTTTTCACCTTGGACCACGAGCCGCTGGCGGTGTAGAACCCAACCTTCTGCCCGGCACGGATGGTGCCAGAGGATTTGGCTTTTGCCGAAGGGCTGGCGCGCACCGCCACGGATTGCACCGTCCAACGATGGCCTTTGAGGACGTTGCCGACGGGCTTGCTCGCGGTCAGGTCCCGGGTGGCCACCCAGCCGGTACCCTTGGATGATTTGATTCGGGACCAACCGTTGGAGGTGCCATGCAGGGACACCTTTTCGTTTTTGGCCACGGTGCCTAGCCGCCGGCTCGATCCAGCGTTGCCCGAGCGCAGTGCCGTCTGCTTCACGGTCCAGCGGGATGCGGCGGAATGGGGCTTGTAATAACTGCTCACGAGGCTGCTGGTGGGCACCCAACCGGTCCCGCGCGTTGTCTGCACCTTGGACCAAGACCCCTTGCTCAGGTAGAGGCCGACCTTGTCGCCGGCCTTGATCATCCCCAAGGATTTGGCCTTGTTCCAGTTGCCCTGGCGCACCACGGTATGAGTGATCATCCACCGATTCCCAATGAGCTTATCGACCCTTGGCTTCGTGCTGGATAGCTGCTTTGCGGATATCCATCCCCTGGCACCGGACGCGGAGACATAAGCCCAGCTTCCCGAGGTGCGCAACCATTCGAGCTTTGCACCGGCCCCGACACGGGTGACGGTGGATGCCTTCGTGGAAGCTGATTTGTAGACCGTTTGCGCGGACTTCGTGTACCGATGCACTGCGGCCGGAAGGGACGTGGAAAGCTGGTTGGTCGGTACGAACCCGATCGTGCGTCCGGCCTTAATGCGTGTCCAAGCTCCCGAAGACCCGAGTCGTTGAACCTTGGTTTTACGGATCACACCGGTCAGCGAAGGCGCTGCGGCAGAGGCCTTCTGACGCAGGGGCTGGAAAGACTTCAGGTAGCGATAAACGCTTGCCTTGGGCTTGGACTCGCTGGGAACCCCAACCGTGGTCAGGTATTTTGATGAGACCCATCCGGTCCTCTTCGCAAAACTTACTTGGTCCCATCCGGAGCTGCTCCGGATCACCGATAGCGTGGTATTTTTCGGAATCACCAGCTGCGCGGCGGATGTGCTTGACGCGGTTTTCCGCAGAATCAAATTCGCCGTGGTCTTCTTGGAGATCTTCGCTTTCACCGCGGAAATTTCCACCGCGGATTCCGGTCGAATCTGCGCTGAAGCGGCAGCCGGCATTCCCAGCCCCACGGTTAATACCGCTGCGAGCGCAAGACTCAGTACACGGTTGGCATGCATGAAATTATTTACCTTCGTGACAAGGCATTTCTGCCGATCCTCAGTGGCTCACGAAAGTGAACAGCCATCCGCTGTGGTGACATGACTGTTACCGCCAAAAAGAATCATGACACACAAATGAGGCTCGCGGATACCCGAGCTAAAGCTGAGCTCTACGACTCAGCGCAGAGAACAAATGCGGTGGTCGAGCCGGGTTCAATTTCGGTTCGCCCGGCGTCCTGGATCACCGGACCGGACGCTTGAGCGGAGAGCCGATCAAACTCGTTGCGCGGCAGCTGCTTGATGCCAACCGGCGCGTGGACTTTGAGCCAACCTTCGATGATGGTTGGCCGTGCCTCGGTCAGCCAGGCGAAGAGCGCATGGGCTGCTTGCGCGGCGGCTTTACCCGTAGACATGTCCAAGGACTTGTTCAGCACGATGTTCACCGAGGCGACCAGCGCCTCGTCGCTTTTTGGCAGCTCGGTTCCGGAGACCTGCAGCTTGGCGATCAGCTTGGGCAAGTCCGTGGCGGGAAGCGGTGGCAACCCGACGGCTTGGGCCTTGCCCACCTCGCTGATCATCTGTTCGGGGAACATTTCCAAGACCTTGGCGAACATCTTCGGATTCGCGCGGCGCACCGATTTCGCGAAGGCCTGGCTAGCCCAGGTCTGCCATTCCGGGTTCTGCGGATTCTGCAGGTAGGCAATGACCGCGGCCCGGGCCACCGCCGAGATCCCTTCATCCTCGGTAGACGGATCTTCCTTATCGATCCGCAAGATGATGGGTTGCACTAATTCGAAAAGTTCTCGTTCAGTTTGCTCGCTCACCACTTCATTCTATGTGCGGCGCCCCTGCCCTGCTCCGCTAGCCCATTGCATGGGCCGGGGCTGCGCCTTGAGCAGGCGCTCCAGCGGTGCGCGGAACCCGGATCCGGCGTAGGATGCAGGCATATTGGAATGGTGCCGAAAATTCTGTTCCAGCATTGATGTATCACCGCGGAGCCTCATCCCTCCTAAGTCTCAAGAACTCGACCTTGAGAGGACCATCATGACCGAGCACTTGACCGTCGCCAGCAATCCCTTCCCCCACCTTGACCCGCTGGTCGCAGCGGCCTGGAACTTTCGCACGGTGGTGCCGCATTCCGGCGGTGCGACCGCCTATGTGGCCAATTCCCTGCTGCTCCTAGCGGAGCCGAGCACGATCGCCGGCCGCCTCGCAGCCATCAACAAGGTGGCCGGTGAGCTGGGGATCAAGGTGGAGGCCACGCCGCTGGGCATCGAGCCCGGCCGGGAACAGGCCCCGGTGAAGCTCGCACCGCCGGTCAGCCGGCTGGTGCTGCATGGCGACCCGGAGGATGTCGACGCCTGGCAGCTGCTGAGGCGGCTGCGCCGGGCGGGGGCCGCTGACGGGGTGGCCCTGGACCACGCGCTGGTCGCCACCCCGTACTACGCCGGGGTGCCCTACTATGCGGGCGTGCCTTATTACGCTGGCGTCGCCGGGGCGCCGGCCACCAGCTACGGAGCACCGGGGATGGGCGGTCGGACCCCGGTGTCGGTGGTGCTGCCGGACCCGCTCGACGGCCGCCCGCGCACCAAGCGCGCGCCCGTGGTGGTCGTGCCGGACACCGGCCTGGAGCAGCATCCCTGGTTCCAGGACCCGGCCACCGCGACCGCAGAGGTCCACGTCGACGGGCAGCTGCTGGGGCGGCACGGGACGGTACCGGGCTGCGCGGTCCCCGAACCGGTGCGCAACCCGCTGGACGGCACGCTGCCGCCCTTCGCCGGCCACGGGACGTTCATCGCCGGGCTCATCCGCCAACGCTGCCCCGAGGCCCGCATCCTGGGCATCCCGGTCATGGCCGACGACGGCGTGGTTTCCGAATCCTGCCTGATCGCCACGCTCCAGTCGCTGCGCACCGGCCAGCTCTCCGCCCTTGCGTCCGGAGACCAGGCGGAGCTCATCGACGTGCTCAGCCTCTCGCTCGGCTACTACCACGAGGCCCCGGCGGACCGGCTTGCCGATGCCCCGCTGCGCACGCTGCTCGAGGACTTCGGCCGCCTCGGCGTGCTGGTCGTCGCCTCGGCCGGCAACAACTCCACGACCGCCCCGATGTACCCGGCAGGCTTCGCCGCCGGACCTGCAGCCGCCGGGCTGCTTCCGTTGTGCTCGGTCGGCGCGCTGAACCCGGACGGCAGCGTCGCCTACTTCAGCAACGCCGGGCCATGGGTCAGCTGCCACCGCCCCGGCGCGGCGCTGGTCTCCACGATGCCCACGCACCTTGGCGGGGACCGGCAGATGATCGCCGCCCTGCAGAATTCCGGGCTGCCGCGCGCCACGCTGGACCCAGATGACTTCACCGGCGGCTTCGGGGTGTGGAGCGGCACCTCCTTCTCCGCCCCGGTGCTCGCCGCCGAGCTCGCCCGTGCCCTGGCCGATACCGCCGCCACCGGGCTGGCCGAACGCCTGGAACGCGGATGGACGGCGCTGGGAACCACGCTGGGCTGGCAACGGCCATGACCGGGGATACTGACCTCGTCGGGCAGGCCGCAACCCTCTTCGAAGAGTTCCGCGGCGGCCGGCGCGAACTGCTCGAAGAGCTGGTGCGGCTGCTGAATCCCACGCTGTGGCATCTGGCCCGCAGCTGCCGGCTCGAGCGCGCCGACGCCGAGGATGTGGTCCAGACCGCCTGGCTGCGGCTGGTGGATCGGGCGGAAACCATCCGGGACCCGCAGACCGTGCTCGCCTGGCTGGGCACCACGGTGCGGCGCGAAGCCTGGCGCGTGGCCCGCGATCGCGGGCGCACCCAACCCTGGGAGAACCCGGAACCCGGTGCAGCAGACCTCGGCCCCGGCCCCATGCCAGGTCCGGCCGAGGCGCTGCTGCGCGATGAGGCCCGGCGCACGCTCTGGGCGCACTTTTCCCGACTGACGCCGCGCTGCCAGGCCATCCTGCGCGTCATCAGCCGCGGCGGAGCGCCGGACTACGCCGCCCTCTCCGCGGCGCTGGGCATCCCGGTCGGGTCCATCGGCCCCACCCGCGGGCGCTGCCTGGACACCCTGCGCACCTACCTGACCGCCGACCCGGCTTGGAGCACCCAATGAACGAGCAATTCGAGCCGCACCAGCGGCCCCTGGACGGGCTGGATACCGCGATCCTGGAGCAGCTCGCGGCGATCTATGACACCCTGGACCCGCCGCCGCCCACGCTGGACGACACGGTGCTCTTTGCGCTCTCCCTGGCCACCCTCAATGCGGAGCTTGCCACATTGCTGGAAGGCCAGGCTCCGGCGCTGCGCGCCGCCGAAACCAGCGCCACCGACTCGGTCACCTTCACCAGCTCGGCCTTGCAGCTGATGGTGTCCACCGCGCCGGAGCCGGACGGGTCGCTGCGCGTGGATGGCTGGGTGACCGGCGGCGGGCTCGACGTGGCGCTCTACGCGGGCAGCACCGCGCACTGGGCAACCTCGGATGTGAACGGCCGGCTGCTCTGGCGCTCGATCCCGCACGGGCCGATCCGGTTCCTGCTGCGGCCCGCGGACCCGGAGGCGAAGCCGGTGCTGACACCAGTCATCGAGTTCTAGTTATGCCGCTTGAGGACCACCTGTCGGCCGCAACCGAAGCCTACCGGGGCGCCCGGGCGGCCATTGCTGCGTACCGGCTGCCCGAGGCAGGCGCGCTGCTGGGCACCGCCCGCCGGCACCTGGCCGCGCTGCCCCGGCCCGAGCGCATGGACCTCGATCAGCGGATCCGGCTCACCGAATCCTGGCTGATCTGCGATGCGCGCGGGCTTCCCGCGGCGCTGGCGCAGATCGAGGCGGTATTGCAGGAAGCCGCCACCGCCGCAGACGACAATCTCGTGGCGCTCGCCCGCATCCAGGCCGGGGTGCTCCACGCCAGAGCCGGAAACTTCGAGGAGGCGCTGGAACAGCTGCGGCCCGCGGTGAAGTACGCAACACGGCTCCCGCTCGATGACCGCGTGCGGCTGCTGCTGAACAAGGGCACCATCGGTTCGCAGACCGGCGCCCTGGCCGAGGCCGCCGCGGACCTGCGCGCGGCGGCGGAGCTGGGCAAGGACCTGCCGGCCTACCGGTTCATGGCGCTGCACAACCTGGGATTCGTCGAGTATCTGCGCGGGGACCTGCCAGCGGCCCTGCAGCTCATGGCACAAGCCGACGGGCTCGAGGTCGAGGTGGACCGTTCCGTCGCGCGCCACGACCGCGCGCGCGTGCTGCTGGAGGCCGGGCTCATCGAGGAGGCCACCGAGCTCTTCGAGCAGGCCGTGGCCGAGCTGCAGCTGGCCGGGCTGGCCGAAGAATGGGCCGAAGCCCGGCTGGACCAGGCCCGCTGCGCCGCGCTCGCCGGAGACCCCGGCCAGGCGGTCCGCCTCGCCGAGGGGGTCCTGGCGCAGGCCGCGGGGCGCGGCGAAACGGCCCGCACCCAGGAGGCCCGGGCCGCACGGCTCGAAGCGCTGGTCCTGGGCTCCGGGCCCGGGAAAGCGCAGCTTGCGGCGCAGGCCGCGGCCCTGGCCGCCGATGCCCGAGCCACCGGACGGCCCTGGCTCGCGGATCGGGCCGCCGCCCTGCAGCTGATCGCCGCCGCGGAGGGACCCGAGCCGGAGCTCGGCGATCCGCAGGCCCTGCGCGGCCTGCGCCGCATGCGTGCCTCCCCCTACCTTTCCACGCGCCTGCTGGCCATCCTCGCAGGGCTCTGCACCACCACGGACCCGGCGCGGCGCGGCCGCCTGCTGCGCGCCGCGGCGCGGGATACCGCCGCCGCCCGGGCCGGCATGGCAAGCCTGGATCTGCGTACCGCCGTCGCGGTCCATCTGGCCCCCATCATGCGCTCCGATCTAGAGCGGGTGGCTGCCAGCGGCGACGGCTGGGCCGCCTTGCGGGCCACCGAACGCTGGCGGGCGGCGCTCGCCGAGGTGCCCTCCGTCCTGCCGCCCGCGGACGACGCGGCCGCCGCCCTGTTCGCCACGCTGCGCCGGCTGCGCGAAGAGCTGCGCACCGCCGCACCGGGTCCGGCAGGTGCCCTGCGCGTCGCGGCCGGCAGAATCGAAAGGCAGCTGCGCGAGCACCACTGGACCCACCGCACCCATGAACCGGAAGGCCTGCCCGGGCCGGTGGGCCGTGCCGAGCTGTCAGCGGTGGGCGTGCTCAGCTACTTCTGGTCCGCGGACGCACTGCATCTGGTGCAGCTGGCACCTGGCGCTCCGGCGCGGTTGCTGCCGCTGGCCGGGCGGGCAGAGGTTTCCGACCTGATCGCCGCCGCCCTGGCCGACACCGCGGCGGCCGGCAACGCGCCGGCGGGCCCGCTGTCCCGCGCGGTGCGCTCCTCGCTGAACGCCGCGCTGCAACGGCTCGAGCAACTGGTGCTGCCCGAGGACCTCGGCAACGCCCCGCTGGTGATCATCCCCAGCGGGGAGCTGGCCAGGCTGCCCTGGGGCATGCTGCCGCGGCTGCGGCACCGCGGTTTCACGCTCAGCCGCTCGGTTGCGGCTTGGGCTGCCGGCGGCGTCAGGCTTGCCGGCCCACCCAGCGTGGCCGTGGTTGCCGGTCCCGGGCTGGCGCTGGCCGAAGCCGAATGCGCGGCGGTGGCCGGCTGCTGGGCCGGCGCCCGGCCGGTCCCCGCCGAACCGGCCGCGCTCAAAGCCGCCCTGGCCGCCTACGACGTCGTCCACATCGCCGCCCACGGGCAGCACCGGGAAGACAGCCCGCTCTTCTCCTCGCTGCGGTTGCACGGCGGTTCGCTGTTCGCCCACGAGCTGGAGCAAGTGCCGATCCGCGCCTCGCTGGTGGTGCTCTCCGCCTGCAGCGCCGGGCGCGGGCGGCTGCGCCCCGGGGACGAGGCGCTGGGCCTGACCTCGAGCCTGCTCGCCATGGGGGTGGGCGCCGTCGTGGCACCGCTGACCGACATCCCCGACGCCCTGGCAGAGCGGACCATGGCAGGCCTGCACCGCCGGCTCGCCTCCGGGCAGGAGGGGCCCGCGGCGCTCGCCGCGGCCTGCGACGGGCCGCTGGAGCGCAGCTTCGCCTGGTTCGGTTCCGACTGGCGGGCCGGCCCGGGCAGCTGAGCGGAAACTTTTTGCGCGGCGGTGTATCACCGGCCGCCGCCGGCGCTCCTAGGGGGTGCGGCGCAAAGGGGCGCCGCATCCGTTATCGGCTCCAGGAGCAATCCAATGTCAGAGAACAATGAGGCGCAGGCCTACTACTACGCCGACGGCGAGCGGGTTCCGCTGGCCGCATCACCGAACTTCGTCGCCATCCATGCAGACGCGGATCAGGCCGAGGCCATGAACGCCCGCGCCGCGGCGGCATCCCACGACCCGCAGCACCCGGTCCAGTTGCTGCGGGTCACCGACCAGAACCTCGTGGTCATGCGCGTCGAGGACGCGCCGCTCGCGCGGCCAGCCGGGGCGCAAGCCGCCGCGGAGGCCGGGGCAGTGGACATCTACGAGCCGGTGGCCGCGCAGGCCGGGGACGGCGAAGACGCGCCGAGCGCGCTGATCGACCAGGGCGAGCTCATCGCCAAGTTCGAGCCCGGCGCCGACGCCGCGGCGAAGCTCATCAAAAAGCACCATCTTCAGACCGTCCGGGAGGACTACCCGGAGCCCGGCGCTTACCTGCTGCGCACCACCCGCGCGCCGGACTCCGCGCTGGCCATCGCCAACGAGCTGCACGAGCAGGAGGGCGTGGAGTACGCCGTGCCGAACTTCGTGCGGATCGCCCCGCGGCTGACCAGCACCCTGGAGGAGCTCGTGGAAACGGCCGAGCCGAACGGCACCGGCCCGGCGTTCACGCCCAACGACCCGCTGCTGCCGGCGCAGTGGGGCATCAGGAAGATCCGCTGCCCCGAGGCCTGGGACATCACCCGCGGCAGCTCCGCCATCTCGGTGGCGGTCATCGACGAGGGCGGCAACGCGCACGAGGACTACGTCCTGGCCCCGGGCTACGACGCGCGCTTCAACGACCCGAACCCGGCCCCCAGGTCGGCCGATGGCCACGGGGTGGCCTGCGCCGGGATCGTCGCGGCCACCGCCCACAACGGGCGCGGCATTGCCGGTGTCGCGCCGAACAGCCGGGTGCGGCACATCCGCATCGCCTACGGCATCGGCAACGGCTTCTGGTCCACCACCGACGCCATCATCGCCGCCGGCGTCCGCAAGGCGGTCGACCTCGGGGCCGATGTGCTGTCCAACTCGTGGGGCAGCCCCACCAGCACCGTGGTGACCAACGCGTTCCGCTACGCCCAGGCCACCGGGCGCGGCGGCCGGGGCACCCCGATCGCGGCGGCCACCGGCAACGGCGACATTCTCGGGGTCGGCTACCCGGCCCGCCTCTCCCCCTCGATCCGCGGCTTCCTCGCGGTCGGGGCCAGCAACCAGTGGGACCAGCGCAAGAGCAAGACCAGCCTCGACGGCGAGACCTGGTGGGGCTCGAACTACGGCCCGCAGGTCGACGTGGTGGCGCCCGGGGTCAAGATCCCGACCACCGACATCATGGGATCCGGCGGCTACTCCGGCGGCAACTATGTGAACACGTTCAACGGCACCTCCTCGGCGACACCGCATGTCGCGGGACTGATGGCGCTGATCCTTGCCGTCGATCCGGCGCTGCGCTCCTGGGAGGTCGAGGACATCATCAAGCTGACGGCGCGGGACCTGGGTTCCGGGGGCCGGGACCAGCATTTCGGGTTCGGCCGGATCGACGCCCGCAAGGCGCTCGAGGCCGCTTCCCGGATCTGGTACTCGATCCAGGTCACCCCGGTCTTCCTCGGCTCCGGCCGCGACACCTATATCCGCGCCAACATCCGGCTCTACAACCCGGGCATCAACACGGTGCGGCTGAACGGACTGACCTTCCGCTCGCACGCTCCGAACGGATCCGTACTGGACCAGTTCAGCTTCGCGGGCAATCCCGGCCCGGTGATGCTGGCGCGCAGCGGGCACGACGTGCGCTTCACGAACGTGCTGCTGCGGGCCAACGGGAACCGCTCGCGGTGGTCCTATAAGTGGTCGGCGAACTGGGGCTACACCTTCTGGCGGCCGGGTGCACCGCTGCATCCGCTCGGGGCCCAGGAGCCGGCCGACGCCGGTGCCGGCGTCCTGGACGAAGCACAGGGCGTGAGCGAGACCGTGCCACCGGTTGAAGGTGCGGACGCTGGCGCGGATAGCCCGGTCGAGCCGGTGCCGAACGCCGAGTCCGCGGCGCTGCCTGCGCTCAATGGAGCCGGCGGGGACCAGATCACCGTCGATCGGACCAGCAAGGCGATCACCATCGTGGTGCGCTGAGCCGGTGCCGCTGGGGGCGGAAATCGGGGATCCGACATGCAATCTTGGGGGATGCATGTCGGATCCCCGCCGCGGTTAGATCGCCGAATCCGGTGATGGTGGATTCCGCCGATTTCAGGCAATGAATTGCATGCAGATCGGCCCACTTCATGTTTGACTTCCCAGGATCCGGAATCCCGCGATGCACGCACCGCCGAAGACAAGGCCATGGCCTTGCTCCGGGCCTTCGGCGATGCAGCGGCCACTTGTGTCGGAGTCAGCGAGCTAGCCCGACGAGCCGAGCTGTCGAAATCCACACCGGCCTACCTGCCAGTCGCTTACTCCTGGTGCATTGCGCTGCCAAGCACCTCACCGTTGCCGTCCAAGGCTTCAACAACGACGTACCGTGCATCGCCGGGCAACGGGATGGCTGTTTCAAAGGACTCCCGTTCGACGGTGGCCTGTTCGCTTGCGGTTGCCGCGTCGTCCCCGGTTAGCAGGCGCCATTGCGCGACCTCGGTAGCACCGTTCCAGGAGACGTATGCGGTGCGATCCCGGAGCGTGAGCTGCGGGTCGGTCGATGGTTGCCCGTGCCACGCAGCCTTGTACGCCCGGTAGCTGGTGCCTCCCCCAGAGAATCCTTCCGGGTAGCAGGCATCGCCATGGCAGATATCGTAGAGCAATTCACCATCATGGTTGTATTCCGAAAAATAGGACTGCGAGCCCCAGCCGATAAGCATGTTGCCGTTGGACAGTTCTTGGGCGTTGGCCATGCTGCCGGCCGCCCGTTCCTGCGGCGGAGCATACTCGGTGACCACCGAGGCGGTCATTGCCCCCTCGTCCAGTGACAGCCGCAGCCCCCGGGAGGACCGTTCGCTCTCATCTCCTTTGGCGTGGTTGTCCAGCAGCGTCAGCGTCCCGTCGGGTGCTCGCTGCGCGTCATGCTGCCAGACGAACACGGCATCCTCATCGAGGTCGAAGTCGCTGGCCGATCCACCCAACGTCCAGACCACCTCCCCGGTGGTGCGGTCCAGCCGGTACACCGCCGAAGTATGCCGGGCCGAGACGAGAATTGCGCCGTCGTGGTCTTCGGTTATCGAATTAATGTGGAAGTAGTCAAAAGGCTTTTCCGCGGTGCCCAGTTCGTCCTCGTCCTCCGTCTGCGCGGCCCGTTCGGAGTCGAAATCCAGCATCGTCTGCGTCAGCGGAACATGATCCAGCGCGCTCCATTCGAAGATCACCTCGCCGCTGGCAATGTCGACCTCTTGGATCACCGCATCTTCGATGTTTCCATCCTCCGGGCCTCCCACGGCAGACAGATCGGCCGGGGTGGGCACATAGGAGGCGATCAGCATGGTGCCGGCTGCGGTGATGGTCGAGTCGTGGAAGTCTGCCTTGCCCGGACCTAGAGAACCGCCGGTGGTGACGCTGGCAATCTGTTCGTAGGCGGCGTTGAGAATGAGAATCTCGCCATTGCCGCGGCCCCCGTCTCTGGTACCCTGATAGACCGTTAATACTGTTTCGCCGCGGTATTCCTGCGGACGAAGGTCAAAATAGTTGTCCTTCGGGTCCTCCGGGTCGATCGGTTCCATCCAGACAAGTTCGCCTTGGGCATCGAAGATCATCGCCCCGGATGAGGGAGTGCCGGTCTCGTAGCCCGGGGTCAGGAAAATATACTCGCTCATTGCCTCCTGCTCCGCGGCCGCGAGTTCGCCGTGCGAAACTGCCATTTTCGGCGGCGTCAGATCCGGGCGACTGACGAAGCTGTGATGCGGCACGGGGTAGTCCTCGGCCCCTTCGGTGGGAGCACAACCGGAGAGCAGCACGGCGAGCGCCGCCACGATGGCTGCAGCCGACGCCCGGCGGCGGCTAGGTTGATACCAAGTGATGTTCGCACCCATACCTCAGAATGACACCGTTGGGCCGAGGATAACAAGAGCTAAGCGCCGCGGCACCGTCATGGCTGGATAGGTAACCGCGGGCAGCTATCAACTACCATTGCTGCGCCCGGCTAAGAGCGCCCATGCCAGGCACCGGTCGGAGCCCGGACTGCTGATTTACCGATTGGCGCTTTTTCCGGATGATCGCTTCAGGTCATTCCATTCCTCGAAGCAATAAGAAATACAGGATCTCGGTGGAGATCCAACATGCCGTATTCCGCGGCTGAAGCGCAGCAGAGTCTGTCCTTGCGCGTGCGGTGAGACACAATACCCCTGCAGGGAAACGCAAGGGCTGCGGCCCTGCCCTCAGGGGACAGGATCCGCAGCCCTCTACTTGCCTAGCCGTTCAGCGCGCTGTAATCCAGAGCGCCTCCGGTGGCGGAATCGCCGTAGGTTTCCACGTGGACGTGGTCCATATGCCGGGTGGTGTCATTCCAGTTGTCGGTGAACTGGGTGCCGTACTTGCCAGAGGTCGAGTACGGCTCCCAGCCCTTCGCCTCAGATAGCCAGATCTTGTCCTGCCAGATCAGGTAGTGGACTCCCAGCTGCTTGCGGTTGTCCAGCAGGAACTGGGAAATGCGGTCTCCGGCGGCGATTCCGGCGGCGCTGTGGTAATTGCCGATCATCGCGTCCACGGCTTTGCCGGAGCTGTGGCCAACGGATCCGGGACGCACCGTGCCCAGCGAGGTGAAGTCACCGGCGAACAGCTGCCGCAGCTGCTTGATGACCCCTTGGGTATCGCTGCGCACCGGGTGCAGCTCGGCGGTGCTCAAGTAGCGGGAGCTGACGTATCCGGTGCCGACGCCGCTGGTCACCTTGGCCCAGCCGTTCTGCGCGCTGATCAGCTGCACTCGCCCATAGGCCGGGAGAATTCCCTTGCTTGCATAATTGGTCCCCGGGCCGGTGCGCAGATGCAAGCTGCCGGTTGTCCAGCGGTATTGCGCGCTGGACGGTTTTTCGTCGCTCAGGTAGTCGGCGCTGACGTAGCCGGTCCCCTCCGAGGAGGTCACCTTCGACCAGCCCGCCGTAGTCAGGTGGACGGTGAGCTTTTCCCCCTTCGGGATCACGCCGAGCGAACGATGGCTGGTGCCGGCCCCACTGCGCAGGTTGAGGTTCGCGGTGGTCCACTGGGTGCTGCCCCCGATAGGGCGGACGCTGTCGTCGTCATCCTTGGGCTGGCTGTCGCTCTTGGCGCTCGTGGACAAATACGCGCTGCTGGCCCAACCGGTGCCTTGAGAGGAGCTTACCTTCGACCAGCCGCTGGAGGTCGTGTGGATAGTGACCTTCTCGCCCTTGGGGATCACGCCGAGCGAACGGTGGTTGGTTCCGGCCCCGGAGCGCACGTTCAGGTTTGCCGTGGTGTACGCTGACTTTTTGGCGGTGGGCGGGGTCTCTGGTCCGGAATTGGAGGCGCCACCGCCCAGGTAGGTCCGGCTGACCCAACCGGTCCCCTTCGAGGACGAGACCTGGGCCCAGTTGCCCGAGGTGCGCAGGACATTGACCTTTTCGCCCTCCGGGATCACCCCAAGCGAGCGGTAGCCGGTTCCGGCCCCGGTGCGCAGATTCAAGTTGGCGGTCGTATAGCGCGAGCCCTCCGAAGATTCCGTTTTCGGGATGCTCGGCTTCGACGAAGAACCCTTCGAGGTCAGGTAGCTGGCGCTGGACCAACCGGTCCCCTTTGACGAGGTCACCTTGGCCCATCCCCTGGACGTCTTCGAAACCGTGACCTTCTCCCCCTTGGGGATCACACCGAGCGAACGGTAGCCGGTCCCGGCCCCGGTGCGCAGGTTGAGGTTCGCCGTCGTATAGCGCACCGAACCGCCCTTGGAATCCGTGGTGGACGAGTCTTTTTCCAGGTATGAGCCAGCGGACCACCCGGTTTTCCCGCCGTACTTGATCTTGTTCCAACCATGGCTGGTCGCCAGCACGCTGACTTTGGTGCCCATCGGGATCACCAGCAACGTGGCTGAGGAGGTTGTGGCCCGTTCGCGCAACCGCAGGTTTGCCGTGGTGCGCTTGATTGTTGCCGATTTGGCGGATTGGACGGTGAGCTTCGCCGTCGGCAAGGAGTTCGGCACATCTGCGGATGCCGGTGGCGCTGCGGCTGCCTGAGCGCCGGTTCCGATCGTCATGGTCACGGCCAAGGCCAGTGCTGCGGTGCGTCCCGGATTCCTCATAAGTCCCTACCTGATATCAGTCGGCGACGCTCATCCATCACGGTTCATAAGGCATCTGGCAATGTCCGAGCGGCTTGTGCTAGTTCGTTCAATCGGCACCCACCCCACAAGGAGAGCCGCCCCAAGCTCGCCACCGAAAGTACTTCTACGCAACACCCTCCCACAATCGGGCCCGACTCGCACATCATTTTCCCAGATCGACGTCTTAAAACACGCAGAGGTAAGGTGGCTTACTTTTCCGATGCACTAGGCGCTCCGCCGGTCCTCGACCGGCGTGACCCGTTGTGCGTCCCCTCCAGAATTCCAGCACGTAGGCTTGAGCACATGGGCATCGATAATTCTCAGTCACAGATTTTCTACGCGGTGGCTACCGCCCGCGAGGTCGAGCTGGCGGCGGAGAACTTTGGCGGTCCAGAGCAGATTCTTGGCACCGAAGCGAGGCGCGCAACCGACTTCCTGCAGGCCGAAGACCGCGAGGCCTTCCTCGGGGCACGCACGCTGCTGCGCTTACTGCTGGCGCATGTCCAGCACGGCGATCTGGCGATGGCCGCGCAGCTGCGGATCTCACGTCGCTGCACTTCGTGCGGTTCTGTAGAGCATGGGAAACCTGCATCCCCAGAGCATTCCATCTCGCTTTCGCGCACCCGCAAAATGTTCATCGCGGCAGTCGGCCCGAAGAGGATCGACCTTGGAGTCGACATTGAGCGGGGGCCCGGCTTTTCTCCCGAAGGCGTCTTTGCCGGTTTTGATGACGTGGCGCTCACCGCCGCGGAACGCAGACTGGTTCGTCGAGAGGCCAATGCGGATAGGGTGCGCCTCATCGCATGGTCGGCCAAGGAGGCTCTGCTCAAAGCCTCCGGCACGGGGCTACGCCAAGAGCCGTCCGCCGTCCCGGTGCTATCGGCGCGTGCGCTTCGCGCCGAGCGTGAAGGTCAGTGGACCGAGGTGAAGCGCCCGGCCGAATACCAATTGCGCTGGCTGCCCGTGCCTGCCACCCATGTCTCGGCATTGGCCGCTTCTGTGTCGCTGCCGGTCGTGGAACTCAGCGCAGAATTATTCGGAGATGGGAACGGCCAGCTACTACAGCGCTAAACGTCGATGAAGGTAATCAAAATGCGGGCAGGGTTTTCCGCATAAACGGCGTGGACCACACCGGCCTCCAACTGGATCATTCCGCCATAGCTCAGTTGATGGGTCTGATCACCGACGCTGAAGTCCACTTGCCCGTCGAGAACCTGCACGATGATGGGAGTGGCTGCCTTATGCTCGGCCAATTCGACATCTGCGTCAAAAGCGATCTGCACGAGCGTGGCGCCGGAAGCGGAACTGATCCGCTGGGCCGAGTAGCTCCCTGGCTTAATCGGATTCGCTAATTCAAGATCGCCCAATTCCTGAGCCAACAGGGAACTTGCTACCTTGGTGTAGTTCTTGTCCATCACGAATCTTCCTTTACGTCAGGTGGTGCCCGGTGCTGGAGGTCCAATCTCCTTCGAGTATTCCAGAATTTGCCTGCATTCCAAGGCTGCGAGCGCATTGGCCGCAGCGGGGCTAGTAGGAGCGCCGCCTGACCTTGCGGACAATTAGCAGAATGACGCTCACTAGCATCGCCGTCGCAAGCGTCACCAACGCCGGAATGATCCAGTCGGATTGCCGTACGGCAGCTACGGTCAGCTCGCCGAATCTGCTCAAGGATGCGCCCCATGACCCCTCAGGGTTTTCCAAGATCGTGACCACCGCGGAGATCACCGCGGGCATGATCCATTGAATTGCCAAGGCAATAATCCAGAGGACCAGATGCCAGGCTCGGAGAAAACCAAGGAATCCCAGCACGAATCCGAGCAGCAACGGGCCGGCATAGGTCAGCGAGGAATAGATGTTTGGATCGGCCGGAGTATACGTCGCCACCATTTGCATCCATTGCCCCACGCTGAATGCGAGCACTGCGACCAGCAGGGCCACCACGCTCAGCCGCAATTTTGCGATGACAAAATAGAGGATCTGGGAAATCACCAGCAGCGTTCCGAAAACCCATAGCTCCCTTTGGGTTTCGGGGCTGGCACCCCCCTGCAGAAAATTCGGCTCGCCGCCCAATATCCAATGCGCCGCTAGTCCCAAGAGGGAGAGCATCATGCCCACATCGGTCAGAATCGCGAAGCTCGTCGCGCGCCGCCCAATGATTCGGGCAAACCAACCGCCGAGCAGAGCGACAAGGGAGAAAACAATAATCAGGCCCGCTGCGTCGGAATCCGGAGCAGGCAACAGCGACTCGTCTCGTTGCCCGAGCCACAACCAAAGCCAAGGAGCAACCGCAAGTAGTACAACGAATAACCCCGCAACGATCTGGGCCCACCAGGGACTCCAGAAGTTCCGGCTGCTTCTCATATTCAACGTATGTGCTCCCACGGGCTCATTCTGTCAGAGGAGCGAGTCTGATTCTAGGACCCCAGGAGCTGTTTCAGCGCGTCGGCCACCGGTGTCACAGCGTCGACAAGTTCAACGGTTGCGGCGGTCCGGATCGTTTTGGGCTGCACTGCCCCGTGGCACAACGCCAAAGAGACCCGTACACGTTTCCCCTCAAACGGGGAAGCGTGTACGGGTCTCTTGATCAGACCTTTTGATGCCCGACGACGGTGTATTTGTCCCGTGTCTAGATGCGCCCGCGAAGATGTGGGTGATCTTTACGGTGACCGGCGTAAGCCATGCCAGGTGGTAACCCGATGACTTCAACTGAAACCAGTAAATACCAAATCAATCACTGTGTGCAACCGACCTGTTGATGAGTGATCAATATGATCAGTCCTAATACTTTGAGGTACCTTAGAGCCGACATTCTGCCGAATCCACTGAATTTAGTGTCGTGGATCACTGTCTTCAACGGCTTCGCTATGGACTCTTTCAATCTTGATCTTTCGCTCGGACACCGCGGAGGACAAGAACATCGCCACGATGACAAACCCCAAAGGCAGGATCAATGCCTGACGCAGCCCAAATTCATCACCCACGAATCCGAGGAGTGGCGGGCCGACCAGGAATGCGATGTATCCAATAGTTGCTGCTACGGCGACGCGTCCTGCAGGATCATTTCCTGAGGCTCCAGCGGCAGAAATCGCCAGCGGAAATGCGAGCGAGGTGCCGATTCCCCACAGAATGACTGCGCTGCCTGCAAGAACCGGGTTATCGAGAAAGATGACGCCGGACAGGCCGGACGCACCGAGGAAGGCGCTCACGGCAAAGGTCCGGCTCGCGCCGAAACGTGCGATGAACCAGCCGCCGCAGAACCTGCCAATGGTCATCGCCAACGCGAAGCCGGTGAAAATCAGGGAGCCCGCGGCCGGGTCAAACCCGTGGCCGTCCACCATGACCAGCGGGAGCCAATCATTGGCGGACCCTTCGGCGAGCGCCATCGCCAAGACGATGAAGCCGATCAGCAACAAGCGAGGATCCAGCCACAACCGCGCGGTGCGCTGCGGCACTTCTCCATCCTGCCTGTGCGTATCGATTTTTCCGGTTCCCTGCGGAAGATAGCGATTGACGTAGAGGAATAGCGCGAGGGAAAGCAGGCCGCTGAGCACCAAGTGCCAAATTACAGGGAAGGCCAGCGACGTGAAGACTATCCCGAGGCTCGCCCCAATGACGGTACCGAGCGAGAAGAAGCCGTGCAGGCTCGCAAGGAATGGCTTCTTGGTGATTCGTTCCACCTCGGCGCCTTCCACGTTCATGCCAACTTCTGCACTGCCCATTCCGGCGCCGAAGATGAATAGACCCGCGGCGACGCACCATTCCAATTGGAAGTGGGCGCTTATTCCAATCAGCGGCATAGAGATAACCACGGCGGATGAGCCTGCTTGGATCACCGGACGGGCCGCGAAACGCGCAACGAGCTTTCCGGAGAAGATAATTCCAAGCATCGATCCTACGGATAAGCCGAAGAGCACAAGCCCCATCTTGGCGGGGGTAGCTTCGAGCAGATCGCGAATGGCCGGTGTACGGGTTACCCAAGAGGACATCGTCAGCCCGGGGAGGAAAAACAGCGTATACAGCGCCCAACGGCGTTGGGTAATGGTCGGTGCCAAGTCCGCTCCTGGTGCGGGTGCAGTCGGTGCCGAAATCGGCATTCATAGTAAATCTACACAAGGTTGGCATTTGCAGGACAACTTTGTCTGCAGAAACATCATTACGCCTTGACCTTGACGCTGCGTCAACCCTTAGCGTGGTAGCCATGAACGATTTTCTGTCGACCAATCCCGGTGGTGCGCACTCGATCAGTGAAGTGGCACGGGCCGCAGGTGTGAGCAGTCGAACCCTGCGCCACTACGACCATATCGGTCTACTCCATCCGAGCTGGACCGCAGACAATGGGTACCGTTTTTACACCCGGCATGAGTTGGTGCGCCTGCAGCGCATTCTTCTAATGCGTCAGTTGGGACTGAAGCTGGAAACCATTGGCGAAATCATTGATGAGCATCAAGATGAGATTTCTGCCCTCCAAACCCATATCACCGAGTTGTGGAACCAACGCACTGCTTTAGATGCCCAAATCAACGCCCTGAGGCACACCATCCAATCGCTAAGATCAGGAGAGAGCATGAATGTAGATCAAGCCTTCGACGGCTTCAACGAACAATACAAAGACGAGGTAGTCGCCCGTTGGGGCCAAGAGAGCTACGTAAAGTCGGATCAGTGGTGGCGCGGACAGTCGAAGGACCAACAGGCCGCACAGCTGCAGCAGGTGAAAGACCTAAATGAAAAGTGGATACAGGCTGGGCGTTCAGGCATAGACCCAGCTGGTGACCGAGCCCAACAAATTGCTGCGGAGCATGTAGCTTGGCTCAATAGCATCCCCGGAACCCCGGGCCATGAGGGAGATGAAGCACAGCTTAGGCAATATGTATTGGGGTTGGCCGAGATGTACGTGGCCGATGAACGATTCGCGAAGAACTACGAAGACCAAGCTCCCTTTGTGAAGGCATCTTTGGAACGTTTTATGCAGGGGTAGTTGCACTCCTAGAGGTAAATCCCGTCCGGGGCTGTCCCTCGGTCGGGATTTACTGCTGTCGCCTACACATGCGCTATTCGCTGCCGTCGCTGATTTCGTCGCGGGCTTGGGCGTAGCGGTGCTGAATGTAGTTTTCCAATTCGACCCTTTCGACCCGCCACATGCCACGTCCACCAATCTGTATCGCCGGAAGCTCGCCGCTTTTCACCAGTGCGCGTACCTGCGGAAGCTTGACGTTCAACTCTTCGGCGACGTCTTCCAATCTCATAAACCTCATACTTGATAGGTTACTGTTATTTGCGGTTATTTGGTGTGGGAATAGGCAAGTTGTGGATAAGCCGGTGTTCGAAGATTCGACTGCATCCGGGCGATGACACATAATGAGTTAGACGCAACAAAACCGGTCAGACCGTGCAACACACTTGGGTGCGGCTGGTCATTTTGACTAAAATCCTATGAAGGCACTTACGCCGCCGCCCACCCAACTTGCCAGCACAGGAGAAACTCCATATGCATTCGGAAACGTATCAGCTCGATGAGACCGACCGCCGAATCCTGTTGGCCCTGGATGCCGATCCCCGAGTGCCGATCATGATGCTGGCACAGCAGCTGGGTTTGGCCCGCGGCACCGTGCAGACCCGGCTGGAACGGCTGGCCCACTCTGGCGCGTTGCGTCCAAATACCGCACGGATCCTGCCAAGCTCGATGGGGCGCGGAGTCAGCGCGTTCGTCAGTGCAGAGCTCAACCAGTCAAGTTTGAATGAAGCCATCGAGGCACTTCGCGGCATCCCAGAGGTACTCGAATGTGTTGCACCGGCCGGTGAAACCGACTTGTTGATCCGCGTCTCGGCCACCGATCCAGATGATCTATATCGAGTCTCCGAAGAGATCCGCCTATGTCCTGGCATCACGCGCACATCTACCTCGATGATTCTGCGCGACGTGATCCCCTACCGCACCACCGAATTGCTCAAGAAACTCAGCGGAACCAAGAACTAGCTAGCTACTAGATCCAGTGTCCTTGCCGGAAGGTTTCTACGCGCGGCAAATACGCACACCATGCTGAGCAAGCAAAGCCCGATTAGCAACGCGATAAACCAGATGGGGTCCGCGAATGGACGCCACATGGCGAAGAGGGTCGGGAAGCTAAATCCGATAAAGCACACCGCATAGAACCGTCCGGTGAGTTTGCCCATTTCTGCCGATCCGGCAAGGTCAAGCACCTGGCTCAACCCAGCCACCAGCAAGACGCCATTTGCCGAACCCGAGAGAATAAAGGCGAGGACGCCCAAGGCTTCGGAGCCGGTCGTGTAAACCACGATCATCAAGAGAAAAGCCAGGACCGCCAGAGTGAGCCCGGCGAGCAATAGGTTCACCTTGCTGGTGTTGTTGTATCGTTTGGCCAGTGGCTGGATGATCACTCCCATGCCCATGGTGATGGCAACCGCGGCGGTGGTGTAGAACAGCGATGACTGGCCAGCGTCCGTGCTCAATGCGGGAACTATGGCAAAGCCACTAGCGGCCAGCCCAAAGACCCACGGAGCCGCTGGAAGAACGACGAATCTGAAGCGGGCGAGATTCTCCGCCGTGGTGCTGCCTCCAGCTGTTCGAAGTTTGGGAGCTTTTTCTTCCTTGACTGTGGTGATCAGCAGCAGCCAAGACACAGCAGCTACGGCGTGAATTCCATAAGCCAGTTCGGGGCTAGCGCTCGCGCCAACTATTGCCCCGGAAATTATCGGTCCCAAGGCAAAGCCTGCCGAGGTGCACAGGGCCGCACGAGTGGCTCCTGCCGGACCGACGCTCAGTACTTTAACCCAGCTGGTCACCGCGACCATCGCCAGTCCCATCCCCATTCCGGTGAAGACACGTCCGAGATACAACCCGGAGTCGTTCACCATGCCGAACATCATGGCAACCGAACCCAGCGTGGACGCGGTCAGCGCCAGCAGCGTGAACGGCTTGCGGCCAAATTTGTCGGCCAGGGGCCCGCCCAAGAGCAAAGTGGGGATCATGCCGAGCAAATAGCTGCCCATCACCAGCATCGCTTCAATTTCGTTCAACTCGCGGTGCTGCTGGTACCAGCTAATAAGCGATACGTACTGGTTGGCGCACCAGCCAGTGAGGACTAGGCAGATGCCTGGAAGCCACCATGAATTCTTGCCCTGCTTGGTCTTGCTCGTGGTGATCTTACTTCTCCAGTTCATGGAACAGTTCGCGAACGCGATCTGCAATTTCGTCACGGATCATATTCATCCGTTCCGCACCGGTGACCCCGTCTTCGCTCGGTTCATAGGTGATCCAGCGTTCGGTGGGGATCGCTTCGTCAATGCTAGGGTTGGCTTCGCTCCCCAAGATGACTACGCGGTCCACCTTCTCCACGACCGATGAATCAATAGCCTTAGGCGTTCCGGCAGACATGTCTGCACCGGTTTCGGCCAAAGAATCGACCGCCTCGTGATTGATCACGGTGCCAGGGTTTGTACCGGCCGAATAGCTGGTGACCGTGCCGCCAGAAACAAGATCCATCAATGCCGCAGCCATTTGCGACTTGCCTGCATTGCGCGAGCAGATAAAAAGAACCGAAGTAGCCATGAACTCATTGAACCACCCACAAGGCATTCGTGGGTGGTTCAATGATATTTGTTGAGGGCACATTATGGCTGCGCTCAACGCGTTTTGATTGTTTCTCCCTTGAAGAAAGCGGGATGCCGCACCCTGGTGAAGAGCATGATTGCTACGCCAAGCAGCAGCACACCTACGCCGAGGATGAAGACCATTCCCACATTGCCGATCGCGGATCCGGAACCGTAATCGGGGTTCATCGATTCGACGGCGGTGCTGAAGAACATTACCAGCAGCACCACACCGCCGGCCAAAGGAGCCAAGAATTTGAAGAAGAAATTCCGCACGTTGGTAAATAGTTCACCGCGGAAATACCAGACGCAGGCCAGCGCCGTCAGTCCGTAGTAGAAGCAGATCATCAGCCCGAGCGCCGTGATGGTGTCCCACAATGCATTTTCGGAGATCAGCCGGGTCACGACATAGAACACCGCGGCGGCAGCTGCCGAGACGATGGTAGCTACCGAGGGCGACATGAAGCGTGGCGAAATCTTGGCGAAGCTCGGCGGCAAGGCCTTGTAGTAGCCCATGGCGAGCAAGGTGCGTGCCGGAGACACCATGGTTGACTGCAGCGAGGCTGCCGAGGAGGAGAGAATCGCCAATGACATCAGGATGGCCAGTGGACCCATGATCGGCCCCGAAAGCACCGCAAAAATCGATTCTTGGTTCGCTTCATTGCCTGCCCCGAGCCCGGTTTCACCCACACCTGCCCAGTAGAGGACTCCCAAGGAAACCGCTAGATACAAGGCGATGATCAGGAGCACTGTCCAGGTCGCGCCGCGTCCGGGTACCTTGTTGGGGTCGGTGGTTTCTTCGTTCATGGTCAGCGTGACATCCCATCCCCAGAACACGAAGATGGATAGCGAGATGCCCGCGGCAAAGGCCGAGAATGAATCCACGCTCGCCGGGTTGAACATGTCTAAGGTGATCGGCGTGCGGTCAAAGGGCGTGCTGTTGGTGAAGGCCATGACGGCAAAGAGCAGCAGCACCGATACTTGGAAACCGACCAAAATATATTGAAACACCTTGGTTGCGTTCAGTCCGCGATAGGAAATATAAGCCGCCGCGGCGATAAAGGCCAGTGTGGTGGGAATGTTGACCCAAAGATTATCCGTCAGCTCGGCAATCGCTTGATTGCCGGTGAGCTGGGCGATGAGGATATAGAAGAAATCCACGGCTACGGCCGCCAGATTCGATAAGACGATCACCGTCGCCGCGATCAGCCCCCAGCCACCCATCCAACCGATCATGGGACCAAAGGCGCGGGTGGCCCAGGTAAATGAAGTCCCCGAGTCCGGCATCGCGTTGTTTAGCTCGCGGTAGCCCAGTGCCACCAGCAGCATCGGAATGAAACCCGCCAGCAAGATGGCCGGAAGTTGCGTGCCGACCTCGGACACCGTGGCGCCTAGACCGGCGGTCAAGGTGTAGGCCGGGGCAATACAGGAAATACCGATCACGACCAGTCCCAGCACGCCTACGGTGCCGGTGGACAGGCCCTTGGAGTGCAGGCCGGTGTCCGGTTGCTCGACGGTGTCCCGTCTGAGATCTTGCGACATAGTGATTACCTTCTGGGGTTCATGCTGGGCAGGCGTCGTCGTCTGTCCACGGTGCGGGCAGCGCCCGCTCCACGGATTTTTAGTTCGGCACCACGGCCATGGGGACGTTGAGCTGGCGCAGAATTCGTTGTGCCTTGGGACCGATGAATAGGCGCCGGGTGGCGGCAAGCCGCGCCGAGCCAAGAATGGCGAATTCGCCATCAATCCATTCCAGGGACTCGATGGCCTCATCCAGGCTTTGCCCCGAAACCACTTCAACGGATGCCTGCAGTCCCATGGAGTCGGTCAGTTCGGTGAGGAACTTCCTGGTGCGCACCAGATGCTGGTTCAGCTCGGTGGCCGGGTCAGACACATCAGAGTCAGCCACGAGGGTGGCCACACGTAAATCCACGCCACGGGCTGTGGCGAATCTAGCTGCGCTGGCGATCACCTCGCGTGCCCCGGGGCGGTCCCCCACGAAGGCTGTCATGCGGGTGATCCTCCCTTGGGCCGCACGCAGCGAGGCTAGCGCTTGCGGGCTGGACATGATCACCGAAACGCTCGAAGCGTGCAGGAGCGCGTTCGCCACGCCACCGGGCATGAAGAAACCCGCCCGGTGGCGTTTGCGTCCGCCCAAGACGATCCCATGGGCTCCGCTGTCTTCGGCCAGCTCCATCAGACCTTCGGCCACCGAAGGCACCGAGCGGGCTACCACGCGAACGGTGACTCCCGCCGGGACCTGGTTCAGCGCGTGGGCGGCCCATTCATCGACCTTGGCGGAGAGAATCGAGTCGAATCCGTGGTCCCCGCCGGGATAGACGGCGCTGAACGGGGTACTGGCAGGGAGCACTATCGCGATCACCAGGCTGGGTGACAAGGTGCCCTGCACCAGGGCCGCGGCCAGTTCGATGGCTTCGGCGCCGCGTTGATCTGCGGTGTATCCTACAAGCAATTTCATGGCTAGGCGGTGACCTTATTCAGTGGAGCCACACCGTCATAGTTTTCGTCGTAGCTGGCCCCGTCAAGCTCGGCGATGATTCGTGCGGCCGAGCGGCGGCCCATTCGCACGGCGCCATCCACGTGCTGGAATCCTTCTCCGGCGAGGTCTGAGGAGGAGAAGTAGAGCGGTCCGACGTTGTCATTTTGGGTTGCGCCGAACCGCGAGAGGCCGCCCAAGTCGTAGCTGGTGGCATAGGCCCCGCGGGTCCATTCTTCGGCGCCGAAATCCGAAAGGTAGAAGACCTTTGGCTCCAAGGCTTTCTCGCCGAGGAATTCGCAGATCCCCTGCAGGATCTGCTCCTTGCGGTCTTCTTCGTTCAGTTCCCACATGGCATCGGCGTTGACGTCAGAGATGAAACCGACCAGGGTACCGGTGCTTTCTCCGGTGTAGGTGTTGTCATAGAGTTCCTGGACCAAGGAGCTTGGGCCGAAACAGGTTCCGGATAGCCCGGCTTCTCGCCAGAACGGCGTCTCGTACACGGCATGGACCTTGATCACTAGACCCATGGAGTGGTGCTGGTGGGTGATCAGCTGCTTGCGGGGAAGCGCCGGCACATAGCTGATGCGCGAGTACAGGTTCGGCGGAACTGCAATGACAGCCTTCTTGGCCTTCACGCTGACGGTAGCTCCGTGGGCGATTACCCCATCTTCAGACCATTCGAGCTTCAACACCGGATTCTCCAGGAATACGTCGTCGCCGAGGCGCGCGGCCACCGTTTTGGAAACTCCCTGCATGGTGCCCACGATGCGTCGGTCAAGGATGAAATCCTCATCAACAAGGTTGTCGAAAGATCCTGCCGAGGATGCCATCAGCACCGCTTGCAATGCCGAGAAGGTGTGCGCCGGTTTGGTCAGCATGCCACCGGCGATAAATAGCCCAATGTTTTCGCAGGCGAGGTTGTCTGCCGAATGTTCGCGCAAGAAATGATGGAAGGAGACCATGTCCAGCTCCTTGGCGCGCGGGTGCTCCCATGGCTTGTCTGGATTCATCTGTGCCGCAAGCTCATTCATCAGCTCAATGAGTTTGTTCATTTCGACTACGGTGCTTGCCGCGACCGGGAAATCCGCGCCTTCATAGACGATGCTCTCGCCATCGGTGGTTCGATAGACGCTCTTGCCCGCTTTGTAGCGTTCGAAGGTTTCGATGCCCAACTCGTCGATCAGCGAATACAATCCGGTCTGATCCGGGCTGATCCACTGGCCACCGATTTCAATGGTGGCGCCGTCCATTTCTTCGCTCCAGGTGCGCCCGCCTACACGGTCACGCGCTTCGAGCACCGCCACGGTCTTGCCGCATTTTTGCAGTTCGAAGGCGGCGGTGAGACCCGATGGCCCAGCACCGATCACAACGACGTCACGTTCAAGTTGTTTCATGGTAATTCTCCTCAACGCTAAATGAATTTGGTTCATTTACCTCTGCGTATAGCATAGAGTACGAACATGCGCTTGTGAAGCATGCCACGTCAGGGGGAAATTGGAATGACCACCGAAGGTGCCCGACGGGCCGGTCGACCACGCACAGCGATACTCAACCGTGACCGAATCACCGAGCACGCGCTGGGTCTCGTATCGCAGGACGGCTATGACGCACTGACCATGCAGCAACTGGCCAGGTCCTTGGGGGTCTCGCCTTCGGCCCTCTACAACCACGTGGATTCCAAGCAAGACCTGCTGCAATGGATTCAGGAATTGGTGATGGCGGAGGTGGACACCTCCGCCTTCGAAAAACTAGAAATCCACGAGGCGCTGATTCACTGGGCTACCAGCTACCGCGATATTTTCGCCAAGCACATTCCATTGATCCCGATTATCGCCGTGCTCCCGGTGGCCGATTCGCCACGCACCTTGGGCATGTATGAGCATGTGGCAAAGGCGTTGAAAAACTACGGGCTCGCCGAATCCGAGATCGTTCCGACGATTGTCGCCCTGGAGTCGTTCATCTTCGGCTCAGCCATGGACACCGCAGCGCCACATGACATTTTTGACACGAGCAATCGCCAAGATGCCACCCCTAATTTCACGCAGGCCGTTGCGGCGCAGCGCGAGACGGGAATCAACACCAGCGACGATTCCTTTAGACGCGGAATCCGCGCGCTGGTGCTCGGCTTGCTGGTTTCGCGAGACCAGCTATGAGGCAAAGCCGTACGCCTGCTGGGAGTTCAAGGCTTTCGGCCAAACAGTGGGCAGCCATCGCGCTGGGAATTATTGCGCTGGTCTTTATCTTGCAGAACCTTCAATTCGTGCGTGTGGAACTGCTGCTCTTCCACACCGCCGCTCCGCTGTGGGCCGTGCTCTCCGCCACTTTGGCCATAGGTTATGTGATTGGGCGGTTCTCTAAGAAGCGGGATTAGTCATCAAGGAACGCCCATTCGCCAACCTCTTCACCCTCGGCATCGAGGATGTCCCCCTGAGCGCCTGGCTCTAGCGGGTAGATGGCGATATTCTTCGACCAGTCCGCGAGTATCTTCTGCAACTCCTCGAGTGGCTTGAGCTTCATACTCTCGGAGTCGAAGTTTACTTCCATTACGAAACGCATGTCGGGCTCCAATCCGTGGGATTGTCGCCATCCTATGCCCAGAATTTCTTAATTACGAGTCTTGTCAGCGGCGCTCCGAGATGCGCACGCAGCCGAAGTACCAGCAATACAGAAGCAGCTTGGGCGAAACCAATAGGTTTCGCCCAAGCTGCTTGAAAATTCTGGAGTTAGGGCATAGCACCCATGGTCGACAGCGACGCGATCGCCTCGTTGCCACCGACCTTGTACAGAGCCAGCAGCAATCCGCCGAAGACGATTCCCATCACGGCGCTGAACCCGAGAGAGATCTTCACCAGCGAGCGCACTTCCTGGCGGCTGACTACCGATTCATCTTCCAGGTAGGAAACTGCTCCGCGGCTAATCGATTCTGCCGGACTAAGCGCTCGGGCACTGAGCAGATTCGACGCCGAATCCGTTGCGCCCCCACGCAGATAGGCAACAGTTGCACGGTTTTTGCGATCCTGACGAAACTTGACGATACTTGCGCCATGACGGGCCAAGAGTATGTCTTCGCCGAGAGGGATCGCACCCATGTTCTGCTCCTAGATTTTTGCCAACATCGTAATTCCAGTAAAGCCCATAAATTTTCCCCTTTTTTACAGAACCCTCTAATTCGTTCACAACGTCACAGCACCTTGTGATTCAATCCGCATGAATAACCGGAAGTTACGGCAAAAATGGTGACTTGCGCCATTTATCAAAGAGGGTAAAAATCAAAGCGTAAATATGATTCTGAAGATTATTTATTCTTTAACTAATCTAGGTTTTGCGACCCGTCCATCATCACTCAGGCGGCGAATGCGACGGGTCTAGCGAAGAGCCTGAGCGGGGAAATGAATGACGGCGGTGAGCGAATCCGAAATGTTCTATTCACCGCCGCCATTGAAGGTAGCGCGCCGATACCTGCTAGGCGGTCTTCATCTGCCCTTGCTTGCGGTCGCGCTTAGCTTCGTGAATATGTGCCTTGAGCTCCTGATTCGTCAGGTTCTCCGGGGATGCGACGCCATGCTTATTTGCCTGCCGAATCAGCGACTCGCGGATCTCTGCTGCGTGTGTTCGCCGGTATTTCGCGACCAGATAGATACTGGCGCCAACAAGCGCCGTAAGGGTGACCAATGCGGCCAGTACAGTTACGTCAACACTCATTAAGTTCTCGGCCTCCTCAAAACTCAACCGCGGATGCGGCTAGCCTCGACCGAGGCATCATCAGCGATGGTTCGCGACTTCGAAACGCCTCACCTCGGAAGAGAACGTTCATCTTAGCATTTTTATTCGAATAATGCCAGTCGCTATCGTCAGGAAGTACGAATCGAGAGCGTGTTTCCGAAGCCTGCAAATCGTTCTACTTTCGCACGCTGGCTTCGATTCCGTTGTGGACCATATTCCCGATACGTTCTCATCCAAACGTCAGTATCGTCGAGGGGTGCCAACCGGGTTGCAACCATTCGTTAATACTCGTCGGTGCCATGGCTGTGTTCAAAGACCAGAGAAGTTTGGGTGGTGGCCACCGCGGGATTCGCTGACAGGTTGTCCAAGACGAACTGCCGCACATCTGAGGAGTTCCGGACAGCAACGTGCAGGACGAAATCGTCGGCGCCGCCGAGGAAGAACAGCTGGCGGACCCCGGGTTTAGCACGCATGTCCGAAGCGAAGCTGGACATCAGGTGACGTGCGCCCGGACGTATTTTGACGAAGATCAGCGCCTCGAGCTCCCGACCAAGAACTTGCGGATCGACCTCGATGGTGAATCGGGAGATGACTCCGGAGTCGCGTAGGGCATTTAGTCGAGCCAGGCAGGTGGATGCCGCAATTCCCAATTCCTCGGCCAACGAGTTATTAGTTCTACGTGAATTCTCCGAGAGCAGCGCCAACAACCGTCGGTCTAGCTCATCGAGCTGGGCAGTTCTTTTTTCGCCAGACGCGGGGTTATTGAGCATCTATTTGCACCAGCTTTCACTACCAAGTTTTTTTGGGCCTTGCCGCCTTGGACGTCTTTACATTCTCTAGAACAACATCATAGTGAGTTCATGATTGATCAGGCATGCTCTCTTCGGAAGCGGCACCGCTGATCCGTTCGGAATTGCGCTTGCGGTAGCGGAGGAAAAAATACACGATCACCGCGATGGCCAACAAGGCAGCAACAATATACGGCCAATCCAGCGAGAGCCAGGCGTAGAACACCGCCATGCCAATGGTCGTGTAAATCAAGGCCCAGGCCAGCGCTCCTACCGTCACCGCAGGCAGGTAGCGCCGTAGCGGCATCCGGCTAGCCCCGGCCGAGGCATTAACCGCAGACTGAATTCCAACGGTGAGGAAGCACAATGGAACCGCAAGCATTCCCCACCGTGCAATGAATCTTTGGGCACGCCGGTACACAATTCCGTGCATGATTCTTTGATACCGGGTGTTTTCCACCCCGCGTGCCACTGCGCGGCCTACCCAATAGGTCGCGTTGCCGCGAAGCATCGCTCCGAAAAAGAAGAATGTGAAAGTCACCATGAAAGGTGCCTCATTCACCAGCCAATCAATTGTCATTTACCGCTACGGGACACTTTTGATCTTCGTGACCAGTACGGCACCTACGAGGCTGATCACCGCGGAGCAGATGAACAAGGTTGAATATCCGCCGAACCAAGTCACCGACAGCCAAGCGACAAGCGGGGCTACGACCTGAGGCAGGGAGTTCGCAATATTGATCATGCCCAGATCCTTGCCCCGTGAGTCTTCATGCGGAAGGACCTGGGTTAGCAGGGCAAAATCCACCGCTAGGTAGGCTCCGAAACCAATGCCCAGCAGTACCGCGGCAATGATTGCGGTGCCAAAGGAAGAGGCGAAAGCCAGCGTGAGGGCAGCAATGGCCACGATGACCGAGGAGATGATTACATACTTCTTGCGCTTCCCATCCCGATCTGACAAGCGTCCAGATATCACCGAGGAGAAGATCACGCAGAAGGCGTAAATGGCGGTCAGCACCAGCACCCCGGTGGCTGGTTCCGGATGATGCAGTTCGTCTTGCAAGAAGAAGAGCAGGTATACCAAACATAGTTGGCTGCCCAGATACAGCAGGAATCGAGTCAGCCAGGCCCACCCGAAATCGGTGTACTGCAGGGGGTTGATCCAGAAGCTCTTGATGAATTCCAAGAGTTTCAACGGTTCCAGCGTTCCCTTGGGCAACGGCACGTCCTGGCGCATCAATACGAATGGAATGGCGCAGATCGCCACCGCAGTAGCGACCATGGCATAGCCGAAAACCAGGTTCGAGGCGGCCACCATGCCGATGACCGCACCAATAAGCGAACCACAGGTCTGGCCCAGTGCTACCAGTCCACCGACCAGTCCGCGTTGTTCCACCGGCACCTTATCCGGGATGGCCGCGAAGATCGCGGCCAGTGCCGCGTTGCCGGCTGCCTGCATCAACGCCCAGCCGATTACCAGCATGGTCACCGTCTGCGCGGTGGACATCAAGAGCAATGCCAGCGCGGCAAAGACGGTTCCACACATCACCCACGGGACGCGTCGGCCAAATTTCGAGGTGCTCCGGTCGCTCAAGGCACCGAATAACGGGTTGGCAACCAGCGACACCGCCGCGCCCACACCGGTGACCAGCGAAAGAATGGCGTTTTTCTGGCTGGCGTCCAGCTGTTCGGCGTGCAGGCCAAGCAGCACCTGAATCGGCGCGAAAAAGCCGACATTGATGCCGATATGGACAATGACGACCGCGGCTATCCACCCGGCTCCTACGCGCTTCGTCGGAACGCGAAGAGCTTCGGGCAACCGCGAATTACGTTCTGTGATCATGTTCGGTCCTGCCGTCCAAGGTCGCGAGGACCGACCAGTGGGTCTCGTAGTTCTTCAATGCTCGGGGTCACGCCTCGGGCAATAAGTCGTTTAACTGCCTTGGACATCAGCCCGCCATCGACCATTGATGCGGCGATCAGGCTTCCGGACTCGTCCAAACCAAAGAGTACCTGCAGCTGGCCGCGCCGGTTCAACCGCGAAATGGTTCGACTTGCCTTGCCGAAGTCCCCCACCGTTTCGACGTGGCTGTCGTGGCGGTCAGACCAGAACCAAGGAACCGAGTGTGCGGTTGCTTCGGTGCCCATGATGGTTGCGGCAGCAATGGCTGCATCCTCCATGGCGGCTTCCCAGTGCACCGCACGAGGCCGCTGAAGCATGCGCGCGGCGTCCCCAATAGCAAGGACCTGCCGCTGACTGGTGGTGCGCAGGGATTCATCGACAACAATCCCGTCGTTGATTTCCAACCCCATATCCGCTGCGAGCGTGGTTTCGGCGGTGACACCGATTGCTGCAACGATGATTTCTGCATCGATCCGCCGACCGGAAACCATCGCGTGCGTCGGACCGAGCTCGGTCACCGCCCCCGTCATCGAGGTAATCCCGCGGCGGGAATGCTCGGCATGCAGCGCCGTTGCCATGTCTGTGCCCAAGACTTTGGACAGCGGAGCCGAAGAGCTGGACACGAGGGTCACCTGCGCTCCGAGCATTTTTGCGGTGGCGGCGAACTCCGCACCGACCAGTCCGGCGCCGATGACGAGGACTCGTTGGCCGAACATTCCATCTTCCAGCATCGACGACAGAAAAACGGCGTCTTCTCCGCTGTGCAGGCTGCGCGCGTATTCTGCGCCTGGCACCTGAAGCTTGTTGGGAGTGGTGCCGGTGGCGAGCACCACCCAATCGTCCGGCTCCGTGGGTACGCTCAGTTCGGTGACCGATTCCTGGACCAGCCCCACGCCATGTTCCTCGAACCACGAGAGCGGAACAAAGTGCTCACGCTGCAGCGACTTGCTTAGCGGTGGCCGGTCATAGGGAAGCCCCTCGGGGTCACTGATCTTGATGCTTCCGGAATATCCCTTGTTGACCAATTCGCGCGCAAGGGTAAATCCGGCAACGCCACCGCCGACAATATGAACTGACGGCATTTAGATATCTAGCTCCAAATTCCCGTCAACTACCGCAACCTTGTAGGTGCGCGCGTCATCGGTGGCGGGAAGGCACTGCACCTTTCCGCTCTTCAAATCGAAGGTGGAGGCGTGCAATGGGCATTCAACCTCGCACCCTTCGACCCAACCGTCGGAGAGCGAAGCGATCTCATGGGGGCATTCGTCCTGCAATGCATAAAAATTGCCGTCTGCTGCATGGAAAATCGCAATGTCTTCGCTGGCGCCGCTGTCACTGGCGGGGACCAGCAGAGCGTCTCCTCTGGAAATCTGTTCTGCGGGACCGACTTGGTAGCTCACGATGACTCCTTGTTGTTGAACACGTCTGGAACCATCTTGTCACTTTCGCCCCTCACTCACCTATCTGGCAGGCCACTATGATGCAATGCAATCTGGCCTGCTACGCGCTGGCTTGCTGGAGGCCGTGACATGCAGCGCCGGCACGGCCTCCAGCAGCGTGCATCGAGTGCCGGTTTAACCTGCAGGAATTAGTCCCGCTTCGGAGGGATCAGCCACAGGAAAGTGGCATTCGGCCACATGCGCTCCGGCGCCCGGTCCGACTCCGGGCATCCCCAAGCTGACTTGACCAGAGTCATTTCTAGTCATCTTTTCTGGCCGCTCTGCGCTGCAAATGGGTTGTGCTTTCCAGCACCGCGTGCGAAAGCGGCACCCAGACGGTGGATCCAGCGGTGATGGCAGCTCGCCTTGCAACACGATTCGCCGGGCCGGACGTTTAGCGGGATCAAGCTTCGGCGACGCGGACATCAACGAGGCGGTGTACGGATGAAGAGGCGCGTCGAAGACCTGCTCGGTGGATCCAGATTCGATGATCCGGCCCAAATACATGACCGCGACCCGGTCGGTGACGTGCCGAACCACCGACAGATCGTGGGAAATGAAGATGTAACTCACGCCCAACTCCTGCTGCAGATCGTTGAGCAGATTGAGCACCTGCGCTTGTACCGAGAGGTCCAGGGCAGAGACCGGCTCGTCAAGGATGATCAGGTCGGGGTCCAAAGCCAGCGCCCGGGCAATCCCAATGCGCTGCCGCTGTCCTCCGGAAAATTCCTGCGGAGACTTGGCGGCATCTGTTGAGCGCAGCCCCACCAGATCCAGCAGTTCATTCAGCCTTCTGTTCTTGGCCGCGGTTCCTCGATACAGGTCCTTGTGTGTTGCAAAGGGCTCCGTAATGATTTGCCCCGCGGTCATGCGGGCATTAAGCGAGGCGAAGGGGTCTTGAAATACCATTTGCACTCGGCGTCGCCAGGTAAGCAATTCCTTGCCCCGCAGGGCGAAGGGGTCCTGCCCTTCAAAGCGCACAGTCCCCGTATCCGGAGTCTCCAGCATCATCAGGGTGCGGGCAAGCGTTGACTTGCCGCACCCCGATTCTCCGACCAGCCCAAGGGTTTCGCCCTGGCGTACATGGAGATTAATGCCGTCCAGGGCCCGTAGCTCTTTGCTTCCGGCGGCCCCGGCCGATACGTGGAAGGTCTTGGACAAGTCCTTGACCTCCAGCACGTTCTCGGGGCTCATACTAGGCGAAGTGCTCATCGGATTTCCTCCTTGACGTTGTTGGCATCATCGTTGTCGGTCTTGGCCGCTGACACCTTTTCGGCGAAGTGGCACGCCGCGCGTTGTCCATCTGCCGTGTCCCGCAGCAGCGGGCGCTCTTGACGGCAGATAGCACTCGCCAGCGGGCAGCGATCCTGATAGACGCACCCGGCAGGAATCTTGGTTAGTTCCGGAGGGCTGCCCGGAATCGAAGACAGCCCTTCGCCGCGCTGCGCATCGGTCGGCACCGACTCGAGCAACCCCTTGGTGTATGGGTGGGTGGGGTGAGAGAACACCTTGTCGACGCTGCCTTGCTCAACGACGTTTCCGGCATACATCACGCACACCTCGTCGGCTTCTTCCGCCACCACCGCGAGGTCGTGGGTAATGAGCACAACCGCCATCTGCTGTTCGGTACGCAATTTACGCAGCAACAACATGATTTGCGCCTGGACCGTCACGTCCAGAGCGGTGGTGGGCTCATCGGCGATCAGCAACTGCGGACTGAGCGCGACGGCCATCGCGATCAGGATGCGCTGGCGCATGCCCCCGGAGAACTGGTGCGGGTAGGAGTTCACTCTGGTTTCGGGTTCCGGTATGCCTACCCGGCGCATCAGGTCGATCGCCTCGGCTTTGGCCTGCTTCTTGCTGGCCCCACGGTGGATGCGGAACGCCTCCCCCAGCTGAGTGCCAATGGTATAGACCGGATTCAGTGCGGTCAGCGCGTCCTGGAAGACGATACCCAGCCCGGGGCCGGCGACCGCCCGGCGCTGTTTCGGATTCATCTGGTTCAGGTCTTGGCCATCGAGTACCGCGGTGCCGCCGGCGACGGAGGCCACCGGGTCGAGCAGCCCGGCAATGGCCTTGGCGGTCATCGATTTCCCGCACCCGGACTCGCCCAGCAGGGCTAGCGTCTGGCCGCGCCGCGCGGCGAAACTCACCTGGCTGACCACCCTCACGGTTCCCTGCGGAGTGCGTATGTCCACGTCGAGTCCGGTGACTTCGAGCACCGTGTCGGTAGGCGGATCTGATTGCGCTGTCGGTTCAAGCATCTCGGTCATCATTTCGCGTCCTTGATTACTGCGGTGAGGTCCTTCTTTGCCTGCTTATCCAGCGTCAATCGCCAGCGTTGGGCCGGATCGGTGGCAATGCGCATCCATGCGGCCAGCACGTTGGCGGCCACCGCCGTGATCACAATGGCAAGCCCCGGAAGGATCGAAAGCCACCAGGCGGTCTGCAGGTACTGGCGTCCTTGGGCGACCATCAGCCCCCAGGAAACGTCTGGTGGCTGGATGCCGATCCCCAGGAATGACAGCGAGGATTCGGCGAGCATTACGAAACAGAATTCCAGGGTCGCCAGGGTCAGCAGGGTCGGGGTGACGACCGGGATCACATGCCGCACGATAATCGAGTTGGGTTTGGTTCCGAAGGTCCGCGCCGCGTCCACAAAGGTGCGCGACTGCAGCTCGGCAGATTCGGCCCGTGCGGTACGCATGTAGATCGGGATGCGGGTAATCGCCAGAATTAGCACAATATTTGCAGCCGACGGGCTGAAAACAAAAAGAACAACTACGGCAAGCAGCAACGAGGGAAAGGACATGATGATGTCCGCCAGGCGCATTGAGATATTTTCGCGCCGGCCGCGGTGATAGCCCGCCCAAACTCCCCAGAGCGAACCGAGGAAGAGGGCAACGAGCACCGCAGGAACGGCGACCAGCAATGTGGTCTGGGTCGCGACAACCATCCGGGCAAGCATGGAACGGCCCAGCGAATCCGAACCCAGAAAATAGGCCCAGCCATTTGCCGGATCAAATGGCGCCTTATTCATGAACATCAGATCTTGATTGGTGGCCAGTTCACCCATCAGGGATGGCCCGAAAGCCGCAGTCAGCAGGACGAAGCCGAGAATTACCGCGGCTACGGTGGCAAATTTATCGCGCAGCAGCATGCTCAGCATGCTCGGCCGCCCCAGTCGTTGGGCGACCGATGTCTTAACCGTCTTGCCGGGCACCGGCTGATCTTGGATTTGTGTCATGGCTATCCCCTAAGCGTCGAGCACGGCGGTCGCCGCCGAGCCGGTAGTAGTTGGGGTGGTGGGTGCATTTGGACCGTTTTGCTGTCCACGGTGCTCGACTCGCGCCTTGCGGCGCTTGCGCGCCCCGGCGCTGGGTCGAACCCTCGGATCCAGCAGCGCGTAGCCGATATCGATCAGGATGTTCAGGACAAAGATCGCCACCGCGGTCAGCAGCACACAGGCCTGGAGCACCGCGAAATCCCGTTGCAGAATGGAGTCGATCATCAGCTTGCCAATGCCCGGCCAACCGAAAATGGTCTCCACCACCACCGCGCCATTGACCAGTCCCACCGTCAGGTCACCGGCGACGGTGAGCCCCGGGGCAGCGGCATTGCGCAATGCATGCGCTCCGACCACCCGATATTGGGTTGCACCCTTGGCGCGCGCCAGCTTGATATACGGTTCAGACAGTGAGGAGACCATGGCTCCGCGGACCACCTGGACCAACGTGCCGAAGGGTCGCATCACCAATGTCGCCACCGGCAGCACCCAGGCCGCCATGCCCACCACCCCGGAGGTAGGAACCCAGCCGAGCGTGATGGCGAACACCCAGATCCCTACGATCGCGAGCCAGAAATCTGGGATGGACGCGGCGGTCATGGACAGGAAGCTGGAGAATCTGTCCAAAATGCCGTTGGGCTTCAGCGCCGCGGCGGAACCCACAATAACCGCCAGCACAATCGCGAGGGCCATCGTGGTGCCGGCCAGCTGCAGCGTTGCGGGGAAAGCCCGCAACGCCATGGCGCCCGCGCTTTCACCGGTGCGCATCGATTCGCCGAAATCCAAACGGAGAATTCCGCCGAAATACTGTGCCATTTGTACCCAGATCGGCTGGTCAAGTCCGTTGCGGACCGCGAAGTCTTCTCGCATGGCCTCGGTGGCATTCAACGGCAGGTAGAGCGCCGCCGGGTTGCCGGTCATCCGGGCCAGTGCGAAAACGCCCACGATGACAACCAGCAACGGCAGGGCCGAGGAGATGATCCTTTTACGCAGATAGGTGAGCATGTGACCGTGTACCTTCAGTAATTTTCGTCATTATCTGTTCCACTTCAACAGCATCGGATGCTTACTTCGCGGTGACTTCGGCCAAGCGCAGCTCGTCACCCGAGGATGAGTTCGGTTCGTAGCTCACGGTCCCGGCAATGCCGAGCATGCCCGTCTGATGCGCAATATGGGCGAATTGCACGACCTCGTCATTCTGGTACTGGAAGACCTTTTCGAAGGCCGCCTGGCGGTCCTCGCCGGTGGCGGCATCCGCCGTGTCGATGAGTTCATCCAGCTCCGGGGTTCCGAAGGCCGACTGGGCTCCCTTGGATGTCATGTACTGGTCAACGGTGAAGGCTGCGTCACCGGCTTGGTTCCCGTGCTGGGTCATCAGCATGATGGCGCCGTCCTCGTCCGTGGGGAACGGCCGGACCTGGTAAGTCAGATGCTGGCTGGTCTCAAGCATCTTCAGATTCACGTTGAGCCCCGCCTGGGAAAGCTGCTCCTGGATGACTTGCCCCAATTCCTCGATCTTCGGGAACTGTGCGGTGCGCACAATCATGTTGATCTGCGCCGAGGTTTCCACGCCGTCGTCCTTTGCCTCTGCGACCAAGGACTTGGCTTTTTCGGGGTTGTACTCCCAAACCGGCAGGGATTCGCTGTGCCCCACGACGCCTTCGGGCACGAGTTGGGCCGCGGCCTTGTCGCGCCCGCCGTAGAGCGAGGCGACGATGGCTTCTTTGTCGATGGCATAGTTCACCGCCTGGCGGATCCGGATGTCATCAAATGGTGCCTTGTCCGCGTGCATGCGCAAAGCGACGGTCTCATTGTTCGGATAGGAGACGCCTAGATCCCCGATGCTGTCTTCGGGGCTCAGCCCGGTGGCGATGTCGGCTTCCCCGGAGGTGATCATGGCAGCTCGCACGCTTCCCTCGGAGCGCCACTGGTAGTTCGCCTTGGCAAAGGCCGGGGCCTCGCCCCAGTACTCGGCAAAAGCCGAGGCATCGATGCTTTGACCGGCATTCCATGCATCGAGCTTGTACGGACCGGTTCCGATGGGTTCGCGTACCTTTTCCGTGGTCGAAGTTTCCGCGGGGACGACTTCGAGGAAGGACAAGCGCAGCGGCAGGATCGGGTCCGCTTTCAAGGCGGTGACCTCCACCGTGTTGTCATCCACCGCCTTGACGTCCAAGTCATCGTCGCCAAAGACATAGCCTTCAACATTGCAGCCCAAATCCGAGTTGACGGCGCGGTTTATGGTCGCCGCGGCATCTTCTGCGGTGAAGTCCGATCCGTCGTGGAATTTCACACCTTCGCGAAGCTTCAGCGTCCAGGTGGTGTCGTCCTCGCTGGACCATTCGGTGGCGAGTTTCGGTTCGAGTTCTCCGGTGGAGGGATTGCGTTCGATCAACGGCTCGGTGATGGTCGAACGGACCACCACGCCGGTGCTCGTCAGATTCGATTCGCAGGCCTCAAGCGTGGGAGGCTCCTGCTGCAGCACGATCCGGAGGGTGTCGCCGGCAACGGCCGCCTGCGAGCCGCTGGTGGAATCTTCGGAATTGGCCACCGAGCAACCGGCCAGCGCCGTGGTGCTCAGCAGGGCGCCGGCGGCCACTGCCATGGAGATGCGCCGAGCTCGTGGTGCGGTGTGCGGGGAGTTAGTCATCGTTGTTTCCTTCGACGTACGAGTGCGGGTGCGGCCAGTGCGAAAAACTAGCCTTGTTCGTACCAAAGTTTTGACTGCAGCCGGTGGCCGGTCAAGGGATGACCGGTCGGCGTCATGGCCAAAGAGAAGGATCACTGGTGCCTACCGGCAAGTATCAAATGTGACATGCGCTACATTTCGCGCCTGAATCCTCACCGATACCGTAAGGGCATAGATCTATCCAATCTGCGTGTTGGACTTGAATCGTTGAAAGTTCCTACGATGCAGTTATGCCCACAGATACCAGCGCGTCCGCATCGCGCAACACCACCGCAATCACCGGGAACACCATCGTGCGCGTCGGCCCGGTGAACCCCACCGTCGCGAAGGCCCTTGCCGAAGAATTCGATTCGCTGATCCTTCCCGCGGTCGGCGCCGAGCGCGACACTTTCCTTCAAGTGCACGCGGATGCGATCCGCATCGCCGTATGCTCGGGCAAGATCGGCGTCGATACCGAACTGATGAGCCGCTTGCCCAATCTGGAAGCGATTATCAATTTCGGCGTGGGCTACGATGCCACCGACTTCTCCCAGGCCGCACAGCGCAACATCCCGATCAGCAACACTCCAGAGGTTCTCACCGACTGCGTGGCGGATACCGCGCTGGGCTTGTACTTGAGCACGCTTCGCTCATTGGGTGCAGCCGAGCGATTTGTCCGCAATGGAACGTGGGGCAAGGGAGAGAATTTCCCGCTGGCCACCAGGGCCAGCGGCAAACGCGTGGGCATCCTCGGCCTTGGCCGAATCGGGCAGGCAATCGCCACACGCTTGGAGGCATTTGGGTGTGAAATCCACTATCATAACCGTTCGCAAAAGCCCGGCGTTTCCTATACCTTCCACGGCTCCGCAGCCGAGCTCGCCGCGGCCACCGATGTCTTGATCGTCGCGGCGGCAGGCGGCCCGGAATCGGCCAATCTGGTGGACGGCGAGGTCCTGTCGAAAGTTGGAACGCAAGGCTTCCTGATCAATATTGCGCGCGGCAGCGTGGTGGACGAAGCAGCGCTTGTCCATGCCCTGCAAAATGGCCTGATTGCGGGCGCAGGGTTGGACGTCTTCGCCAAGGAACCGACCGTCCCGCAAGCGCTACTTGCGCTGGATAACGTTGTGCTGCTGCCGCACCTGGGCAGCGGAACGCACGAGACGCGCGCAGATATGGCGGCGATGACCTTGGATAACCTGCGTTCCTATCTGGCAGACGGTTCGCTCGTCACCCCAATCTCCTGACGCGGCCTGCTTTCCAGCGCTCCGGCGGCACCGCGTGAGAAGAGTTGAAGACTCAAACTGCTGAGGCTGGAATATCGCAGCACGACTTCGCGTTGTGCCTAAGACGACAACCGAGGAGAAATGAGCAGAATATGGCCGAAACAAATCGAGTAGTCATTCTTGGCGGACACGGGAAGATCGCCCTTCTCGCGGCGCCCAAACTTGCACGTCAGGGACTGGAAGTCGAGTCCGTGATCCGCAATCCGGACCATGCAGAAGAAATCACCGCGCTTGGCGCGACTCCGGTCGTGCTCGACATCGAGCAGGCCGACGTGGACAGCCTCGCTCGGCAGTTTGCCGGCGCCAAGGCCGTTGTTTTCTCCGCCGGAGCCGGCGGCGGCAATCCCGAACGCACCCTTGCGGTGGACTACCAGGCTGCCGTGCGCACCATGCAGGCAGCGCAGCAGGCTGGAGTGAAGCGCTTTGTGATGGTTTCATACTCACGCGCTGCGGTGGACGTGGACACCCTCGATCCGGAAGATTCGTTCTTCGGCTACGCTAAGGCCAAGCACGACGCAGATGAGTATCTGCGCGGCACCGATCTGGACTACACGATCCTCGGACCGGGCGCCTTGACCCTCGACTCGTCCACCGGGCAAATCGTCCTGGCCGACGCAGAAGGCAAGATCCAGGGTCGCGCCGTGCTGGATGGGAAATCCAACACCTCGCGAGAGAACGTCGCCGAGGTCATCACGCACGTGCTGGCCAAGGATGCGGCGACTCGCCGAACGGTTAATTTCTACGATGGGTCGACCCCGATCGCTGAAGCCATCGGCTAGCCCAAGCCTCCCCTCCACGAAAGACCGCTCGGATGCTCCGGGCGGTCTTTCACTTTAATCTTGGTGACTGCGGTCGGCACCGCGGCAGATCTGGTTGCAGAATCCCAGCAGAACCACTTGTGTCACAACTCCTTAACTTATAATATAAGTTACATGCAGGGCCCGCGCAGGGCACTTTCCCAATAGGAGTTCAAAACTCATGAGCTACACACCAGATGCCATTCGCCACGTCAAGCTTTCTACCGCACGGCTTCCCCTGGCCACACCGATCTCGGATGCCAAGGTCTTCACCGGACGCCAGAAGCCGATGACCGAAGTGGTCTTCCTCTTCGCGGAAATCACCACCGAGCAGGGCCACGAGGGCCTTGGCTTCTCCTACTCCAAGAGAGCCGGCGGCCCCGCGCAGTACGCACACGCCAAGGAAGTCGCACAGACCATGATCGGCGAGGACCCCAACGACATCGCCAAGCTCTACACCAAGCTGCTGTGGGCCGGCGCCTCGGTGGGTCGTTCGGGTGTCGCCACCCAGGCACTGGCGGCCTTGGACATCGCGCTCTACGACCTGAAGTCCAAGCGCGCGGGGCTGCCGCTGGCCAAGTTCCTAGGCGCGCACCGCGATTCGGTCCGCACCTACAACACCTCCGGTGGATTCCTGAACGCAAGCATCGAAGAGGTCAAGGACCGTGCGACTCAATCCATTGCCGAGGGTATCGGCGGCATCAAGATCAAGGTCGGGCTGCCCGACAGCGCCGAAGACCTGCGCCGCGTCGCTGCCGTGCGTGAGCACATCGGGGCGGACTTCCCGCTGATGGTGGATGCAAATCAGCAGTGGGACCGCGCCACTGCCCTGCGCATGGGCCGCAAGCTCGAAGCATTCGACCTGGTGTGGATCGAAGAGCCATTGGACGCCTATGACGCCGAGGGGCATGCGGCGCTGACCGCCGCACTGGATACCCCCATCGCCACCGGCGAGATGCTTGCCTCGGTGGCCGAACACGAGCGCCTGATCTCCGCCCGTGCGTGCGACATCATTCAGCCCGACGCTCCACGCGTCGGCGGCATCACCCAGTTCCTGCGTCTGGCGACGCTAGCCGATCAGGCTGGACTGGATCTGGCACCGCACTTCGCCATGGAAATCCACCTGCATCTGGCAGCCGCCTACCCACGCGAACCGTGGGTGGAGCATTTCGACTGGTTGGATCCGCTGTTCAATGAACGCCTCGAGACCAAAGACGGCCGCATGATCGTGCCGAACCGCCCGGGTCTGGGATTCAGCTTCAGCGACCAGGCACGCGCCTGGACCACCGAAACTGTGGAATTCGGCCGGGCCTAAAGAAACCGCAATAAGCGCCGGGACATCTCATCGAGGTGCCCCGGCGCTTATTCTTGACCTATGGAGAGCATGAAACCGAATCTGACCACCACCCTGGTCCAGCACCTTCGTGAGCGGATCAGCTCCGGGGCAATCGCCCCCGGCGACAAGCTTCCCAGCGAGAATACGCTGATTGCCGACCACGGCGTCTCGCGCACCGTGGTCCGCGAGGCCATCACCCGGCTGCAAGCCGAGGGGCTGGTGCATACGCGCCGTGGCGCAGGCAGTTTCGCGCTGACTCCCCCGGCAGAGGATGCCTCGGCCCAGGCACGCGTGCCGCGTACCCTGGCCGAACGCCGTCAGCTGATCGAGTTCCGCATGGGCTTTGAATCCGAAGCGGCGGCAAATGCCGCAAGCCGCTCTGCCTCAGCGAATCTCACGGACATGGATTCGGCGCTGGCCGCTTTCCGCGCCGCCGGCCCCAACGCCGCCCAGGCCATGAGCTGTGACTACGAATTCCATCTGGCGGTCGCTCGCGCCAGCGCGAACCCATACTTCGTGCAAGCGGTAGAGCTCTTCGGTCCGGCAATGATCGCCATGCCACGCCAGCGCTTCTCGATCCCCGACGGCAAGCTTGCCCCGCGCCTGGAACGCGTCGCTGAGGAACACGAAGCAATCCGAGCGGCCATTGCCTCCGGAAACCAGTTGTCCGCCAGCGCCGCCATGCGCATGCACCTCGCGAACTCGTTGCATCGGCTGGACCTTGAATCTGGCATTTCCGAGGGCAACTAGCAGGCATCTGGGCAGCCTCGACGCTGCCTGCCACAGCATCAAAGCCGCAGCTACCCCGGATTTTCGGGATAGCTGCGGCCTTGAATTATCTACTGAGAAGCGCTTGCTACGTTTGCTCCACCTTCACCGCAAGCACCGGGTGTTGGGCCTGGAGCAAGATGCGTTGTGCTTGGGAACCCATGATGAACTTCCCCACCTGCGAACGCTGGCGAAGCCCAATGACGATCAGTGACACCTGGTGCTCGTCCGCCAGTCCCAGGAACTCTTCGGTGAGATCGTCACGGTAGGTCGATTCGAGCACCCGAGCCTCGATTCCCGCCTGTGCGGCGGATTCCAGGACCCTGGCCAGATCTTCCGGCGATGCGGTGTTCTTGTCAACCAAAGAACCATCACGTGAGGAATTGACGATCAGCAGCTCCTCCTGGCGCAGCTTCGATTCTTTGATTGCCGCGGCTACCGCGGCCTCTCCGACATTGCTGGGAACGTATCCGACGATGATACTCATGCGTTTTCCTTTTCCTTCGCGACCGCGGCGGCTATCGAGCCGTTTTTGCGCCTATCGATAGCTGACTTAATCATTGGCCATACAGCAACAAAGATGAACAGAGCCAGCAGCGTTGCAGAGATTGGACGGGTGAAGAACCCCGTGGGATCTCCTTCCAGCACCAGCAGGGAGCGGCGCAGGTTGGATTCCAGCAGGCTGCCCAGGACGAAGGCCAATACCAGTGGGCCTGGTTCAAAGCCGAACTTCTTCATCAGGTAGCCAAGCGCGCCAAAGAGCACCACCAGCAGCACGTCGAACATCGAGTTTCGGATCGTGTAGGCCCCCAGCAGGGTGATCAATGCGGTAATCGGAGCGAGGATCGCCGCACGGATGCGCAGGATCCTGACGAACACCCCGATCAGGGGAATGGACATGATCAGCAGCAGGATATTGCCGATGTACATCGAATTCACCACGCCCCAGAACAGTTCTGGGTCGTTGCTAATCAGCTGCGGACCGGGGGTCACACCCTGGATCAATAGCGCACCGAAAATAATCGCCATGGTCGCGTTGGCTGGGATGCCCAAGGTGAGCAAAGGTATGAAGGAACTGGTCGCCGCGGCGTTATTTGCCGATTCTGGACCGGCAACGCCTTCGATGGCTCCCTTGCCAAATCGTGAGGGGTCCTTCGCGGTTTTCTTTTCCATGGCGTACGAGGCAAGCGAAGAAATAGTCGCGCCGCCACCTGGCAGAATCCCCAGGAAGAATCCGAGCACCGAACCGCGGCCGATAGCTCCCGAAGCCTCTTTGATGTCTTTGGCCTTGGGCCAGACATTTGAGACCTTCATCGGAGCCGTGGCGGCGCGGTGGCGTTCTTCAAGGTTGTAGAGGATCTCACCGACGCCGAAGAGTCCCATGGCGATGGGCACGAAGTCGATGCCGTCTGCCAGCGACAGGTTTCCGAACGTGAAACGTTCGGCGCCGGTGAATCCATCACGTCCAACGGTGGCCAGGAACAGGCCAACCGCGGCGGCGATGATCGCCTTGATTTTCGTGCCACCAGAGATGGTGGCAACCAGCAGGATGCCGAGCATTGCCAGCGCGGTATATTCCGGTGGTCCGAAATCCAACGCAAAACTGGCAACCAGAGGGGCCAGGAAGGTCAGCCCGATAATGGAGACCGTGGCGCCAAAGAAGGAACCGATGGCCGCGATACCCAGGGCGGTACCAGCCCGGCCTTGTTTGGCCATGACATATCCGTCAAAGACGGTGACCACGCTGCTTGCTTCACCGGGCAGGCGAAGCAGTACCGAGGTGATGGTGCCACCGTACTGGGCACCGTAGAAAATTCCTGCGAGCATAATGATCGCGGTGACCGGCTCGACGCCGTAGGTCATCGGCAGCAGGATCGCGATCGTCGCGGCGGGGCCGAGGCCCGGCAGCACGCCGATGAGCATACCGACGACGACACCGAGCAGGCAGTAAAGAAGGTTAGTGGGGTCCAAGACGACGGTGAAGCCGTCCATGACCGGTCCGAAGAATTCCATGCGCATATACCTTTACTTGCGACTTAAAACAGTCGGGGAATGGTGGTGCCGAGGGCGGCGATGAAGATCGCGTAGAAGGCGGCGACAATCAAAATCGAGTAGATCGTGGCAGACCTCCAGCGTTCACCACCCAACCAGCGCATCCAGACGAAGCACAACAACAGTGCCGGAACTTCAAAGCCAATCAGCGGCATCAGCACCACCATCAGGATCAGCGTTCCGAAACCAATGGCTGCATACCAGCTCATGCCACTGAATTTCTCGCCGTCCTTGCCTCCGGAGCGTCCGACAATGATCTGTGCAATTGCCATCACACCGGCAATCAGCGTGACGATAAATGGCCACATGCCGGCCGCTGGCGCCGCCGGGGTCCCCAGCCCCAACCCGATGGACAGCGCCAGTCCGGCGATGCTCAGCGCGAGAACCACCAAGGACGAAACCAGGTTTGCGATAGGTCCAGCTGGTTCCGGAGCTTCGGCTTCCCATTGGGCTGCCAGCTCTTCGGGTGTCAGATCGTCAAGCTCGACACCCTCCGCCGGAGCCTGCGGGGCAGCCGGCTCAATAGGCCGAGCTTCTTCAGCCTTTTTCGCGTCCATAACTTTCATCCTTTGGTACTCACTTTCGGGTTGGGACCAGTAGCTACTGGTTACTTACCTGCCAGCGAGATGCCGTGCTCTTCGGTCAGGTCCTTGTACTTGGCTGCCAGTTCATTCCATTCGGTGACAACCTCTTCGCCCGAAATCTCGTGAGGGGTGAGCATGTTCTGCTCGTTGAAGCTCTTGTAGCTATCGGTGCCCACCGCGTCCTTGATCGAGGCCACGAGCGTATCCTTGGCCTCGTCGTCCAGGCCCTTAGGCGCTGCGATGGCGCGGTACTGGGATACGGGAACTTCATAGCCTGATTCGATGGCGGTCGGAACATCCGGCAGGAACTCATTGCGTTCCTTGGAGAAGATCACAATCGGGGTCACGGTACCCGCATCGATCTGCGGCTTGGCTTCGCCCAGCTGAATCGTGGAGATCTGCACCTGGTTGCCCATAACGGCGGTCAACGCCGGGGAACCCGAGTCGAAGGGAACGGTGGTTCCCGCGATATCAGCCTGCGCCAAGAGCAGCGCCTGGGCCAGCTGCGAACCGGTGCCAACACCGGTGGTGCCGAAGGAAAGCTTCTCGTCACTGTTCTTAATGTCCTCTAGGCTCTTCACACCCGAGTCGGTGCTGGCGACCATCACGTAGTCGTCTTGGGATAGACCCATGAGCACATCCAAGTCGTCGAGGGAGACGGCTTCTTCTTCCGAAACCGCCAACGGTGTGATGGTGATCAGCGACGCGTTGAGCAGGATCAGGTTCTGGCCATCGGCTTCCAAGGCCGCTACTTCCTGAGTAGCCAAGGCGCCGTTGGCACCGGGCTTATTCACCACGGGCATGGAAACGCCCAGGGATTCGGCCATGCCTTCCGCAGCAGCGCGGGAAATCAGGTCGGTGGAACCGCCGGGAGCCTGGCCCACCGTGAGCGTTACCGGACCGCTCGGGAATTCGCCGGAGGCCGTGCTGTCGCCGACGTTGCCGCCACAGGCGGTCAGCGCGAGGGCCGCGCCGGCGGCGGAAAGCGAGAGGAGGGTGCGTCGGGTCATGCGATTTTTCACGGGAAGATCTCCTATGGTTTCGAGTGTATGAGTCCGATTAATGCTGGCCTCGTGAGGCAGCTCACCAATCAGGTCTCCGGTACAGCCTAGAAAATAGATATGATGCATGTCCAAGGTCAACTATGCATGGAATGATTCCCGAAAGGTATCAAGTGTTCACTCTGGATCAGGCCCGCAGCTTCGTTGCGGTAGCAGAAGAGCTGCATTTCGGACGGGCGGCCGAACGTCTGAATATGACGCAACCTCCGCTGAGCCGGCAAATTCAAAAGCTGGAAAGGTCGGTCGGAGTTGAACTGCTCGAACGAGATAACCGCCGCGTTTCATTGACCGCGGCCGGCCACGCATTCCTCACCGATGCCCGGCGGCTGGTGGTTGCCGCCGAACGGGCCCCGGATAACGCGCGGCGCATTGCAGCGGGCCAACTCGGTGAACTGCGGATCGGGTTCACTGCAGCATCTGGCTTTAGCCTCTTGGGTCCGCTGCTGGCCGAAATCACCGAACAAATGCCAGAGGTCCATCTCGATCTCGTGGAGATGGTGACCAGCGAGCAGGTCGACGCGCTGCTTGACGGGGATTTGGATCTGGGACTTGCCCGGCCGCCATTTGACGCGAAGCTCTTCGAATCCACCTTATTGTTTTCCGAGGGGCTCTTTGCCGCGGTGCCCACTGGGCACCGTCTTGATCTGCTGCAGCGAGAACTCGTTTTTGATGATCTGCGCGAAGAACCACTGATCATGCACTCTTCGACCAAGGCGCGCTACTTCTACGACTTGGTGGTCCGCCGGCTCAATGTGGAGCACAAGAACGTGCGCCATACCGTAAGCCAGATCCTCACCATGGTTGCCTTGGTGTCCGCCGGACGCGGTATCGCGATTGTTCCGGAAAGCGCCAAGCTGCTGGGCGTGCACGGGGTCAGCTACCTGCGGCTTGGCGACGTCACCGACGATCCCGTGCAATTGCACGCCATCTGGAGCAAGACCTCCCGCAATCCGGCGCTTGGACGCCTGGTGGACATAGTGCGCGGCTCGCTGCATGGTTAATGATGCTCGTAGGGTATCAAACAATATAAATATGGGCTTGGACAGGCATCACACTAGCTCCATACGCTGGGGACAACGGATTCAATCCACCCACCTTCCGTCGATTCATCTTGCGACGGATCAAGAAAAGGACCATCCCCATGGCTCAGTACACTCCCGCCGAACTCGCCGACAAGCTCAAAGACGGGCTGCTCTCCTTCCCGGTCACCGCGTTCGATGCTGACCTCGAAATCGACGAGGCAACCTACCGCCGCCATCTGGACTGGCAGTCGAGCTTCGACGTCGCGGGCCTGTTCGCAGCCGGCGGCACCGGCGAAGGCTTTGCGCTGACCTCAGAAGAAGCAGCAAGAGTTGTGCGCATGGCCGTGGAAGAAGCCGGCTCACGAGTTCCGGTGCTCGCTTCGGCCGGCGGTTCCACCAAGCAGGCCATCCAGAACGCCCAGGACGCCGAAGCCGCTGGCGCCGAGGGGTTGCTGCTGCTGCCTCCATACCTGACCGAGTGTGACCAGGAAGGCCTGTACCAGCATGTCTCCTCGATCTGCTCCGCAACCAAGACCGGCGTGATCGTGTACAACCGCGCCAACGCCGTCTACTCGGCGGACACGGTGGCCCGACTGGCAGAAAACCACGAGAACTTCATTGGCTTCAAGGACGCCAACGGCGACATTGAGCACCTGACCAAGGTCTACGCCAAGAACGGCGATCGCTTGTTCTACCTCGGCGGCCTGCCCACTGCCGAGACCTTTGCGCTGCCACTGCTGCAGCTGGGCATGAGCACCTACTCCTCGGCCATGTACAACTTCGTCCCGGAATTCGCCCTGGACTTCTACAAGGACGTACGCGCTCAGGACCGCGTGGCAGTCAACGAAAAGCTCAACCGATTCGTATTGCCGTACCTGGATATCCGCGACCGCGTCAAGGGCTACGGTGTCTCCATTGTCAAGGGCGGGTTGAAGGCCATCGGCCGCGACTCGGGTTCGGTACGCCCACCGCTGCAGAACCTGACCGAGCAGGACCTTGCGGATCTGAGCGCACTGATCCAGCAGGCAGGCATTGTGCCCGCCGGGGCCATCCACTAAGCCAAGCCTCGTTCATCACCGGCAAACAAATACGTCGAATCAGGAGTAATAATGACTATCAATACTCAGAACTTGACCGGGCAATCAATCCTTGCGGGTATAACTACCGCCGGAAACGGCCGCGCAGTACACGGCTACAACCCTGCCACCAATGAACCGCTGGAGCCGGCATACTCGCTGATCGATCTGGACCAGCTAAAGATCGCCACCGCGGCGGCGGCCGAGGCTTTCGAATCCTTCCGTTCGCTGGAACCCGCGAAGCACGCGGATTTCCTGGATGCGATTGCCGAGAACATCGAAGCCGTGGGTGCCGAGCTGGTAGCACGGGCCATGGCGGAAACCGGGCTTCCCGAGGCGCGCCTGACCGGCGAGCGCGGTCGCACCACCGGGCAGCTGCGGCTGTTCGCAAAGGTTGTCCGCCAAGGCGACCAACACGGGGTCCGCGTAGATCCGGCGCTTCCGGAACGCGCCCCGCTCCCGCGCGTTGACATTCGCCAGCGCAAGATCGCTGTAGGACCGGTTGCGGTCTTCGGCGCCTCCAACTTCCCGCTGGCATTCTCCACCGCGGGCGGAGACACCGCCTCGGCGCTGGCCGCTGGTTGCCCGGTTGTTTTCAAGGCACACAACGCCCACCCGGGGACCAGCGAGATTGTCGGTCAGGCAATCAGCAAAGCTGTTGCGGACTTTGGCCTGCACCCGGGCGTCTTCTCGCTGGTTTATGGTCCGGGCGCGACCATCGGCCAGGCCCTCGTAGCGGATCCAGTGATCAAGGCAGTTGGATTTACCGGTTCGCGTTCGGGCGGCACGGCACTAATGGCTACCGCGGCCGCACGTCCAGAGCCGATTCCGGTCTACGCCGAGATGAGCTCCATCAACCCAGTGATCTTCTTTGACGGTGCGCTGTCCGAAGATCCAGCCGCGCAGGCAAAAGCCTACCTGGGTTCTGTCACCGGTTCCTCGGGTCAGCTGTGCACCGCACCGGGATTGGTCTTCGTGCCTACCGGCACTGGCGGTGACGCATTTGCGCAAGCCATCAGCGGCCAGGCTCCGAATACCGCGGGGCAGACAATGCTGACCGAAGGAATCTACAACTCCTGGATGCAGGGTGTCGAGGCCTTAGGCGACCAGCCGGGCGTCGAGCTGTTGGGTCGCGGTACCGAAGGAGCCGGTCAGAATGCACCGGCACCTGCCATCTACTCCTCCTCGGTAGAACAGCTGCTGGAGAATCCGGTGCTTCAGGATGAAATCTTTGGTGCGGCTTCGCTAGTGATTCGCTACGATTCCGCTGCCGAACTGGTCACCGCGCTGTCAAAGCTGGAAGGCCAGCTCACCGCGACCTTGCAGCTCACCGATGCGGACCACGAAACCGCTGCCGCGGTACTCCCGATCTTGGAAACCAAGGTTGGCCGTATCCTGGTCAACGGCTGGCCAACGGGCGTTGAGGTGGGCCACGCCATGGTGCACGGCGGGCCGTTCCCGGCCACCTCGGATCCGCAGACCACCTCGGTAGGTACGCTGGCTATCGAACGTTTCTTGCGCCCCGTTGCCTACCAGAACTTCCCCAACGCGCTGCTGCCACGGCCGATCGCCAAGGACAACCCTTGGAATCTGACCCGACGCATCGATGGCGCACTGACAACCACCGGAGAGTAGTCGATGAGCAGCCAGCCAACTATCGCCTCGATTCAGGTCATTCCCGTTGCCGGACACGATTCGATGCTGTTGAATCTCTCCGGTGCCCATGGCCCCTTCTTTACCCGAAATATCGCCATTGTCACCGATTCCGAGGGTCGCACCGGCCTGGGTGAGGTGCCCGGCGGCGAAGCGATCCGTTCGACCATCGAAGAGGCCGGTACGCTGCTCACCGGCGCTCCCGTCGCGACATACCGTACGCTGCTGCGCCGGGTCGCGTCCCGCTTCGCGGACCGGGATTCCGGCGGACGCGGGACGCAGACCTTCGATCTGCGCACCACGGTGCACGCGGTGACAGCCATCGAATCCGCCTTGCTGGATCTCCATGGCCAGTTCCTCGGCGTGCCGGTGGCCGAGTTGCTCGGCGATGGGCAGCAGCGCGACGCGGTGCCAATGCTCGGCTACCTGTTCTACGTGGGCAACCCGGATCGGACCGACCTTCCGTACCTGCGCGAATCGCAGGGTGCGGATGACTGGGCGCGCGTGCGCCGCGAAGAGGCCATGACTCCCGAAGGCATTGTCCGCTTGGCCGAGGCGGCCCAGCAGCGCTACGGCTTCAAGGACTTCAAGCTGAAGGGCGGAGTCCAGGACGGCGACGCCGAGGTGGACGCCGTCATCGCACTGAAGGACCGTTTCCCCGAGGCTCGAATCACCCTTGATCCCAATGGCGGATGGTTGTTGGAGGACGCGATCCGGTTGGGCAAGCGCATGGCCGGGGTGGTGGCCTACGCCGAGGATCCCTGTGGTCCGGAGGGACGCTTCTCGGGCCGCGAGGTGATGAGCGAGTTCCGCCGGGCCACCGGGCTGCAGACCGCCACGAACATGATCGCGACCGACTGGCGGGAAATGTCTCACGCGGTGCGCACCAACGCGGTGGATATTCCGCTGGCCGACCCGCATTTCTGGACGATGTCCGGTTCGGTGCGTGTTGCCCAGCTCTGCGACGAATTCGGATTGACTTGGGGGTCGCATTCCAATAACCACTTCGATGTCTCGTTGGCCATGTTCACCCAGGTAGGTGCGGCCGCACCGGGCGAGATCACTGCCCTGGATACGCACTGGATTTGGCAGGACGGCCAGGGACTCACCGAGGATCCGCTGCTGATTCGAGATGGGGAAATCAAGGTTCCGCAGCGCTCCGGTTTGGGCGTCACGCTCAACATGGACCGCGTGCAGGAAGCTCACGAGCTGTACCTCGAACAGGGGCTGGGTTCACGTGACGATGCGGTGACCATGCAATATCTGATCCCCGACTGGACCTTCGATTCGAAGAGGCCTTGTCTGGTTCGCTAGCGGGCAGCAGTAGAATCTGAATAATGCGCCGTGGACGGTGAGGATAGCTTTCAGCGTTATCCTCACCGTCCATAGCTGCGAATAACCGCAGACTTGGCAGCACCAATTTTTGGGCGAGGAAGGCAACATGCAAGGAGTTTTGCAAGGATTTGCCGTTGTCCTGATACTCATTGGCATTGGCCTGCTGACCTCGATAGCATTGCCGCGAAAACGGGTGGCAATTGCTCAGGGGCTGACCCCACTCATCTTCTACATCACCAACCCCGCGCTGATGTTCACCCTGCTGGCAAGCACGGACCTGCATGCGGTTATCGGAGTATTCACCCCGATAGCATTGATCACCGCCGTGTTAACCGGGGCGCTGTATGCCTTGGTAGCGAAGCTGGTTTTCAAGACTCCGGCACAGCGGCTGCCCGCCGCGGCCATGTCCACAAGTTACGTCAACGCCGGAAATATCGGGGTGCCGCTGGCCCTCTACGCGGTGGGGAGCACCAACCCTGTGGTCTCGGTGCTCATTGCGCAGCTGCTGATCATTGCACCGGTCTACCTGTGCATGTTTGCGGTGGTCTCCCGCGCTCCGCGCGGGGACACAGGCAATATGCCGCTTGCGAAGACGATCCTCAAGTCCATCGCCAATCCGGTCACCATTGCAACCTTGCTCGGCGCGGTCTTCTCGTTCTTTGGCTTGCGGCTGCCCGAAGTCATTCACGCTCCAGTGCAAATGCTCGGCGATGCGTCGATTCCCCTCTTGCTCATGGCCTTCGGCATGGCGTTGTACGGCCAGCGCCCGCTGTCCGATAGGGACCTGCGAGGCGAAATCTATCTGGCGACCGCCTTCAAGGTGCTTTTCATGCCGGTGTTCGCCTGGCTCGTGGCCCGATTCGTCTTCGGCTTAGCAGGAATTGAGCTTCTCGGCGTGGTGATCATGGCGGCGTTGCCCACCGCGCAAAACGTCCTGCTATTCTCCCAGCAGTTCAAGCTGCCCGTTGCCGTACCGCGAGAAGTGGTGCTGACCAGTACCTTGCTCACCATCCCTGTGGTCCTGCTGGCAACATTCTTGTTGGGTTAGGCAGGAACCGAACCGGGAATGGAAGCGGCGGCCAAGCCTTGCTCGTTCCAGCGGTCCAGCGCCGCTAGTTTGCGCAGCCGCAGCTACCTGGCGATGGCTCCATGGGAGGGGATGACCGCACCTTCAACACTTTCCAAAGATTCAAGAAATACTTCCTTGAGCCGTTTGGCTGCCGGGTTGGCCGACGATTCTTCCCACGCCAAGAAAATGTCCGAATGGTTCAGCCCCTGCAATCCGTCGGGGCCAACCAGTTCTTCAAACACCACTCCGGTCGGTGCAAAGTCCATGGCGCTTGCCGGTACGAGCGACACACCCAATCCGACTCCCACCAGAGCCATTAGCGCTGGGATCTGGCTAGCGATCTGGCTAATCCTTGGCTTGGCATTGACCGAGTCAAACAATCGGAGCACCAAGTCGTAGAAGTAGCGCGCCTCATTGGTTGAATACATCATCAGCGGCAGCCCCACGAGTTCCTTGATGAGCACTCCCTTCCCGGTGACCAGATAGTGTCCTTCCGGAAGCGCGACAACCAGCCGGTCCTTTTTGATCAGGCAAGTTTCCACTCCGGCACGGTTCACTACCGGTCGCAGCAACCCAATATCGATGGTCCCCTTGCTCAACGCGTCAAGCTGGTCGACGGAGACAGCCTCGCGCAGCACCATGGTCACGTCCGGTAATTGTTGGGCGGCTCTGGCCAGGAATTCTGGGAGCACCGATTGCCCGGCCACGGAGGTATACCCGACAACCACCGTCCCCGATTCCCCCGAGGACACACGGGACACTTCGAGGCTGGTCTTTCGGCTCATATCCAAAAGGCGTCGCGCATTAGGCAACAGCACCTCACCGGCGGCCGTGAGCGCAACGTTGCGCGAGCTGCGAATGAATAGTTTTGCCTGGAGCTCGCGTTCAAGCAATTGGATCTGCCGGCTCAATGGCGGTTGCGTCATATTCAAACGTTCAGCTGCGGCGCCGAAGTGAAGTTCTTCGGCGACAGCGACAAAGGACTCAAGCTGAATCAGCGTGAACATCAATGCACCTCTTGAATCGTTGATTGCATAATTTAGCTTGGACAGGTATCGATCCGTGCTCTTAGTGTGAGTCTAAACGCCAACGAAAACCGGAGCACCAATATGTCGCACATACCTTCCCTCGGCAGCCTCGCATCGCTGACCCCTCACACCTCAAGACCGCCGGTGCGCATTTCCGACATTCAAGTCACCCCGGTGGCATTCGCAGACCCACCGCTCTTGAATTCAGTAGGAGTCCACGAACCATTCGCCCTTCGTGCCATCGTGGTGGTTCGTACGGAAGGCGGGCATTATGGTCTGGGCGAAACGTATGGGGATGCAGTCCATGTGAGCAGGCTGCGGCGAGCCGCAGCCAGCCTGATCGGCGCAGACGCTTTTAATACCAATAGAATTTCGTCTTTGGTCTCGCAATCCTTGTTGGACGATAACGGCGTTGGTGGTCATGGGACCGGAGGCATGGTCACCACCACGTCGCTCGATGACCGTGTACTCTCTGCTTTCGACGTTGCCTGTCTGGATATTCAGGGCAAGATCCTCGGGGTGCCGGTCAGCACCCTGCTCGGTGGTGCAGTACGGGATGAGGTCGAGTTCAGCGGATACCTGTTTTACAAGTGGGCGGCGCACCCCGGATTGGACGATGATTCGTGGGGCGAAGCACTCGACCCTGCCGGAATAGTCGCCCAGGCTCGCAGGATGGTTCGCGATTGCGGATTCAAAGCACTCAAGCTAAAGGGCGGGGTGTTCCCGCCCGATCAGGAAGCCGAGGCGATCCTTGCCCTACGCCAAAGGTTCCCGGACATTGCCTTGCGCATCGATCCAAATGGCGTGTGGACCGTGGAAACTGCAATTCGCATAGGACAACGGTTAGCGCCCGTTCTTGAATACCTTGAGGACCCTTGCCTCTCGATTGCCGATAACGCACAGGTGCGGGCAGCCATCGATCTGCCCGTCGCCACGAACATGTGCGTGGTGTCGTTCAATGACCTGCCTCCCGCTATCGAAGCCGGAGCGGTTGACGTTGTGCTTTCCGACCATCATTTCTGGGGAGGGCTGAACCGTTCCCGGCTTCTGGCCGGGATTGCCGAAACCTTTGATCTTCGCCTATCAATGCACTCGAATTCCCACTTGGGCATTAGCTTCGCGGCGATGATCCAGCTCGCCGCCGCTACCAAAAACATTGACTATGCTTGCGACACTCATTGGCCTTGGAAACGGACTGAAGATGACGTGATAGTTCCAGGCGTATTGGAAATATCAGACGGGGCAGTCAAGGTTCCGACATCTCCAGGTCTGGGCGTAGAACTGGACGAGGTAGCCCTAGAACGCATGCATCAGCAGTATCTGGACTGCGGAATGACCAAGCGCGATGATACTTCGTACATGCAAGGCATCGATCCCACGTACGAGCTTAAGAGCCCTCGTTGGTAACGCCGCTGCGCGTAGTGGTCACAGATCCTATCGTGTCCCGCCTTGCACCTTTGTTCAAGGAGCTTGGCCCCGAGCACGATTGGGAATTCGTCGCCCACCTGTCCCCTGCCGAGCAATCCAAACATGTTTCCATGTCCGATGTGCTGGTCTGCTCTAAGTTGAACTCGGAAGACGCTGCGCAATGCCCGGCGCGGCTGGTTCATGTCACCGGTGCGGGCACGGATCGAGTCGCGTTGGCCAGCTTGCCTAGTTCAACGCTGGTTGCGCGCACCGCGCACCATGAGCGTTCCATTGCCGAACACGTATTGATGGTGATTCTGGCCCACCAGCGGCGGCTCTTCTCCGCGGCCGAAGAACTGCGTCAAGGAAGCTGGAGGTCGGTTTCCACCGCTCAGGCTGTTCCGCTGCACCGTACTTTCAGGGATTTGACCATCGGTTTCATTGGACTGGGTGGCATCGGTGAGCAAACCTTGGAATTCACCACCGCCTTAGGTGCCAGCGCGATAGCCGTGCGAAGAACACCACTTGGCGATAGGCATCCAAATCCACAGCTGAGGTGGGTGAAAGGTCTAGGCGCCTTGCCCGAGCTTCTACGTGACAGCGACGTAGTGGTCCTCGGATTACCGCTAACCGATGAAACCCGCGGCCTCATCGGCGAAAAAGAACTAACGCACATGCGTGATGATGCCTTGCTGGTCAACGTTTCGCGCGGGGAGATCGTTAATGCTTCGGCGCTCTACGCGGCACTGGCCGACGGAACAATCGGAGGCGCAGCCTTAGACGTGTGGTGGGGTGCTCCCTATGGTTCCCAAGCACCCGCGGAGGTTCGAAGGTTCGCCGCCTTGCCGAACGTCATCGCTACCCCGCACTACTCGGGGCACGCTGTGGAAACCTTCGAAAAGCGCGTTCGGGAAATCACCAGCAACATCAACGCATTTGCCGGCGAGCTTCCGCTGAGCAACAAAGTCGAAATCCCGCCGAACCGACGTAGGCAACGGACAGGAGGGCCGGTGACGACTTCTTTTTAGCGATCTTCATCGAAAGCATCACTCCAAGCTACGAAGCTCAACGCCTTACCCCTAGCCAGCACTTTCCTGCTGACCAGCGCGGAGCCACTTCGCCGCTGGCCGGAAAACTAACGACGGCTTTTGGCATTCCGCTGCCCTTGAACCGACCGGTGCGTTCGCTCTGCAAGCAGACGGCGTCCCACGCGATGTCTCCCTCGCGTTCAAAGGACTACGCTATGTCGTTCTCGACCCGATGATGATCGCCTGCTATGCAGTTGGCATCGGTTCGTCCGCAACCACGGTTCGCTTGGACTCCGTCACCGGTGACCGTTTCTGTGCTGCTTACGGGCACGCAGCGGACCGCCCAGCTCAGGCGGCATTACGTTCCTCGTTGCGCAAATTAAATTAATTCCTGGCTCGCGTGCCTGATGAGGTCGCGGCAGTCGCTCTTCGGGCCAATGCTGAGGCTAATCCCCCAATAGTGGCGACCACCGCTGGAACCCGAGACTGCTCGCGGCGTAGGCGGGGTTTTCAGATCTATAATCTGCCGCTACGTAATTTCAAAAGCATCTTCCTTGCGCGAATCGTTTTGGAGTCCGGGACGTTGCGAGCAGCCTCCTGCCTCGCCGTACGCGGTCGATTCGCAACACCCAGAGCACACGAGCGAGCCCAGGCAAGCCCGCATGAATGCCGGCTTGCCTGGGCTCCTCTTTTTCTAGTCCGAGAGCTTCGGGGAGTGGATCCCGGAATGCTTGCCTGCGACATATGGCCTTTGCTTGAGCATCCACCGCACGATCAGCGCGATGGCTATCAGCAGCACCGCCAGCATGATTGTGCCGGCATTCAGCCCCAGCCCGTGAATGAACAGGAAGGAAAGTGTGCCGCCGGCCAAGCAGTAGTAGATCGTGACGAGGATCGTCTTGCGCAGCAAATCACCTTCGCGTCCTAGCAATCCAACAGTCGCCGAGGCGGCCACGATGTTATGGATGGAAATCGGATTTCCACCAGCTCCACCGACGGCCTGTGCCGCCACAATGGATTCCGGAGGAACGCCGATCTGCGCCCCGGTGGAAAATTGGAACTGCGAGAAGGTCAGGTTCGAAATCGTATTGGAGCCTGCCACGAACGCTCCCAACGCGCCGATCCACGGCGCGATGAGCGGCCAGAAGCCCCCGGAAATCGCCGCGGCGCCCTCGGCCAACGTCACCGGAATGCTGGAGAGTCCCGAATTGTTCAGTTCCGGTCCCGATTGGATCAGGATGCGCACCAGCGGAACGGCGAAGAGCAATGCAACGGCGGTGCCAAAGAGCTGACCGGCCGACACCTTGAAAGCTCGTGCAATTTGGGCGCCGTTCATCTTATGCAAGACGAACGCAAAGACGGAAGCGAGGATAAGCACGAAGCCGGGAAGGTAGAACGGTTGGATACTGGTGCTGATTCCGGTGCCGAGAATGTCCGCTACTGGAATCGCCAGTCCCGTCAGGAATGCTTTAAGGTCCGGGATCACTCGTGTCGCGACCAAAAGAGTGCCCATCAGAATATAGGGCGCCCAGGCACGGAGCACACCCATGCGCCCGGTAAGGTCAACGGCCTTGGCCGATTCGAGGGAGCCCATCCAACGCTCGGACCAAGTCTCTTTGGGCCCGAAGTCGAAGACTTCCTTGGGCATCAGGAATCCACGGCTGGAGGTAAACATGACCAGTGCCAGGCCGATCAGCCCACCGAATAGCGAGGGGAATTCAGGACCGAGGAAGCGGGCGGTAAGTACAGAAGGAACCGTCATGGCCAGGGATGCGTAGATGGCGAAGGGCCATACGGCCAGACCATCACGGAAGCGGCGCTCCGGACCGAAGAATCCGGTGAGCATGCAGACCATAATTAACGGAATGAGCAAGCCTACGATGGCGTGGATTATTGCGACTTGCAGTCCGATTGAACCCACGAATTCCGGCATGGTCACGCCCAGCACGCTGATACGTTCTGCCACTGCAGGATCGCCACCGAGCCCCTGCTGGACGCCAATCAGGATCGGGGTGCCCACCGCGCCGAAACTCACCGGCGTGCTCTGGATGATCAAGCCCACCATCACCGCGGCCATAGCCGGGAAGCCCAAGGCCAGCAGCAACGGCGCGACAACGGCGGCAGGAGTACCGAAGCCCGAGGCCCCTTCGATGAAGCTGCCAAACAGCCAGCCGATGATCACCGCTTGGACGCGGCGGTCGGGAGAAATGTTGTTGAACCCGGCCCTGATGGTGGACATTGCGCCACCAACGGTAAGCGTCGCGAGCAACAGCAAAGCGCCGAACACGATGTACAGCATGGTTGCCGCGACGATGAGCCCTTCAATCGAGGCTGCAAGCACACCGCTGAAGTCCATTTTCCAGACGAATAGTGCCACCAGCACCGCAACGACATATCCGACCGGCATCGCGAATTTCGCGGGCCAGCGGAAGCCTGCGAGCAACACTCCAACCACTAATATCGGCGCCAGCGCGAGCAACGCGAGCACAGCTAAGTTGTCCATATTTCTGATCCTCTCTGACCATACTTCCGCAGACTTCCAATCTGCGTCCAGGCAGCTTCACTTTGTGCGAGAAACCAATCACCTTATGGTCAGACCACTATGGTCTGACCATAAGAGCATAACCTATTCTCACATAAATTGTGAGGGTAGTCACGCAATGGATCTTGCCATAGCTCCCGAGAGAACTTCGCGAAGCAGGATTAATGGAGTCCTGACGTCAGCAGATAATCTGCGGGCCCCGAGCTCCGCCCCTTAATGTTCAACGGCAATTGGCCTCGATGCTTCCAGCCGAATGGGCCTACCCTCGCGAAAGTGGCGCACAATCCCCTGGTGGCACCGCTCTGCTCTGGAACCAATAACGATCTCGCGGCCCCAGGCGGGCCGCGAGATCGTTATTGTGTTTCTTGGGATCTTGCGGAACTTTAGGTCAGAGTCCAGGAGCGCTTGGACAGTCCGTACCAGAAGCCTTCGATGGCAGTCTTCGCGTCGATACCGCCAGAGGCGTAGGCGGCGGCACCAAGGGATACGTACAGTGGCGCCCAGTGCTCGGAGCGCGGATGGGCCTCGCGGGCCGCCGGAGCCTTGTGCATGAAATCAAGAATGGAGTCCACATCGCCGCGCGCCATCGCCTCTTCGGCCCAGTGGTCAAATTCGCTCGAAGCCGCCGGCGGAGCGGAATCGGCCCCCGCGGCAGGATTGAACCAACGCAGATTGTGGGTGGTGAAACCCGACCCGACGATCAGCGTTCCGCGTTCGCGCAACGGGGCCAGCGATTTGCCGAGTTCGAACAGGCCAGCCGGATCCAGGGTCGGCATCGACATTTGCACCACCGGAACGTCGGCGTCCGGAAACATTTCCTTCAACGGCACATAGGCGCCATGATCGAGCCCGCGAGTCTCATCGCGCTCCACGTGGTGACCATGCGTTGCGGTCAGCCGCTCAACCTCAGCTGCTAGCTCTGGAGCCATAGGCACGTCATAGCGTACGTCATAGTACTTCTGCGGAAAGCCCCAGAAGTCATAGACAAGTTCGTTTTTCTGCTGCGTGGCACTCAGCGTCACCGGCGCATTTTCCCAGTGCGCGGAGATCATCAGAATGTCCTTGGGTTTATCGATGGCACCTGACCAGTCAGCTAGTTCACTGGTCCATCGGGCGTCATCGGCCAATGGCGGTGCACCATGGCTAAGGAAGAGGACTGGAGGGAGTTCTGCTGGCTGCGTCATGAGACAAGGATACACTCAAGTTTATTGAAGCTTCAAGTAATTTACGTTGTTATCCATGGCACCACCCCACCGCTAAATGCATCCTGCGCCCGGTGCATGCAACCGCGCCATGGTCTTATTTGCGAGCTAAAAGTCGATGACCGGGCCGGAGATACCTAGAATGGTAACCATGCACGATGAAAAGCTGCTTTCCGAGGTGGAAAAAGAGTTCACCACCACCCTGCTTCGCGCCCGCCAGACAATCCGCGAACGCGCCAAAGCGATCCATCCGGAGTTGCAGGCACCGGGCTACCGGATTCTGTCCTTCTTGATTCACCACGATGCACAGCAGCAAGGTGTCCTCGCCGAACACCTCGAACTGGACAAGGCCACCATTTCTCGGATGGTCAAGCAGCTTGAGACCATGGGGCTCATTACGCGTACTTCGGATCCAAACGATGGCCGAGCCCAGCTGGTTTCGGTCACCGGAAAAGCGCGCGAGGCCTGGAAGGTCAGCGGGAATACCCTGCGCGAGCGGCTACACCGCCGCTTGTCCGAATGGGACGAGACGGATGTGCGTCGTTTCGCCGACCTGCTGCACCGTATGAATGAGGAAATCGAAGATCCCCAATAATCCCGGTTATTCGAGAAGCGCCAGGAAATCCTCGGTATTCAGGGATGCAGCCGCCGCCATTTGGTCCGAATCCCCCAGCACATCGTTGAAGAGCTGGGTCTTCCTTGCCTGCAAAGCCAGGACCTTGTCTTCGATGGTGTCCTTCGCAACCAACCGGTACACATACACCGGCTTATCCTGACCGATGCGGTGCGCCCTGTCGATAGCCTGGGCTTCGGCCGCGGGATTCCACCACGGATCCAGCAAAATGCAGTAGTCCGCTGCGGTGAGGTTAATGCCGAACCCTCCGGACTTGAGCGAAATGAAGAAGACCGGGAATTTGCCGAGCCCAAAATCATCGATTAGCTCTCGGCGCTTTGCCCCGCTGGTGCTTCCGTCCAGATAGCCGGTTTCAAAGCCAAGGTGTAGGGCAACACCGCGAGCCTTGGACAAGAACGAGGTGAACTGGCTAAAAACCAAGATCTTATGGCCTTCGGCCACCGCATCTTCCAGCAGCGAATGCAGCAGTTCAAGTTTCGCGCTTGGTCCGGTCCCTTCATCGACAAGCGAGGGATCCAAGGCAAGCTGGCGAAGCAAGGTCAGCGACTGCAATATCTTGAACCGGTTGGAATCCACGTCTTGCACCAGACCCAGCACCTCTTGGCGAACACGCTGGAAACGCCGGTCGTAGGCTTTGCGGTGCGCCGGTTCCAGGTCCACGTAAATGACCTGTTCGGTCTTCGCCGGAAGGTCCTTGGCCACCTGCTCCTTGGTCCTGCGCAGGACAAAGGGACGCAACCTGCTCTTCAGCCGTTGCATTCGCGAGCCATCCCCCGAAGCGATGGGCTTGGAATAGCTGTCCTTGAAGGCCTTGAGCCCACCGAGCAGGCCGGGGGCGGCTAACGAAGTCAGCGCCCAGAGTTCCAAGAGGTTGTTTTCCACCGGAGTGCCGGTGACCACGAACTTGCACGGCACTTGAATCTGGCGAACCTGCTTATATCCCTTGGAAGCGTGGTTCTTGACCATTTGCGCTTCGTCCAGAATCAACACCGAGAAGCCCATCGCTTCAAAGTGCTCGAAATCCAGACGGAAAATTGCGTAGCTGGTGATCACCAGCTGTGCATCGCCGATTGCCTCTGCCACGCTCGAACGGCGCTTGGTGCTTGTCTCACCCAGCGCCGTGGTGCGAAGCTGCGGCGTGAATTTGGCCGCCTCGCTCGCCCAGTTGCCTACCACCGAGGTAGGGGCGACCACCAGATATTTGGCGTCCGGATCCTCGTGACGGGCTTTGTCCAGTGCGGCGAGCAACTGAACCGTCTTGCCCAGTCCCATATCGTCCGCGAGCACACCACCCAACTGATGGCGGCGCAAAAAGTCCAACCAATTGAGCCCTTGCTGCTGATAGTCGCGCAAGGTAGCGGTAAAGGTTTCGGTGACCTGAACCGGTTCCGGACCATCCATCCCGGTCAGCTTCGCCATCGCGGTGAGCCACTCATTTTCCTGAGCTTCGATAATGCCCAGCGCTACCAGCTCTTGCCACCAGTCAATGCTCAACCGGTGCATTCGCACTCCCGAGGATGTGCTTTGCGCCAGTTCACCGGCTTCCGCAATGAGCTGGCGCAAGATATGGAACTCTTCGCCGTCGATGGGAACCACCTTAGCGTCTTCCAGCACCAGGTAGTCATCCCCGGCGCTGAGCGCGCTGAACAGCTCGACAAAGGGAATGTCCTGGTCGGCGAGCTTGATATCGACGTCTAGGTCGAACCAATCAGTGCTCGATTCGCCGGCCCCGATGCGTACCACAGCTTGCCCCTCGGCGACTCGATAGTCAGGCACTGCGGTCTGCTCATCGACGTGCACATCGGGGTGTTCACGCAGCAATGGCAAGGTATCAAGCACAAAGTCGATGCTCGCGCTAGTGTCCAGGCTCAGTGGCGCGAAGCTTCCCGTGTTCATCTGCACCAAGGGGTGCGCGGACCCGACCTTGTCGAGGATGCTGCGGGCGATCAGCCGTTCGGTCTTCCGCTGGCGCACCCCCGCATCGGCATACTGCCAGGAGAACTCTCCGGTCAATTCGTTGCGCGAATGCCGCAGTTCAAGCCGCAGCATTGGCCGCGCCGGTTCCGGTACGTCAAAGCTTCCATCGGTACTGCTCAGCGGCGCAACGAGACGCACCCGGGACAAGAACGATTGGTTGAATTCGGCTATCTGATCTGCCGGAATTTCCAACGGACCATTGCGGATAAGATCTATGAGCTCGTTGGTAATCGCCGGTTCGAAGCAGGCAAGATGCAAGGAGCCGCCCTTATCCGGTGCCCCGTCAGAGAACACGGCCGCGGCCGGTGGCCTGCCCAGCGCGATCATGGATTTCGGAAATCCCTCTGGAGCCGAAATCTTGGGATCCAGGGTGAGCCCGGCGGGACCTTCCGTAAAATCAACAAAACCCGTGGCAGGCGCTTGCGGGAAGTTGATGGGTTCCTTCGTCTTTGCGGCCACGATCGCGACACCCGAATCGCGGATGTTCTTCAGGCAGTGCACCAGCTCTTCACCCGGCAGGGCGTTGAGGGTTACCCAATCGTTGCCCCAATGATTGTAATAGTAGGCTTCGCCCTGTCGCAGCGTCAGCCCGTGCAACTCCATCATCGCCTTGCGTTGCGTCTCATCGAAACGCTTGTCATTTTGCAGATTCGACCATGAGACGCCGCTTTGCACCCAGGGCGAGCGGCTTCCCGGTTGGGCCGGACGCACTTTGATGTCATAGGACTCAGCATGCCGATATCGTTCATGAACCACCGAGACCAGCATGCCCAGTTCGACGATATCGGCCTCGGGTTCCGCCACGGGCAAGAGTGCTTGCAAGGATCGCTGCCAGTGCGGAATCGGCCGCGGACTCGACCCATCGTGGGCGTCGAGGCTGGAGTCATCGTTGACCGTCAGTTCCTCATCCGGGTTACGCGTTAGGTACAGACCCAGCGCGGCGATGTGCTTGCATGGTCCCGCTGGTTCTTTGGCCGAGCAGCTAAAAGCATAGTGGACTTTTCCATTATTCAGTTCCAGCTGGATGAACGCATCGGCGTCGGCCACGTCGGCGTGGACACGACTCATCCCGCCGGTCTGCACCCAGCGGTACGGGTTCACCTCGCCCGACGAATGGATGAGGCTGCCTTCCATCATCGTTCGGGCAGCGAAGTAACGGTTCAGCTCGGGAAAAGACAGCGTATATTCCATGTCCACCATTCGTTGCGGCTCAGGTCCGAGGGAAGCGGTACCTCAAGTCTATTTGCTTGCCCGACAAAATTCTTCGTGCCCAGACCAGCTGATGCATAGACGAGTTCCGCAGGGCTTTATGTCGTGCCATTCATTCTTGCCTCGACAAGCCAGAGAACTTATCAAAATGTGCATGCCTGCGCTGGAGACAAGGAATACCCCGGTAGCTTTCCCACTTGCGGGATAGCTACCGGGGTATTCCTTGTGCCTTAGCGTGTCTGCGAATAGAACCAGGTGATGTGCTCTTCCAGCAGCTGCGCTGCACGTTCGCGCTGGTTGGTGGCGAAAGCGTGGTGAATGGCCTTGTGCTGTCGGCGGAGCACCCGCACGATCGGCTGCCAAGACTCATCATCGGGAATTGATTCGGAGACGTACTGGCTAATCGAGTTTCGCAAGGATTCCATCATGGTTTCCACCACCGAATTACCCGCCATGGAGGCCAGCAACACGTGGAATTCGGCATCGATCCGGTGGAACGCGTCGCGGGAAAGCTGCGGGTCATCCATGCGCATGATCAGCACCGCGGTGCGGTCAATGACCTGTTGGGCATGCGCCTGATTTCGCGGATTCATCTGGGCAGCCCAGGTTTCCATCAAGATTCGGGATTCAACTATTTCGCGAACGTTGATGCCCTTCGCTGCCAAGTGCATGCGCAGAGCGTGGGAAATACCCGCGGACGGGTTCGAGATGATAACCGCGCCAGAGTTCGGGCCGGAACCCGTAGAGGTTCTGACCAAGCCCAGCACATCCAGAACGCGGATGGCATCGCGAACCGATGCTCTGGAAATCTGATGCTGCTCCGCGAGCGCACGCTCGCCGGGGAGCTGGTCCCCAATGGCGAGTTTTCCGGAACGGAGGTCTGCCTCGATTGACTCAAGGACGACTTGATACGCACGCGGGGCTGGAGTAATAGACATCAGAAGACCATTTTAGCCTTGAACTAGATTACGGAAGCATCCACGACAAAATCGGCGTGGACTGGAGGTAAACCAGGGTACACAGTACCAGCAGCATGCCTACGGACCAGCCGGCAACCTTCTTGAGAATCACCGATTCCTGGCCTTCCATCTTCACCGCGGTGGCGGCAATTGCCAGGTTCTGCGGGGAGATGAGCTTGCCGACCACGCCACCGGAGGTGTTCGCCGCAACCAGCAGGGTTGGGTCGATGCCAGCGTTGACGCCGGCGGTCTGCTGCAGCTTGGCGAACAGTGCGTTGGCGGAGGTATCCGAACCGGTCACGGCGGTACCGATCCAGCCCAGGATTGGGGAAAGGAAAGCGAAGGCGCCACCGGCACCGGCGAGCCAGGTGCCCACGGTGATGGTCTGACCGGACAGGTTCATCACATAGGCCAGGCCCAGCACCGAGAGGATCGTCAGCGCCGCATAACGCATGTTGTAGATAGTCTTGCCAACTTCTGCCATGCCTTCGCCGAAGGTCATGGCGTACTTGCCGTTGCCGGTGTTGCGCGAGTAGACGAATGCAACGATCACACCGGTGATCAAGAGCAGGGTGCCCGGGGAGGACAGCCAGGAGAAATTGTAGATAGTGGAGGATACGGCCTCGCCCGCTGCATCGACCACGCTGCCATGCAGTCCTGGCCAGCCGAACTTGATATCGGTGCTGGCCAGCCACGCGGGAATGTCAACGCCCAGCTTCCACAGTTTGGCAATACCGAAGATCACGATCACCAGCAGGTACGGGAACAAGGCCATCCAGGTGTTGTTGGCGTGCAGCTTCTTGTTGTGCTCCACCGGCTCGGCAGCAGCCTCCGCGGTCAGCACTCGCGCACGCGCTTCGTCGGCACCCTTTGGAGTCCAGAAGCGAAGCAGAATCACTGCGGCGGCCAGGCCAACGAGCGAGGCCACGATATCGGTCAGCTCGTAGGAGAAGTAGGTCGAGCAGAGCCACTGGGCCACACCGAAGGAAATGCCGATGGTCAGGGTCGCCGGAAGGGTCTGGCGCATACCGCGCCAGCCGTCGATAACCAGCACCAGAATCGACGGAACAAAGAGCGCCAGCAGGGGTGACTGGTGGCCCACAACCGCACCGATCTCGGTGGCCGGGATTCCGGTCAGGGCACCGGCGGTGGTGATCGGGATGGCCACTGCGCCGAAGGCAACCGGGGCGGTGTTGGCGATCAGGACGGCGCAAGCCGCACGCAAAGGAGCCAGACCCAGAGCCAGCAGCATGGTTGCGGTAATTGCCACCGGTGCGCCGAAACCTGCCAGCGCTTCGAGCAGGCCACCGAAGCAGAAGGCGATCAGCACGGCCTGGATACGCACGTCGCCACCACCGATCACGTCAAAGACGCGGCGCAGATCCTCGAAGCGTCCGGACTTCACCGTCACCTGGTAGAGGAAGATGGCCATCACCACGATCCAGACGATCGGGAAGGCGCCGAAGACCATGCCCATCACCCCGGAGTTCAATGCCATGCCAACTGGCATATGCCAACCGAAGATCGCGATGATGATGGCCACTGCCAGCGAGCCAAGGCCGGCTATATGCGCTTTGGTCTTGATTACTGCCAGCAAAACAAAGAAGGTGAGAAGAGGGATCAAGGCAACAAGTGCAGAGATCGCTACACTTCCCGCAACTGGATCTGTGGAGGGTGTAAACACGGTGTGGGCGTCCTTACTCGAAGTTGGTCTGACCATACGTGGTCCGACCACCTAGATTACAAGGTGAGTACGATCACAACAAATCTTGACTTATCCAAAGATGAACACATAGTATGGTCAGACCACACTTTGAAAGAGTTATTTACTATGCGGATTGCTCTCTTTGCCACATGCATCGTGGATGCCATGTACCCCGAAACCGCCAAGTCGACCGTCAAAATCCTGGAACGCTTGGGCCATGAAGTCATTTTCCCCAAGGCCCAGGCCTGCTGTGGGCAAATGCACATCAACTCCGGATACATGCCTGAAGCCCTGCCCGTGGTCGAAAACCACATTAATGCCTTTGACACCGACGACTACGACGTCGCGGTAGCTCCCTCGGGCTCCTGCGTTGCCTCTGTTAAGCACCAGCACCCGTATCTGGCAGAGCGGCTCGGCAAGCCCGAGTTAAAGGAACGTGCGATTGCCGTCGGCAAGCGCACCTACGAACTTTCACAGCTCCTGGTTGACGTGCTCGGCGTGAGCAATGCCGCCGACCAGCTGGGCAGCTATTTCCCGGATACCATCACCTATCACCCTTCTTGCCACGGCAAGCGCTCGCTGGGGCTTGGCGACCGCCAGCTGGACCTGCTGAAAACCGTGGGAGGCATTACCGTCGAGGAGCTTCCCGAGGCGGATCAGTGCTGCGGATTCGGCGGCACCTTCTCGTTGAAGAACGCCGACGTTTCCACGGCCATGCTCGAAGACAAGATGAAGAACATCTGCTCCACCGGTGCTTCGGCCTGCGCCGGGGGCGATGCCTCCTGCCTGATGCACATCGGAGGCGGCCTCTCACGCACCGGGGCTAAACCAAAGACCCTGCACCTGGCCGATATTCTGGCCAGCACCATGGAAGAGACGGTGACACTGTGACTCAGGTATTCCTCGGCATGCCAGCCGCGGGACATGGCAACCTTTTCGAAGAGGAGCCATTCCCCCAGGCCGCGCACCGCGAGCTGGGCAACACCCAGATGCGCAAGAACCTGCGCCATGCCACACACACCATTCGCGACAAGCGGGTGAAGGTTGTCGGTGAACTTCCCGACTGGGAAGAGCTGCGCGATGCCGGCTCGGCCATCAAGAACAACGCGATGGCAAATGTCGAAGAGCTGCTGCTCCAGTTCGAGAAGAACTTCACCGCCCGTGGTGGCACCGTGCACTGGGCACGGGATGCCACCGAGGCCAATAAGATCGTCACCGAGCTGGTCAAGGAGACCGGCTCCACCGAGGTGGTCAAGGTCAAGTCCATGGCCACCCAGGAAATCGGTTTGAACGAGTACCTTGAAACTCAAGGCATCGAGGCCTTCGAAACCGACCTCGCCGAACTCATTGTTCAGCTGGGCAACGACAAGCCAAGCCATATTCTGGTTCCGGCAATCCACAAGAACCGCACCGAGGTGCGAGATATCTTCTTGAAGGAAATGCCTTCGGTGGACCCGGAGCTCACCGATGAGCCGGCCAAGCTGGCCGAGGCAGCCCGTTCGCATCTGCGCAAGAAGTTCCTGGCCGCCAAGGTCGCGATCTCCGGTGCGAACTTCGCCCTGGCAGATACGGGCACCCTGGGCGTCGTGGAATCCGAGGGCAACGGCCGCATGTGCCTGACCCTTCCGGAAACCCTGATTACCGTCATGGGCATCGAGAAGGTCCTGCCAAAGTGGGAGGACCTCGAAGTCTTCATGCAGTTGCTTCCGCGCTCCTCCACTGGCGAGCGCATGAACCCGTACACCTCGCTGTGGACAGGTGCCAGCGCCGACGACGGACCGCAAGATGTGCACATCGTGCTGCTGGATAACGGTCGCACCCGCGCCCTGTCGGACCGCTTTGGCCGCACCGCCTTGAACTGCATCCGCTGCTCGGCCTGCATGAATGTGTGCCCGGTGTACGAGCGCACCGGCGGCCACGCCTACGGTTCGACCTACCCCGGCCCGATTGGCGCGATCCTGTCCCCGCTGATGACCGGCATCGAGGCAGAGGACAACGGTTCGCTGCCCTATGCCTCCTCGCTGTGCGGCGCATGCTACGACGCGTGCCCGGTGAAGATCAATATCCCCGAGATCCTCGTGCACCTGCGCGGCGAAGACGTGGATGCCAAACGCGAGACGCATAAGATCCCAACCCAAATGGACCTGATGATGAAGGGCGGTTCCTGGGCACTGGGCAAGGGCAAGAACCTGGGCCTGCTTGAAAAGGCTCTGCCGCTGGGCCGCCTGATGGCCGGCAAGGATAAGAAGATCAAAAAGCTTCCGGGCATCGCGGCCGGCTGGACGCAGAGCCGCGATATCCCCGCCCCGCCAAACAAGTCCTTCCGCGACTGGTGGAGCGACGAAAAGGAGTCCAAGTGAGCGCCAAAGAAGAAATCCTAGGCCGCATCCGTTCGGCGCTGTCAGATGCGCCGGTGGCCGAGGAAACTCCCCGCGAGTACCGCACCTCCTCGCAGATGTCCGAGGAAGAGCTCATCGAAATGCTGGTGGACCGGCTGGTCGATTACAAGGCGGGAGTAGAGGTCATCGACAACGCACAGATTCCCGAGCTTGTCGCCGCGAAACTGAAGGACGCTAATTCGGTGGTCTTCCCGCATGGGCTGGATCAGCGGTGGCTGGCTGACCTGCCGCAGGGTGTCGCCCAGATTGCCGATGCCCCAGGGTCACGGCTTACGGTTGCCGAACTGGATGAGACCAGCGCCGTGGTGACCTCCTCGCAAGTCACCATCGCCGAGTCCGGAACCATCATCCTCGACGGTGAACCAAACCAGGGGCGCCGCGCGATTTCACTGGTCCCGGACCATCACCTGTGCATCGTTCCGGTGTCCAGCATCGTGCAGCTGCTTCCCGAAGCAATGCCCCGGCTGACCATCACCCGCCCGTTGACCTGGATCTCTGGCCCGTCGGCTACCAGCGATATCGAGCTGGAGCGGGTGGAAGGCGTGCACGGACCACGCACCCTGGACGTGCTGCTGGTGCGCGGGCTGTAGCAAAAACACTCATTAAAGCCATCGCGGCCGGATCCCGTTCCTGAAATTCCAAGGGGATCCGGCCACGATTCTATTAATCGGCCCTGCCAGCTTTTGCCGTCGCTGCAACTTCTTTGGGTTGCTCGGCAGGGGATAGCGAAGCATTCTCCTGCCCGGCAACCAGGTCCGCGGAATGCACTTCCTGCAAGTCGGTGCTATTGCTCGACCAGCCGTTATCAGAACGCGCAGCATCTTGCTGCTCGAACGGTCGCGTTGCGCCATGGGAGAGTCAACGGTTTCCTCGCCAGTGCTGTCATGGCGGGGCATTAGCGCCAAGACTCCCGCCAGTGGCGAGATTTTGGGTGAATGATTTAGAGGTGGGAGAACATTTTCAAGCGCATCGACTTCGCCGTCGACATATGCGTCCGGACTTGCTCCTGCGCTTGGTCGGCACGGCGCTCACTAATCAGCTCCACGATGCGCTGGTGCTCATCGAGGGATTCGGCCCAGCGGGATCCCACCGACAGCGTCGAGGTTGGGGCGTGCAGTTGATGCGTTGCCAAGCGCTCCAACAGGTCTTCGAGCACCGGATTGTGCGCGGCACGCCAAAGCGAGCGGTGGAACTCGATATTTGTCAGCAAACGCGTTGAATCATCGGGATCGACCAGTTCCCGATCTCGTTCAACGAGCGCTTCGAGCCTGACCAGGTCCGGGTCGGTCCGACTCCGCGCGGCCTCCGCAGCGGCTTGGCCTTCGAGCATGATGCGCAGGTCGTAAACCTGCATGATCTGCTCCGGGTCGATTTCGCGCACGAACAATCCGCGGGCGCGGCGTTCGAGCAGTCCCTCATGCAGCAACCTGGTGAGCGCTTCGCGCACCGGGGTGCGCGAGACACCGAAGCGTTCGGCCAGCGCGACCTCACGCAACGGATCTCCGGGCGCGAAGGCACCGCGCAGCAGGTCTTCCTTCAACTGCGCGTGAATCGTTTCCGAATCGATCTTCGCCATGCCCCGCCATTCTGCGTTCAACAGTATTGATCTGCAGTTCTCTCGCACGCGGTGCCGCGTGCGAGAGAACTGCACTATGCCTTAAGCCAGATTACCGGCTCGGCGGCCAAACACGACACCGGCGGCAAGACCCGAACCACCTGGGTAGTTGGCCGAGAACAGTCCACCGAGCATCTCGCCGCAGACGAACAGGCCCGGTACCGGCTGGCCTTCCTCGTTCAGCGCGCGGCCTTCGGTGTCCCCCTTCAGCCCGCCGAAGGTGAAGGTGATGCCGCAGGTTACCGGGTAAGCGTAGAACGGGCCGGTGGCCAACGGGGTGGCCCAGTTGCTCTTGACCGGGCTGACCTTCGAGGCGCGGCCGTCCAGCACATTGGGGTCGAAGGGGATGCTGGTGTCGATGGCGCCGTTGAATTCGGTGATGGTCTTGGTCAGCGAAGCGGGGTCCACATTGATCTTTGCGGCCAGCTCCTCGATGGTATCGGCAACGACTTCGGAGATACCTGGCATCTCGTATTCTTCGCTGCGCAGCATCGGACGCAAATTTGCGTCGAAGATCTGGTAGGCGACCGAATCCGGCTGCTTCAAGATTTCGCGGCCGTACTTGGCGTAGGTCAGATTGCGGAAGTCCGCCCCTTCGTCGAGGAAGCGCTCGCCACGGTTGTTGACGATGATTCCCAACGGGTAGGACTGGCGGGTCAGGCGGTTGGTCAGTTCACGGTTCGATTCGTTCTGCGCGGTGAATGCGTCCCACTGCACCGAGTGGCAGGTGCTCCAGTCTCCGCCCTTGGCAATGCCGATCTCCAGTCCGGCCTGGATCATCGCACCGTAGTTGTAGGGGGTGCCGCGGACCTTGGCGTTCTCCCAGCCCTCCCCCAAGTGCTCCTTGCGCAGCTCAGGGTTGGATTCGAAGCCACCGGCTCCCAGCACGACCGACTCGGCGCGCAGTTCCTGCACGCTGCCGTCGCTCTGGCGAACCTTGACACCCTTGACCGTGCCGTCTTCAACGATCAGCGCGAAGACATCCTGCTCGAAGCGGACCTCGGTGCCCAGCTTCTCGGCCACCGCAAGGTGGTCCTTCATCAGGCCTTCTCCGCCGTCCACGTTCCCGACATGCAGCCCGCCCCAGAAGAGGAAGGTGCCATCTTCGCGGGAGTAAGCCTGGCGCTCGTACATGAGGCGGTACTTCAACCCCAGGGACTTCAGCCAACGCAAGCCCGGTGCCGCTTCGGTGACCAGAACCTCGGTCAATTCCTTGTCGTTGCGCCCCTCGGTGACCTTCGCCATGTCCCCTGCGTAGTCTTCCGCGGTGTAGGGCGGCACCTCGGAGAGCTGGTGGCGCTCGTCGAATTCGATGAAATCCTGCAGGTCTTCCAGACCGTTGTGCGCGATGCGGGTGGCACCGGCGGTGTAGTAGCTGTTTCCGCCGAACTGATCCTTCGGAGCTTTTTCCAACAGCAGGACCTTGCGGCCGCGCGTGACCGCGGCGTGTGCGGCGGTGAAGGCTGCATTGCCTCCACCGACGACGATCACATCTGCGGCGTTGGTGGATTTTCCCTGGACTGGAGTCGTCATATGTAGTGACCTTTCGGAATTCTTGAATTCGGCGCCCCCGGCCGTGTGAAGACCACACGAAGCGGAGCCGGATTCTACGTCTGAACGTTGATTCCTAATTAGTGTATACACAAAAGAACATTAATAACCACTAAAGTTCACAAATAGTTCGAGTGCTACTTCCGGCGACAGCGATACTCCGGACGGCCAGCGGTACCGGATCGCGATTTCAGTTCGACACCCCACCTCCGGCGAGTACTCACCGGTGCGGCTCCATGGATCTCTGCCCGGGCTCAGCATCGGGCAGAGAATTGCTCGACGCCTAGTTCCGGGACTTCGCTTAGCTGTCCGGCCGCACTAGGTCATACCCGCGAACAGTACGGCGCATCTCTGGTTACATAGGGTGGTTATAGGTATTGGGTTGAAGATAGGAAATAGCTTTGAGCAAACCACCGGCCGCAGCAGCCAAGCAGGTGCCCGACTCTGCCCTGCGCTTCGTTGGGTTCCTGTCATTTTTCGATCGTTATGCCACCCCGCCAATGTTTCTGGCACTATCTTTGGCGACTGCGCTTACGCTGTCTCAAGCCGTCGAACTCGTGGCGGGGTATTCCCTGCTTTACGCCTTGGGACAACCGCTGTGGGGCTTGGCCAGCGATAGGCTTGGTCGACTAACCGTGTTGCGGTGCGCGCTGTTCGGAGTGGTGCTTGGCGCGATTGCGAGCAGCGTATTCACCGAGTTCTTCCCCCTATTGATCGCCCGGTCATTTACGGGTTTCATGTTTGGTGCGCTGTATCCGACCCTGCTGACCCTGCTCGGTGATACTCGAGTTGGCTTGGCTAAGGCCCGTGGTCTGTCAGATCTGCAAATTTATTCTTCGTTGGGAACTACCTTGGCCACGCTTGTGGCTGGGGCCCTTGCCACGTTCGTGGATTGGCGCCTGGTGTTTCTTCTTCCCGCCCTAGGCGCGATAGCGGCGCTGGCAACCCTACGCCGGGTGGCCGAACCGCTTCGGGAAGCCACCGCTCGGAACTTCAAGGCGGCCTTCGGCGCAGAGAATGTGCTCCTGTACGCGGTGGTATTCCTCGAAGGCGGGCTGTTGATAGGGATGCTTGCCTATGTAGTTCCCGCCTTGCAAGATGCTGGCGTCGGCATTTGGATCTCGGGCCTGCTTGGTTGCGGATTCGCGGGTGGAGTGATTTTCGGTGCGCGGCTCATGCGCTTGCTCGTGTCGCGGTTTTCCCGTACGTGGCTCATCGGCATCGGTGGCGCAGTCCTTTGGGCGAGCTTTGCGCCTTCGGCTTTTGCTCCGTCGCCTGCGGCTTTCACCTGTACCGCGTTCCTGCTCGGGGTAGCCAACGCGGTCATGCATTCGTCCATGCAAGGTTGGGCCACCGAAGTAGCACCGCAAGCGCGGGCCACAACTGTTTCACTGTTTGTGTTCTCGCTGTTTTTCGGGGCCTCGGCGGCTACCTACCTCACGGCCGACCTTGCTGAGCAGGGAAACTTCTCGCGCATATTCGGTATCGGCTTTTGGCTCAGTATCGTCTTGGTTGTCTCAGCGACCTGGCTGCATGCCCGCTGGCTAGCAAGGCAGCTCGCCTAAAGGAAAGCGCTCAGCAGCACTCCAATGCCCATAAGGAAAAGCGCTGCACAGGCCGTCCATTCCAAGCGAAGAGTGATCTCTGGCTTCTTGAACCACTGCATGGCCTTGGATGCCACTGCGCTCAATATCAATAGATATAGAAATCCAACCGCCGCAAAGATTGCACCCAAGCCCATTCCCCACAGCAGGGTACTCGATTCCTTGGGGATAAAGCTTGGCATCATCGCCAGAAACAACAATCCTAATTTCGGATTCAGCGCTGCCGAAAGCACACCAGCAACAAAAGATCGGCGCAAGGTTTGACCCCGCATCCGAGCGCCGGCTCGCGTTTCGGTGCGCGCAATGGCGCTATCGGCTTTGGCGACGGCGCGAGATTTCAGGAACCCGGATAGCCCCAAGTACATCAGGTACAGACCGCCAAGCATTGCAATGATCGATTCGATGACGGGGTAGCGCTGCATCAACGATGCGGCACCTGCACCGGCCAGCGTGGCCCAGGCGAAAATGGCTGTCACCATGCCGAGAGCCGCGACGACACCGTGGAGCTGGCGTACCAGCGAAAAGCGAAGGACCAAGAAGGTATCTGGCCCTGGTGAGAGAGTGACCATTACGCATACGCCGAGGTATGCCAAGAACGAAGCCCAAGTCATGATCTCTAAGTATAGAAATTCGCCACCAGAGTGTGTTAATGCATGACGCGGGCTTAGCATTAGAAGTGCACTACATAGGAGGCAGAGGCAAAATGTCACAGCCGCAGTATGGGCCGCAGCCCAGTTACCAAGATCCTGCTACCCAGTTCAACGGACACTACCCGCCGCCGCATCCTGGCGTTGCCTTGTCGCAAACTTCAATGATTCTCGGGATTCTCTCGCTTTTCGTCGTGGGCGTGATCCTCGGTCCGATCGCCATCATCAAAGGAAACGAAGCCGAACGTGCCTACGGGGTTCAAGCTACCGTCGGTAAAGTCACCGGGATGATCGGCTTGATCCTGGGAGCACTGCAGCTGCTAGCGGTCGTAGGATACTTCCTCCTGGTCCTCTTCATACTTCCGTTCTCGATTTACGGCTCAGGCATGCCAGAGCAGTGAAGACTGCAGAAACACGATAATCATTTTCTCTCAAATAAATAAGGACCACTCATGAGCACCCCGAATAACGAACCGAATAATCCCTACACCTCAGGAAATCCCGGCCAGCAGCCGCAGTACCCGTACCAGACCCCTGGCCAGAACCAGCAATTTGGTGCAGCACCGGGCTACCCCGGATACGCTTATCCGCAGCAGCATGTCCAAGGTTCCCAGTTGGCGCAGACATCGATGATCTTGGGTATCATTTCGCTATTCGTCGTAGGCATCATCTTGGGGCCAATCGCCATTTCGAAGGCCAAAAGGGCCGAACGGGAATTCAACACCGACGCCACGGTCGGCAAGGTGACCGGCTGGATCGGGACCATATTCGGAATTATCGGGTTGCTCTACATAATTTTGATGATCGTCATGGCGGTCACCTTTGCCGGAACCGATGCCATGTACTCCGAATTCTCGTAATCGCTGCGCACCGTCCGCCTAGCACGGTTAACGACAGAGACCTGGCGATGCGCTTTCGCGCATCGCCAGGTCTCTGCCTGTATCGGCCCTTTGCCATCCCCCATAGATGGCTTCGGGAGCTTATTCTGCGGTTGGCAGGACGAAAGAAGCGTCGATTTCGATCTTGACCTTGTCGCTGACCAAAACGCCGCCTGCTTCGAGAGCCGCGTTCCAGGTAATACCGAATTCCTTGCGGGAGATGGTGGTGGAGGCGAAGAAGCCTGCACGGGTTGCGCCGAAGGCGTCTACCACCTGGCCGCCGAGCTCAGCTGCGAACTCAACCTGCTTGGTGACGCCGCGGATGGTCAGGTCGCCAACGAGAACGAAGTCTTCAGCGTCGCCCTTGGTGCCGGTGGACTTGAAGGTCATAACCGGGAATTCCTCGGCATTGAAGAAGTCCGCGCTTGTCAGGTGACCGTCACGGTTTGCATCCTTGGTGTTGACCGAAGCGATCTGAACGGTAGCTTCGATCGAGGACTCTTCCAGGCTCTGGCCAACGTTCAAGGTTGCCTCGAAATCCTGGAAGCTGCCGCGAACTTTGGAAACACCTGCGTGACGAACCGAGAATCCGATTTCCGAGTGCGAAGCGTCCAGGGTCCAGGCGCCGACGGTCAGTGGTGAAGTTGCAGATACAGTCATTTTCAGTTCCTTGTCGTCATCGCCAACACTGTAGTTGACGTTTCAATTTGTTTTGCTGGTACCAGTATTGCACTATTTAAGTTGAAGCGTCAACCATGTCGCGCAACAAACTTTTCCTCGATTTCAAAGAAGGTGGGCCATTTCAGCTCTGACTAGTAATTTAATTTCCAAAAATTTTTCTACTCAGCCCTCTCCGATCCCAGTAATTCTGGCTAGACTGGGCGCATGACCAGTGATCCGAACGCACCTAATAAAAAAGCGCAGGAAGCCGAACTAGCCGCGGATCTGGAAGAGATCTGGCAGGAAGAGTCCCCCACTACCGCCGAAGCCACCAAGTCTGCCGACGAAGTCGACGGCAAGTTCGGTACCCGCGACGGTTCCTAGAAACCATCCGGACCGACACAACTATCTTGCGCCCCCGGACGCTAACTAATCCAGTATCTCGGCGCAAGGCCACCGGGCGAACCAACTGCGGGTGAACACTGCGCAAGTTTTGCCTGGGTCATTAACCGCAAATGGCCGTTCCAAGGAACCTATCCTTGGAACGGCCATCACGCCGGTTGCTTCACTAAGGTGCGCTAATAAGACCTTCGTTCAGCATCCATTCATAGGCGACATCGGCGGGCTCGCGCCCCTCAACATCCACCTGGTAGTTCAGTTCCAGCAGCACCTCATCGGTCAGCATTGGCGCAATCTGCGCCATCACGTCTTTGACCCCGGGATTTTCCTGCAAGAATTCGGCGTTGAACGCTGGCGCCGCGTTATAGCTCGGGAAGTACTGCTTGTCGTCTTCCAGCACCGTAAGATCCAGCGCCCTGATGCGACCGTCGGTTGTGAACACCTCACCGAAGTTGCAAGCGCCCTCGGCGGTTGCCTGGTAGATGGCGCCCACGTCGTACAAACCGATGTTCTCTTCCTTGACTTGGCTGCCGCGGTCGATCCCGTAGTGCTCGAGCATCGGGGTCAACCCATCACGGCGCGAGTTGAACTCCGGGTCGACACAGAAGGTCAGCTCGTTCGAATCAAGTTTGGACATTTCCGAAAGCTTGGTGATGCCCAAGCGATCAGCCACCTTCCGGTTCATGGCCATGGCGTAGGTGTTGTTCAGCGGCGCCGGTTCTCCCCAGACGATGCCGTTGGCCACATCTTCCTCGCGCACCGCTTCCCACTGCTCTTCGGCACCGGCTACCGGTTCTTCATAGCCCAGATAGGTCAGCCATGCGGTACCCGTGTATTCCCACAAGGCGCTGGCGTCCCCGGAGAGCAACAGCTCGCGTGCCGGTTGGGATCCGGGCACATTTGTCAGATCCGTGACGTCATAACCGGCAACATCCAAGGCAATCACCGAGATTTTTCCCAAGATCAATTGCTCGGTGAATGCCTTCGAGGTGACGGTGACCTTGGCGTCATCGGCCAGATCTGGAATTTCTTCAATGATTCCCGGGTTGGCATCGGGCACCGTGCCGGTGGAGGGGCTCAGCCCGCAGCCTGTCAGGCCTAAAAGGGCCGCGAAGGATAGGGCTCCAAGTTTCAATTTCCGATTCATGAGAGTCCTTTCGGCCGGGCGACCTGTTCCACGACTCGTCCAAGCCAGTCGATGGTCAATGCCAGCAAGGCCACCAGCAGCGAACCTGCAATCAGCACCACGTTCAGATTCAGGTTCACCCCGGTGGTAATCAGAATTCCCAATCCTCCACCGTTAATGAAGGTGGCCAAGGTGGCGGTTCCTACCAGCAGCACCAAGGCGGTGCGGATGCCGGAGAGCATCACCGGGACCGCGAGTGGAAGCTCGACCTTGAACAAGACCGCCATCTGGCTCATGCCAATGCCGCGCCCGGCTTCCACCAGTCGTTCATCGACCTGTTGCAAGCCCACAATGGTGTTTGAAAGGACCGGGAGGATCGCATAGATCACCAAGGACACGATGGCCGTATTCGGACCGAATCCAAGCCAGAAGGCCAACAGCACGACCACGCCGATGGCCGGGGCAGCCTGGCCGAAGTTGGCGACGGCACGCACCCCGGGCGCCGCCTTGCGAAACGCTGGACGGGTCAAGATGATGCCCAGCGGAATCGCAATGATCAGCACGATCACCGCTGAGATCACCGTGATTTTCAGGTGATCCAGCGTATAGCCCCAAATGGTTGCCGGATCCAGCGTCTGCCGTTCGGTTTCCGTGAGGTTCGCGGTGACCAACCAGATCACCAGGATGCCGAAGGCCGCGGCGATGCCAAGGAGCTGGTAGATCAGCCCTCGTTTTTCGGCATTCATGAAGATTCACCGCCGGTTTGACCGCGGTCCGTCTGGATGTCTGCCACATTGATGGCGCCGGAGTTCAGGCCTACCGGTGCATCGTGGTCATCGTCCAGGTTGGCGTTGCTCGCAGAGATCGCTTCCATCACCGTCTGCACCGTGATGATGCCCCGAAGCACATCGCGACGCCCGGTCACCAACGCAGATTCGGTGCTTGCCACCAGCATGGTGTCCAGCGCATCGTTCAAGGTCGCCTGCTCGCCGACAACCGGCAAATCCGGATCATAGGTGCCATCGATAATCTCCGCACGGGAGAGTTGGCGCCGGGTGAGCCGACGCAACGGGCGGCCGCGCGAGTCCAGGACCACCGCATATTTCCGTCCGGCGCCTTGCAGCTGCGAAAGCACCTCGGAAGCGTTCTTCCCGGCGGTGGTGGTGATGGCTTCGGACAGTTCCACCTCGTGCACGCGGGTCAGCGTCAACTGCTTCAAGCCGGCACCGGATCCAATGAAGTTCTCCACGAATTCGCTGGCGGGGTTGGCCAGGATGCGCTCGGGGGAATCGTACTGTTCCAGCTGTGCGCCTTCATTGAAGATCGCGATCCAGTCCCCCAGCTTCACGGCTTCGTCGAAGTCGTGGGTCACGCAAACGATGGTCTTCTGGACTTCCGACTGAATATTGAGCAGCTCATCTTGCAGACGCTGACGGGTAATCGGGTCGACCGCACCGAAGGGCTCGTCCATCAGCAACACCGGAGGGTCTGCTGCCAGTGCACGGGCCACGCCCACGCGTTGCTGCTGGCCCCCGGAGAGCTCCTTCGGGAAGCGGTTGCGGTACAGCTCCGGGTCCAGTGAGACCAACTCCAGCAGCTCGTCGACGCGCGCGGCAATCTTCTCCTTGGACCAGCCAAGCATCTTCGGCACCATCGCGATATTTGTCGCCACGGTCATATGCGGAAACAGCCCTCCGGCCTGAATGACATATCCGATGCGGCGACGCAGCTCGTCGCCATCCATGTCGGTGACGTCTTCGCCGTTGATCACGATCTCGCCGGAGGTCGGTTCGATCAACCGGTTGATCATTTTCAGCGTGGTAGTTTTGCCGCAGCCCGAAGGGCCGACAAACATCACGATCGAACCGGCGGGGATCTCAAGGGTGAGCCCACCGACCGCAGATTTCTTCTGGCCCGGGTAGGTCTTGGTGACCTCCTGAAGCATGATCGATGCCCCGGTGACGCTATTTTCGTTACTGGTTTCGACTTTATTTTCAGACACGGATACCTCGCGGGGTAGTCAGTCGGCCAATGCCGAGCAAGATCAAATCAAGAATGAGCGCCAGAATGACGACCCCGACCACGCCGGTGATGACGGATTCAAGGGAGTTTGCGCCACCTAGACGGGAAAGGCCGGAGAAGATGTAGCCGCCGAGTCCTGGGCCCAGCGCGTAGGACACCACTGCCGCCACGCCCATCACCATCTGCGCCGAGATGCGAACCCCGCTGAGGATCACCGGCCAGGCCATAGGCAGTTCAACGGAGATCAGCGTTTTCATGCGGCTCATCCCGATGCCCTTCGCCGATTCGACGACGGTGGGTTCGATGTTGTTCAGCCCCACAATGGCATTGCGCAGGATCGGAAGGGCGGCGAAGAATGTCACCACGATCACCGCCGGCAAGACGCCGAAGCCGAAAGGCACAATCAGCAGACCGATCAGTGCGAAAGATGGGATGGTCAGCCCGATGGCGCTGATTCCGTTGGCCACTCCGGATAAAGATTTACTGCGATACACCAATACGGCGATCAGCACGGCAATGATCGTCGCCAGGACAAGGCACTGGGCTACCAACCACAAATGCTGCCAAGAGGCGAATAGAATTTGGCGATATCGCTCGCCGAAAAAGTCACCCACATTAAGACCTGCTTCACTTTAGTTTCGTTTCAACCACTGACTCGGAGGAGGTTCCTCGCCTCAGCTTTTCTCCCAAGTTTACGTGGCGATGCACCACTCCCTTAGTACCGTTTTGATAAACCTCTGCTTGACTTGGCCGAATATGAGTGTCGTTTTGGCCTATTTAGCCCCCTCAGCAGGCTAGCCAAGACGGTGCGGATGTAGTGAGATAGGAACATGAAACTAGCTACCGTGCGACTGACCACCGAACCGGGCCTGACGACAGCGGCCGTCATCGAAGAGGGCCGTCTTTACTATCTGGAAAATCTCGCCAACGTTCAAAAATTCTTGCGCCTCGATAATGCAACGCAGCAAGAAGTCGTCGCCCGGGCGATGGTAGGCGATTCGATCGCCGAAGGCGAGGCAGACTATGCCGCACTGATCCCAACCCCCGCCAAGGTGTACTGCATTGGGCTGAACTACCGCAACCACATCGCCGAGGTGGGAGCGGAAGAACCTGAATTCCCCACGGTCTTCGCGAAGTTCGCCTCCACGCTCTGCGGAGCAAATGACACCGTCGAAATTCCTGCCGAAGATTACCGGATGGACTATGAGGGTGAGCTGGCCATCGTCATCGGCAAACCCGGACGCCGGATCTCGATCGAAGACGCGGAGAATCATATCGCCGGCTACGCGGTCTCCAACGATGTCTCCATGCGCGGCTTCCAGGGACGAACCACCGAATGGCTGCAGGGCAAGGCCTGGGATAAGTCGACTCCGGTGGGTCCATGGTTGGTCACCTCCGAAGAGTTCACCCCGGGAGCCAAAATCACCACGAAGGTCAATGGCGCGGTAGTCCAGGAAGACTCAACCGATGATCTGGTGTTCTCCGCGGCCGAGCTGGTCTCCTACCTGTCGGTGATCAACGAGCTGCAACCCGGGGACCTAATCCTCACCGGCACCCCAGCGGGCGTTGCCTTGGGACGCCGCGACGAGCATGGGCGACGCCCGTGGCTCAAGGCCGGTGACATCTTGGAAACGAGCATCGAGGGGCTCGGCACCTCGGCGGTCAAGTTCACCTCCGCCTAGTACTTTCAGGATTCCAGTTTCCCCGAGCCGCACCCACCGGCTCGGGGAAACGTTTTAACCTCGAATGCGACACGAAACAGCGTTTGTGACTTGACTCTCACCATCACGTAGGATGACTGAGGATGTCACCTACGATGACAGTCATCATCGCTTCTCACTCGCATCGAAGGATCTAGAACTCATGGACTCATTGGGAACACTCTTCGGAGATATCTCCTCGGTCATTTGGGGACCGTTTGTCCTCATCCCGTTGCTCTTGGGCACCGGCCTCTACCTCACCATCCGCCTCGGCGGATTGCAGTTCATCAAACTCATCCCGGCACTCAGGCTAGGAATCTTCAAGCGCAAGGACCCGGGCGCCGATGGCGACGTCTCGCAGTTCCAGGCGCTCACCACCGCACTGGCGGCCACCGTCGGGACGGGTAACATCGTCGGCGTTGCCACGGCCATCGGCATCGGTGGCCCCGGCGCGTTGTTCTGGATGTGGGTCACCGGCCTGCTCGGCATGGCTTCGAAGTACACCGAAGCCTACTTGGGTGTCCGTTTCCGCGGCACCGACACGGCTGGTGAAAAGTCCGGCGGTCCGCAGAACTACCTTGAGCGCGGCATCAAGGGGCCATTCGGCAAGTTCCTTGCGCTGTTCTTCGCTATTGCGGCGACCCTTGCCAGCTTCGGCATCGGCAACATGACCCAGGGCAACTCGATTGCAGCCAACCTGGAGAACTCCTTCAACGTGATCCCATGGGTCACCGGCGTGGTTCTCACCATCTTGTCGATCGCAGTTCTGGTCGGTGGCATCAAGTCCATTGGCAGAGTCACCGCGGCATTCGTTCCGGTAATGATCGTGTTCTACGTGGCCGCAGCGATCTTCATCTTGATCTCCAACGTCAGCGGCATCCCAGCTGCCTTCGGCCAGATCTTCACCGACGCCTTCACCGGCTCCTCGGCGGTCGGCGGATTCGTCGGCTCGGCCATCATCATCGCCATCCAGTTCGGTGTGGCTCGCGGTATCTTCTCCAACGAATCCGGCATGGGCTCGGCAGCTATCGCCGCAGCCGCGGCGCAGACCACGCACCCGGTTCGCCAGGGCCTAGTCTCCATGACCCAGACCTTTATCGATACGATCATCGTGGTCACCTGCACCGGACTGGTCATCATCACCACCGGCACCTGGAAGCTGATCGATGAGGCAACCGGCGAACAGATCGCCGCCTCGCTGATGACCGGCGAGGCATTCACCAACGGCCTGCCGGGCGAATGGGGCCACTGGATCGTGACCCTGGGCCTGGTCATGTTCGCCTTCTCCACCATCTTGGGCTGGTGCTACTACGGTGAGCGCAACATCGAGCGCCTCATTGGCCGCAAGGGCGTCATGCCTTTCCGCGTGATCTTCTCGCTGGTCGTGTACGTTGGCTGCACCACCGAGCTGACCCCGGTCTGGAATTTCTCGGACATGATGAACGGCCTGATGGCCCTGCCAAACCTCATCGGCTTGCTGATCCTCTCCGGCATGGTGGCTCGCGAAACTCGCTGGTACCTGAAGAATGACCCGAAGTTGGAAGCCAACAAGGACCAGATCGAGGACTTCATGTCCGGCCGTCCAGGCTGGGCCGAGTGGAAGGCCGGCAACGTGGTTGGCTCTTCGCACCATCGCGGAGCACACGAAGTTCAGGATGATCCAGAGCCTCGACGCTAAGCGCTAAGCAACCGCACCGCGCATTGCGAGGACTGCCGCTGTATCGGCCCTGTCGGGCCGCTACGGCGGCAGTCCTTTTTGCTGCTCAGCGCATACGCAGTTGGCTGGTCCCACCATCGCGGGAGCAGCCGTCTTCCGGGTCGGAGCCGTCAAAAGGCTGATGCCCGAGGGATTGACGCCGCTTTGCTCCAGCGACGGCGCACGACGTGATGGCCCAGAGCCGAAAATTGCCTGACAGCCAGCTCAGGGAACCTCCAGCGCCGGGCCAGTCTCGACAACTGCTCTCCTAAGTCGGCGAGCTATTGCCACAGATTATGGAGCCCGTAGATCTGACGGTGACGCAGCCCACTCAGTGGAAAACTTCTGCGATATAAAACAGATTTTCTAGATATAACCGTAGATTATTCGGCAGAGCCCCGCAAAACCCGTTGTAAACTCTAATCTGGTGAGTAACTACTACGGCGAGCATCGTCCCGATATCGATTCGATGTCCTTGCCCGACATGTCTCACGAGAGGACTGACTGCCATGATCATTGGTGTCCCAAAGGAAATCAAGAATAACGAATTTCGCGTCGCCATGACACCAGCCGGCGTGTCCGAGTTTGTGACCCGCGGCCACGATGTGATCGTCGAAACCGGTGCAGGCGTCGGCTCGGGGAATGCCGACGAGGCCTATCTCGCGGCCGGCGCGCGCATCGCCGCCGGCGCGGATGCCACCTGGGCCGAGGCGGAGATGATCTTGAAGGTCAAGGAGCCGATCGCCGCGGAGTACCATCGCATGCGCTCCGGACAGCTGCTGTTCACCTACCTGCATCTGGCCGCCTCGCGAGAGTGCACCGACGCGCTGCTGGCCGCCGGTTCCACCGCCATCGCCTATGAGACCGTCGCGTCGGGGCGCACCTTGCCGTTGCTGGCTCCGATGTCCGAGGTCGCCGGGCGCCTTGCGGCCCAGATTGGTGCCGTCCAGCTGCAGCAGCCCAACGGCGGCGCCGGCGTGCTGATGGGCGGCGTGCCCGGTACGCGCCCGGCCAAGGTTGTGGTGATCGGCGGCGGCGTGGCCGGCACGCATGCGGCCACCATCGCCATGGGGATGGGGGCCGACGTGACCATCATCGATATCAACCTCTCCCGGCTGCGCGAAATCGATCTGGCTTTCATGGGCCGCATCAAGACCCTGGCCTCGCAGCGCCTGTCGATTGCCTCCGAGGTGGCCGCCGCCGATCTGGTCATCGGTTCGGTGCTGATCCCGGGCGCGGCTGCGCCAAAGCTGGTCACCCGCGATATGGTCGAGCACATGCGCCCGGGCTCCGTGCTCGTGGATATCGCAATCGACCAGGGCGGCTGCTTCGAAGGTTCGCGCCCGACCACGCACGCCGAACCGACTTTCAAGGTCCACGACGCCGTGTACTACTGCGTGGCCAACATGCCCGGGGCCGTCCCGCAGACTTCCACCGCGGCACTGACCAACGCCACCCTGCCCTATGCGCTGCGTATCGCGGACAAGGGCTGGAAGCAGGCGCTGCGCGAAGACGCCGGTCTGGCCAACGGCCTGAACGTGCACGACGGCCAAGTGACCTTCAAATCGGTGGCGGACGAATTTTCCCTGCCCCACTTGCCCATCGAAGAGCTGCTGGGTACGGCGTCGCTCGTCTAATTCGCGGCGACCGAAGGGGTATCTAGGCCCGCTCGTCGTGGCACGGCCGGTGAATGCAGATTACCGGCCGTTCCATTGCGCACGAGAGGTAATGGAGTGCAGTTGCGGACTAGGCGTTCCACAATCCGTAGGAGTCGGCCAGATCTGCGATCTTCTGTGCACGGGCTAGACGCGGCAGGTAGGAACCGTCGCCTACCGACGCACCGGCCGCGTGAGCTTCGAGCAGCTCCATGGCCCAGGACAGTTCGTCCTCGCTTGGTGCGAGTGCGGCGTTGATGCCGTCGACGTGGTCGCGGGAAAGGGAGAGCTTCCCGGTCATGCCCATCGATGCGGTTACCAGGGTATCTTCGGTAACCTTCGCGGCGCTCGCACCGGCAGGCGGCGGGCCGTCGATAGCGCCGGGCAGCTTACCCACGCGGGAAGCCATGACGAGCTTGCCTCGGGCATAGGCCAGGGCCAACGGGTCATCGGAGACACCGGTGTCCTTGCGGAAGTCGTTCACGCCGAAGGCCAGGCGGAAGGTGCCCGGAGCCGAGGCAATGTTCGTGGCGTTTTCGATGCCTACGGCGGTTTCGATCAGCGCGAGCACCGGGGTGCCTGCGCGCAAGCGCATCGCGGTGTAAGTGACCTGCTCTGGTTTTTCGGTCATGGCCAGCATGACCCCGCGCAGGCCCGGGGTTTCCGCGAGAGCCGCGAGATCATCGGCCCAGAAGTCGGTGTCGGTGCCGTTAACGCGCACCCAGGCGGTCATGCCGTTGGATAGAGCGCGCACCACGTTGTCACGGGCGAAGGCCTTTTTGTCGTCCGGAACGGCAGCTTCCATATCAAAAATTACCGAGTCCGCTTCACAAGCTAGGCCGGGTCCGAAGTCTTCTTCTTTGGCGGCGTTGACCAGAAGCCACGAACGGGATAATTTTGCTGGGAGAGCCGCAGCGCGACGATTTCGGAAAGCCATAATTACAAGCCTACTCACTTTTCTGGCCGGCCTTCCACCGACACTCATCCACAAGCACTACTTGCACCGCATCCCAAATTTGGAGTGAAACATGACCGCGTGTGGTCAGACCAAGGGTCGCTAATTGCACGGGTTTTGTCCGGTCTCCAAAATGCACCCCTTCTGCCATGCGAGGGCAGCTCATGAACGGAGCACTGCGTGTCGCCTCGGCCGAGGAAACTCATCGCCTACAAGAACTGCAAGATACAGAACGAGGCTTTTTCAGTCGCGATATTCGACAGCTGATGATTCGTGGAACGGGCGGCACAGTGTGCGACGGCCCCTCGGTCAATGATGCCTTGAAGATCCTTGGATTCAAGCAGTTCTTCGCCATTCGCGCCTTGGATCAGACGCTGCCGAACAAGCTGGACTACAAGATATTCTCTGAATCCGCGGGGTCACCTGCTCGGAGCATGGATTGGGTTTTCAGCAGATGTTCCCACTTGTTCCATTCGGTGGTGGCTAGGATCGCGAATGTGTCCGCGATCGCACAATGCACTGGATTCTGTTGGACAGAGCAAAAGCCGTGGTCCCCGGTTTCAGGCCGCATCTTGCCGACTGCGGGACCAAGGTTGCGCGGGGCGAAGGCTTAGGGTGAAACCGAATCCTAGTTCCCACCGGCCAAGAACATCGCTGTATGGACGTTTCTCGTTGTGGGGCTTGTCATGATTGTTACAGGCTCTGCCTCCGTAACCGGGGCATGGTGGCTTGTTCCCCCAAGGAATCATGGGTTTGGTCGCGGAGTCCAGATTGCAGCCTTCGCCCTCGTCGGAATCGGCGGCATGGGGTCACCGCAGCGGAAGATAAGGACCCAGAGAACATACTCCGTCAGGCCACCGTTGTCGGATCGTTTGATCCTTGCAGGATCAGCCGCTGGTGTGGTGGATTTCGCGGTTCTCAACTCCGCATGTTTGGTACGCGTTGGGGGAACTGTTCCGCCTCTTCGCTACTGAATGCCCAAGCGAAGTCGGGCTACATGTCTAAGTGTTGCGGTAGTTCCCCGTACTCAAGGTGCAAGACAATATGGGTGCACCCCGCATGGCACAGTTCTACCTTGGCGTTCGTCCTCTAGGCCGGGGGCACGCAGATCGATAACCTCATGGCCCTTCTGGTCACGCGGCCACGGTTTCTCGTAGTGCGGGTCGCCGTCGCCCCTGAAGATCCGTAGTTCAATGCGCCTACTCAATTGCGTGCAGTGCACGCGGAATACACGTCCATGAGAACCGGAACACCGACGAATCCAGAGTTGCCAGGCCGTTTTGTTTGCTGAGGGTCTGCCCCACCAAGACGTGTCAGAGCCGCAGCCGGTGCCATCCCTCCTGGCGGCTTCGGCCAACAGCTCAGGTGGTGGCGGCCAGGAATCGATGATGTGAATTTCCAATGCCGTCATCGCGGTACCGTAGCGCACAACGGCCTCCAACAGGTGTGCGCCGGCATCAGGGAGGCGCATGAAATAGAGCAGCTGCTGCCCGAGGTAGTGGGCAGTATGCTGGTGCCCGAAGATTTCACCGGTTTTAATGACCCGCTGGGCCAATGGATTCAGCAGCTCGCAGGTTGTCACCATATCCAGGCCTCGCACCAGGAATTCCGGGTGCCCGTGTGCGGTCAGTCCGACGGTGTAGCCGAAGGTCTTGGTCGGGTCGGGGTTTTCGATGAATTGCACCGCGTTGCCGTACATGCGAATCGTGTTTGTGATCTGCAGTTCGACTTCTTCGTTTGAAAATCCATCACATTGCAAGCACATGGCTGGTCTCCTTGGGCTTCGTCCTATTGACACTCCAAGTGTTGACCCGCAGCTGAGCTTGGCGACAAGCAACTCGAAATTTGTGGATAACTCCGGCAGCATCTCTGGACAACTTTCGATCGACCGCTGGCCGACCTCTCGTTGGCCTGCATCCGTGCCGGGCAGCCAGCGCACCTCGAATAGCAGCATGATCAAGTAGTACCTATCCGAGAAAAGCAGGAAATCAAGTGTCCCGCATGCGCGCCAAGCGAGTATTTTTCCGCCTAGCTTAAGTTCTAACAATTCATTGCGTATTCGCGGGCGCCTTGTGTCATTGCTCGCCTGTCACGTGCTGGGTGGTAGTTGGGAAACGCGTGGGGAATTCCTGCGCCACGCTTCAAGGACAGCGCCCCGAACTTCACCAACCGGCGCGCAGAAGCCACGGGCCTTCGGTTCGCGGCCACCTACTCGCTACCGATTCAGGAGTGAACAATGAAGCGATTACTCGCAGTGGCCGCAGTGGCCGCACTTTCCGCACTAGGTGCTGTCGCACCGGCCAGCGCGGCCCCGCCTGCTGGCGCGGTATGCCCAAGTTGGGACACCGGGCATATCGACGGTTCCGGCGGCGGAACGGCAACCATCATGGCCCCCGAGGGCATGGTCATTACTGCCGTCTGCGTCAAGGCAGGTTCGGCCAAACAAGGCAATGGACCCGAATACACATACTATGATCCGGGAGTTTCCAGCGTGACCAACTGGCATTCCTCGGGCAAGGATATTTCGCATTATTCGGTGATGTACTCGGACGGCGGCCCGATCAGCTAGCGTACGGATCTTCCTGCGATCTGCCAGTTCCCGCGCATTCCGTGCGTGGGAACTGGTTTTCCCGGTCGTACACGGCATTCCCGAGTGACTTCATCTATTCAGCTGGCGGGGCGGTGCACTGGGTAATCTGGAGCAACCGTCACACTGCTTGTGCCGCGAAGGCGCGCTCGCGCGGATGCTCGTGGTTGGCGCATCTCCCGAGCACGGTTGGCTCACCGCGTTGACCCGCAGCATTCCCCGCATGCCGCCTCTGGCTGGCTTTCGTACCTCCCGTCACCGCTTGGTTCGGATTTACGCAGTTTCACGGTGCCAGCAGCGAATCCGAACAGAGCCGGCGTTTCAAACAAGGCCTCCTACCCCATGGAGCAACCTGACTATGAGTGAGCCAGAAAGTGTCCATGCACAAGTGCTGCCCCTGGCGAGAGTCACCGCCGCCCGTCCAGCGATAACTAGCCTTAAACGACGCAGCGCACCTGCTCTCGCCGTATCGGTCTGAGCAGGTGCGCTGCGTTGCGTTGCGCAATAAGCCTACTTCGCGTTCTTAGCTTCCGCGGCCACCGCGGCGGCAACGGCCGGCATCACACGGTCGTCGATCGCCGAAGGAACGATGTAATCCGCGGCGAGGTCCTCGCCGACCAGATCGGCGATCGCGTGTGCCGCGGCCACCTTCATCGCCTCGGTGATCTTCTTGGCGCCCGAATCCAAGGCACCACGGAAGATCCCGGGGAAGGCCAGCACATTGTTGATCTGGTTCGGGAAGTCGCTGCGTCCGGTGGCCACCACGGCCGCGTAGCGCTTGGCAACCTCCGGCATGATCTCCGGGGTGGGGTTCGACAGGGCGAAGATGATCGCGTTCTCGTTCATCTTGGCCACCGCTGACTCATCAAACTGCGAGGAGGACAGCCCGACAACGACGTCTGCTCCGTCCAATGCCTCGGCGAGGCCGCCCATGACGTCTTCACGGTTGGTGCGTGCCGCCAGTTCCGCCTTGACCGAGTTCAGGTCATCGCGGTCGCGGTGGATGGTGCCGCGCGAATCGAGCACGATCACATCATCAACGCCTGCCTGCAGCAGCAGGTTGGTGACCGCGACACCGGCCGACCCGGCACCCGAAACTACAACCTTCAGCGAGCTGATTTCTCGCTTGGTCTGGCGAGCAGCACCGATCAGGGCCGCCAGCACCACCACAGCGGTGCCGTGCTGGTCATCGTGCATGACCGGGCAATCCAGGGCTTCGATCAGACGCTTTTCAATTTCGAAGCAGCGCGGCGCCGAAATGTCTTCGAGGTTGACCGCGCCGAAGCTTGGGCGGAGGCGGATCACGGTTTCGACGATTTCATCTACGTCGGTGGTGTTCAACACCAGCGGGATCGAATCCAAGCCGCCGAATTCCTTGAACAATGCGCTCTTGCCTTCCATCACCGGAAGCGATGCGGCGGCACCGATGTCGCCGAGGCCAAGGACAGCGGTGCCGTCCGAAACGACGGCGACCATGCGTGAGGCCCAGGTATGGGTGGCGTGCATGGCTGGGTCATCGGCGATCGCCTGGGAAACCTTGGCTACGCCCGGGGTATATGCAATGGAAAGATCGCGCTTGGAATTCAGTGGCATCTTCGACTGAACGGTGAGCTTGCCGCCAAGATGGGCGTTGAAGATCTCTTCGTCGGTGATGGTCTTTAGGTCTTTGCTGGCTTCAATAGACATTGAAATACTCTACTTTCAAGAAAGTTCTGAATGACGAAAACGCAGTACCCACGAAACTTGTGGCATAGCGTAGGAACGCGCATGACCATTCATCCGACCGCAAAGGAACCCGAACCAACGCATTTAAGGTGGACATCAGGCTTCCATCTACACAATTCCCGCGGCGTCGTTGCCAGGTAAGGCGAAACGCTCCGTCGCGGTGTGCCGGATGATGGTTGGTCAGTACTTTCTTTAGACCTACAATTTCCACCATACGGGAACCGCTGAACGTGGCACAACCCCCGTTCGTCGCATTCGGTCTTATCAGCAGGCGGGAGCACCGATTGAAACGACAACGCTCCCGCCTGCTCATAAGTTCCAAGCTAAGCCGACGCCACTGGCCTGACTTGGGCAGATGCTAGATTCACCAATTCTTCATTCAACGCCATTTCAAGTCGATGCTTGAGGCCCTGAGCCTGTTGCAAACCCGCTAGGTTTTCCATCTCGTCATAATCGTTCCGATGATCATAGAGTTCGTAGGTATCGGTACCGAAATACTTAGTCAGCCTCCCTTCGGGGGTGATGACCGAGCGCATGCGAACCGGCGCAGGCAGTCCCTCCAGTGAAAACGGCTGGTCCTCTTCGATCAGCAAAGCGCGTGCACCGTCGCCGACACGTAGCTCACCGTTTTCTGACAGGCTCCGCCCCTGGATTCCTCGGAATGCTGGAACCTGTGCCAGATCCATAAATGTCGGGGCCAGATCGGCGCTGGAAATCAAATCGGCCCTGTGCTCTGCGACCTTCTGCCCGGGCATGTGAATCAACAGCGGGACCCTCGTGACGGCTCGGTAATGGACGAAGTGCTTGAGCATCAATCCATGATCGCCGAAGAGGTCACCGTGGTCGGAAGTAAATACCACAATGGTGTTATCTGCCTGCCCAGTTTCTTCCAGAGTCTGAAGTACTTCGCCAATTTGCTCGTCCATAAACTCGATCAGGCCATACTGAGCGGCGGCTGCCATCCGATATTGCGTCTCCGTCACCGAAAACGTCATGGTTGGATCTCCGTTGGGTTGCCCGCGTTGAGCGATCATCTTCCGAATGTGCTCTGGAGAACGCGAATGGTCTTGGCCGAATCCAACCGGAAGCGACAAACTGTCGGGGTCGTACCGACGCGAGTATTCACGCGGCGGGGCAAAGGGATGATGCGGGTCGGGAAAAGAAACGAACATGAAAAAAGGATCGTCTTCGCCAGCTGCTTTGCGCACCTGCTCGCTGGCCTTCACCCCGATATACCTAGTCGGGTGTGCAGAGGCAGGAATCGATGACGTATAAACTTGTTCCCAGCTATCAAGCACATTGGTACCGGCTTTTGAGCCGCCCAGCAACTCGGGATCTATGCCTTGTTCGCGGGCCCAGTGAGCCCAATGTCCGCCCGGAGCATCGCCATGCCCAATGACAAGGTCTACATTCTGATAACCGTAATAGTCTTCGGGCATCGGAATGAACGAAGCAGCATGACGTTCCCGGTTTTCACACTGATCCCAGCCTGGTTCTCGGAGTCGGTTAAATGCATCGGGCAATCGAGGGTCCATCAGCCCCGGAGCACTGGCCCTGATCTGTTCAAGCTGTTCTGGCTCAAAGTCCCATCCCATGTTCTGGTGGTGTAATTTTCCTACCGCTGAGGTTCGGTATCCACAACTGGCCAGTTGGCGAACAAACGTCGAAGCCTCGGGATCAACGGGAATACCGTTGTACTGCGTGCCGTGCGCGCTCGGCCAGCGTCCTGTCAGCAGGCTGGCCCGGTTGGGCATGCAGGTCGGATTCGCCACATGTGCGTTCTCGTACACGGTGGACCGTTCTGCTAACCGATCGAGGTTTGGGGTACGCACTTCATCATTTCCATATGCTCCCAAATGGTCTGCACGTAGTTGGTCAGCAATGAAAACTAGAATGTTTGGGCGCGTCACCTCTGGTCCGCTCATGATTCGGACTGCCGAATCAATGACAGGACCTTCGTGCGCAGACCGGAGAATTCCGGTAATGCACGGCTGGTGATCTGATTGCGCGGCTGGGGAAGATCGACGGGCAAGACTTCGAGGACTTGGGCCGGCTTGTTGCCGATGGCAACAATTCGATCCGACAAATAGACAGCTTCGTCGATATCGTGCGTGACGAGCAAGATCGTCATTCCTAGCTCATCGCGGATCTTCAGGCATAAGTCCTCCAAATCGAATCGGGTCTGCGCATCCACCGACGCGAATGGCTCATCCATGATCAGGATCTCCGGGCGGTAGGCCAATGCCCGAGCGATCGCCACACGTTGCTGCATCCCGCCCGAGAGCTGCCATGGATAACGTTTCGCTGCGTGGGACAGTCCTACTTCATTCAGCGCTTCCTCGATCCGAGTGCGAACCTCGGCCGCTGGGAGATGCAAATGGCGCAGCGGCAGGAGCAGGTTTTTCTCAACTGTCAGCCACGGCATCAGCGACCGCGAGTAGTCCTGGAACACCAACGCCATCTCGGCCGGTGGGCCGGAGACTTGGTGTCCATCGATCTTCATGGTCCCGCCGCTTGAAGGCTGAAGTCCTGCCAAGCACTTGAGCAGGGTGGTTTTGCCGACGCCCGAAGGCCCAACAATGCACACCACTTCGCCAGCATGTATCGAAAACGTCAGGTCTTTGATGACCTCAACGGATTTCGGTCCGTGTCCGTATGTTTTGGCAAGGCCTTGAACTTCTAGTCGCGCGACAGGTGTGGACCCTGCTTTGGGCTGTGTAGTGGTGGGGATGGTGGAGTTCACGATACCTTCTCCATTTTCTTGGATCCGATGTACCAGGACAGTGCCCGGTTTTTGACGAGGTCGAAAAGGACGTTGCTCAGAAAGCCGATAAGGCCGAGTAAGAGTATCCCGGCCCACATGTCAGCAGCCATGAAGGTCTGTTGCGCAAGCAGGGTCATCGCGCCGATGCCCTGTGCGGTGCCCATCATTTCGGAAGCGATCATCACAATGAATGCCACTAATAAGCTAACTTGCATGCCTGCGGCAATCTGTGGACTGGCCGAGGGCAGATACACCGACAGCAACCGGTCTTTGCGATCGAGCCGGTAGACGGTGCACACGTCTTTCAACGAAGCATCTACAGCCTTGATCCCATCCATGGTCGCGATCAAAGTCGGGAAGACCGCAGCGATCACGATTGATGAAATGCGCATCTGGTCGGTGAAACCGACCAGAGTAATCAGGATCGGAACCAGAGCCACCGGCGGAATACCACGTAGCAGGTGCAACGATGGCTCGAACAAGACGCGCAGAACTGGCACCGTAGCAAGGATGAATCCGATGACCACACCGAGCACCGCAGCCAGGGCGAAGCCGATGATCAAGTTACGCATGCTCGGGATGATGTCACTAACAAAGTGTTCAAAAATCCATAAGTCGGCAAAACGAACCAAAATATCACTCAACGGCGGGAAAAACGCATTGGTCGACTGGCTGGATGCCTTGAACCACGCGAGGATCAGCACAAAGGGGGCCGTGATGGCCAAGGCTAGGTTGAATAGGTGGCGTTTCACTTTACGTCCTCCCGGAAGGCCGGGTGCCAATGAAGCACACGTCGTTCGATCATGCTCGAAAGATTCTGGGCAACGAGCCCCAACACACCAAGCACCAGAACCAGCGCGTAGGTTTGCGGGAAATCCCCGGCAGACTGGGAACGATAAATCGCGCTTCCCAAGCCCGGCGCTCCGCCGAGCAAACCTGCAACCACCACTATGATCAGGGCCGCGGGGGCTCCGATGCGTACGGACGTACCGATGTAAGGCGAAGCTGATGGAAGGGTGACGCGCAGCAGGCGTTCGACACGGCCCATCCCGTAGGAACGGGCAGTACTCAGCGCCACCGGGTCGGTGTCGTTTACTCCCGCAATTACCTGAATAGTGGTTGACAGGACGGTTCCGAGCAGCACTAGGGCGAGTGCCATGGTATTTGTTGGGCCCCAGATCATCACGCACAGCGGCAGCACGACGATCGGCGGTATGGGCTTGAAGAATTCGGTTACAGCCAGAGTTGCATATCGCACCCAATCGATGGTGCCGATCAGAAGGCCGAGCATCACGCCGGCAACCACCGCGATGACCATGCCCAAGACCGCGAGCCAGATAGTGGTGAAAGTGTCGGTCCAGAATTCGGGATTACCGAACAGGGCGAAGAGCTCGATCAGTGTTGCGGACACCGTTGGAAGCCCATTCCCGAAAGTTCCGCGGATCGCGGCAAACTGCCACAGCCCGAGTAGCAAAACAGCACCGAGGATCCCGAAGCCGAACTTGGCTGCTGGCGACTCGTAGTTGATTCCACGAGCCTCATTCTGGTTGCCGGGCTTTTGCGAGAGCGTCTGCCCGTCTCGTCTACTGGGCACCGTGGATGAGCGTTTCATCAAGCCCCACCTCCTGGCTCAGGTACCCAAGGTTGACCAGGTTGGAGTCGACACGCTGCAAGTCCTTGAGTTCAACGCTGCTCGGCCAGTACGGATCGGCGCCGTTTTTGATAGTTTCCAAATCGAGGCTGGTAATTTCTGAAGCCAGTTCGTCCATCTCATCCAGGTGTTCGTTGGCGTAGGCGTTTGCCCTATAGATAGCGCGTTGGAAGCCGGCAACGCTTTCGGGTTCTTCGGCTATCTGCTTGGCCCCAGCCACCCATAGCCCTACGGCCCCGGCCTCAAAAAACTCGATTCCAGGGCTTCCGAGCAGCTTCATTCCCTCAGCTTGTGCGTTAGTGGTGAAAGGTGCCACTAAACCGGCCGCATCGACGCGTTCTTGCTGCAACGACTGCAGTGAGCTGGCAGGATCCAGCACCATCCAATTGATGCTCGCGGGGTCTCCCCCGTCCTTCAACACCATGTTGGCCACGGTGACCTCAAGCTGTGCCTTGCGGGCGGGCACTGCAATCCTTTTGCCCGCTAAATCGCGCGCGCGGGCAATGCCGCTATCCGGCCGTATGAACAACCCCGTATCATCGGATTTTCCCGGGTCCTTGCCTTCCAAGGCCTCTGTTGCGTAGCCGTCCGCTGCCGCAATGACGTTTAGTTCTATATTCTGCGAAAGTGCGTTTATGAGCGGGATCGACGGGGTGTAGGCAACGTCGAGCTGACCGGATTGAGCCGCGGCTATTCCAGCAGGCGGATTCGCGACAACCGTTGTCTCCACGTCCAAGCCCTCCTCGGCAAAGTATCCCTTGTCGATGGCCGTCTGGATAGCGGCGTCCGAGCCTATCCCGATGACACCGACGGTGAACTTCTCCATCCCCCCATCTTCTCCGTCGGCGGTGCCGCTCCCTGCGGAGCACGCCGTCAGAGACAGGGCCAGGGTGAGGGTCGTAGCTGCTGCTAGAGCTCGTTTTTGCATTTTGGTACCTTCGATGTCTTTCTCAATTGAGCGAGTTAAGTCGGTACACCACGTCGCCGTTGACTATGGTGTGGGTTGTAGGGTTCTGCGCAAGTTGCTGGATGTCCGTCGAAAGCGGGTCGCGCAGGATACAAAAATCGGCGACCTGACCCACTTTGATGCTTCCTTTGTCTTGCTCCGCGTGGTCCTGCCAGGCTGGTGTCTGGGTCATCATGGCCAATGCCTGTGCCAGACTGATTCGTTCACTATCGTCCGCGCCCGGTCCCGCACTGGTATCGCGGGTAACCGCCGAGATGATGCTGTTGCGCCAGTCCGGATTGGTGACCGGCGCATCGGAGGCCAACGAGGCCGCTACTCCCCGCAGTGCTGCCGTGGCCAGTGGCTGCTGCATGGTGAATCGATCTGGCCCTAGTAGCCGACGTATGAGCGTGCCCGCTTCGGCACGGATTTTTGGGTTGGTGCTGTATCCCATGCCGGCTCGTTGCACCCGGTCCAATAGCTCATGATCCCGGAAGGCGCCGTGGATGATGTAGTGGCGATTTCCCCGCGGCCCGGCTTCGACATCGAGCTGTTCCACCGCTTCGATCAGAGCTTCGGTGGCGGCGTCCCCGGTCACATGCACCCCGGCTTGCAAACCAGCCGCCTCGATCTCGGAAATGATTTGTCGAAATTCTGCGACTTTTTCCGCGTCACTGTTCCCCCGGAGCACGAGGGCTCCATGCCCATGTCCGCATGGGAGTTGGTATTCGTCGTGGAACCACGAAGTTCCCGAACGCGGGATACCATCGGCGAATACTTTTACCCCCGCGATGCGTAAGCGAAGTGGATCTATCCCTTTCGCAATGGTTGGAAGATCTCCTGCCAGTCCGGTTCGCACTGCTTCCAGTGATTCACCACCAGTGCCCGAAAAAAGTAGCAGGCAGTTCAATCGCAAACTAAGCAGCCCCTCGTGAGCCAAATCTGCAAGAATCTCCAACGACTGCGTGCCACAGCTTGCGGCCATCAAGGTGCGGCCGCCGGGTCCAAGACCTGGTTCCGTGAGCGAAGTGATCCCGAGAGAGTGCAGCTCTTGTTGGTGTTTTATGAAGGCCGTACGCAGCTGATCTTCGGTGAAACTAGGCAGCCCGTCGTTTACCAGCTGCATGGCCGCATCGCCGAAGAGCCCGCTGGGTGAACCATCCGCGAGTCGTCCAATCACCCCACCAGGCACAGGTTCATCTATGTGTTCCAGACCCAAGATCTTCAAGCCCACGGCGTTTACCAGGAGTTGATGGCCCGTCGTATCGAAGGCGACTACTGGCCACCGGCTGTTAGCTGCCAGCAGTAGTTCGGAGTCAACGCTACCTAGCCGGACTTCGTCCCAGCTTGCGGCACGTACCCAGCCGCTGGCGTCGGGTTTGGCCGTGTCCAGGAGCTTTGCAACCTCGGTCCAGTTCGCTGCGGTCGCCACCGAGAGGTGTGCGTGGCGGATCATCGCGCTGGCGGAGAAGTGCAGATGCCCGTCGTTCAGTCCAGGCAGGATGGCTCCTCCACGAGCATCGATGACCGTGGTTTCCGGCCCGGCCAGGCGAAGCAAATCTTCATCTCCAATGGCAATGATCCTGCCATCCCGGACGGCTACGGCACTGGGCCGTCCATCGCAATGCGCAGCATCGATGTCGGCTGCGAGTCCGATGCCAGGAACTACACCCGAGTGGATAACCAACTGAGCCAGTTCGTCAGCCATGGGTCCCCCTTTCTTCCAATTTCCCGCATGCCGTGTGATGCGAGTAACAACTCCAAGTAGTATGTCGTATGACTTAGTCATTTGACCAGCTTTGTGGGAAAATTAATTTAGGCAGCCTCCATGAAGGGCCCCAGCCGATCGGCTAGAGTCCAAAAGACAGTAGTGATTTGGGACAGGAACTATGGCGCGCATATCAGTTGAAGACCGCAGCAGGCAATTCATCGAAGCAGCGGCACGCGTAATTGCCTCGGAAGGGATCGCAGCAGCCACCACCCGGCGCATCGCCACCGAGGCCGGCGCGCCCTTAGCCGCGCTACATTATTGCTTTCGCAGCAAAGATGACCTGCTAGACGAGGTCTATAACCACCTCAGCCGCGACTACGCTCGTGATCTGGACCCAATACCCGATTCCGTGGGCCTTGACGAAGCCGTAGACCTGCACATACATCGCGTCTGGCGGCGCATGCTCAACGCACCTCATGAACAGGTCACGACCTTCGAGCTGCTGCTACGCACCACTCGCCTTGCCGACCCCGAAGACATTGCTGCATCCAACAAGATCAACCGGTCAATGTATGAGGCATGGGTTCAGTCCACCAGCGCTGTTTTCCGCAAGGCCGCCACCAGCTCGAACACCGTTTTGAAAGCTGACGTTGAGACAGTCTCCCGCATGCTAATCGCCAGCATCGACGGCATCAACCTTCAGCATCTTTCGGATCCCGACCTAGATCGCTCCGCACTGCTCATCGACCAGCTATGCGCCACCATCAAGTTCTTATTGCACTCGCAAACAAACTCTTCGGATAGCTGATGGCTTGCTGCGCGCCTCGACGCAATGAACCGACACCTAGCCCACCGGCAGATGCTATGCAGATACCGGCCTGCACAATCATGAGCGACCGGCCGATGCGGCTGGTCGACGTGCCAGGCGGCACCTTCATGATGGGCGACCACTTTGATGAGGGGTATCCCGCCGATGGCGAGCGTCCGGTTCACCGGGTATCGCTGCCAACGTTCAACATGGATGCATCCCCGGTTACCAACACCGAGTTCTCGCGATTCGCACTAGCCACTGGATACGTCACAGAGTCAGAGCAACTTGGCTACTCGGCTGTTTTCCATGCCTACCTGAATGCACCCGCGAAGGAGGTCATGGGGAAGGTGGAAGGTACCGACTGGTGGCTGGGCGTGCGCAACGCCAGCTGGCGTCACCCCACTGGTTCAGGCTCCCACTGGCAGGATTTGCCAGATCACCCCGTCGTGCAGGTTTCTTGGAACGATGCCTTAGCCTACTGTCATTGGAGCGGCAGAACCCTGCCCACCGAAGCGCAGTGGGAATATGCCGCTCGCGGACTAAAGCCAGGGCAACGCTACCCATGGGGAAATCAACTCACCCCGGATTCGGTCCACCAATGCAATATTTGGCAAGGCAATTTCCCGCGAGAAAACACTTTGCAAGACGGTTATCTCGGAACTTCACCAGTGGGCAGTTTTCCACCGAATCCGCTGGGACTCCTCGATATTGCTGGCAACGTCTGGGAGTGGTGCCAGGATTGGTTCCTGCCCAAGTACTATCGCAATAGCCCGGAGCTAAACCCCCAGGGGCCAACTATCGGACGGGGTCGGGTCATGCGCGGAGGATCCCACCTTTGCCACGAATCTTACTGCAATCGATATCGAGTTTCCGCCCGAAGCTACAACACGGCCGATTCCGCCAGCAGCAACACAGGTTTCCGAACAGTTGGCCTGCCCGCCTAGGCCAGTCGCTCGCCACCACACCTCACTTCGGGCAAGATGAATACATGGCATCACCTACTTCCGCCCTTGGTCGGGTTCGCACCTTTGAAGCGCTGGATGAGAAAACTACGCAGCGGCTGCATCGCGCCCTAGCGGAGTCCAGCGACACTACGGTCTTCGTCAATGGCACGGCACTGCAGCTACCCAAGGACGCCCATGACGCGTTACTTGAGGTGCTCAATCGATTCGCGGCAGGCGAGTCCGTCAGCATCGGGACAACCGAATTATTGCTCAACACCTCGCAGGCCGCGCAGATGGCTGGGATCTCGAATTCCTACCTGCGCAAGCTAGCCGATTCGGGCATTATTCCGGTGGAGTATCGCGGAACGCACCGACGCATCCGACCTAGCGACGTTCAAGCCTGGCTGGATCAGCGCCCGGCAGCGGGGTCCGAAAACAAGGAATAGCACCATATACAAAGCACCGGTTCTTGTCATCTGGTAAATTTCCTGCTGGAATACCAAAGTAGCCTAATAGAAAACTTTGCTCGCATGCCACCGCATGCACAATTGTTCTTCCCGTTACCCACGGGCAGATGCCGGTCGAGGAGGACCATGTCAACGAACCAGTCAGTCGACGCACTGCGCACGACGCACGAAACGCTTTTCTCCGATAGAGCTGCCGAGATCAAGCAGTCCGCGGTACGCGACGTCTTCGAGCTGTCGTTGGATCCTTCGCTGGTTTCGCTGGCCGGCGGCAACCCTTACCTCCAGGTCCTGCCACTTGAAAAGATTGGCGAGATCTCCAAGCGGATCATCACCGAACAGGGCCATGTCGCATTGCAGTACGGCTCGGGACTGGGTACTCCAGAATTGCGGTCGCAGATTCTCGAAGTCATGGCAGCCGAGGGAATTACCAACGTTTCGGTAGAAGACGTTGTCATTACCAACGGTTCGCAGTCGGCGCAGGACATGGCCTGCAAGGTATTCTGCAACCCCGGCGACACGGTACTGTGCGAAGACCCTACCTACGTGGGCGCGCTGAACTCCTTCGAGGCCTATCAGGTGAAGGCAGCCCCGGTGCTCACCGACGAAAACGGTTTGGTTCCGGACGCGCTACGGACAAAGATCCAAGAATTGCGTGCGGCCGGCGAAAAGATCAAATTCCTCTACACCATTCCGAACTTCAACAACCCTTCTGGCATCACGCTGGCCGCCGAGAGGCGCCCAGAAATCGTGGACATCTGCCGCGAAGAAGGCGTGCTGATCCTCGAAGACAATCCTTACGGGATGCTGCGCTACGAAGGCGAAGCCGCCCCGACCCTGCGCAGCCTAGACGAGCAGAACGTCATCTATATGGGCTCCTTCTCCAAGATCCTCTCCCCTGGGTTGCGCATCGGCTGGGCCGCGGTACCAACTCACCTGTTCCGCCGTTTCTACCTGGCTGGCGAGGCGGTGGCGCTGTGCCCGCCAACGCTCAATCAGATGATCATCAGCGCCTACCTCGAAGAGCATGACTGGCGCGGGCAAATCCAGACCTACAACGAGCTCTACCGTTCGCGACGCGATGCAATGCTCGAAGCCTTGGCCAAATATCTTCCGGCAGGGATCACCCATACGCACCCCGAGGGCGGATTCTTTATCTGGCTGACCCTTCCGGCCGGAATCGATACCTATGAGCTATTGCAGGAAGGCGTGAAAGCCGGTGTAATCTTCATTCCCGGCGCCGCGTTCAGCTCCTCGGAATCGGCGCACCACAAGCTGCGCCTGGCCTTTTGCGCGGTGGATGAACAGACGATCACTGAGGGTGTGCGTCGTTTGTCGGCGCTGCTGGAAACCGAGATTTCGAAGCTGCAGAAGTAGCTGGATCCGCCGGGCGCTAGGCGCTGGCGATGTCCAGCAAGGCCTGCTCCGTGGGGCTCAGCGAGTGGCTGTGTACCCATATCGCACGAAATTCACGGAGCAGGCTCGGCCCGTCGAAGGGGATCTCAACTAGATTCCCAAGCCTCAGCTGGCTCTCGACGGCGAGCTGGCTCAGTACCGCCGGACCCATGCCCGCGGCCACGCACTGGCAGATCGTTGAGTTGCTGTTGAACTCAGCGATCGGTTCGGGGCGTTCAACGTGGGCGATATAGTCCAAAAACGCCCTTGTGCCAGAACCGTCCTCGCGTTCGATCAGCGGCGTGCTCTGCAGCTCATGGAGACCGAGCGGCGTTGTGCGTTGTGCCCATGGGTGCGATGGGGCGGTAACCACCACCATCTCATCGCTCCATACCTTGTGATAGCGCAGAGACCGCGGAACTTCAGGTGTCTCGACGAAGCCGAAGTTCATTTCGCCGTTTTGAACCGCCGAGATTACATCTTGCGAGTTCATGATCCGCATCCGCGGCTTGACCTTCGAAAACCTCCGATGCAGCGTGCCGATCCACGTTGGTGCGAGGTATTCGGCCACGGTCATGCTGGCGCCGAATGCGAGCTCGGATTCTCCCGGCGTGGCGAGCGTGCGTGCCCCGGCAGCCAGGTTTTCCAGCGAAATGAGCACCTCCCGAGCCCACTGCACCGTGAGCACGCCCTCGGCTGTCAACGTTGAGCCGGTAGTCTTCCGGATGACCAGCGGATAGCCCAAGCGACGCTCGAGGGTTTTCAGCGCCCGCGTGGCGTTAGGCTGCGCAATCCCGGTAGCCCGCGCCCCGGCGCTGAGGCTGCCATGGTCCGCGATGCCTACCAGCAAGGTCAGCGATGAGACCTGGATCCATTGGGCGATATCCTGCATGACATTCGAATGCTGATCCATATCATGATCATATGCCCGTGATAGCGAATCAAGGAATACCGGCCGCAAGGCTCGCGTGAGAAGTTGAATATATGCCACAGAACAGTCAGGCCCCGGGAATGAATGAGCAGCACAGTCCCGCAAACTCCTCCCCCCATCCACCGACGGTAGGCAAACTCCGGATGGTGCTCCCCGGTCTCGCGGCCTGCCTGGCCACCGGCTTACTGTGCATATTCGCCAGTCAATTCCTCAACGGGCTCAGCGCGCTCTTGCTGGCGATCATCCTCGGCGCAGTGTGGCGCAATGTCGCACCGGTCCCGCAGGTGCTGGATCCGGGCATAGCCATCGCTTCGAAACAACTCCTGCGAATGGGTATCGTGCTGCTGGGTCTGCAGCTTTCGCTTGGGACGATCCTCGGCTTGGGCCCCGGAGTTCTGCTGGTAGTTTTCCTCTCCGTCTCCGTCACCTTTGCGCTGACGTTGTGGATTGGCGGCAAGATGGGCATGGATCTACCGCAACGCCTACTGATCGCCACCGGATTTTCGATTTGCGGCGCGGCTGCGGTGGCGGCGGCCGAAAACGTGACACGGGCCAAGCAGGCTCAAGTGGCCACCGCAATCGGTTTGGTCGTGCTTTTCGGAACGCTGATGATTCCTGCCATGCCATTGCTCGGAGCCCTGCTAGGCCTGGACGATCGCAGCACCGGAATGCTAATCGGCGCTTCAACGCATGAGGTTGCCCAGGTTGTAGCCGCCGGCGGTTCGGTGAGCGCCGCGGCCCTGGCGGTGGCAGTGACCGTGAAGCTCGCACGCGTAGCCCTGCTGGCCCCGATCATCGCCGGGCTCGGTATCTACATGCGCCGCAAGCACTCGGTAGAAGGCGGCAAGAATCCTCCGCTCGTGCCACTTTTTGTCCTGGGATTCATCGCTGCCATGCTGTTGCGCACCACCGGCCTGCTCCCAGATTCCGCCCTCTCGATTGCGCAGAGCGTACAGACGTTGCTGCTTGCGGCCGCGATGTTTGCGCTCGGCCTTGGTGTGCACCTCCGCAGCATCGTGAAATCCGGTGGCCAAGCGTTGCTCCTGGGCTTGCTCGGCACGCTGATCATCGTATGCGTCGCTGCTGGTGGAACCATGCTCTACCCGCCCGCATAGGCCCGAGGTCCAGACATCTGCCCCGAACAGGTCACGGGCCCCGCTTCCAGCGCGGCCAACGGTGTCCTTGCCGAGAATACTTGCGGGCGGATGACGCCGATGATCTTGACCGGCGAGGCTAGTCCACCCGGCCTCCGAAGTCGCCTGCGATATCCTTCGCCGTGCGAAATAAGGCCGGGAGCATGGTTTCGGAAATCGTCGACGCGTCGGCGCGGCCCGACTGTACCGACACGTTCAGCGCTCCGAGCAGTTGGTTTCCACGGCGCACCGGCACCGCCAACCCGCGCAGCCCTTCGTCAAGCTCCTGGTTGACCAGCGACCAGCCCTGCTCCGCTACTCGTTCCAGTTCCGCGCGCAACTCCTCCAGGCTGCCCACCGTATGCTCGGTGTAGCTGCGCAGTTCAATGCCCTGCAAGAAATCTTCGCGTTCTCCGGCGGTCAGGTTCGCGATCAGCACGCGACCCATCGAGGTGACCCAGGCCGGGAGCCGGTTGCCAATCGAGACGTTCATCTGATGCAGGCGCGGAGCCGAAACCCGCTCCACGTACAAGATGTCTTGGCCTTCGAGGACACATAGGGAAGTGGTTTCATCCAGCTCGCGAGCCAATCGCTGCAGGTGTGAAATCGCGGCACGCGGCAAGGTGAGACCCGAAAGGTACGAAGCGCCCACATCCAGCACTCGTGGAGTCTGCTGGTAGGTGTTCCCAACGACCGCGAGGTATCCCAGGTCAACGAGGGTGAGCAAGAACCTGCGGGCAGAGGCACGCGTCTGATCGGTAGCCGCTGCCACCTGCGAGACCGTCAGGGCCGAGTTTTCGCCTTTGAACGCAAGAAGCACCGCCAAGGTCTTCTCCGCCGACTTAACGTAATAGTCAGGCTGCTCCGCCACGATAGGGGTCCCCATTTTCACTCAGTTATCTTGCCGCTCACATGCCTAATGCCGGTCGAAACGATTGTGCTCGAATTGCGCTGCGAGGCGAACCGGGGCGTTAGGAGCCCCATAGCCATCGTAGCCGTCACGGCGTTCCAGCACCTCAAAGAACATGTTGCCTACCGTGGCGGTGTAGAAATGCAGGAATTCTCCGTGCTCATCCCTGTCGTACAGCAGGTTCAGCTCCTTCAGCGTGGACAGCGACCGCTCATCAATGCTGAATCGGGCGGCCAGGTCCTCATAGTAGTTGGCCGGAACTTGCAGGAATTCCATGCCGGCCCGCTGTGCCCGGCGCGCCAAGGCCACCACATCATCGGTATGCAAGGCAACGTGCTCGGGGTATTCGTGGTGGCTTTCGATCGCCGCTTCGAGCCCCTTGGGCACAATATTCAGGGCCAGGCGCACGCAGCCATCCTCGGTGCGCAGCACCTGGGAGCGGACCAGGCCCATGGGGCTTGGCACCTCGGTTCCAGGCCTTGCCTGCAAATTCAGCACGCTGGTATAGAACAGCACCGATTCGTCAAAAGCCTGCCACGGCTGGGCGAGGTTTATATGATCGATCCCGGTGATACCCCCGCGCTGCGCTTCCTCCGGTGAGTGGCGGTGCGCGCCGAATTCGGTTTCCCACAGGCGTGTCCCGGCAACCGATCCGAAGAACACTTCGGTGGCATCCGGGGCCCTGAAGCCCGCAAGTTCCTGCTCGTCCCTGGTGTGGTGCCGCAGCACCGGTTTGGCCAGCAAGTCGGTTGCGCGCGCACGCCCGGCGACCGGGTCCGGAACCTGCACGCCGAGGCCGGAGACGGTTGCGGTCACCCCGCGGCTGCGTTGCGAGTTGACGATAATCCGTGCGTTTCCGGCGCGCCAGAGCTGCACCGGCTTGCGCCGATGCTGGCCGAGGAACGCGAACCCCAGTTGGGCGAGCATTCCGGCGATCAGTTCCGGGTCTTCGGTGCGAATCTCGGCGAAGTCGAACCCGAGGGCTTGCTGGACTCCGGGCAGTGCATCAAGTTCCAGCGGGTAGTCCTGCGCGTCGCTTCCGAGCAGTGCGGCCGTGCGGGCCTGCAGCCAGATCAACGAACGCAGCCCGTCCACGGCCGTCCGCTCGACATTCGATTGCCTGAATACGTCATTGAAAATTTCGAGCGAAACAATTCCGGAGTACCCCGAACGCACCAGGTGGCCCAGGAACGCATCCAGCTCGAAGCCGCCCTCACCGGGGAACACCCGGTAGTGGCGGGACCAGGACAAGATATCCATGGTCAGGACCGGGGCGTCCGCAAGCTGGACGAAGAAGATCTTCTCCCCCGGAATCCGGGCGATCTGCGCCGGATCATCCCCGCGGGAAAGAATATGGAAACTGTCGATGCACAGCCCCACATTCTCGCGGTCCACCAGCTTCACGATCTCCCACGAGTGCTGGTAGGTGTCCACATATTTGCCCCAGGCCAGCGCCTCGTAGGCGATGCGCACCCCGTAGCGGGCGGCCACGTCCGCCAACCGGCGAATCTGCTCGGCGAACAGCTCGTCATCATCGATGGTCGCGGTTCCCACGTTCGAGCAGAGCAGCATGAGATCCATGCCCAGGCGTTGCATGAGCTCGAACTTCGCTTCGGCGCGGCGCAGATTTGCCAGCAGCAGCTCTTCTTCCACGCCTTCGAAGTCGCGGAAGGGCTGGAACAGGTCCAGGGTCAGCCCCAAACGGTGGGCAAGCGCCTTGACCTCCTCGGGAGACATGGGGCTGACGGTGAGGTCTTGCTCGAAGATTTCGATTCCGTCAAAACCTGCCTTGGCGCAGGCGAGCATCTTTTCTTCCAGCGTGCCCGAGAGGCACACCGTGGCGATTGAGGTGCGCATTAGAGTCCTGCTTCCAGCATCTCTAGCAGATGGGCGCGCATCCGTGCCGCATCGGGGGTCAGCCCGGTGATGATGCCGAAGGCATCCACCGCTTGGCCGACCGCCATATTTCCGCCGTCCAGCACCCTGCAGCCAAGGTCGCGGGCCGCGGTGATCAGTTCGGTATCCACCGGGCGATACACGCAGTCGGCAACCCACTGCCGGGAGTGGAGCCCGGAAATATCAAGGGGAAGCCCCGGGTGGTGATGCATTCCAATGGGGCTCGCGTTGAGCAGCCCATCGACCTTCGCCAGCAGCGCCGGCGCTTCTTCGGGGCTGGCCGGAGTAATGCTGGCATTCGGGAAGTGGAGGGCCAGTTCCTTGGCTCGCTCGCTAGCCCGGGAGATATCCGGATCGACCAGGAACAGTTCCTTGACTCCCGCGTCGAGCAGCGCAAAGGCGACGGCCGCGCCGGCTCCTCCCGCACCGAGTTGCAGCACCTTGCCCAAGGCTGCACCGGGAAGCCCGGTAGCCAGAGCCCAGCCGAATCCGGAGGCATCGGTATTGTAGCCATGGAATTTACCGTCTTTGATGAGCACCGTGTTGACCGCGCCGATGGCCGTGGCATTGTCGCTGATCTCGTCCAGGTGCTCGATCACCAATTGCTTGCAGGGATGGGTGATGTTGAAGGCGTTAAATCCCAATTCGGCACCGGCCTTCAATAACTTCCCCACATCTTCGCCGGGGCGGTCAAGAACCGTGAGATCAATGGGGCGATAGAGGTACCGCAGCGAATGCGCATCTGCTTCCCGCTCGTGCATGGGCGGGGTCAGCGAAGGCAACACGCCATCGCCTATGAGTCCAACTAGATATGACTGCGTAAGAGTACTCACCGTATTACCCAACTTTCCGTCATGCTTGACGCAGGTATTGCCTCAGCTGTGATTTGCATCTACTCTATATCAACGTACACATTCCGTACAACTGTACGTATAGCGCACACTGTTTATGTTTTCAGCGTTCGTCACTCAGCAAACAAAGGAGTTTTCCGATGCCATCCACACGTGAACCGTCGGCGTCCGAGGTGCCCGGCACCGGGAAACGCACCCCCGTCAAGGCGGCCGTTGCCAGTTTCATGGGAAGCGCAGTTGAATACTACGACTTCTTCATCTTCGGCTCCGCTGCGGCGCTGATCTTTCCGCACATCTTCTTCCCCGACGCGGATGCCAATGCCTCGGTGATGTCGCTGGCCACCTTCGGCTTCGCCTACGTTGCCCGGCCCATTGGCGCGGTCGTCCTCGGCCACTTCGGGGACCGCATCGGGCGCCAGAAGGTGCTGATGTTCACGCTGGTGCTCATGGGCGCCTCGACCTTCGCGATCGGCTGCCTGCCAACCTTCGACCAGGTCGGTTGGCTCTCCCCGATCCTGCTGGTCCTCGCCCGGCTTTGCCAGGGCCTCTCCGCGGCCGGCGAGCAGGCCGGCGCCTCCTCGATGACCTTGGAGCACGCACCGGATCGCCGACGCAGCTTCTTCACCTCCTGGACCCTGACCGGCACCCAGGGCGGCCAGATCCTCGCGGCCTTGATCTTCATTCCCGTGGTGGCGCTGCCCGATGACATCAAGTACGGCATCGGCTGGCGCATCCCGTTCTGGCTCTCGGCCGTTGTGGTGCTGGTGACCTTCTTCATCCGCCGCTCGCTGCACGAGACCCCGGAATTCGAAGAAGCCAAGAAGAGCAATAACATCGCCAAGCTGCCGCTGGCGGTACTGCTGAAGTTCCACTGGAAAGACGTCTTGCGCGTGGTGCTGTGCGCCTTCATTGCCGCGGTATCCACCGTGTACGGGACCCTGGCCATCTCCTACGGCAAGAACATCGGCAATATCGATGCCTCGATCACGCTGTGGCTGGTGGTTGCCGGCAATATCGGTGCGCTGCTCACCCAGCCGCTGTTCGGCATGCTGGCCGATGCCATTGGCCGCAAGCCGGTGTTCATCTACGGTGCGCTCGCCTCGGCGGCAGCCATGCCGTTCTACCTGCGCAGCATGGAAACCGACAACACGGTGCTGCAGTTCGTGCTGTCCCTGGTGGTTTTCTCCTGCGCCTACTCCGCGGCCAACGCGGTCTGGCCAAGCTTCTATGCCGAGATGTTCTCCTCCAAGGTGCGCTTCTCCGGCCTGGCCATCGGCACCCAGCTCGGCTTCCTCATGGCCGGCTTCGCACCGTCCATCGTGGCGGCCATGGGCGGCCTGGAACCTGGCGGCTGGGTCAAGATCAGCCTCTTCACCGCGGGAATCGCGCTCATCGCGGCGATCTCGGCGCTGACCGCCAAGGAAACCTACCGGGTGCCAACCGCGCAGCTGGGTACCACTGCCGAGCTCGTGCGAAAGTAGCACTCGCCAGGCAGCAAGTAAGCGAGGCTCGGCTCCCCGGAGAACGGGAGCAAGGCCTCGCTTTTTGCTGTGTTCAGCCACAAATCAGAACACTTCGGATTCGCCGCCGCAGCGGTGCGTCCCGACCGCGTAATGGGCCAGCCACCGTTTCGGCACGGTCGCCGGCGGTACTCATCGGGCGCTCCACCCGCCGTCCATGGCATAGGAGGCGCCGGTGACCATCCCCGCCTCATCCTGGGCCAGCCAGGACACCAAGGATGCCACTTCCTCCGGCTCCACCAGCCGCTTGACCGCCGCTTCGGTGAGCATGATCTTCTCCACGACCTCGGTCGGGGCGATGCCATGGAGCTGCGCCTGATCTCGGATCTGCTTCTCCACCAGGGCGGTGCGCACGTAGCCGGGGTTGACGCAGTTGCTCGTCACCCCATGCTCCGCCCCCTCCAACGCGGTGACCTTGGACAGTCCCTCCAACCCGTGCTTGGCCGACACATAGGCGCTCTTGAACGAACTGGCTCGAACGCCGTGCACGCTGGAGACGTTGATGATGCGCCCGAACCCGCGCGCATACATGCCGGGCAATGCCGCACGGATGAGCAGGAATGGGGATTCGAGCATCAGCCGGTGTATGAGCCGCCAGGCCTCGGGATCAAATTCGTGGATCGGCGCAACACGTTGCACCCCGGCATTATTGACCAGAATGTCGGTATCCAGGCTGAGCTCTTCCAGCGCCTTGGTATCGGCCAGATCCACCGCCCAGGCCTTGCCGCCCAGCTCGTCTGCCGCCGCGCTGGCTGCCTGCTCGTTCAGATCCGCGACGGTGACTGCTGCACCTTGGGCGCTCAGCCTTCTGGCACAGGCCAGCCCGATCCCCGAAGCACCCCCGGTGACCAACGCGGTACGTCCGGACAATGCACCGCCAACCGGCCCGTGCTGTGTCTTTATTTCGGCCATGTGGCTCAACCCTCCGCAGTCGGTTGCGCGTCGACTGATAGCAACGCACGGACAATAAATTCGCCTTTTCTTCAATCACCTCATCGAGGACCTCGGGGATGCGAAACTTGTACCCCGGGACACTCCCCTCAACGTTTTTCATGCACTGGCCACGGAGCACTTCGGGAGAACCGAATTCAACCCGCCGCATGGCCTGACTCCGAACAGGACAATGCGTGGCTCGCGAAGACTAGTTGACGATCTCGGGCGGGGCGATGTCCTCGCCCGGCACGGTCTCCAGCAGGTCCGGGATCCAATTCTCGCCCTCCCTGGCCAAGGACACCCGGTACATGTTCTGCACCAATCCATGATCCGAGGCGCGCACGGTGGTTTCGCCCTGGGGTCCTTCGAAGCTCCATCCTTCCAAGGCGGTGACCATCTGCTCCACGTCGTTGCCGCCTTCGCCCACGGCCCGGGCAATCATCTGCCCTGCCACAAATCCATCCGGGGAGAACTGGCCGGCTTCTTTGCCCGCTTCCGCAACAGCGGAGATCATCTCTTGTTCAACGTCGGTGCCTGCAGCGCCCGGGAAGTAGTGGCTGAAGAAGGAGATCTTCTCACCCGCGCCGCCGAAGGCACCATAGGTTGTTACCTCGCCCAGCCCGGTGACGATGGGAGCAATCTCGAACGCTCCTTGCCGGTCCAACGCCTGCCACATGGAACCGGAGGAGGCCCCGGCCCAGGCCGCGTAGATGAGGTCGGGCTTTGCATCCACCAGCTGCCGGGCGAAGGGTGCGAAGTCGGTGACGTCTTCGGGCACGAGAATATTGCTGACATTGGCGCCTTGCAACCCTAGGACCGCTTCCGCCGCTGCGAGATGTTCCTGCCCGAACGCGTTGTCCTGGGTGAAAACGGCGATCTTCTTGCCGTTCACATCATCAAGGAAGGTGCCGGCGGTGGCTGCGTCCTGCATGTACTGGCGTCCAGAGCGGAAGGTGTATTTGTTGGCGCCGCTGATGGCATCCGTCGCGGCCGAGCCGGAAATGTAGAGCACCTTGTCCTGGGCCGCCAGGCCGGCAAGCTTCAGCGCGATCTCCGAGGAGGCCGCTCCGGCCAGGACCTTGTAGTCCTTGCCGACCAGCTCGCCGGCTACCGCGGCGGCCTGGTCCGCCTCGCCGCCGTCGTCGTGGTAGGTGATGTTCAGTTCGAAGTCCCCCACCCTGCCCGTACCATCGGTGGCGTAATCGAGTCCCGCCTGCAGGCCTTCGAGGTAGGCATCTCCCTCGGCAGCAAGCGGGCCGGTCTTGGAGTAGATGATCCCAATGTTCACCGAGTCTTCGGCTGCCCCGGGCCCAGCAGCGCCGTTGCTCCCGGGTTCCGCGGTGGGCGCGCAGGCGGTCAAGGCCATTACTGCGCCGAGGGACAGCGCAGTCAAAACCTTGCCGGTTCGATTCACGAATGATGCCTTTCCTCGTGGGGCTTCCCTTGTTGCAGCTGGCCCCGAAGTCAGATTGTGCGGTGCACGTTTGCACAAAACCCGAACCGCGATTCTGGTTACACCCCCAAACTATGGCGACCTGTCGCAGGAGTCAACGGATCTGAGGCACGGAAACCATAAAAAGGGTGTGCGCTTTTGCAAAGCCATCGTGCGCGGCGGCACCCGGTGCTGCCAGTGATTTCAGGTCCTAGGAATCGACCAGCCCGCGCCCCACGATCAGCTGCATAATTTCGTTCGTGCCTTCCAGGATCTGATGCACGCGCAGATCGCGGACGATCTTTTCCAGCCCGTACTCGCTGAGGTAGCCATAACCGCCATGCAATTGGATCGCGGCATTGGCCGCGTTGAACCCGGCATCGGTAGCCACCTTCTTCGCCATCGCGCACAGCCGCAGCGCGTCGGAGGTCTGCGCGTCCAAGGCTGCCGCCGCCCGGCGCAGCAGCGTGCGCGCCGCTTCCAATTCCATATCCATGTCGGCCAGCTTGAAGACCAGGGCCTCTTGGCGCGTGAGCGGACCGCCAAAGGCCTCACGCTCCTTGAGGTAGGCCACGGATTTCTCCAGGGCCAGCTGGCCGCCGCCGATCGAGCAGGCACCGATATTCAGCCGGCCACCATTGAGCCCGCGCATCGCAATGGTGAAGCCATCTCCTTCGGCACCCAACAAGTTCTCGACGGGGATCCGCACGTCTTGCATGATGACCTGACGGGTAGGCTGCGCATTCCAGCCCATCTTCTTCTCCTTGGCCCCGAAGGACAGCCCCGGCGCGTCGGCGGGCAGCAAGAAGGCGCTGATCCCCCGCCCACCGGTATCGGCCGTGCGGGCCATCACCAGATAGAGCGCTGACGAACCCGCCCCGGAGATGAACTGCTTGACCCCGTTGAGCACGTATTCATCGCCATCCCGGACCGCACTGGTAGTCAGCGCCGCTGCGTCCGATCCGGTCCCGGGTTCGGTCAGGCAATAGGATCCCAGGTCCTGCATCGCCACCATGCCCGGCAGCCAGTGGGCTCGTTGCGCCTCGGTGCCGAAGCTGTCGATCATCCACACCACCATATTGTGGATGGAGATATAGGCCGCAATGGTGGGGCAGGCCTTGGACAGTTCTTCGAAGATCAGCACCGCGTCGCTGCGGCTCAGCCCGGAACCGCCATAGGCTTCGCTGACGTAGATGCCACCCATCCCCAATTCGCCGGCTTCGGCAAGCACATCGACGGGGAAATGCTGCTTCTCGTCCCACTCCAGGGCATGCGGAGCGATTTTCTCCGCAGCAAATTCGCGCACCGCCTCCACCAGCTCGCGTTGCTCCTCATTTAGTTCAAACATCGCTAACCCCTATCTGACCACCGCTACTTGTGACTCACACTACAGCCATGGCGAAGGATTTTGGATGGCAGCAGCGGGAAATTACCCCGAGATTCACTCTCGTAATGCGAGGTATGGCCACCGCGTCAAGAAAACCTTTCGAGCCGCTCTCGGCAGTCCCGGGGAACACCCAATCGTCACAGTGCGCGGTTCCGTTTCGGTTCTCGGCCATACTTGGACTTATGGATTCCGCCTCTACTGACCCGAATAAGCAGCCGGTGACGCCGCGACGTGCCGCAAGCGTCCTGATGATTCGCGAGGGAAGCGAAGGCTTGGAAGTGTTCATCCAACACCGGGTTTCCACCATGGACTTCGCCGCCGGCATGGTTGTCTATCCCGGTGGTCGGGTCGATGCTCAAGATCTGGCCGAGGCGCAATCGGGGAATATCGCGCAAGCGCTGGCCATCGAGCACGCACGGCTTTGGGAGGATTCCTCCATCTGGGAAGACGGCGAAGAGCAGGCCGTCCTCGAGGCGGCAACCCTGCTGGCCGCCGCCCGCCGCGAGATCTTCGAAGAGACCGGCGCGCGTTTGGACGTGAGCCAGCTGCGTCCGTGGGCGAACTGGATCACGCCGCCGGATAATCCCAAACGCTTCGACACCTTTTTCTACGTGGCCCAGGTGCAGCCTGGACAAGCACCCATGCACCAGACCACCGAGGCCTCAAACTCCGAATGGGTCCAGCCCGCCAAGCTGTTCTCCGCCTACGAGCGCGGCGAGGTGGGCTTGATGACCCCCACCCGCACAACCCTGCGCAACCTTGCGGCGTTTGAAACCGTTGAAGCCGCCATGAGCTCGCAAACGCCCATCGTCACGGTCCGGCCCCAGCGCATGCCACCGGCCGCGGATTCCAAGAAGGAACGCACGAGCTAGCCGCGCCTGGCCCGGTACCCCTTGGCTGGCGCAGTACCGCTGCCCGAACCCCTGGCGACGGGGCAGGAGTTCGGGCTCCACAAACTCCCGCGGGAGTTCTCACACTCCGTTATTGACTACCGCATTCCTTGCAGAGCACATGTGCCTGCTCGTCGAGGCCCCGGAGCGCACGAACCACCGCTCCGGGGACCCCTGGCCATTCGAAGGATCCTTGGCAATCCCTAGAATGGGTACTGCTTATCGGTGCTCTGCACCCCGATCCAATGGTCGGTGGTGAATTCCTCGATAGCCCACTCACCGTTAAAGCGGCCCAATCCGGAGTTCTTCTCCCCACCGAACATCACATGTGGTTCATCATTCACGGTGATGTCATTGATGTGGGTCATTCCCGCCTTGATCCCGCGGGCAAAGCGCACACCCTTCTCAATATCGGTGGTGAATACCGCGCTGGATAATCCGAATTCGGTGTCATTTGCCAGTTCGAGCGCATGCGCCTCATCTTCGGCCCTAGTGATGCCAACCACCGGGCCGAAGATCTCCTCACGGAACAGTTCCATCTCACTGGTGACATCGGCGAAAACATGCGGCGGCACCACTCTGCCTACGACCTCGCCGGAGAGCACCTCGCGGGCTCCCTCGCTTCGAGCCTGCGTGATCTTTCCCTGCACGCTTGCCAGCTGCGCGTCGTTAATAATTGGCCCCACCACATTTGCGGGCTCCGCCGCATCACCGTACTTGATGGTGGCTGCATGGGCGGCGAACTCCTCGACGAACTGGTCATAGACCGGGGCTTGAACGATAATTCGGTTGATTGCCATGCAGATCTGCCCCTGATGCAGGAACTTGCCCATGGCAGCGGCGCGGACCGCTTGTTCGAGGTTGGCGTCGGCGAGCACCACAAATGGTGCGTTGCCGCCAAGTTCCAGCGCGACCCGCTTCATATGCTTGCCCGAAACGGCGAGCTTGCCGACGTTTTTCCCCACCGGGGTGGACCCAGTGAAGGAAATCAACGAAGGAACGCTGTGCGCCACAAAGTGGTCCCCAATTTCGGTGCCTGAACCAACAACCACGCTGAACACGCCCCGGGGGATCCCGGCTGCTTCGAAGGCCTTGGCCAGCACCAGCGCGCCAACCAGCGGTGTGTCGCTGGCCGGCTTGAGCACCACCGAGTTGCCCAGCGCCAGCGCAGGGGCCACTGAGCGCTGGGAAAGCAGCATCGGGAAGTTCCACGGGCTAATCACGCCCACCACACCCACCGGTTCGCGGTAAACACGGTTTTCCTTACCCGCACTGTTCGACGGCAGGATCTGGCCGTGCACCCGAGTCGGGAAGGTGGCCGCCTCACGCGTTGCGGCGATCGTGCCAGAAACCTCCACGTTGGCCTTGAGCACCGACGAACCGGATTCGGCCACTAGCAGCGCAACCAGGTCATCGTAGTTGGCTTGCAGATAGTCCGCAGCCTTGGTGAGCACCGCAGCACGTTTTGCCGGAATGAGCGCAGCCCAATCGCGATGGGCCTGGGCTGCGCTCGAATAAGCCTCGTCCACATCCTCGATGGAAGCCTGGCGGATTTCTGCCAGCACCGCGTCGTCGAACGGGTTGCGGGTGACCAGAACGGAAGAACTGCGCCCATCGCGCCATTGCCCGGCGATGAATAATTGCGCCGGAAGCTGGTCAAGGAAATTTGGTCGGCTGGATACTGCCTGGTTGGTCATGGATCTTCCTTCCCACAGTGCGGCGCTTCGCGCCACAGCGAATCGAGCTCTTCGCACTCATTGTTCGTGGGATATCGGCCGCGATCAAGGAACTAATCGAACAGCTGAATTTGCCTCGGCAGGAGGCCTATTTATCGTCAAAGATTTCTCGGGCGGCCAGCACCTTGGCCGCGTGCGCCTCGGACCAGATGCGGATGGCATCCATGGGTTCGAGCAGGCTGGAACCCAGATCGGTCAATTCATAGTCCACCCGGACCGGCACCTGCGCCGTGACGGTGCGAGCCACCAGGCCATCGCGCTCCAGGGTGCGCAGCGTGCTGGTCAGCACCTTGGGCGTCACCGCACCGATCCGCTGGCGTAACGCGGAGAAACGTAGCGGCCCGCTGGCTAAGTTAAGCATCACTAAAGGGGTCCATTTATCCCCCAAACGTTGCATAATTTCACGTGAGGGACAGTCTTGCGCAAGCACGTTGTAGGTGAGGGCGCTATCCATTTGGTAACCAAGTTCCTTTGAAGTAGTCGGTATCTAAAGGATACTATAAACACGAAGAACACAACTACGAGAGGACCATCATGAAGATTGCAGTCTACGGAGCCACCGGAATGGTCGGCAGCCAGATCACCTCTGAAGCATTGAGCCGCGGCCACGAGGTCACCGCCGTCAGCAGCAGCGGCAAAACCGTCGAAGGCACCAGCGCGGTCACCGCCAAGCTCGACGATACCGCCGCCTACCGCGATCTGGGAAAGAACCACGACGTCGTCGTGATCTCCGTGCCGCCATCGCGCACCGGTGGCGACCACCAGGAATACCTTGACGCCTTCGAGGAGATCACCGAAACCCTCGTCCCGGCACGTCTGATCGTTGTCGGCGGCGCCGGCGCTACCGAAGTCGACGGAGTCCGCCTCTACGACACCCCCGGATTCCCCGAAGAATACAAGGCCGAAGCCCTCAGCAGTGGCGCCGTGTATGACATGTTGACCTCGGTCTCCGGGATTACCTGGACCATGGCCGCACCTGCCCCGGTGATCGCACCGGGCACCCGCACCGGCAACTACACCCTCGGCACCAACTCCCCTGCCGGCGACTTCGTTTCCACCCAGGACTTCGCCGTAGCGATCCTCGACGAAATCGACACCCCGGTGCACGACAACCGCCGCTTCACCGTCGCCAGCGAAAAGTAAAACGCCAGCCACCCGGCCAGCCAAGACCGAAGGCTCGGCTCTCGCTTCCTCTGGCAGGGAAACGATCTGACCTTTCGGCCTTGGTTGACTAAGGTTGAGTACGTCATCGCTCACTTATTCAAAGGTCACTCACCGTTCATGCAACGAACACAGCGCGCCACCCGCCTGCTCACCGGAGCATTAGCTCTCCCGCTGGCCGGGGCCCTCATCGCAGGCTGCTCCACCACCTCCGATCCCTCGGCCACGGAGGATCTGAAGCCCGTCGCCGGCGGGACGCTGGTTTACGCATCGGGTGATGCCGAGCCGAACTGCTTGGACCCGCATGTGGGCGGAAACTATCCGCAGGCGCTGGTTGCCTCGCAGTTCATGGAATCGCTGTTCAGCAAGGACGCCAAGGGCGAAATCGTCCCGTGGCTGGCCGAAAAGTCCGAGGTCTCCGAGGATGGGTTGACGCGCACCATCACGCTGCGTGAGGGGATCAGCTTCCACGACGGCACCCCGCTCACCGCCGAAGCCATCAAGGCAAATATCGAGCACCTGCAGGATCCGAATACGGCTTCCTCCACCGGTTATCTTGCCGTCGGCAAGGTCACCGAAATCACGATCGTCGACGAGTTGACCGCGCAGCTGGAACTCTCCGCCCCGGATAACGCGCTGCTCGAGTCGCTGTCCATGCCGTGGACGGCAATCCAGTCCCCCGAGGGGCTCAAGCGCGACCAGGCGGCGAACTGCGCCGCCCCGGCAGGCACCGGCCCCTTCAAGGTTGAGTCCTGGGACCGCCAGCAGGCCGTCAATCTGGTTCGCTACGAAGACTATGCCGCGCCGGCAGCTGACCCCGAGCGTGCCGGCTCCACCGCGCACCTGGACGGCATTACCTGGCGCTTCATCCCGGAGGCAGCCAGCCGCTATGCAGCTCTGCAGTCCGGCGAGGTCGACGTGATCGACAATCCGCAGCCTGACACCATCGCCACCGCCGCCGATAGCGGGCTGGGCCACCTCGCGGCGCCGCGTCCGGGTGCCTCGAACCGGGTGGAGCTCAACAGCTCCAAGGCGCCTTTTGACGACGCCTCGGTGCGCGAGGCGTTCATCCGTTCCCTCGACGTGAACACCGGAATCGACGCGCTGTACTTCAACACCGCCGAGCGCAGCTACTCGCTGCTTTCAAGCGTTGAGCCGCTGGGTATTTCGGCCGAAGAAAAATTCGGCACCGATGTTGAGCGGGCCAACCAGCTCCTCGACGAGGCAGGCTGGACCGAACGCGATGCACAGGGCTACCGGCTCAAGGACGGCAAGCGCCTGAGCCTGAGCTTCCCGGTATCCACGAACCAGTCGGTTCCGGCCGAGCAGTCGCTCTTCGAGCAGATGCAGGCGGCCGCCAAGAATGTTGGCATCGAGGTTAAGATCGACTTGCTGGACCTCTCCAGCTGGTACGGCGCTCTGGCAAAACACGAGTACGACCTCGTTTCGGCACCGTATACCAAGGTCGGTCCGAGCGTGCTGCGCATCTTGTTCCATTCGGATTCCACCGTCCCGGCGCCGAGCGGCTACTTTGCAAACAACGCGCAGATCAAAAACCCGCAGCTGGACCGGTTGCTGGTGGAAGCCGAGCAGACCAACGACGAAGCCAAACGTGCAGAACTCTACGAACGGGCGCAGCAGATCGTCTTGGACGGCTATTACGTGATCCCGCTCTACGATCAGCAGAACCACTTCCTGTTTTCGAAGAACGTGCACGGCATGGGTGAAACCACCGCGGTCTCCTCACCGACCTACTTCAACGTGTTCCTGAACAAGTAGCCAACGAACACATCCAGAGATGAAAATGCTCGCTTGGTTGGGTCGCAAGGTTGGCGGCGCGCTGGTGGTGCTGTGGCTGGTGGCCACCGCCATCTTCATCGGCGTGCGGCTGATCCCCGGCGACCCGGCCGAGGCGATTATGGGCGGCCCGGGCTCGCAGGCCTCGGCCGAGGCCCTGGCCGCCGCGCGCAGCGAGTACGGCTTGGATCTTCCGCTGATTACCCAGTACCTCATGTTTCTGGCCAAGCTGATCCGCCTGGATTTCGGGACCTCCTATGCGCTGAAGGACCCGGTTCTGCAGGTGATCGCCGAGGTGCTGCCGCCGACCATCACGCTGGCACTCATCTCATTGGCGGCGGCCTGGCTGCTGTCGCTCATCTTTGCGATGCTGGCCATGCGAGCCACCCGGGCCGGCCAGTGGGTCGGCAACGCGGTGGAGATCATCGCCGCGGCCGTGCCTCACTTCTGGCTCGGCGCGGTGCTGATCATGCTTTTCTCCTCGATGCTCGGCTGGTTCCCCGCGGTGGACAACGGGACCGGGGCGGGACTGGTCTTGCCGGTGCTCACCCTCGCGCTGCCGCTGGCAGGTTTTCTCACCCAGCTGATGCGCGACTCGCTGTCCACCGCGTTGGGAAGCCAGTTCGCGCTGGCCGCCCGAACCCGCGGCGAAAGCAGGTTGACGGTGTTCTGGCGCCACGGATTGCGCCACGCGGCGTTGCCCGCCTTGGGGTTGACCGGCTGGGCCTTTTCCTCCTTGCTGTCCGGAGCGGTGGTTGTCGAGGCGATCTTTGCCCGGCCGGGGCTGGGGCGTTCCCTGCTTTCGGCGGTGCTCTCCCGCGATATTCCCATGGTCACCGGCATCGCGCTGTTCTCCGCCCTCGTGTATATCGTGGTGATGGCGCTGACCGAAGCCATCGAACGCCTCATCGACCCGGCGGGGGCCGAGTCATGAGCCGAACCGCCAAAATTCTAGGCACCGTCTTTATCCTCTTCTGGCTGCTAACCGCGCTTGCGCCGGGGCTCATCGCCCCGGGCGACCCCTTGGCGGTTGACCCCGCGCAGGCATTCCACGCGCCTAGCCTGGCGCACCCGATGGGGACCGACGAATCGGGACGCGACGTGTTCACCCGCGTCATCCATGGCGCCGGTGACTCGCTGTATATCGGCCTGGCCGCCACGGCCCTGGGCATGGGCATTGCCCTAGTCCTGGGTACCGCCGCGGCGCTTGCCCCGCGCTGGCTCGATGGAGCGATCTTGCGTGTGCTCGAAGCCCTCTACGCGGTGCCCTCGCTGCTGCTGGCACTGCTGATCATCGCCTTTACCGGCCCCGGGGTAGGGCCGGCAATCGTTGCCGTTGGCCTTTCCACCGCGCCGGGCTACGCCCGCTTGGTGCGCAGCCAGATCCGTTCTGTGAAGAACTCCGAAATGCTGGAAGCCGCCACGGTGCTCGGCCGCGGCACCTGGCTGAAGGTACAAAACCACCTGGTGCCCAACGCCCTTCGCCCCTTGCTGGCGCTGGTGACCTTGGGCATTGGACAGGCGGTCATTTGGGCCGCCGCGCTGTCCTTCCTCGGCCTGGGCACCCCGCCACCGGCTCCCGAATGGGGTGCCATGCTCTCGGCCGGGCGCACCTATCTGCATCTGGCCTGGTGGCTGAGCTTCTTCCCTGGCTTGGCGATCGTGGTGGTCGCGGCCGGGGCCACGCTGATCGGGCGTTCGCTGGGCGGAAAGGTCAACGCCGCATGAGTCCTTTATTAGAAGTCGAGAACCTCTCGGTGGGCTTCGCCGGGCAGCTCGCGGTGGACTCGGTGTCCTTCGAGCTGTCCGCCGGCGAATGCCTGGCGCTGGTAGGTGAATCCGGGTCCGGTAAGTCCGTCACCGCCCGTAGCCTGCTGGGCCTGTCCGGCGGCAAGGTCAGCGCCGAGAAATTCTCGGTCTTGGGGCAGGACGCCACCGCGATGAGCGAGCGGGCCTGGCAGCAGATGCGCGGAAATTCCGTGGCGATGATTCTGCAAGATGCGCTCATGGCTTTGGATCCCTTGCGCCCGGTGGGCCGCGAAATCGCCGACGCGCTGAAGGAACACAGCTCGCTGTCCAAGCCCGAACGCACGGCGAAGGTCCGCGAGGCCTTGGAAGCGGTGGATCTGCCCGAACCTGCGTGGCGGATGAAGCAGCGCAGCTCCCAATTATCCGGCGGCATGCGCCAACGCGTGCTCATTGCCCAGGCGATGATCGGGGACCCGCAAGTTGTGATCGCCGATGAGGCGACCACCGCCTTGGACTCCAGGCTGACCGCCCTGGTGCTCGAACAACTCCGGGCGCTCAAAAATGCGGGCCGGGCGGTGCTGATGATCAGCCACGACCTGGCACAGGTTGCCCAGCTGGCGGATCGGATCGCGGTGATGCGTGCCGGAAAGATCGTCGAGGCCGGCGACACCGACCAGGTGCTGAACCGCCCGCAGCACGAGTACACGCGCACTCTTTTACGTGCAATCCCGTCCGGGGTGCCCCGCTTTCAGCCCTTGAGCCTCGCTCCCCCGAAGGCGGCTGTCGTGGCACAAGAACCGGCGAAGCCTGCTCGGATGCCGGCTCTTGTGGTGGAGGACCTGTCCAAAAGCTTCGGCAAACATGCCGCGGTGCAGGGGGCCGGTTTCGTCGTTCAGCAAGGACAGACGCTGGGCCTGGTCGGCGAATCCGGGTCGGGCAAGACCACCACCGCCCGACTGGTGCTCGGCTTGGAACGTCCGGATACCGGCTCGGTGCGGCTCTTTGGCGAGCATTTTGCACCGCAACGCGAAGCCCAGCGCCGATACCTGCGCGAAAACATCGGGGCGATCTACCAGAACCCGCTGGGTTCTTTCGACCCACGCTATAACGTGGGCCAGTTGCTCACCGATGCGCTCTCCGCCGGTCGCAGCAAACGCGGGGCGAGCTACCGGACCCAAGTCTCCCGACTCCTTGAACAGGTGGAACTGGATCCGGCACTGGGCTCGCGCAATCCGCGCGAGCTTTCCGGCGGGCAGCGCCAACGCTTGGCGATCGCCCGTGCACTGGCACCGAGACCTAAGGTGCTCGTCTTGGATGAACCGGTCTCGGCCCTGGATGTTTCAATTCAGGCGACCGTCTTGGACCTGCTGGACCGGCTGCAGCAAGAGACCGGAACCAGCTACCTGTTCATCAGCCACGATCTGTCGGTCATCGAGCATATGAGCGATACCGTAGCGGTGATGTACCGGGGAAGCATCGTCGAGCAGGGCGCTACCGCCGACGTGTTCGGCGACCCGCAGCACGAGTACACCCGCTCGCTGCTGACAGCCATGCCGCGGCTGCGTTAGCAACCGCGGCATGGCCGGTTCGAACCGTATCGTTTGGGCTAGAGCCCTTCACCGAACTGTTCGCGGACCTGCTTGCGCAACACCTTGCCCAGCATCGAGCGGGGCATTTCCTCGATGGCAACGATGCGCTTAGGCACCTTGTAGGCCGCCAGCAAGGTGCGGCAGTGTTCGCGCAGGTCGGCCTCGTCCAGGGTTGCCCCCTCGTCGAGTTGTACCGCGGCGACCACCATTTCGCCGCCGCGTTCCAGCGCCTTGCCGAACACCGCGGCGTCGGCGACAGCAGGATGCTGGCGCAGCGCGTTCTCCACCTCGCTAGGCGAGACATTAAATCCGCCGGTAATGATCAGCTCCTTGGCGCGATCGACGATCTGGGTAAACCCGTCCTGGTCGACGGTGACTACGTCGCCGGTGTGCAGCCAGCCATCCTCGGTAAGTGTTTTCGCGGTCTCCTCCGGGTTATTCCAGTATCCGCGGAACACCTGGGGCCCCTTGATCAGCAGCTCGCCCGCTTCGCCCTGTTCCACCTCACGGCCAGGTTCATCCACATCCACAACCTTCATCAGCGTCGAAGGAAATGGCACCCCGATAGTGCCGTTTCGACGCGAAGGGTGGAACGGGTTGCCCAAGGCCACCGGTGAGGATTCGGTCATCCCGTAGCCTTCGACCAGCAGTCCGCCGGACATCGACTCCCATAGCTCCACCACGTGGTCAGGCAGATTCATCGCACCCGAGATGCAGTACTTGGCCGAACGCAGCGAAATGCCCTGCTCTTTGGCTGCCATGGCGGTACGCTCGTAGATCGGTGGGACCGCGCAGTACACGGTGGCCGGGGACTTCTTCCACGCATCCAGGATCATCTGCGGTTCAAACTTCGGGAAGAGCACCAGCAGCCCCTGCTTTTTCACCCCGAAGGTCAGATACAAGGTCATTCCGAATGCATGGAACATCGGCAGGATCGCATACAGGATTTCCTTGCGCTCTTCGGCGCCTTCCATCCAGGCTTCGCCCTGCAACGCGTTGGCATACAGGTTGTAGTGGGTAAGCATTGCGCCCTTTGGACGCCCGGTGGTTCCCGAGGTGTACTGGATGACCGCCAGATCCTGAACCTCGGGGTATCGATGTGCCGGATTTAATCGCCCGGATTTCAGCAATTGCCTCCAAGCCATGGTGCCTGCCGTGGAGGCGGTCAGCGAGTCCTTGGTCTCGCGCAGCTTTTTCACCGGCAAGTTCAGTGCCAGGCGCTTGACCGCAGGGAATGCCTCGAGCAGATTGACGGCGACAATCGTATCGATCCGCACGTCTTTGGGGAACTGCTGCAGGTTCGGCACGACCTTGTCCCAGGCGATCACCACCCGCGCCTGGTGGTCTTCGAACTGGTGGCGCAGTTCGCGCGAGGTGTACAGCGGGTTGTGCTCCACAACCACCGCGCCCAGCCGAAGCACCGCGTAGAACGCGACGACGTGCTGCGGGCAATTGGGCAGGACCAGCGCAACCCGATCTCCGGGCTTCACACCCAGCTGGCGCAGCCCCTTGGCCGCCTTCTCGACTTGTCGGCCCAATTCGAGGTAGCTCATCCGTCGACCGAAGAATTCGGTGGCCGGGCTCTCGCCGGCCTCGCGGACCGAACGCTCGAACATATGGCTTAACGACTCGGTAGGAAGCTTGATTTCGGCAGGGACGCCCGGCTGATAGTTGGCGACCCAGGCCGGGGCAGCAGTATTCTCCATGCCTCCAATCATGCCCGATACCCACGGTTTCAGGTTAAACGCGAGGTGGACTTTCGGTGATTAATCAGCGGCACTTGCTCATTGGAATTCACGATTCGGCGTAGTTCGCCAAGGCCTCGGCTAGCTCGGCAACGCAACCTGCACTGGGGGTTTCGAGCTGCTCCAGCAGCCGACGATCAACCCGTTGCCTCAGCTGAAAACCTCCGGGAACTAGGAGTCCACCGATAGAAGGTCTTGGCAACCGGAGAACCACCCACGTACTTGGTGCCCGAGCAAGGGTGAATGATTTTCCATTCGCCCTTGCTCGGGCGGCCTCGTAGATAGCAATTGATGCTTATTTATGAGAAACGGAAACTTCCGGAGGCGCCATTGCGTCCACCTCGGTTCGCTCTTCTTCGCGGACTTTTCTGCCGAGAATATATCCGACGATGCCCAGCGCGAGGATGCTGGCCAAGGTGCCTAGCGCAAACGACTCAAACTGGCTCCATGAAAGGCCCCAGATCGCTTCGAAGTCATAGTCCATGCCAAAGGCATATTCCAGGCTGCCTGGGAATACGGCGATCCAGGAACCGATGAGGATCCATGCGAAACAGATACCCCCGAGCACCGCAAACGTTGAGTTTGAAACTGGAACTCTAAAGGGGCGTACTACCGAGGGGTACTTGAACCGGAGCATCACCACGGCGGGAATCGCAATCAAATAGCTCAGGAGGAACGTCGAAATCGAGATGGTCAGGACCACTCCGAACATCGCCCCGTTTGATCCTGACATCTGCATTGCGGCAAGCATGAAGATGGTAGCGACTACACCCGAAAGAGTATTAACTCGGATTGGAGTACCGAGTTTTGGATTGAAGTGCCCGAAGAATCCACCGAAGAACGACCCATCCGCAGCAGCCATGGCCTGCATCCGGTCGCTGATGATCATCCAGGCGGCGCCCTGCGAAACCAGGACAAAGCAGAATACGATGGCAAACAACGCGAGCATGGCATCGGCGGCCGGTCCGAACACCGTGAAGACCGTCGCAATTGCCCCGAAGAGTCCGCCGATACCGGTAATTTCGTCCAGCGGAACGACCAGCAAAATAGCTAAGACAGGTAACAAGTAACTCGCGGCTGCGAGCATGGATGTGCGGGCGATAGAGACCGGAACATCCTTGGCAGGATTTTTCATCTCCCCTGCGGCGCTGTTCCCCGATTCAAAGCCAAGGAACGAGAAAAGCAGCAAGGGGGTGACCCCGAGGAAGCCGGCCATCGTCGGCGAGAAGAACCCCAGGTTCAGACCGTTAAATCCATTCTTGAATCCATAGATTGCGGTTACCACCAAGAAGCAGAAAAGGAAGAGGATCTTGAGTATCGCTCCAAGCGATGGCAGCCATTTGCCATGCTTGAGGCTGATAACCGCCGAGGTGACCGTGATCCAGATGAACCCGAGCTTGAATAGATAATCGCCCACCCCACCAGCCTCAATGTGCCCCACGTACTCCGACCAGGTTTCCACGGCAACGAATGCCATCGCACCGCCAACCCATACCGGCTGAGTCACCCAAGTGAAGAGGGAAGCGATGGCCGCAACTACTCGGCCAAAGGCCATCTTCGTCCAGACATAAACGCCACCCTCCTCGGTGAAGGCACCGCCAGTCTCCGCAAAGATCAGCCCGTAGGGAATCATGAAGGTAATAGCGAGAACCAACGTCCAGGTAAACGTCTCACCTCCAAAACCGGAGACCTGGCCCAAGACTTCAATGGAGATAACTGCTGCAACCACCAGCAGGAGAATGTCCATTCTGCCTAGGGATTTTTGCAGATGCTTGCTCTGCTCCTGTGCAAGAAACGTGGACGATTCGGAATTTTTCATGCTCAGTCCTCTGTCGTAACTGATTGTGGAATTTGCGGTCGCTGGGACCGAGAAATGACACGATCTAGGAATTGGTTCTAGATCTGCGTTGCCGCTAGTTTGAAAAACATCAAAAACTGGATTAAGAATTTATTCGCTAGTTGCCCGATGGAAGATCAGCACCCCATCCACATACGTTCGTTCAACCGCTAAATCGCCGAGAGCGCGGGCGGGCACGGCATAGGGGTCAGCCTCCAGGACGGCAAGATCGGCGATCATGCCCTCGCGAAGCGTTCCACGATCCTGATCAAGCCTGTTGGCAAATGCAGCACCGGCGGTTGCCGCATGCAAGGCCGCATCCAGGGCAATAGCTTCGTGCCCGAGCAGGGGGCTGTTTTGCGATCGTTCATCTTTGGCATGCGGATCGGCTGGTGGTGCCGTACGATTCACCGCCGAATGGACTCCCCACATCGGATCCGGGCTCGAAACAGGCCAGTCGCTGCCCATAGCCAGCGGCACGCCCGCCTCGTGAAGGGATTGGAAGGCAAAGTGCATGCTTTGGTGAGCTGAATCGAGATAGGGAAGTTTTGTCTCCGTCAGCACCGGGTCCTGCCGGGCCCACAACGGCTGGATATTGGCGATGGCCCCAACCCGGGAGAACTGCGCAATGTCGCCCGCGTCGATGATATCCAGATGCGCTATCTGGTGCCGTGGATCCCACCCCGTCCTAGCCTGCAGTTCCAACGCCGAAAGGCTGTCCCGAACCGCCTGGTCGCCCACCGCGTGAAGATGCAGATCAAACCCTTCGGCATCCAGCGATCGGGTGATGTCGCACAGCACTTCTGGCTCGATCAACGTCATTCCCCGCTGCTGCGGGTGCCCCACGTAGGGACGCGTCATCGCGGCCGTCAGATTTTCACACACTCCATCCAGCATGAGTTTGACCGCCGATGCCCGGAACCTGCCCCGAGCTCGGGAACGCCGGTCCCGGAACAACTCAAGTTGTTCCAGTCCTTGTTCGCGATGCCACCAAAGCGCCCCGGTCACGGTCGCGGTCAGAAGTCCTTGTTCGTCCAATGCCAGATAGTGCTCAAAAGCATCCGGGGAACCGAGGGCCTCTCCCACCGCGGCATCCTGCCAAGCGGTGATCCCTTTGGAATGCATGAACTTCTGCGCCTCTAGCAAGGCATTTCTAATATGGGATTTATCCGGTGCCGGGAGCATTCTGGACACCAAATCGGCGGCGTGTTCAATGAGCATGCCGGTCGCACGGCCGTTTTCTTCCCTGGCAATGATTCCCCCATCGGGGTGAGGCGTTGAATCGGTGATCCCTGCCAATTCCAGGGCTCTGGTATTGACCCACGCTCCGTGTCCATCATGACTCAGAAAATAGGCGGGGCGGTCCGGGACTAACTCGTCGAGCAAGTCTCGGTGCGGGAATCCACCGTCGAAGACGTCTCCATACCAGCCGGCGCCTTCAATCCAGTCTTGTTCCGCATGCGTGCGGGCATAATTTGCGATGATCCTTCGGTACTCTGACAATGAATGCACTTCAGAAAGGTCGCAAGCCACCATCTGCAGCCCGCCCATGAGCGGGTGCACGTGGGCGTCTTGGAAGCCAGGGAGCAGTGCTTTTCCGGAAAGGTCTATGACCTGTGTTCCGGGACCGCGAAGACCGAGGGCTCGATCGCCCAGCGCTAGGATCCGTCCATCCTTCACCGCCAGCGCATGGCTCCGGGGGTTGGCGGTGTCCATTGTCAAAACTGGTCCGTTGGCGAACAGCAGATCTGCGTATGTCATGACTGCCTACTTTCGAAGGGAGTTGGTGGGCTCGGTGTTGTTGTCCAAACGCACCAGAGCGGGAGCAAAACGGGCTACTGCCACATAAACGACCGAGCTGACGGTCAAGCCGATAAACCATGCGATATCGATGCCGTTCAATGCTGCCGCTAGCGGGCCGGTGTAGAAGGCCGTCGCCATAAAGGGGATCTGGGCCGCCACTCCGACGGCAAATACCAGCAACGCTCCGGTATTCCATGCGCCGTAGCGTCCACCGTCCGCAGCGTAGAATTCCGAGACCGCGTAGGAGCCATGGCGGATGATGTAGTAGTCCACCAGATTTACGGCAGACCATGGGATCAACACGTAGAGCAGTACGCTCAGGAAACTGAAGTAGGACGAAGCGAAACTGCTGGCGGCCGTCACCGCCAAGCCGACCCCGAGCACATGCAGGATGGTCGAAGTCATCAGGCGGGCCTTGACTCCCGGATGCCAGCCGGTGCGGAACGTCTCGACCAGCGTCAAGGCGCACAGCGCGCTGCAATATGCGTTCACGGCGTTTCCCGACGCAGCAACAAGGGCAAAACCGATCAGGACCAGCGCGCCCAAAACCGGACCCAGGATTCCATGCAGGCCCGCCATCGCATCGACGCCATTGACCGCCAGTCCGACGCCCGCGCCGAGCACCATAAGTAGCGCGCTGGAGATAACGCAGCCGAGATAGGTGCCCCAGAACGCACCCTTGGTGCCCGAGCTGGCGGGCATATAGCGGGAATAGTCCGAAACGTACGGCGCGTAAGTCAGCTGCCAGACGATGCCAATGGCCAGCATGGCGAAAAACCCGGGCCAGGTGAATGCTCCGGCGGATATGTTGCCCCAAAAGTCCCCGTTCAGGAATAGGGCAATAAAGGAAACCACAACTAGGCCGCCAACGATGACCGCGCCTAGCTGAGTTACCTTTCGAACTAAGTTGTAGCCGAATGCGGCGATTACAAAGCTTAGAGCTGCACAGGCGACAATCAAGAACGTCTTGTTGGCGCCCGGCAGGAGCGTCATAATCGATTCCGAAGAAACAATGAGATTCGACGAAAAGTAGCCCACGAACATCAGGATTGCCACTGCCACGATCAGGCTGGCACCTTTGGAACCGAACTGCCCGCGTGCCTGCAGCATCTGAGGTACGCCTAGCACCGGTCCCTGCGCGGCGTGCAAAGCCATGCCGACACCGCCCAGCGCGTGGCCCAGCAGGATCGCAATAAGCGAGCCAAGCAGCGGAAGGCCCAGCAACGTCGTGGCGGTGGCGCCGGTGACTACCGTCAATGGCGTCATGTTCATGCCAAACCAGATGGTGAACAGGTCTTTTGCCTTGCCGTGCCTGGCATTTTCAGGGATGGGCGCGATGGATTCCTGCTCAATTTCAAATAACTGGGAGTAGTTGTGAGTACTCATGGCATTCCTGACTGGGAGCGGCAACGTGCAACAAACTCGGCACCGGGGGTGTGAACTTAGGTCAACGCTAAAGCTATGACCCGCATCACGTAAAGAAGTTTCGTGTGATGCGGGTCATCTGAATAATAGATGCAGCCTCTCCGGTCGGGGTTACCGCACCAACAGGCTTAGCCGAATTGGATCCAGGTGGTCTTGGCGGCCGTGTAGTTATCGAATGCGTGCAGCGAAAGATCACGCCCGAACCCTGACTGCTTAAAGCCTCCGAACGGCGTGGTATTGCCCAGCGCGTCAACCGTGTTGACGGAAACCGTACCGGCCACCAGTTCCGTAGCTACCCGGTGCGCACGTCCAAGATCGGCGGTCCACACTGAAGCGGCCAGCCCATAATCGGTGGCATTGGCCATGGCAATCGCTTCCGCTTCCGTATCGAAGGATTGGAGCACAGCCACGGGCCCGAAAATCTCTTCCCGGTGCACGTCATGCGCGGAATCCAGCCCGCCTAGCACCGTCGGCTCCAAATACGCGCTTGACCCGCGTATCTCCAACCTGCGCCCGCCGAAAAGTACTGCGGATTCTTTGCGTCCGCGGTCGATCCACGCCTCGACCGAATCCGTGTGCGCACTTGAAATCAGTGCCCCATTTCCGCCTACCCCAGCCAGCGGGTCGGCCGGCAGGTAGGCTTTTGTCGCCTGCTCGAGCAACTCGGCGAACTCATCATGGACCGACCGCTGGACCAGAATCCGAGAATTTGCCGAACACACCTGGCCCTGATTATAAAAAGCACCGAAAGCAGCTTTCTCGGCGGCCGCCGCCAGATCGGCGGTGTCTGCAAAAATCAGATTGGAACTTTTGCCACCCGCCTCCAGGCTCAAACGCTTGAGATTGCTCTGCCCCGAGGCTTCAAGCAGCGTCCGCGAAACGGCGGTCGAGCCGGTGAAGGCCAGGGCGTCAACATCCATGTGCAGGGCTAGCGCCGAACCCACTTCTCGCCCAGAGCCGGTTAGCACGCTCAACACACCATCGGGCACCCCCGCTTCGGCCGCCAGCTCCGCGGTACGCAAGATACTCAACGACGTCTGCTCCGCGGGCTTCAAGACCACCGAGTTCCCGGCTGCCAGCGCTGGCGCCAGCTTCCACATGGCAATTTCCAGCGGATAGTTCCACGGCACGATGGCCGCCACCACACCCAGCGGCTCGCGCGTCACCAGTGCCGTGGCTCCCGGCGGAACAGCAGGCAATTCCCCGGATTGCTTGTCGATGGCCTCGGCATACCAGCGCAGGGTGGAGATGGCGCCGGGAACGTCCACCGTGCTGGTCTGCAGGATCGGCTTGCCGCTGTCGAGGCTCTCAAGCAGGGCCAATTCCTCGGCCTGCGCTTCCATGAGGTCCGCCCAGGCCAGAAGCACAGCCTTCCTGCTCTCCGCCCCCGAACGCGACCACGCCGGGAATGAACGCCGGGCGGCAGAAACAGCCAAATCGACCTCCTCTTGGCCGCACGAGCTCAGCAAGGCCAGCTCACGGTTGTCGATAGGGCTGGTGGTCAGTCGCTGGATTCCCGACGAGGCCTCCTGGCGCCGCCCGCCGATGAAGGCGCGCCCGTCGATTCGCAGGGCATTTGCGGCGGCATCCCAGGAGGAAAGGGTTTGGTTTCTCATGTTGATCTCCATTGGTTGGGTATCTGGGTTGGTTGGGTGACAGGTTAATTGACTGGCAGAGCTGGTTGATTGCGCAGTGCACGGCTGGCGCGCAACACGATGGATGCCACCGCCAACGTCGCAAGTTCGAGGGCAATCAGGCCAAGCATCGTGGCGGAGTGCTGCCCGGCAGCGTCTGCCGCAAGCGGGGAGAGCCGATCGGCGACGTGCCCATGCGCCTGCCCGTGCCCCTGGTGGCCGGACATGCTGATCCAGAGCAAATGGGCCACTGCCATTGCAGCGGACATGAGCATGACCTGAAGCGTCGACTTCTCGATTTCGCAGGTCGCCGACACGAGATGCGGCAGGCAAACCAGGCACAGGACCCCCATCGCGCTCATGGCCAAAAACATGGACTTGGGCCCCTGAAACGCGGCGAGCACATGCGCGGTCGAAACCGCGAGCACCACGATGCTCAGCAAATAGCGCAGCGCGCACAGCGTTTTCGAGCTCTTGTTTTTTGGGTCCATGTTCGGATCTCGACTTCTCCGGGCAGGTGGCTGATTCTTTTCAAGACACCCCTTTACGAGAGGGGGTGACTTGGGTAACATAAAATTGTTGATTGAACAGTTGTATCATCAAAACCATGCATTAAGGAAGCCCCATGACACTCCAAAGCGATCGCGCAGTGACGCGCCCCGCGCATCCCCTGGAACAGCTCACAGCCGACGAATACCAGGCAACTCGCGCCATATTGGAAGGTGCAGGCCTGGTGCTGGATTCGACCAGGTTCGCCTATGTGGGTCTGCTTGAACCTGCCAAGGAAGCCCTGTATCCAGTCCCGTCCAGCGATATTGACCGCCGTGTCCGGGTGATGCTCTGGGATGCCGCGCTATCCCGCTCCCTCGACATCACCCTGTCCCTCGACAGCCGGGCCGTACTCACCAAGCGCGAGCTCGACCCCGCGGTGGATGGACAAATGCCGGTGCTGCTCGAAGAGTTCGAGATCATCGAGGAAATCCTGGCCGCGGATGAGCAGTGGATCGCCGCATTGGCTTCCCGCGGGCTGACCTCCGAGCAGGTCCGGGTTGCCCCCTTGTCCGCAGGGGTCTTCGAGTACGAGAACGAAACCGGCAAGCGCCTGCTGCGCGGCCTGGGGTTCCGCCAGGACCATCCCGGGGACCACGCCTGGGCACACCCGATCGACGGATTGGTCGCCTTCGTTGACGTGGAGAACCGGCGCGTGAACCACCTGATCGATGACGGCCCGGTCCCGGTGCCGGAGGTCAACGGCAACTACACCGATCCGGCAATTCAGGGTGAGCTGCGCACCGACCTCAAGCCGATCGAGGTCATCCAGCCCGAAGGCGCCAGCTTCACCCTCGAGGGAAACCACCTGTCCTGGCTAGGCTGGGACCTGCGCGTGGGCTTCGACGCCCGCGAGGGACTTGTCCTGCACCAGCTGCACCACACCTTCGACGGCCGGCGACGTCCGGTGATGCACCGGGCCGCCATCTCCGAAATGGTCGTCCCCTACGGGGACCCGGCGCCCTACCGCAGCTGGCAGAACTACTTCGATTCAGGCGAATACCTGGTCGGCCGCGATGCGAACTCGTTGCAGCTCGGCTGCGACTGCCTGGGCGAGATCACCTACCTCTCCCCCGTGGTGGCCGATGACTTCGGCAATCCACGGACCATTCCCAATGGCATCTGCATCCACGAGGAAGACGCCGGGATCGCGTGGAAGCACACCGACGAGTGGGCCGGATCCAACGAGGTGCGCCGCAACCGGCGCCTGGTAGTTTCCTTCTTCACCACCGTGGGGAACTACGACTACGGCTTCTACTGGTACCTCTATCTGGATGGCACGATCGAGTTCGAGGCCAAGGCCACCGGCATCGTCTTCACCGCCGCGCTGCCGCACAAGGGCTACGAATATGCCTCGGAGATCGCGCCGGGCCTCGGCGCTCCTTACCACCAGCACCTGTTCAGCGCCCGCATGGACATGATGATCGACGGGGCCACCAACCGCGTGGAGGAGCTGGATCTGAAGCGCCTGCCCAAGGGGCCCGGCAATCCGCACGGCAATGCGTTCACCCAAACCCGGAAGGTGCTGGGCTCCGAAACCGCTGCCATCCGCGACGCGGACGGCAGCGTGGGCAGGGTTTGGCATATCAGCAACCCGGAATCGCTGAACCAGATGGACGAGCCGGTCGGCTACACCCTCTACCCCGAAGGCGCCCCCACCCTGGCCATGGCCGAGGACTCCTCCATCGCCGCACGCGCCGCCTTTGCCCGCCACCACCTGTGGGTCACCCGCTTCGCGGAAAACGAGCTCTACGCCGCCGGAGACTTCGTCAACCAGCATCCCGGCGGAGCGGGCCTTCCCGCATACGCCGCGCAGGATCGGGATATCGATGGCCAGGATCTGGTGCTGTGGCACTCATTCGGGCTCACGCACTTCCCCCGTCCCGAAGATTGGCCGATCATGCCGGTTGACACCACGGGCTTCAAACTCAAGCCCCATGGATTCTTCGACCAGAATCCAACCCTGAATCTGCCGGCTTCGGCGACAGGCCATTGCACCCCCACCGGCTGCAGCGGCGAATAGTTGCCATAGCGCTCGCCTTCGGCGATGGTACAGTGACGGCTGGTGGAGACGCTCAGGGCCTCCACCAGCCCCTCATCTTTCAAGGAGTAACTCCATGCCCCGGTTAGTTGACCACACCGAACGCCGTAAAGTCATCATCGAGACTACGTGGAGAATCATTGCCGAGCAGGGCATCGAGAACGCCAGCATGCGTGACATCGCCCGCGAATGCGGATACGCGGCCCCCGGGATCCTGGCGCACTACTTTCCCAATAAAAACGCGCTGCTCCTAGCGGCCTATGAACTCATCTGCCAACGAACCAATGAGCGCATTGCGTTGTCGACGAAGGCCAAGCGGGGCCGGCACGCCCTGCGCGCGCTGTGCTTCGAGATCATCCCGGCCGAGGACCTGACCACGGTGGAGGCCAGGGTGGCCGTATCCTTCTGGCAACGGGCACAGAGCGACCCCGAATTACGCAGGGTGGGCCGAGATGCGCTTACCCAATGGCATGCGGCCATCATGTCCTGCCTCGCAGAAGAAATAACTGACAGGCCGGAGGCGGCCTTCGGGGATCCCGACCTGGTTGCCCACGAGCTGTTGAACACGATGATGGGATTGCACATCACCGCGATGCTCGATCCAGAAACCGTGAGCGGCTCTCGCCAGCGCCGGCTGATCGACTTCATGCTGGAGCGGATCTCCTAGGCGAAGAACTAGCTGGACCCCTCCGGGGATTCTGCCAGAAGCCCGGCGATCTGCTGCCGCACCGCCTGCGCCACCGCCCGCGTTCTTGCCGTCGGGCGCTGAATCCGCAATCGGGCAATGACGGTCTGCAACTCCGGCACCTTTCCCTTGAGCGCAACCGGTATCACCCGTCCGCCGTCGTAGGTGAAGTCATGGCGCGGGCGCTGATGCAAGATGGAATACCCATGGCCGTTGGCAACAAAGGTGCGCACCGTCTCATAGCTGCCAGAGCGGAACCGTACATTCGGCTCCAGGCCCGCCGCGGCAAGGATGGAAAGCATCAGCTCCCGCGTATGCGGCAGATCCAGCAAAACGAACGGTTCATCGCGCAGTTCCTTGAGCTCCACTTCCTTGCGCTGCGCGAAACGGTGCTCCGGAGGCAACGCCAGGTAGGGGCGGGCCGCATGCACCGAGGTGGCGGCCACCTCCTCTGGCAGCCCCAGGTCATAGCACAGCGCCAGGTCAACTTGGCCGTTCAGCAATGCCGCCGAGCAGCCCGCCGCATCGGCCTCCACCACTTCCAGTTCAAGATCCGGATGCTCTGCATGCAACCTGCCGAGCACACCGGGAAGCAGGAATGGCGCCAAGGTGCTGAAGCAGGCGAGGCGCACTCGTCCGGCGAGCGCCGTCTGTTCACCGCGGGCGTGCTCCACGGTCTCTTCGACATGGGCCAGGACGGCTCGCGCGTCCCTGAGGAATGACTCACCCGCGGGAGTGAGCACCAGCCCTTTGGAGCGTTGGCGGATGAAGAACTGCGAACCGATTTGGCGTTCGAGCTGGGCAACGGCACTGGAGACCGCAGACTGCGCGACGTTTAGCCGCTCGGCGGCGCCAGTCATTGACAGCCGGGCCGCCGCCTCGGCGAAATACCTCATTTGAGTGAGAGTGACATCCATCCCTACAGCATAGAGCACTGCATCTGAATATCAGATGCCAGCCCTCTGAAAAAACTGTTAGACAGGTTTCATGGCGCCGTGAATACTTTAGTCAGCTGCCCGCCGGACAGCGGACTTCACGCTTGGGCGCAACTCACTCGACCTGAGCCTCCTGCACGTCAACCACAAGGCACGACGCTCGCCTCCGCTGCGGGGACTGCACCGGAGCCGCGGATCGATGCAGCTGAAATTCAGCTGCATTTTAGACGAACCAAGCATTCGACCATCAGCGGGCCGCCGCCATGCCAGCTTCGACCCCGCGTTCATCTTCACCGAAGGGACCACCATGAGCATCCCACCGTCTCCTGCGATCGAACAGAAGAGCCTGCGCAAATCAGTGGCCGCCGGCTCCATCGGCGTGCTTGTCCACTGGTTCGACTGGGCCATCTATGCCTACATGGCTTCCACCATTGCCGTAGTCTTCTTCCCCGCACAGGACAAGACCGCAGGCTTGCTGGCCGTCTTTGCCGTTTTTGCCGTCTCGTTCGGAGTCCGCCCCTTGGGTGCGCTGCTCTTCGGCTATATCGGCGACAAGTTCGGCCGCAAGCGCACATTGTCCATGGTCATCATCTCCATGTCCGTCGCTACCCTCGTCGTCGGGTTGCTCCCGGGCTACAACACGATCGGCATCTGGGCGCCAATCCTGCTGGTCGCCGCCCGGATGGTCCAGGGCTTGGCCGCAGGCGGCGAGTTCGGCAGCGCCGCGGCGTTCCTGGCGGAAGCCTCCCCGGCTAGGCATCGCGGTTTCGGCGTCAGCTGGCTGGAGGTCGGCAGCCTATTGGGTTTCCTCGGCGCTTCGCTGATGGTTCTGCTGATGAATAACGTCTTGGGTCCCGATGCAGTGCAGGATTGGGGTTGGCGCATTCCGTTCATCCTGACCGCTCCCTTGGGCATCATTGGCTTCTATATCCGGGCGAAGGTAGAGGACACTCCAGAGTTCAAGGCCTTGGAGAAGTTGGATGAAGTCGCCCAAAGCCCGCTCAAGGAGGTGTTCCGGAACAACTGGAAACAGTTGCTGCAGACCAGCGGCATCGAGATCATGATGAACGTCGCCTTCTACATCGTCTTGGTCTACCTGCTGACCTACCAGGAAGAATTCATTGGCATGAGCATTGAGTCGGCCGCATTGCTCTCGACCGTCGCCTCTGTGACCGCCTTGGTCCTTGTGCCGTTATTCGGCGCCTGGTCCGACCGGATTGGACGCAAACCACTGATGGTTGGCTCTGCGGTGCTGATGATCGTTTGCTCCTACCCGCTCTTTTCGATCATGCAGCTGGACACCGCGTGGGCCGGTACGGTGAGCACCATTGGACTGGGCGTCATCTTGGCCATTGTCCTTGGCGTCCATGCAGTGACCGTCGCGGAGATTTTTCCAACGCGCACCCGGCAATCCGGCCTTTCCATTGCCTACAGCGTCACCGCAGCCATCTTCGTCGGCACCGTCCCGCTGATCTTGACCTGGCTCATCGCAGAAACCGGAAATATCATGGCACCGGCCTTCTACATGATCGCCATCGGCATCCTCGGCCTGGCGACCTTGCTGACCATGAAAGAAACCAAGGGCATCGACTTGATGACGCTGGATCGAGAAGATGCGGCCAAGCGCGGATTCACCGTCGCGGAGCAAGCGAAGGATCCCGCGAGAACCCCTCAAAGGAACTAGCCCACGCTTAATGCCGCGCAGGCTACGGCAACCGCGCCGGCAGTCCTTGCAGCCCGCCAACATCGAAAAACGGAAACCGGCTGCGCCCCCATCCGCGTAGGCGTGGCAGCCAACCAGCAAATTCCACTAAATCTGAATATCAGATTTAGTTTCTCGAAAAAAACTGTTAGACAGATTTGATGGCGCGGTGAATGCTGGAGTCAAAGCACGCGTGCCAACTGGCGCGGGTGCCGAGGCAACGAATGGCCCCTAACCAAGCGCGCATTCCGACATCCACCCGTCAGAGGAAAAGGTTGTAAAACAATGAAGCACACTCGTATCCGCACCTTCAATACCAAAGAGACATACCCCGAACAGAACTTGGACAACGACCTGTGCCAGGCCGTTGTTGCCGGCGGCGTCGTATACCTCCGTGGTCAGATCGGCCAGGATCTGGACACCCGCGAATCGGTGGGCCTCGGCGATGTGGAAGCACAGACCGACAAGGCCATGGCCAATATCAAGATGCTGCTGGAGGAAGCCGGAGGATCACTTGAGGACATCGTCAAGGTGACCGTCTACCTGATTGACCCACGTTACCGCGAAACCGTATACCGGACCATGGGCCGTTGGCTCAAGGGCGTCTTCCCCGTATCCACCGGCTTGGTAGTCTCGGCGCTGGCCCGCCCCGAGTGGCTTGTCGAAATCGATGCCACCGCAGTGCTTTCGGGGGAATAGAGAAAATGACTTTCAGCATTGCAGGCACCGACGGCAATGGCCGCTTCGGCATGGCAGTTTGCTCCTCGTCTCCTGCCGTTGCGGCCAGATGCATCCATCTGCGCGACGGGGTCGGGGCAGTCAGCTCGCAGAACATCACCGACCCCCGGCTGGGGCCGGCCCTGCTTGACCGTCTCGAAGCGGGAGACAGCGCCCAACAGGCATTGGACGCCGTGGCCGACTCGGCCGAAAACATCGACTTCCGACAGCTCGTCGTCCTGGACTCCCAGGGCGGTTCCGCGGTCTTCAACGGATCCCGGACGCTGGGCGTCTACGGACAGGGCAAGGGAGCTTCCTGCGTAGCGGCCGGCAACATGCTGGCCGACCCGGGAGTTCTGCAGGCAGCCTGCGACGCATTCGAAGCGGCCGATGGCGAACTTGAAGAGCAGCTGCTGGCGGGCCTCCAGGCTGCCATCGCCGCGGGCGGCGAAGCCGGGCCGGTCTATTCCGCAGGCATGTCGGTGGTCTCTGGGCATGGGTGGCGGGATACCGATCTGCGCGTGGATTGGCACGAGCGCCCGATTGCCGAATTGGGCAAGCTGCTGGAAATCTGGATGCCGCAGCGAGATGCCTACGTGACTCGCGGCTTGGATCCACTGGTCTCCGAGGGTTATGGAGTGCCCGGCGATGATCGATAATCCACCATCGCCCTTGACGGCAGGCCTCGCCACCAATCGGGAACGCGTGATGGATGCCGTCCGCCGGGAACAGCCAGCGCTGGTCGCCTACTCCGAGAGGATTCATGCGAATCCGGAGCTCGGTTGGGAAGAGCACCGCGCCGCGGGCTGGACCGCAGAATTCTTGGCGGAGCGCGGATTCATCATCGAAGGTGGATACCTGGGTTTTCCCACAGCCCTGCGCGCCAGTTTCGGCACCGGAAGCCGCCGTATCGGACTGATGGCCGAATATGACGCGCTGCCCGGGCTGGGCCACGCCTGTGGGCACAACATCATCAGCGCTGCTTCGGTGGGCGCAGCCTGCGCCTTGGCTGGATTCGCCGACGAGTACGACCTGTGCATCGAGCTGTACGGAACCCCGGCGGAAGAAGGCGGCGGCGGAAAAATCGAAATGCTCAAGAAGGGCGCGTTCCAAGGCCTCGACTTGGCGATGATGGTCCACCCCAGCCCCGTTGACTCCGCGGTGGCGAATCCCTTCGCCGTCGCCCACCAGCAGGTGGAGTACCGCGGGAAATCTGCCCATGCCGCGGCGTATCCAGACCAAGGAATCAATGCCAACGATGCCTTTGTCATCGCCCAGGTGGCTCTGGGGCTGCTGCGCCAGCAGCTGCCCCAGGAAACCCGCGTCCATGGAGTGCAGACCCGGGGCGGGGAAGCGCCCAACGCGATTCCGGAGACCACCCGGGGCCGCTGGTACGTCCGCGCCGAAACACTGGCCGAACTGGAACCGCTGCACGAGCGCGTGAACAAGTGCTTCGAAGCAGGGGCCTTGGCAACCGGAGCCCAACTGGAGATCACCCCGGAGTCCGAACCCTACTCGGAGTTCCGCACAGAGCAGCGGGCCCTGGATATCTATACGGCCCATGCCCAGGCACTGGGCCGAACCTTCGACGCCCCGCCAGAACAAGCCACCATGAACCGCGCCTCAACCGACATGGGCAACGTCTCCCAAATAGTCCCTGCGATCCACCCCTACATCGGGTTGGGCTGCTTCCCTGCGGCCAATCACCAACCCGAATTTGCCGCACATTGCATTGGCGGCGCGGCCAACCTTGCCATCCACGACGGTGCCATCGCTTTGGCGCTGACGGCACTGGATTTTGTCGGGATACCCCGAAACGCAGGAAACGAGTGAACCGATCATGAATACCTCTCTACCCAATGCCGCCGGAGCCGAAGAGCGCCACGTTCCCGCCACACGCCTTGAGCGTGATTCGCTTGGCGAACGCCTAGTGCCGGCCGATGCCTATTGGGGCATCAGCAGCCTCCGAGCCGTCGAGAACTTCCCCATCAGCGGGCGCCCCGTGGGCAGCCTGCGCTCACTGGTCTGGGCCTTTGGCGCAGTCAAGTGTGCAGCGGCCAGGGCCAACACCAGCCTGGGGCTGCTCGATCCGCAACGTTCGGCCGCCATCGACCAAGCCGCGTTGGAGGTCCGCGACGGGCTCTTCGACGCGCATTTCCCCGTTGACCGCATCCAGGGCGGCGCCGGCACCAGCACCAATATGAACCTCAATGAGGTCATCGCCAACCGTGCACTGGAGATTCTGGGATTCGCCAAGGGCGCGTACCACGAGCTCGACCCGATTGACCACGTCAACATGGGCCAAAGCACCAACGACACCTACCCCACCGCGGTGAAGATCGCCTTGCTCTCGGCGTTGCGAGACTACAGCGCCGAACACCAGCTCCTGGTTGATTCCTTTGCGGCCAAAGGACTCGAGTTTGCCCAGATCCTCAAGATCGGCAGGACGCAGCTGCAGGATGCCGTCCCGATGACCTTAGGCCAGGAATTTGCTGCATTTTCCGAAACCTTGCGCGAAGACTTGGCCCGGTTATCCGAGCTGCCGGCGCATTTATCGGAAATCAACCTCGGCGCTACGGCCATCGGCACCGGAATCACCGCCCACCCGGAGTACCGCGCATTGGTAACTCGGGAACTCAACAACCTGACCGGCCTGGAATTGGTATCCGCCCGCGATCTGGTTGAAGCGACCTCCGACACCGGAGTATTCATGCTGCTCTCGGGCGTGCTCAAGCGTTCGGCCGTCAAGCTGTCGAAGATCTGCAATGATTTGCGCCTGCTTTCCTCCGGCCCGCAAACAGGATTTAATGAAATCTTCCTGCCCGCGGTCCAAGCCGGCTCTTCGATCATGCCGGGGAAGGTGAACCCGGTGATTCCGGAGGTCGTGAACCAGGTCGCCTTCCGGGTGGTGGGTGCCGACGCAACCGTGACAATGGCAGTAGAAGCCGGCCAGTTGCAGCTGAACGCCTTTGAACCGGTGATGGTCGATTGCCTCCTCGAGTCGTTGCAGTGGCTGGCCTCCGCTTGCCATACCCTGCGCACCAGATGCGTCGACGGCATTACGGCCAACGAACCAGTTCTGGCACGACGCATGTCCGAATCGGTCAGCATCATCACGGGAATAGCACCCCATATCGGCTACGCGAACGCGGCGAACCTGGCCAAGGAATCCCTAGCCAGCGGGCAAGGCATCAAGGAATTAGTGCTGTCCTACGGCCTGGTGGATCCCGGCCTCCTCGATACCTTGCTCTCGCCCGCTAACTTAACTGGCGTCGCGGCGAGCGTTCCGCTGGCATAGCAAAGCGCAGAAGCATCGTTCCCGCTCAGCTTGGGTTGCCTAACCGCGAATTCTTCGATGGCTGGAATTCGAATCGCCTATCGGCGCACCGGCATCCTGGTTTGAGCGCCACTCTACATCTGAAAATCCGATGCAGATTAGCGAGAACAAATGTTTGAATGATGTGCTGAAATACGGTTTTCTGAAGGTACCCCAATAGACGAAAGATTCCCCGCGACGCGGTGAATCGGGAGCACACGACAGTGCCACGTCGCATCGAATCTGACTATTAATAGCAATGGAGGTTGGCATGTCGAGTCAAGAGACGGAAGTTCTAGTTGTCGGCGCAGGACAGGCCGGAGTCGCGATGAGCGAACATCTAACAAATCTAGGGGTTCCCCATATCGTCCTGGAAAAGGACCGCATAGCCGAACGCTGGCGCACCGGACGCTGGGATTCGCTAGTTGCCAATGGCCCGGCTTGGCATGACCGTTTCCCAGGCATGACTTTTGCGGATGTTCCCGCCGACGGATTTGCACCCAAGGAGAGCGTTGCGGATTACTTCGCCGCTTATGCAGAAGGCTTTGGGGCACCAATTCGCAGCGGCGTCGAAGTTAAATCCGTGCAGAGGAACAACGGCAAGCCGGGCTTTAAAGTTGAAACGTCCGAGGGGATCATAAACACCCGCTTCGTCGTTGCGGCCACCGGCCCATTCCAGATACCCGTTATTCCTCCCATCGTCGCGGATTCTTCCCCGCTCACCCAAATGCATTCGCATTCGTACCGAAACCCGCAGCAGCTACGGGATGGTGGCGTGCTGGTAGTCGGAGCAGGATCTTCGGGGGTGCAGATCGCCAACGAGCTGCGCGCAGCCGGCCGGCAGGTCTACCTGTCGGTTGGTCCCCACGATCGACCGCCGCGCCAGTATCGCGGCCAGGACTTCTGCTGGTGGCTTGGCGTTCTGGATAAATGGTCAGCCGCAGCGCCTCCCAAGGGTGCCGAGCACGTCACCATCGCGGTCAGCGGCGCCAACGGCGGACATACCGTGAACTTCCGCGAACTGGCGGCAGGCGGCATCAAACTGCTCGGACGCACCGAAACTTATTCGATGGGGAAAATGCGTTTCGCCCCGGATCTGGCCCGCAACATTGCCAATGGAGATGCGAACTTCCTGTCAGTACTCGATGAGGCGGATGCCTACATTGCGCGCAATGGGTTGAACTTCCCCGAAGAGCCGCAGGCCCGAGTCCTCGGCGATGATCCGGAAGAACTTGTCCATCCCATCCTGGAAATGGATCTGGAAGCCGCTGGAGTGACTACTATCATCTGGGCCACGGGTTTTGCTGTCGACTACCAGTGGCTGCAGGTGGATACCTTCGATGAGCAGGGAAGGCCTCTCCATCAGCGAGGTGTATCCGAAGAGAGCGGCGTCTACTTCTTGGGCCAGCCTTGGCAGTCAAGCCGCGGCTCGAGCTTCATTTGGGGAGTTTGGCACGATGCCAAATATGTCGCGGAGCAAATCGATATCCAGCGCGGATACCTTGAGCATATGTCGCAAATCGACCTTGACCCGGCGCACCAGATTTCGCCGGCCGCAACAGCGCGGTCAGACAACCACGCCGCACACGTCTAACCACGTTGTAGCGCTGGTGCGAAGTCGCATCAGCGCTACAGGCCATCCCGGATGCATAGACTGCCTGAACGCGAAATATTGCCTTTCGCGCCCTCAGTGAATCCGAGATACGAAACCCTAGTAGTTCAGCCCGCGGGCCGCCACGTCCCACCGTTCGGCGACCTCGCCGGCGCGGAGCACGGTGACCTGATCCACCAGGTTCACCGCCACGCACACATGGTTGGGGATCACGCGGAGCTGCTCCCCATGGGCGGGAAGCGGCTGGTCCTCGGGCCACACCACCGTTGCGTGGTGTTCGGATACCGCGCTGATCCGCGCGTCCGGGTTTTCAAGGATCCGGCCAAATCCGCTGGCCCAGGCGGGGCGGTCGCCGCCGAGGATCTTGCTGCCCGCGTCCAGGACGATCCGCCGCGGGATGAGTTCGTCCCCTTCATGCCGGCTGATCACCGTGGAGGCAACGCTCAAGGCGATGTCTTCCCAGCGGCAGCGTCCCAGTTCGAACTGCTGCGCGTCGCCAAATACATAAACGCCGGGGCGCACCTCGGTCAGCAACGAATTGTCCGCAAGCTCTGCCGTCGGCGTGGAGCCGCCGCTGATGCGTTTGAGTTCGAAGCCGTCTTCGCGGAGCAAGCCGGCCGCTTCGGCGAGCGCTTGCTGTTCTTCCGCGGCTACCTCTTGCGCCCGGCCCGGTGCATAACTATGACCGGGGAAGGTGAAAATGCCAATGACGTTCAGCCCGGCATCGCGGGCGGCGCGGGCGACATCCAATGCGCCGCGGGGGTGCACACCGCTGCGGTGGTGACCGCTGTCGATCTCGATCATCAATCCTAATTTGTTGGCCTTGTCTCCCAGCTGCCGGGCAAGCTGCTCGACGGCTGCAACGGAGTCGGTGCCCAAGGAGAGCCTGACATAGCGCAGCAACTTGCGAATGCGTGCCGCTTGGACCTCGGATACCCACAAGGGGAAAGCGACAAAGAGATCCGCCACCCCGTGCAGCGCGAAGGTCAGGGCTTCCCCGATGGTTGCGACCGTCAGTCCCACTGCTCCGGAATCGAGCTGGCGGGCGGCGATCTCATGCATCTTGTGCGTTTTCGCGTGCGGTCGCAGGGCAAGTCCTTTGCCTGCAACGTTCTGCGCCACGCGGTCGATGTTCCGCTCGAGAATATCGACGTCGACCAGGATTTGCGGGGTTAATAAGCCTTGCGGGATGGTGTTCACCAATGCCAGCTTTCCTCTTCGTGCTCGGGCGATCTGATTCGTACGTTACCCGAGAAAAATGCCCGGCTCGTCGTTGACACCCAGCGAGTCCCAGCGACCTGGCGTGGGATCGGACGACCTGGCCTATCTGTTGGCCGGCAGTCCCGATCCGCGAAGTTTCAGCGACAGCTCATGCGCGTGGTGCAGCAATAATTGGCCCAGCGATTCTTGCCGGGCCACCTCGAAGCGCGATTCGATTCCGGTCAGGCTCAGCGCCCAGGCTGGCTGGCCCGAGGCATCGAAGACCGCGGCCCCGATCCCCCAGCTGCCTTCGACGATGAGCCCCGGATTAACCGAGTAGCCAAGGGTGCGGGTCTCTTCCACTTTGCGGCGCAATTGCTTGGCGCTGTGCGCTTGGCCGTACTCGGCCACGAGGTTGTTGCTAGCCAGATAGCGTTCGACGAGCTCTTCGGGAAGAAAGGCGAGAATCGCGATGCCTGCCGAGGCGACCCCGAGCGGGAAGCGCCGGCCTTCATAGAGGACAAACGAACGGATCGGGAATGCTCCGTCTTGGCGCAGCAGGCAGACCGTTTCGTCTCCGCGCCGGGCTGAGAGAAAGGCGCTCTCCCCGGATTCTTCGGCCAACGCGGTCACGTGCCCCCTGGCGAGCTCGCTGATGTCGTAGCGTTCGGCCGCTACCGCACCCATCAGATAGAGCTCGGGGCCCAGCAGCCAGCGCCCCGCCCGGTGGTCGTGGTCGCAGAAGCCCTCGGCGACCAGCGCTGTCAGCAGCCGGTGCACCGTCGGCCGCGCGAGCCCGGTAAGCCGCGCGACCTGCGTGGTCGTGATTCCTTCCGGCATGGAGGTGCTGACCGCACGCAATACCGCGGCCAAGCGTCCGACGACCTGTGCACCGGCAGGAGATTTGCTCATGACCATATTATGAACGAAGCAGTCCATAATATGAGGAACATGACGCATTCAATAAGCGGCCCAACGCAATGGCGCGGATGCACTTTGGGCGGCGCGGCTACTACTCCTCCAAGTGTCCATAGTGTGAACGAATTGGGGATTGCTCTTCACCTGTCGAGCAATATCGAGTTCTTTTCCCATAACTATTGAGCTACGGACTTCGAGTTACTACCTTCGAAGATAGGGAACACTCAAATCCATAATATGGACGGATGGAGTCAGAAAATGTCAACGAAGTATCGTGAGGACGCCGCTCAGGCACTTGCCGCCGTGGTCAAGGACGGAATGACCGTTGCCGTTGGCGGTTTTGGGCTCAGCGGGATACCCAACCGCCTGATCACCGCCCTGCGCGACTCGGGGGCTCGCAACCTGACCATCGTGTCCAACAATATGGGCGTTGATGGAAAAGGGCTAGGCGTGCTGCTGGAGAACAAGCAGGTCTCCAAGGTGCTGGCCTCCTACGTGGGGGAAAATAAGCTCTTCGCCCAGCAGTTCCTCGACGGGGATCTCGAAGTTGAATTCGTCCCCCAGGGCACCTTGGCCGAACGCTTGCGCGCAGGGGGCGCCGGGATCCCCGCCTTCTTCACGCCGACCGGCGTCGGCACCCCCGTGGCCGAGGGCAAAGAAGTCATGGAATTCGACGGCAAGCTGGCGATCTTGGAACGCGGCATCGTCGCCGACATCGCGTTGGTCCGCGCCTATGAGGCGGACGGCGAAGGCAATCTGCGCTACCGCATGACCTCGAAGAACTTCAATCCGCTTGCCGCCATGTCCGGGCGGCATACCTTCGCCGAGGCCGAGCATATTAGTGCGGACTACCTCGATCCGTCTCTGGTGGAAACGCCAGGTATTTTCGTCTCGACGCTCGTCGATGCCGACGACGTCAAGGACATCGAACAGCGCACCGTCCGCCCGAAGCAGGAGGCCTAAGCATGTGGAATAGAGATCAGATGGCGGCACTGGCCGCCAGCGAACTGACCGACGGCCAGTACGCAAACCTTGGGATCGGCATTCCCACCCTGGTGGCGAACAACCTACCGGCGGGCGTCTCGGTCAAGCTGCAAAGCGAGAATGGCCTGTTGGGCATGGGCCCCTTCCCCTTCGAAGGCGAAGAGGACGCGGACCTGATCAACGCCGGCAAGCAGACGGTGACGATTCTTCCCGGCGGAAGCTTCTTCGATTCGGCCATGTCCTTCGGCATGATCCGCGGCGGCCACGTGCAAACGGCGATCCTCGGTGCCCTGCAGGTTGCCGCCAACGGCGACCTGGCCAACTGGACCATCCCGGGCAAGCTGGTCAAGGGCATGGGCGGCGCCATGGATCTGGTCGCAGGCACCCCCCGGGTCATCGTGCTGACCGATCACGTGGCCAAGGACGGCAGCTCGAAGATCGTGGAAAAGTGCGACCTGCCGCTGACCGGGGTCGGCGTGGTGGATCGAATCATCACGGACCGCGCCGTCTTCGACATAGTTAATGCAAAACTGGTGCTACGCCAGGTGGCCCCGGGCGAAACTCCGGAAAGCATCAAGGACATCACCGCAGCAAAATTCATCGTCGAACTCCAGGAGGACCTCACAGCATGAGCGTCAAAATTGTAGGCTACGCACGCACCCCGTTTATGCGCTTCAACGGCGCGCTGGCAAGCATCCCCGCAACCGAGCTGGGCGCCCACGCGGCCAAGGCTGCACTGGAACGCGCCGGGGTTGCACCGAGCGAGGTCCAGCGCGTGATCGCCGGACAGGTATTGCAGGCTGGCGCCGGGCAGAACCCGGCACGGCAGACCGCGGTCGGCGCCGGGGTGGGGCTGGATGTTCCGGCCATCACGCTGAACGCGGTATGCCTTTCGGGCGCCGAAGCCGTGGTGGCCGGCGAACGGCTGATCGCCAGCGGCGAGATTGACGTGGTGCTGGCCGTCGGCCAGGAATCGATGTCCTTGGCACCCCATGTGCAGCGCGCCCGCGCGGGCACCAAGTACGGTGCCATTGAAATGCTCGACACCCTGGATTATGACGGTTTGACCGATGCGCATGAGAAGCGTTCCATGGGCATCTCCACCGAGGAACACAACACCACGCTGAAGCTGGGCCGCCAGCCGCAGGACGAGGTCGCCGCGGCCTCGCACCAGCGCGCCGCAGCCTCCGGGGAATTCTTTGCCGGGGAAATCGCCCCCTTCACGGTGAGCAGCCGAAAGGGCGATACCGTATTTGCTGCCGACGACGGGATCCGCCCGCAGACTACCGTCGATTCCCTGTCGGGTCTTCGTCCTGCCTTCGCCAAGGACGGCACCGTGACCGCCGGCAACTCTTCGCAGATTACCGACGGCGCCGCCGCGATCGTGCTGGCAAGCGATGCCGCCGTGGAACGTCTGGGGTTGAAGCCACTGGCCGAAATCCTCTCCCACGCATTCGTCGCCGGCCCGGACCGCACCCTGCACGACCAGCCGTCCAACGCGATCAATACCGCGTTGGACAAGGCAGGAGCCAAGGCCGCAGATTTGCAGGTCGTGGAAATCAATGAGGCTTTCGCCGCCGTTTCGGTGCAGTCGACGGCCACGCTGGGCCTTGATGCCAAGATTGTGAACCCGCACGGCGGCGCGATCGCGCTGGGCCACCCGATCGGGGCCTCCGGCGCTCGCATCATCGGTACGCTGGCACGCCAGCTGCAGGAACTTGGCTCCGGTTCGCTCGGGGCAGTCGGCATCTGCGGCGGCGGCGGTCAGGGCACTTCGGTGCTCCTGCGTTCGCTCTAGCTCGGCGGCAGTTGCCAGCCGAAAAATGAAATCCACGTTGACTTGAGGTCAACGTGGATTTCTCTTTTCAGTACGGAGTCAGTGCCACAGTGGCTCACGGGCCACATAATTGGTCAGCAGCTCGGCCTCTACCCGGATGACCGCTCCGTTCGCAACCCTCTCCTGGCCCGGTCCGTGCAACTCGGTGAGCACCGAGCGAATCAGCGAACCGTGGCTGACCACAACTACTCGCTGCCCCGGGTGCTGCATGGAGATCTTGAACAGCACGTTGATCGCGCGTTCCACTAGGTGCTCTTCGCTCTCCCCCAGGTCCATCAGGCGGTGGATATTTTCCTCGCTCAACCCGGCCACGATGGTGCCCTCGGCGTCGCCGTAGTCCCGTTCCATCAGCTCCGAGAACTCTTGCACGCGGGGCACGGCGAGCAGATCGGCGATGACCTGCGCAGACTGGCGAGCGCGGAAAAGCGGGGAAGAAACTACCGCGTCCCATGCCCCGGCCGCTGCCAGTTCCATGCCCGCTTGCTGGGCCTGGCGGCGCCCGGTTTCGTTCATGGGCAGGTCGCTGCGGCCTTGCAAGCGCCCGGCGCGATTCCATTCGGTTTCTCCGTGCCGCACGAAGACGATTTCTGTTGCGTTCATGATGATGTCTCTCTCGAATGTGCCGGAATTCTGGCACGTGTTGCGTTAGTCGTTTTACTTGCGATTTGGTTCTTGTTCTTGCGTGTACCGTGCCGGACCGGGACGGGACTGTTCCGGATCGACTGCGCATCAACTTGCAGCAAGGAAAACCATGAGCTTTCCGGTCCGCTCAAGATCTCCTGTGGTGCGTAGGCGTTGGTGTTGTAGGAGGTTGCCGGGGCCATGAAAACGTTTGTACCCTTCAGCTGCCCGACACCGGCTTGGTGGAAGTGGCCGCATAGGATCCCGCGCACATCGCTGCCGCTCAGTATCAGGGCGAGGTCTTCGGGATTTGCCAGTCCGCGTCCGGATAGCTCCGCGGCCATCGCTTCCACCGGCGGGTGGTGCATCAGGATCAGCGAACCGCGCGGGGCCGGCTGGGTGAGCAGAGAGGATAGCCAGCGAAGTTGCGGCGCATCGAGCCATCCGCGAGCCTCGCGATAGCCTCCGCTATCCAGACCGATAATGCGCAGTCCGTCGATCTCGTGCACGGTATTTGCGATATGGGGTCCGGTGGACAGGCGGAAGGTATTAAATGCTTCATTGACCGACTCTTGGGGGTCGTGATTGCCCGGCACGGCAATGATGGGACAGCCCAGTTCATTTTCGAACTTCGCAAATAGCTTCGCGGCTCGTTCATGGACCGGTGCCCCACGGTCTGCGATATCCCCGGTCACCACCACAACGTCCGGAGTGAAGTGCTTGGCCGCGTGGAGCGCGGCGCGCAAGCGAGCCCACGCGTCGATGGTGCCGTGCAGGAGCTTGCCTTCGGCACACAGGTGGGTGTCGCTCAGATGAACTACGTTCAGCGTTTTCATCAGCTTGCCACCAGGCTGCGCAGCTCACGGGGTGCCGCATGCTTGGCCAGCGATTGCAGCCGTCGAAGTTCTGCCCCGGTGAACCCCTTGCTGAGCAGGTAGCCGGAGATCGAACCGTAGCTATCGGTCAACCAATCGAGGGTGTCGCTCAGGGTCGCTCGGTCACGTTGCCATTGCGTGTCTGCAGTTCGAAAAGACTCTGGAGCGAAATCGGCCACGATCTGGGCCCGGTCCATGCCGAGGGCCGCCGACAACAGAGCGATCACCAACCCGGTACGCTCTTCTCCGGTTCGGCATTGCACCACGGTGCTTCCGCCGGTGGCATTGGCAATCGCACGAAGGGCCGCCACTAGCCGCGCACCCCGGCCGTCCAGGAGGATTCGTTGCACCTCGCCGAGGGTCCTGTCCACCGGCAGCTGACCGGAATACAGCGAGATCGCTCGGTAGCGCAGCCCCGCCAGCACCGGAATGGACTCTGGCTGGATTTCCTGAGATTCGCGCAGATCGATGAGCGTGCCCACGTCTAAACCCTGAAATTGTTCCATAGCACGCGGGCCAAAGCTGCTCAGGGCTGTGGCCCGATAGAGCCGGTTCGGCCCGATTCCCGGAACCGGGCGTAGGCTCATTAGTTCGGCAGTCTTTACGTGAGTTGCAGACATCGTTCTCCCCTATCCTCGATTCCTGATCCGGAGCTTTCCCACCATTGCACCGCACACTGTTGGCCGACAGGTGAACAACGAACCACAACGTCATGAATCCGGCCGAAAAGCCGTGAAAAGTACGCTTTTCTCGGAGGCTTCGCCGGTTTTCCGGTCAATCTCATAGGCCGCAGAGCAGATGTGAACAGCGAGTAGGCAACAAAACGACTAACCTTGAGTGCAAGAGTATTAATTTTCCAAGGAGCTAAACTCATGACCGGCAGCAAAGTCGTAGCCTTTGGCCACTTCCAGCCAGAGCGCATCGTGCCCAACACCGAGTTGGAGAAGCTGGTCGAAACCAGTGACGAATGGATCACCCGCCGCGTTGGCATCCAGGAGCGCCGTTGGGGCACCGGAGTCGAGACCGTCGATTCCATGGCCATCAAGGCCGCAAAAATGGCATTGGACAATGCCGAGGATATCGATGCCACGGACATTGACCTGATCATCGTGGCCACCTGCACCGCCGAGGACCGTTCGCCGAATATGGCCGCCCGCGTGGCGCAGGCGCTGGACATGGAGCAGGGCCCGGCAACGATGGACGTCAACGCTGCCTGCTCCGGCTTTGCCCACGCGGTAGGCCTGGCCCAGGGTTCCATCGCCGCCGGCAGCTCGACCAAGGCGCTGGTGATCGGCGCGGAAATGCTGACCGACTACACCGACTACACCGACCGCACCACCTGCGTGCTGACCGCCGATGGCGCGGGCGCTTTCATTATCACCGCCTCGGAAACCGCTGAGATTTCCCCGGTGGTTTGGGGCTCGGTTCCTTCGCTTTCCGACGCGGTGCGCATCGAAGCTGAGAACGACATGAAGTTCGCGCAGAATGGCCAGAGCGTTTACCGCTGGACCGTCACGCAGCTTCCAAAGATCGCCTCGAAGATCATCGAGCGCGCAGATATGAAGCCCGAAGAGCTGGATGCAATCGTCTTGCACCAGGCGAACCTGCGCATTATCGAACCGCTGGCCGAGAAGATCGGTGCACCGAACGCCCGGGTTGCCACCGATGTGGTCTACTCCGGCAACACCTCCGCCGCCTCGGTGCCGCTGGCCCTCTCCAAGCTGATGGCCTCGGATGATCCGCTGCCTTCGGGCTCCAAGGCCCTGCTCTTCGCCTTCGGCGGCGGCCTGTCCTACGCCGGGCAGATCATCACAATCCCGTAGTAGCAACGAATCCCCAAAGGGGAGGACCGAGCGTACGCTCGGTCCTCCCCTTTTTTTGATTAAACTTTCCGCTCAATATCCCGCGAGGCAATCCGGATGATTACTGCTTTCCCGATTCGGCCAATCAAAACGCCACGGGTATCGACGGAACTGGCGAAATAGACCGAGAAAAACCTTGCCTTAATGCGTTAGTCGACGCTAACGTATTAACCATGCAGGATTTACTGGAAGTTGCCGCGGAGCCTAACCGCAGGCGGCTGCTTCAATTGCTGGGTTCAGGTGAATGCACGGTGTCGCAACTGGCAGAACACTTCACCGTCTCTCGCTCCGCGATATCCCAGCACCTGCTGCTGCTTTGCGAGGTCGGGCTTCTGGACGCCCGCAAGCAAGGCCGCAGCCGCTACTATTCGCTCAACACCACGGGGGTCTTGCGGCTAAAAGCCCTGCTCGATTCATTCTGGAACAACGAGCTAGACCTCCTCGTTGCCGAGGCCAAGCAACTCGCCGCAGAGCTGCCCGCCCCGTCAGCAACCCCGAGAGATGGAGAATCATCATGAGCTACGAGAGAACCGTCATCCTTCCAGTCGACGCCGACGCGGCCTTCGCACTAGTCACCGAACCCGAACGCCTGCGCCGCTGGCAAACCGTCGCCTGCCGCGTAGACCTCACCGTTGGCGGCGGATTCCGCTTCACCATGGGTCCGGGCCACCAGGCATCGGGCACATTCACCGAAATCGAGCCGGGCCGCCGCCTCGTCTTCACCTGGGGCTGGGAAGGCTCGGACGCCGTGCCGCCGGGCGACTCCACCGTCTTCATCACGTTGGAACCGCTCGCCCAAGGCACCGCGGTCACCTTGCGGCACGAGGGGCTGAACGCCGAGCAGTCCGCCGGCCATGCCGAGGGCTGGAACCACTTCCTGGACCGGCTGGCGCGCTTCGCCGAAACCGGGCAGGCCGTGGCCGATGAATGGAACGCCACCCCGGAACCGGAGAACGCGATCCAAGCCGCCGAAGCCGCCCTCACGGCACTGCAGCTCGCGCTGTACCACCTCACCGCCGAGGATGCCACGCGCCCTACACCCTGCGAGGATTTCAATGTTTCGGAGCTGATTGACCACCTGGCCGGCAATCTCGCGGGCATCGGATCGGCCCTTGGCGCCCAGCTAGCCGACGCTCCCGAGCTGGCGCCGGAACCGCGCATCGCGAATCTCGCCCAAGCGGCCCTCGAAGCCCTCAACGCGCGCGGCTTGGCCGGAGAGATCGACCTCGGTTTTGCGGTTTTGCCCGCTCCGGTGGTCGCCGGAATTCTGAACCTGGAACTGCTGGTGCACGGCTGGGACCTGGCCCAAGCCACCGGCCAGGACTATGCGGTGGATCCGGGGTTTGCCGACTACGTGCTGGGAATTGCCCAAGGAACCGTCGGCGCAGCGCAACGCGAATCCGGCTCCTTCGGGCCGCAAACGGTGGTTGCCGAATCGGCCGGCAGCCTCGATCGACTGGTCGCCTTCACCGGCCGAGTTCCGAGCGGCGCGTAGGGGCCACGCAGCATGGTCGACGTCACCACCAGCATCGTCATCCACCGCCCGCTTCGGGCGGTGGCCGACTACGCAGTGGATCCGCTTAATGCCCCGGCCTGGTACCGGAACATCCGCTCGGTGCGCCGGTTGACGGACGGGGAATTCTCGATCGGAGCGCGCGCCGCCTTCGAGGCCCGCTTCCTAGGCCGGGAGCTGTCCTACGTCTACGAGGTGATCGAGCTGGTGCCTGAGAAGCTGCTCGTGATGTCCACCGCGCAGGGCCCGTTTCCGATGCGCACCAGCTACCGCTTCGAAACCGTCGATGCCCACAGCACCCGCGTGCGCCTGCGCAACGATGGCCAGCCGGCGGGTTTCGGCCGGATCTTCGCTCCGCTCATGGCACCGCTGATGCGCCGCGCGAACGCCGCGGACCTGCGGGCCTTGAAGCAGATCCTGGAATCCACGGAACGCTGAATCAGGCTGCCGGGAGAGTGGGCAACGCCCCACTCTCCCGGTGTCCGCACGCCGTTGACTAGTCCGATCGCAAGCCCTGCCGAATCAACTTGACGTAGGGTGCATCACACCCGCACACTGGTACTCATGAACCTGTCAGACAGCTGGACAGCCGGACAGCAACCGATCGCCCGGACCAGCGCCTCCGAAGCGGTCTTCAACACCCTGCGCGCAGCCATCGAGGCCCAGGAGATCCCGCTCGGCGCCAAGCTCGGCTCCGAAGCGAGTCTGGCCTCGACCTACGGGGTCAGCCGCTCGGTGGTCCGCGAAGCCCTGCGTTCCTGCGCCGCGCTCGGATTGACCCGCACCGAAACCGGCCGCGGCACCTTCGTCATCTCCCACCGGCCCACCCGGGATCTGGTGCTCGGCACCTTCTCCTCGGCGGACCTCTATGAGGCACGCCCGCATATCGAGATCCCCGCCGCCGAATTGGCCGCCGCCCGGCGCACCTCCGAGGACCTGGAGCGGCTGAGCGGCCTCATCGAGGAGATGGAAGCCGAAGACGGCGCCGAAGCCTGGGTGGAACTCGATGCCGCCTTCCATGCGGCGATCGCCCGCGCCAGCGGCAACTCCGTCTTCGACCGCGTCGTGGGCGACATCCGCGAGGCCATGGCCCGCCAATCCGAGACGGTCAACCTCGTCACCGGACGCCGCTCCCCCTCGAATTCCGAGCACCGCAAGATCGTCGCCGCCATCTGCTCGTCCGACGCCGAAGCCGCCGGCCAGGCGATGGCCGAACACCTGAGCGCCGTGCAACAAGCAGTTTCAACTATCGTCAGGAGTTCCAAGTGACCCCCTCAGCCGCCGCTTCCGCGGGATTGGCGCAGTGCGCTGGTGCAGAGCTTCCAAAACATGTGCCGCTGGTCTCCGCCAGCCGTGGCGAAATGCTCGAATCGATCCACTACGGTTCGGCGGTGCTGCTCGATCCGCAGGGTGAGGTCATCACCGCGCTGGGAGATCAGCAGGCGCGCTTCTACCCGCGTTCGGCGCTGAAGCCGCTCTTTGCCGTGGCCATTCTGCGCTCCGGCCTGGAACTGAGCCAGGAGCAGATCGCGCTGGCTGCCGCCAGCCATTCCGGTGCGCCGCGCCATCAGCAGGTAGCCCATTCGACGCTGCGCGACGCAGGGCTGGAGCTCGCGGAGCTGGGGAACTCCACCGACCTGCCCTACGGTGTGGCCGAACGGGCCAGCTGGCTTGCCGGCGGCGGCAGCGCCACCCAACTGGCGCAGAACTGCTCGGGAAAGCATGCGGCGCTGCTGGCCATGTGCAAGCACAACGGCTGGGCGACCGAAAACTATCTGGCTGCCTCCCACCCGCTGGCGGCGGCGCTGCGCGAGATCGTTGAAGAACTCACCGAAGAGCGCATCACCACGATCAGCACCGACGGCTGCGGCACCCAGGTCTACCCCATGACCCTCGCCGCGCTGGCTCGCGGCTTCGCCAAATTGGCCAAGGCCGCGCCGGACACCGCCGAGGGCCGCGTAGCTGCTTCCATGCGCGCCTATCCAGAACTGGTCGCCGGCGAAGGGCGCGACGTCACCGAGCTCATGCGCGCGGTGCCCGGTGCCGTGGCCAAGGATGGTTTCGAAGGAATCCAGGCCGTTGGCCTGCCCGACGGTTCCTCGCTGGCGGTCAAGATCTCCGACGGCTCAGACCGGGCACGCATGCCGATCACCGTCAAGCTGCTGGCCAGCCATCTTGGAGACCAGGCGCCCGCGGCGCTGGAAGATTTGGCGTCTTCCCCCGCCCTGGGCGGCGGAGAGCCTGTCGGCGAACTGACAGCACTCTAACCCGACGATTTTCAATTTCTATCCAACACCCATGGTGCATTTAGTGCGCCTAAAATCAGGAGTGAGCACTCATGTCTGAAACCATTCAGGCTCCCGTCACACGCAGCGAACACGATCTGATCGGCGACCGCGACATCCCGGTCGACGCCTACTGGGGCGTGCATACCCTGCGCGCCAAGGAAAACTTCGATATCACCGGCACCAGCCTCACCGGCAACCCGCATCTGATTGCCGCGCTGGCCCGCGTGAAGCAGGCGGCCGCCCGGGCAAACCACGAGCTGGGCCTGCTCGACGCCGAGCGCGCCGGGGCCATCGACCAAGCTTGCGAAAAGATCGCCGCCGGCGCCCTGCACGAACAGTTCATCATCGACCCCATCCAGGGCGGCGCGGGCACCAGCACCAATATGAACGCCAACGAGGTCATTGCAAACCTCGCCCTGGAAATCATGGGTCATGCAAAGGGCGAGTACTCCTACCTGCACCCCAATGACCATGTGAACCTCTCGCAGTCCACCAACGACGCGTACCCGACCGCGGTGAACATCGCCACGCACTTCGCCACCCAGCCGCTGCTTGAAGCCATGCTGGTGCTGGAGAATTCCTGCCTGGCCAAGGCCGGCGAATTCCGCAGCGTGGTGAAGATGGGACGCACCCAGTTGCAAGATGCGGTGCCGATGACCGTCGGCCAAGAATTTGGCGGGTGGGCCGTCACCTTGCGCGAGGACCGCGATCGGCTGGCCGAATCGCTGTCGCTGGTCACCGAGATCAATCTCGGGGCCACCGCGATCGGCACCGGTTTGAACGCACCGGCAGGCTACGCCGAATCGGCGCGCGGCCATCTGGCCGCTTTGACCGGCCTGCCGTTGACCACCAGTCCCGATCTGATCGAGGCCACCAGCGACGTGGGAGCCTTCGTGCACCTCTCCGGAGTGCTCAAGCGTGTGGCGCTGAAGATCTCGAAGATCTGCAACGATTTGCGCCTGCTCTCTTCCGGACCACGTGCCGGACTCAACGACCTGCAGCTGCCGGCCGTGCAGTCCGGGTCCTCGATCATGCCCGGAAAGGTCAACCCGGTCATCCCGGAGGTCGTCAACCAGATCGCCTACCAGGTGGTCGGCCACGATATGACGGTGACTATGGCGGCCGAGGGCGGCCAGCTCCAGCTGAACGCCTTCGAACCGGTGATCGCGCACTCCATTGGGCTTTCGCTCAAGCACCTGACCAACGGTTGCCTCACCCTGGCCACCCGCTGCATCGATGGAATCACCGTCGATGAGGACGCGTTGCGCCGCGAGGTGGAGAACTCCATCGGCCTGGTCACCGCGTTGAACCCACGGCTGGGCTACGCCCAGTCCACCTCGATCGCGCTGGAAGCGTTGCATTCCGGACGCGGCGTGGCCGAGCTGGTGCTCGAACGCGGCCTGCTCTCGGCCGCAGACCTGAACGAACTGCTCAAGCCAGAGCGCCTGGCAAATCTCTCCGACTAACACGCAAGGATTCCGATGGAGCATTCCACCACCCACGCCACCGCGGCGCACGTGCCCGAGGCGGGTCTCACCGCCGGTGACGACGACTACCACAAGGGGCTTTCTTCCCGCCAGATGCAGATGATCGCCATTGGCGGCGCCATCGGCACCGGCCTGTTCATGGGCGCCGGCGGGCGCCTGGCGGCTGCCGGTCCGGGCATCGTCGTGAGCTACGCGGTCTGCGGCTTCTTCGCATTCCTGATCCTGCGCGCACTGGGCGAACTGGTCATGCACCGCCCGACCTCGGGTTCCTTTGTTTCCTATGCCCGCGAGTTCTACGGCGAGAAGGCAGCCTTTGCCACCGGCTGGCTGTACTGGCTGAACTGGGTCATGACCTCAATTGTGGACATCACCGCGGTGGCCCTGTACATGGCGTTCTTCGGCAAATACGTTTCCTGGATTGGCGCGGTTCCGCAGTGGGTCTGGGCGTTGGCGGCGCTTGCCCTGGTGCTCGGCATGAACCTGGTTTCGGTCAAGGCCTTCGGCGAGATGGAATTCTGGTTCGCCTTGATCAAGGTCGTCGCGCTGGTGGGCTTCCTCATTGTTGGCTGCTACTTCGTCATCTTCGGCACCCCGATCGACGGCCATGAGGTGGGCTTCTCGATTCTCAGCGACAACGGCGGGCTGCTGCCCAACGGCTTGCTGCCGGTGCTGGTGCTCATGCAGGGCGTGGTCTTCTCCTACGCGTCGATCGAGCTGATCGGCACCGCGGCCGGCGAGGCAAAGGATCCCGAGAAGGTCATGCCGAAGGCGGTGAACACGGTGATCATCCGCATCGCGGTGTTCTACGTCGGCTCGCTGGTATTGCTTTCCTTGCTGCTTCCCTACTCCGCCTACAAGGCCGGCGAATCCCCGTTCGTGACCTTCTTCGGCTCCATCGGCATTCAGGGCATGGATGTGGTGATGAACCTGGTGGTGCTCACCGCCGCGCTGTCTTCGTTGAATGCCGGCTTGTACTCCACCGGGCGCATTATGCGCTCCATGTCCTTGAACGGTTCGGCCCCGCGTTTCGCCGGACGCATGAACAAGTCCGGGGTGCCCTATGGCGGCATCCTGATCACCGCGGCCGTCGCGGTCTTCGGCGTGGTCCTGAACGCCTTTGTTCCGGCCAAGGCCTTCGAAATCGTCTTGAACTTCGCCGCCGTGGGAATCCTGGCCTCCTGGGGCATGATCGTGTTGTGCCAGATGGCGTTGGCCAAGGCCGCACGCCGCGGCAGCCTGGAGCGTCCGAGCTTCCGGATGCCGCTGGCTCCCATCTCCGGATGGGTAACCCTGGTCTTCCTCGCCGCGGTGCTGGTCATGATGGCCTTCGACAATCCGGTGGGCACCTGGACCATCGCTTCGCTGGCGATCATCGTTCCGCTGCTGATTCTCGGCTGGTACGCCAGCCGGAAGCGGATCAACGAGCTGGCAAGCGCACGCCTGGCTGCAGAGCGCGCAAGCAATGGCGACTCGGGAAATGAGAAGGCACTGGTCTAATCACCCTGCCAATGGTGTGGAGTTCTAGCGGGCTCCACACCATTGGTGTTTAACCCGCCGCATGGCGCACGGTGAGCAGGATGCTTTCGATGGTTCGGTACTCGTCGCTGGCCAGGAAGTTGTCCACGCCCTCACGAGTGGGATCGTCGCCGATGCCTTGATCCTCCATATATTCCTCTTCCACCCAGAGCATCGGCGCCTGGCTGTCGCCGATTTTGAAATAGTCCAGATCGGGTTGTTCGGTGCGCTCTTTCAGGACCTGGTCATCGACGAGCGCCAAGGAGAAACCGGTTTCCTTTTCGCCGTCATCCTGGCTGGTGCCCGTCCAAAACTCGGCGATTAGACTCGTTGGAGTTTCCAGTGCGGGTATCGGAACTTCTTTGAGCAGCTCGCGTTCATAGAGGTTCATGTCGCCGTCCGGAGAGGTCGCGGTATTCGGGAGCAGGGTCATCACATGTGCGCCGCTGCGATCCTTGATCTCCCATTTGTCGTACTCGATGCATTCGCCATCGCAATCTTCTTCTACGTACCACTCCGCGGGCAGCTGGAAACCGATGCCCATAATCTCTTGAGTTTGAGATAGGTCGGTTTCTCCGGTTCGACTCGAATTATCGGATTCGTCCGCGCTCGGGCTCTGCGAGTCGCCGGGGCTTGGCGCGGGCGCTGTTGCCGAGGCGTCCGGGACTTGAGTGTTCTCGCTCGGTGCCGGTTCCGGGCTTGGATCATTCGTCGAGCACGAAGTCAACGCGAGCGCGGAGAGTGCCGTTAGCGACAGCAGTCGCAGCGATAGTTGTAGTTGTTTCACCTTTGGCTCCTTAACAGTCCCTGCGGATCGGCGTGCCGGCCGGCACGCCGCGGTGAGCGGGTGCGGGGCCCCTTCGCTCCCACGATCCCCTATCCGGCACGCCATTCCAATATCAAAAGCATTAAGTCTTGGACGCAACTCGCGCGATGCGACGCGGCTTCTGCTTGGAGCGCATCTGTGCCTTGCACTAGTACCTGAGCGGCAATAGTGGAATGATGTGTCCTATGGCACATGCAAAGCAACCCTTTCATAATCTTGATGGCTACATTTCCCTCTCCCGGCTCGGCGGGCTGGCGCTCTCGCCAGATGGCACCCGGCTAGTCACCTCGGTGAGCACGCTTGCCGAAGACGCAACAAAATACACCTCCGCCCTCTGGGAGATCGACCCCAGCGGACACGAACCGGCCCGCCGGCTGACCTTTAGCGAAAACGGCGAATCGCAGCCGAACTTCACCGCCACCGGCGATCTGCTCTTTCTGTCCAAGCGCTCCGCCAAGGATGACGCCAAGCCCGAAGCGTGGCTGCTGCCCAAGGCGGGAGGCGAGGCGCGGTCGATCCTGTCGCATCCGGCAGGTATCGAATCGGTCACCACATTCGCCCGGAACCAGAAGGACCTCTTGGTACGCGCCGCCGGGCTGCCACGCGCAAAGGACCTGGAACATGAGGAAAAGATCCTCGGCGAACGCAAGGAGAAGAAGATCTCCGCCATCTTGCACACCAGTTATCCGGTGCGATATTGGGATGCGGATCTTGGACCGCAAACACCACATTTCTATGCAACCCGGCTGCCGGAAAGCTCAAGCGCCGATGCTTGCACGCTCAGGGACCTCACTCCCGGCATCGGTGCGAATCAGACAGAAGCTGAGTTCACTGCCGCGGATAGCGGCGAGTTCCTGATTACCGAGTGGATGGTACCGGAAGGCCGCGGCTCGGTGGCTACAGGATTGATGCGCATCGATCTGCATTCCGGCGAACAGGAGATGCTCCTGTCTCCGGATCAGGACTACGAGTACACGGTAGGCAAGATCAGCCCGGACTCGACCAAACTGATCTACTGCCGTTGGACCCGCTCCACCCCCGAGACCGCGCCGGTGATGAGCCTTTGGCTTATGGAACTGGCCAGCGGAGAAACCCACGAAATCGCAGTGGGCTGGGACCGCTGGGCGGAAGACATCATCTGGTTCCCCAACGGCCACTCGCTGCTGATCGTCGCCGACGAGCACGGGCATAGCCCGATCTTCCACCTGTCGCTGGACCGGGACAAGATCACTCGCCTGACCGATGCCGGAGCATACGCCAACGTACTGATCAGCCCGGATTCGCGGACCGCTTACGCATTACGCTCAAGCTACGAATATCCTGCGGAACCGGTGGCGGTGGAACTTACCCACCTCTCGGATCTGGAAGAGAACGAATACGCGCGGGTATCCGAGCTGCGTTCCCCCGCAGCGCGGCCCGAGCTTCCGGGCACGCTCACCGAAGTCACGGCCACCGCCGAGGACGGGACCCCGGTGCGTGCCTGGCTGGCCCTTCCCGAAACTGCCGGTCCGAAGTCCCAGGCACCGTTGCTGCTGTGGGTCCACGGCGGCCCGCTGGGCTCATGGAATGCCTGGAGCTGGCGTTGGAATCCATGGCTGGCGGTCGCTCAAGGGTACGCGGTGCTCTTGCCCGACCCTTCGCTGTCTACCGGCTACGGCCAACAGTTCATCCAGCGTGGTTGGGGGCGTTGGGGTTTCGAGCCTTATACGGATTTGATGGCCATCACCGATGCCGCCGAGTCCCGCCCGGATATTGATGAGACCCGGACCGCGGCCATGGGCGGATCGTTTGGCGGCTACATGGCCAACTGGATCGCCGGGCACACCGATAGGTTCAAGGCCATCGTGACTCATGCGAGCCTGTGGGCGCTGGAAGGTTTCGGCAAGACCACCGATGCCTCGTTCTATTGGACACGCGAGATGAGCAAGGAAATGATCCAGGTCAATTCCCCGCATAACTCTGTGGCGAATATTGTGACGCCCATGCTGGTGATTCATGGCGACAAGGATTATCGCGTACCCATTGGGGAGGGCTTGCGCTTGTGGTACGAGCTATTGGCCGAGTCCGGGCTTCCGCAGGAGGCGGACGGAACCACCGCCCACCAGTTCCTGTACTTCCCGGATGAAAACCACTGGATTCTCAGTCCGCAGCACGCCAAGATCTGGTACCAGGTGATCTTCGAGTTCCTTTCACAAAATGTCCTAGGCAACGATCCTGGCCCGTTGCCCGAGGTGCTCGGCTAGCCAATACCGCTAGCCCCAGCGACGGTCGTGCCTTCCCGAAGCCTCGGGAGCGTGACCGTCGCTCCCGCTTCTGGCACCTGCGGCGCCCGCGCGCCAGGAATGACGCGGTCACAGGTAGCTCCCATCAACTTCAGCTCATGTCCCAAGGCGCGCAAGACCGAAACTCCTCCGCCAACGGCAGCTAGGTGTGCAAGTATTACCGCATGGAGCTCCCAAATGTAGAAGTGAAATCCGCTGCTGCGGCCTACGACGCCATTGCCGATGGCTATACCGCCGAAAATGATTCAAGCCTGCTCAACGAGTATTACAATCGTCCTGCAATCCGCGCGCTGCTTGGCGAGGTCAAAGGCCATCACGTGCTGGACGCCGGGTGCGGATCCGGCCCAAATATTGCCGACCTGCTTGGACTCGGAGCTACCGTCATCGGCATCGACGGCAGCGCCGCAATGCTCGACATTGCCCGCGATCGGCTCGGTCCCGGGGTGGACCTGCGAGTCGCCGATCTAGCTGCCCCGCTGCCCTTCGAAGACAATACCTTTGATGATGTGCTCTGTTCGCTCTCGCTGCACTATCTCGAAGACTGGCAGGACACCCTGGCCCAGATGAAACGTGTGCTTAAACCGGGCGGTCGCCTGATCCTCTCGGTCGAGCACCCGTTCGCGACCTGGCTCGGCCAGCGTGAGGCCGGAGTGAAGACAAATTACTTCGAAACCCGTTCAAGAACCGAGAATTGGCAGATGAACGGGCAAGAAACCGAACTGACCTTCTGGGACAGGTCCTTGTCGGCCATGCTGACATCCTTCCTAGCAGCAGGTTTTCGCCTGACGCACCTCGAAGAGCCTGCCCCCTCTCCAGAAGCCGTGGAGAAGTTCCCTGATTTTTTCAACGGCCGCCAAGACCCGCGGTTCCTCGCCTTCCTCTTTATTGTTCTGGAAGCCTAATACCCAAATTATCCGGGAAGGATGACCGAGGCCGGCTCATCTCCGCCAGCACCACGAGTCGCGGCCACCAGGGCCTTGGCGCGGCGGGCGACATCTGCATCGCGTTCACCCAGCATCGCCACCAAGCGTTCCAGGTGGGCCACCCGGTGAGCATATGACTGGTGCAAGCGTTCGGACATGGGAAGCTGCGAGAGTTCTTCCGCTTCGTGCCACGCCATCACCAGAGCGCGTTCGAAGAGCCGCTGCCCGGCTTCATCTGCGCGCCCTTGGCCGCCGGAACCGAGCACCGCCACCGCGTTGAGCTGTGCGTCGTCCAAGCCGAGCATCAACGTTTCGAGCTGCTTCTTCGCCCGAGCCAAGGCCCCTGCGCCGCGTCCGAATCGGCTGATGCGGCTCGTGGCACCGAGCAGGTACCGCACGAAGAGCACCAGGTTGATGACGGTGAAGAAGAACATGAAGCTGAGCATCCAGAAGAGGCCCGACGGGGAGAACGCGGCTCGCTCATACCCGTTGCGTTCCAGCGCCTCGTTGTAGTCGTCCAGGGTTCCGGCGACCTCCATCTCCAAATATCTGGATTCGCTGATCGACCCGTGTTCCCAGGCGTTCAGGCGACCCCAGGAAAACTCGCCGCGTTGCACCACGGAGCTGATGATTCCCGGAACGACGGTCCTTTCGGCGTCGGTGACCAGCACCGGGATGATCGCTTCCTCGGGGAGAAGCTCACCGGTTGCCGGATCTACTTTGTCCTTGAATTCACCCTTCAAACGCCATTTGGCCTCCAGGATGCTGACGGGCAGAACATCGCGGAAGGTGCTTCCGGGCTCCGGGGGACGGAATTCAAGATAGCTTTCGGCGTCCCGTACCGCGAGGGTGAAGCTGCTGTCGCTTTCGAAGTCGGTGTCCATATAGCGCAAGACATCTTCTTCGACGAGCATCCCCGCCGGGTCATCTACCTCAAAGCGCACCCCTTGCCCGCTGCCATCGCTGGCGACTTCGGGGCTTGCGGTCAGCTTGGCCACCAGCAATCCGGCGGCAACCATGCTGCCCAGAAGCGTCAACACCGCGAGGGTGATCAGCAGTCCGCGACGGCGCGGAGCCGGTTCCTCGGTACCGGCGGTCCCTCGCCTTCCCCGAGCCGAAGCAATCGCGGTGTTGGGCTTTGCGCCGGCGTCGGGCGTTTGCCCGCCGCCATCCGAGGCGAGGGTGTCCCCCAGCGTGGCTCGCACCTGGGCATTGGCCAAGCGCAGGTGGTGCAAGGCGCTTGATTCTTCCGGGGCTTCGAGGCCCAGGCTTTCACGCAGTTGCCGATGATCTTGGGAAATCTGCGCCACTGCGGGAATACGGCCGTGCGGATAGCGGCGCAGCGAGGTGATCAGCGTGCGGGTGTGCCGCGCAAGCTGCTGTTCGGCTTCGCGCCACCGGGCGACGGCCTGCTTGCTGTCGGTGTCGCCGGTCGAGGCGTCCAAGAGCTCGCCAAGGTCGGTGCGCAACGCCTGGACATCTTGGCCCGAGATCATGCGCCCCGGCGCCTTGTCCAGACGAATCAGCAGTGCGGTCGCTGCCTCATAGATTGGCCGGCTGAGCTTATCGAAGGTACTTCCGGTTCCGGCGAGATTTGCGTGCACCGACCCGGCGCCCATCAGCGCATCGGCTAGTTGCGTCAGCCTCCGGCTGGTGTTTTCAAATTCGGAGAGCTTTGCACCGGTGCTCTGGTTCAGTGCCTCGGCCTTGGTGAAAAGCGAGGTCAGCAGCGGATCTTCGTTGCGCGCCGCCTCCAATGACAGGCTTTGCAAGTCGTGCCAGTTTTTGCTGAACCCTTCCGGACGCGAACTCTCGGCTGCGGCGGCATAGGTCGCTTCCAAGGCTTCGAGGTCCAGGACCACTCGGGCCAGCTTGCGCTGCGCGGCCACGAAGCGGCGATACCTGGAATTCCACCGCGCACGGTAGCGCAGCGCAAAGTACAGCAGCACCGCGGTGAGCATGGCGCATAGGCCAATCGCCCCGAACCAATACAGCGGATTTTGCACCGGAACATCGGAGAGCACAATCGCCGCGCGTTCGGCCGAGGCAATCACCGCTTGCGGTCCGTGGCCCAGGCCGACGTTGTCCCAAAAGGAATTGCTGATTTCGAAGCGCGCATCCCGGTACTCGTCGTCTCCGGAAACCAACTCGGATTTCAGCGCACTGCCGTTGAACCGCTCGTCAACGTCTTGGTTTTCGGTTTCAAGATTCTCCAGCTGGGTGGAGAGCAGGACGTCGTAGTCCGCCAGCTCGCCGCGCAGCAGTTCATCCCCGCTGAGATACCTGTCGGTGACGGTGAGCGTCAGCGGTCTATGCGACTTGATGGGCTGTTTTTCAAGTGCCGCGTCCACCGTGGGCTGGCTGATGTTCCAGTCGTGCGACCCCTCGACGACGATCGACACCTCGTGCAGTGGCTCCTCCGGGATCGAGGTGTACCCCCGCACGGCAACCAGCGTGGTGATGATGGCCATGAGGATCGCACCAAGTGCCGCCCAGGACCGCGGACGGCTTAATCGACGACCGCGCGAATCGAGCATTTGGCGCCTGCTCATGAGTTCTCCTGTTGCTTCACGACGGCCAGCTCTTCAGCCCGTGCGTACGCACGGTCCAAGATGCTCAGCGGATCGGAGCAGACCTTCGCGGCCCGGTCACCGAGCATGCGCTCGCGCAATGAGTCGATGAGTTTCAAATTTGCGGCGCTAGCCTGTTGAACTGCTGCTGCATGTTCCCGTTGCAACTCCTGGTGCATGATCCACAGCTCATCCAGTACCTGCGCAGTAGTTTGATTTCGCTGCTGGCTTCCGCCTGCCCATTGGCGCATCTCATCCAGCCGGTTGGTGTGCTCGATGATCAATGCACGCAATCGTGGTACACACTCCAGCTGCCCGACGGACGGTATGTTGAGGAACTGCGCGGTATCTTCGAGCCGTTCGCGGTGGGTGAGCACGATGGCGTTCCAGTCGTCCTTGTTGCGGAACTTCGAGCCAAGCAGGCTATTGAGCGCTTTGCTCCCCGCGACCAGCACCTCCTGATCGGCAAAGGCGCTTTCCATGGTTGCCAACCGATCGGCACCGAGCGGACCGCCGTCTTGGTATTGTTCGGCCAATTGGCGGGCGCGAGCATTGAGCGGTGGAATCGCGGTTTTAATTGCCGTGCTCGCCTGCGCGCTGGGTCCTTCCGGGTTGCCGGCAGCTGGGCGCGCGCCATCCTTCTCCAGTCGCAAGGCGCGCTGGCGGAGCAGCTCCACGAGCATGTCACCGCGTTTGCTGCGCGCCATGGCAGCCGCTGCACGATTCTTGCGATGCCGCGCGATCAAGGTTGCGAGCACCGCTCCAACCACGATCAGGCCTAGCACGCCGAATCCAATGATTTTTGCGGTGGTGCTGTCCTTGGGCGCCTTCAGCTCGGTGGCGCTGGCCCGTGCCACCTCGATGAGGCCTTGGCTGTAGTTCTGGGCGTCGAACTGCTGCCGGCCGGCCCGCTGGATGCGGTCTTCGGCTCCCGAACCGACGGGCGTGACGTTGCGGCCCGGTTCCACCGAAACCTCGGTTGGTGCTCCCGGGGCTTCGGGCAGCATGACCCCGACGACAATCCAGCCTTTGCCGACGTACCCCAGCTCCTGGCCGTTTTCCACCCAGTCATCGCTGAGCGCGTCGCTGTCACCGAAGAGCAGCAAGCCTCGCACCAGCTGCGCGGCTCCCGTGAGGTTGTTTGGTTTCCGGTCGACTCCAACCAGAATCTTCGCATTTGAAAGATCCATGGATTGGCGCACCTGATCGAGAATTTCTTGCGTATCGACCGAGTCTTGAGCCGCGTCGCTGACCGCAAGGTAGAAGTTCTCTTGCTGCGCGGTGACACGCGGAATGCGGATTGGTTCTTCGTCTTGTGCCGGGGCGCTTGATTGCACGGTGGGGTAAACCGGTTCTGACCGGAGGTCTTGGGCCTGCGCTGGGAGCGGCAGCGCGAGAAGCGCGAGAAGCGCCAACAGCGGCAGGAGCAGTGCTCCGAATCGGGGCAAGGAACGGACTGCAGCGAACGGTCGAGTCATAGTGCCCCGAGTATATCAATAAGAGTTTGAGTAACCGGGCGCGGGAAAACCCGCCAGGTGAGGTGCTCATGGCACCTCGCCTGGCGGGTTGATTTCACCGCCTAGTCCAGCAGCATGGCCGGTTCTTGCATAATCGAGGCGACGTCGGCCATGAAGCGGGCCGACAGGTCGCCGTCAACCACGCGGTGGTCGAAGGAGCCACCGAGGGTGGTGATCCAGCGGGGCACCACCTCGCCGTCGACAACCCATGGCTTCTGGCGGATCGTGCCGAAGGCGACGATCGCTACCTCGCCCGGGTTGATGATCGGGGTTCCGGTATCAATGCCCAACACACCGATATTGGTGATGCTCAACGTGCCGTCGCGCATTTCTTCCGGGCTGGTCTTGCCTGCTCGGGCCGTGGTGGCCAGCTCGTTGAGGGCGATCGCGAGCTCTCGCATGTTCAGCTCTTGGGCATTCTTGATATTCGGAACCAGCAGCCCACGCGGGGTGGCCGCGGCGATGCCGAGATTCATGAAGTGCTTCTGGTGGATCTCCGCACCATTCTCGGTCTCCACCCAGGAGGCGTTGACCGAGGGGTTGCGCGCCGCGGCCCAGATCACTGCGCGGGCCAGCACCAGCAACGGGGAAACCTTGATGCCTTCGAAGTCGCGGGACTTCTTCAGCCGCTGCACGTACTCCATGGTGCGGCTTGCGTCCACGTCCACGAAGATCGAAACGTGCGGGGCGCTGAAGGCGGAATCCACCATGGCCTTTGCGGTGGCCTTGCGCACCCCGCGAACCTGGGTGCGTTCGATGAGCGCGCCGCCTTCGGCTCCGTGCCCCCAGTAGGTTGGTGCCGCGTCGCGCTCGGCTTCGCGCTGGCCCTGGTAGCTGTTGACGTCTTCGCGGGTGACCTCACCCTGCACGCCGGTACCGACGATCTCGTTGATGTCCACGCCAAGATCCTTGGCGAGCCGGCGCACCGGAGGCTTTGCAAGCACCCGGTCGACAAAGTTGGCCATGGCGGGCTTGCGGCGGTCGACCTCGCGGGCCACCGCCTGGCCCAGACCCTGGGCGCGACGCGAGATCGTATCTGCCAGGCCGGCGGCGCTGGCGCTCCCGCGAGGCGGGGTGGGCCGCGCAGCTGCGGCCGAAGGCGCCGGACGGCTGGTGCGCTTGCGGCGTACCGCGGAGTCGGCTGCCGGGCCGGAGCCCACCAACGGGCCGGGCTCCTCGGAGGCCACCGGGGTTTCGGTGTTGGCGGCTTCCAATGGTTCGGGGACACCGGTAGGTGGCACCGGGTCGCCTTCTTCGTTGATGGTGATCAGCGGCTGGCCCACCAATACGGTGTCGCCTTCGCCCGCGTGCAGTTCGGTGACTACCCCGGCAAAGGGGCAGGGAAGCTCGACCAGCGATTTGGCGGTTTCGATTTCCACGAAGATCTGGTTGACCTCGACGGTGTCTCCCACGGAGACCTTCCAGGAGGCGATATCGGCTTCGGTTAGCCCCTCGCCCACATCGGGAAGATTAAAGACAGTCATGTTTTTCTCCTTGGTTCCTTAGCGCTTAGTAAGCGAAGGACCGGTCGAGGGCTTCGAGCAGCTTGTCGATGTCCGGCAGGTACTGGGATTCGACCTTCGAGATGGGGTATGGCATGTGGAATCCACCTACGCGAAGCACAGGTGCTTCCAGGGACAGGAAGGCGCGTTCGGAAATGCGCGCGGCGATTTCGCCACCGAGACCGCCAAAGGTCGGCGCTTCGTGGGTGATGATCAGCCGTCCGGTCTTCTGCACCGATTCGGTGATGGTGTCGAAATCGATCGGCGAGAGCGAACGCAGGTCGATCACCTCAACCGAGCGGCCGTCCTCGCGGGCGGCTTCCGCGGCAGCCAGCGCGATGGGAACCAGCGGGCCGTAGGCGACGATGGTCGCGTCTTCTCCAGGGTGGACTATCTGAGCCTTGAATGCGTCCAGCGCCGGAGCTTCGGTATCAACCTCGCCCTTGAGCCAGTAGCGGCGCTTGGGTTCCAGGTAGATGACCGGATCCTTGCATTCGGCGGCCTGCTGGATCATCCAGTAGGCGTCGTGCGCGTTGGAGGGGGTGATCACGCGCAAACCCGCGGTATGCACGAACAGGGCTTCCGGGGATTCGGAGTGGTGCTCAATGGAACCGATGCCGCCGCCGTAAGGAATGCGGATGACCACAGGCACGGTCAGCCGCCCCTCGGAGCGGGCATGCATCTTGGCCAGCTGGGTGGTGATCTGGCTGAAGGCGGGGAAGACGAAGCCGTCGAACTGGATTTCCACCAGCGGACTGTGCCCCCGCAGTGCCATGCCGACCGCGCCGCCCACGATTCCGGCTTCACCCAGTGGGGAATCGATCACCCGGTGGGCACCGTACTTGTCGATCAGCCCTTCGGTGATTCGGTACACGCCGCCGAGGCGTCCGATATCTTCACCCATGAGGATGGCGCGGTCATTGGATGCAAGCACCTTGTCCAAGCCGTTGGTGATGGCCTTGGCAAGAGTCATGGTTGTCGTCAATTTATTTCTCTCCCTGTCCGGCTTCGTCCGCGAACCCGGCTTCGTAGTCCAGATGCCATTGCAGTTCTTCCTGGACTAGTGGGTGAGCTTCGGCGTACACCTGCTCAAAGGACTTGGACAGCGGCGGAACGGGGAAGGCCATGGCGTCCTTGCGGACCTGAGCGGCCATCGCGTTTCCGTCCCGTTCGAGTTGTTCGAAGAACGCTTCGTCGACGATGTTGCTCTCTCGCAGGTAGGTTTCCATGCGGATCAGCGGATCCTTCGGCGCCCAGGCCAGCTCTTCTTCGCTCTGGCGGTACTTGGTCGGGTCATCTGCGGTGGTATGCGCGCCCAGGCGGTAGGTAACCGCTTCGATCAGCACCGGTCCCTTGCCGCTTCGCGCATGCTCCATGGCCCAGCGGGTGACCGCCAGGACCGCCAGCACGTCGTTGCCGTCCACGCGGATTCCCGGCATTCCGTAGCCAGCGGCGCGGGTGACCAGCGGGACCTTCGATTGAACTTCGAATGGCACCGAAATGGCCCACTGGTTGTTCTGGCAGAAGTACACCACCGGTGCGTCGAAGGAGTTGGCGAAAACCATCGATTCGTGGGTTTCGCCTTCGGTGGAGGAGCCGTCGCCGAAGTAGGTCAGCACCGCGTCACCCTGTTCGGCGCGTTTCGCTTCATCCCAGCCATGCTGTTCAAGATTAATCGCCATGCCGTAGCCGGCGGCATGCGGCAGCTGGGCGGCAAGCACCATGGTGTACATGTGGAAGTTGTTTTCCCGCGGGTCCCAACCGCCGCCGGAGATGCCGCGGAACAAGCGAAGCATCTCGGAGAAGGAGACATTGCGGGTGAGCGCAACACCGTGTTCGCGGTAGGTCGGGAAGATGTAGTCCTTCGGGCGGGTGGCTCGGCCCGAACCGATTTGCGCCGCTTCCTGCCCACGCAGCGGGACCCAGAGGCAGAGCTGACCTTGGCGTTGCAGGGCCGTGGCTTCTTGGTCAAACCTGCGGGTCAACGCCATGTCGCGGTAAAAACCACGCAACATGTCATCGTCAACATCGCCCAAATACGAATCATAAGTTTCGTTGGGCAGACGCTGGCCTTCCGGGGTCAGAATCTGAATCAGATCCTGGTCCGTTGCCTCGGTTGCGGCACGCGGCATAAAACTTCCTTCGATCAATTATATGCCCCACAAGGAATACATTCCCTATGGGACATATAGCGGCTTAACTAATGAACAGCCTATATCTCAAGGCGTCTAAAACGCGAGAATTAGAAGCAGGTCAGCTCTGCTTTAAATCGAGAGAATTCTTGCATAATTCAATGATCCGGTCGTTGGCCGCTGCCTCGGCAATCGAGATCCGCACGCCCTCACCGGCAAACCCGCGAACCGACAGCCCTTGGCTCTGGGCTCGTTCGGTGAAAGCCTGGGTGTTTCCGCCTAGCGGCAACCACACGAAGTTCGCCTGGGTTGCCGGGAAATCCCAGCCCAGCGCCTTCAACGCAGCCACCACGCGTTCGCGCTCCTGCACCAAGGTGTTGACCCGCTCAAGCACCTTATCGATATTTTCCAAGGAGGCGACGGCGGCATCTTCCGCCACTGAAGAGACCGCAAATGGTGTGGCGACGACACGAATATTGTCGGTGATTTCCGGGTGCGCGACGCTGTAGCCAACCCGCAGATTCGCCAGGCCGTGGGCCTTGGAGAACGTGCGCAACAACACCACGTTTTCATTCTCGCGGTAGGTGTTGACTCCGTCCACCGCTTCGGGATCGCGCACAAACTCGATGTACGCCTCGTCCAGCACGATCAGCACATTGCGCGGCACTCTCGTTATGAAGTCATCGACCTCGCTCTGGGTCAGGATCGGGCCGGTGGGGTTGTTCGGCGTGCAAAGCAAGATGACCGAGGTATTTTCGTTGACTGCTTCGATCATCGATTCAAGATCGTGGCGGCCATCTTCCAGCACGGGAATTTCTACCGGCAGCGCGCCTGCGCTCTGCACCAAAATTGGGTAGGCCTCGAAGGAGCGCCATGCATAGATAACCTCGTCTTGGACGCCGTCTTCGTTCTGACCGGCAAAGGTCGTCAGAATCTGCGCCAGCGCGCCGAGCGATCCTGCACCGGTGACGACATCTTCGGCTGGTACGTCGAGGTAATCGCTGAGGCTCTCGCGCAGTTTCGTGGAGAGGCTGTCCGGATAGCGGTTCAGCGCGTCCTGTTCCATGACCGCCCGACGCACCTCATCCAATGGGCCAAAAGGGATCTCATTGGAGGACAACTTGAAAGATTCAAGTCCTTCGATTGCTGTCGGTGGTTTGCCGGCGGCGTATTTTGGCAAGCGCGCAACTACTGAACGAGGTTGCACCAAATCTTGGGTCACGGGGTTCTCACTCATACATCAAAGCCTAGCCCTCGGTAGGTCAATCGGCAGATTCTTTGCTCACCGGGCTTCCAGTCTTTTATGGCAAAGTTGTCTCATGAGCTTTTTGATTCGAGTCATTGTTAATGCATTGGCCCTTGCCGCAGCGGTATGGATTGTCCCCGGAATCCAGATCAGCGCCATCAGCGAAGGCCTCCTTGGATCCGCGATCGCCTATTTGATCGTGGGCGTGATCTTTGGCCTGATCAACGCGTTGGTGCGGCCAATAGTCTCGTTCTTCTCGATGCCGATCACTTGCCTCACCTTGGGCCTGTTCACCGTGATCATTAATGCGCTGATGCTGATGCTGACCAGCTGGCTGACTCAGTTCACGCCGGTGGGCCTTAGCATCGACGCATTCTGGTGGGACGCCATTGTCGGCACCATCATCATCTCGATCGTTTCGGCAGTCCTCGGCTTTTTCGTTGGCAAGGAAAAGCGCTAAGCGCTAGCGGGCTGAGCCGTATTTCTCTTCCTCCCAGTTTTCATGCTTAGTGTTTCGCGGGCGCTCTTTGCGTTCGATCTTGAATTTGCGAAATTTCAAAGGTCCCGGAGGAAGCCCGAATTCCCGCAGATTCTCGTGCAGATCCGGGATCGGGTTCTCCACCAGCTCTTCGAGATGGTCTCCGTAATTATCTAGGTCGTGCGGTTTGCCGAACAACCCCTCGTCGAGCTGTTCCTCAAACCTCGGACCGTCAAATTTCACGGTGATTTGATCCTTTTTGCGTTTGTTCTCCACCCCGTCGGTGCCAGGAACCATGTCTTTGGAATCCTCAATCGACAGGCTTCGAATGTCCTCGGGAAGATCTATGTGGCCAATGGGAGAACCGAGGGTCAGCATCTTTTCCATCTTGAACTTCTTGCGCAAGAACCTGTTCTTCATCAGATTCGCAATATGAATCCCGCCTTGCGAGTACCCGCTGAGGATCACCTCGTCGCCCTCGCGGGCGCCAGTGATGTGCAGGGCCTCGCTGATCGGTCCGGCGAAGTTCTCCGATTCGAGGCTGAACGCATCGATGATGCCGTAGGTGTCAAAGGGATTATTGCCATTGCCCTCCCCCTGAGTCCCGGGAAGAATGACGAGATAAACGTTCTCTCCATCTTGCTCGGCCTCGGCGATCAGAATCTGCCCATCATCACTGGGTCCCGCATCGTTGAGAATCTTATGAAGCTGGTAGTAGCCGTTCAGCGTGCCGTCGATCTCAACCTGTTCCACCGGTTGGGCGTCGCCGAGGTGCAGTTCCTTGCTCCGCAATGGCCCCCAGGTAGAGATGAAATCGGCCAGTTTTTCGGTCGTTTCGTGCATCATCAAGGGCTGCGGGCGCGCAAAGCCAAACCGGTCCCGTGGCGAAGAGAGCAAAACAAAGAGCTTGAGCAGCGTTTCCATGTCGGTGGTTGGCGGGCGGGAATCGTTGTTGCGCGTGCTGTTCCAAGCGTCCAGCAGAATCTGCCATTTGGCAGAGACCAGAATCGAGTTCTCGATTCTGGTCTCTGCCCTGACGTAGTTCTCGATTGCTGCGTGCACCTTCTCCTCCAACCTCCGGGCGTCGATCACGGCCTCGGCCGCGTGGTGGTAGCCGGTGCGTAATTTGTCCGCCAGCATCCCCAGTGAATAGCCACGGTTACCGATTCCATTAATCCAGCATTGGGTTTGCGCTTCTCGCTGGCATTCTTGCGCGCGCACCGAGGCTCTCAGCAATTGCGTCTCCACACTTTGGAGTTGCCCGTAGACTTGTTGGCAAATTTGAGCCGATTGGGCGTAATCCAAGGCGTTGTAATTGACGTCATATCCCATGGCTAGGAAGCCATTCGCTGATTGAGGATCTCCGCTTCCAACGCGTTCATCTCCCCGATGGCCAACGACAGATAGGACTCGGCTTCGCCCAGCGCTTTGGTAAGTCCCACGAGCCTGTCACTGAGTTGGCTCACCTCGGAGGCAAAGGCCTTGCCTGCCGAAGATCTCCAAGTCAGCGAACCGATTGAAGAGAGCTGTTCGATGGCGAAACGCGTTGTTGACTGGGCGTCATCCAGCTGGAAGGCCACCGAATCCAGGGTCGCCTGAAACATCATGATTAGCTCCCACCCGTCATTCTCCACCGGCGAATCGGTGAAAATCTGCCTTCATCTTCACCCTGCTGCTGCCTCTTTCGGCCCGTTTGGGCACCGGCTGTGGAAAGAAGGATGTGTGTAAAAGATGTGATGTGCACGCAGTGATGAAAGAATATGAACATGGCTGAGATTGCGCGCACTTCCCTTGCTAATGAACCCCTGGCACTTGGTGCCCTCGATGGACGCTACCGCAGCGCGGTGGCACCGTTGGTTGACTACCTTTCCGAAGCGGCGCTGAACCGCGATCGTGTTCACGTGGAGATCGAATGGTTGATCCACCTGGCCGAGAACTCCGTGCTGCCGGGCACCTCCCCGTTCACCGCCGATCAGCAGGCTGCCCTGCGCAAGATCGTCACGGACTTCAACGCCGAGTCGGTGAAGGAACTGGCCGAGATCGAGGCCGTCACCGTCCACGACGTGAAGGCAGTCGAGTACTACATCGCTAACCGCCTGGACGCTATCGGCATTGGCAATCTGAAGCCGCTGGTGCACTTCGGCTGCACTAGCGAAGACATCAACAACCTCTCCTACGCTCTGGGCGTCCAGGGCGGAGTCACCCAGGTGTGGTTGCCTGCGGCCCGCGATCTGGTGGCCCAGCTGACCAAGATGGCCGAAGAGTCCCGCGACGTTCCGATGCTTTCACGCACCCACGGCCAGCCGGCAACCCCAACCACCTTGGGCAAGGAACTGGCAGTTCTTGCCTGGCGCCTGACCCGCCAGCTGGACCGCATCGAGAAGACCGAGTACCTGGGCAAGATCAACGGCGCCACCGGCACCTACGCCGCCCACTACGCCTCGGTTCCCACCGCTAACTGGCAGCAGGTTTCGCAGACCTTCGTCGAGCACCTGGGACTGACCTGGAACCCGCTGACCACCCAGATCGAATCCCACGACTGGCAGGCAGAGGTCTACGCCGACATCGCACGCTTCAACCGCATCCTGCACAACCTGTGCACCGATGTGTGGAGCTACATCTCCATCGGCTACTTCGCACAGATCCCTGTGGCCGGAGCAACCGGCTCCTCGACCATGCCGCACAAGGTGAACCCGATCCGCTTCGAGAACGCCGAGGCGAACCTGGAGATCTCCAACGGCCTGCTCGACACCCTGGGTGCCACCCTGGTCACCAGCCGCTGGCAGCGCGACCTGACCGACTCCTCCTCGCAGCGCAACATCGGCACCGCCATCGGCCACTCGGTGCTTGCCATCTCGAACGCCGCCAAGGGCCTGGATCGCTTGGACGTCGCCGAGGCGGTACTCGCAGAGGATCTGGACCACAACTGGGAGGTGCTCGCCGAGGCCATCCAGATGGTCATGCGCGCCGAATCCATTGCCGGCGTTGCAGGCATGGACAATCCTTACGAGCGCCTGAAGGACCTGACCCGCGGACAGCGCGTGGACGCGGCCCGTTTGAAGGAATTCGTTGGCGAGCTGGGCTTGTCGGCGGACGCCGAGGCTCGTCTGCAGCAGATGACCCCGGGCAGCTACACCGGCATCGCCTCTGAGCTGGTTGACCACCTGCAGAAGTAACCCGCAGCGTTTTACGCGGTTCTTACCGTGCTTTGAAGAACACCCTCTGCAATGGCCGGGGGTGTTCTTCAATATTTTCACGCCGCTGGTAGTTTCTCCGGCAAGTGGCTACCGCGTGTAGCCGTAGAACCCGGTGCCGGATTTACGTCCGATTTTTCCCGCAGCAACCAGTGCCGTGATGCGTTCGTTGGGTGCATCCACTGCGTTGCCGGTTTCCTCGTAAGTCGCTTGGGCGATGAAGTCGATGACGTCGAGCCCAACCATGTCCATCAGTGCGAACGGGCCCATCGGATGGCCCAGCGCGGTGCGCGCCGTGGTGTCGATGTCCTCGATGCTTGCGATGCCCTCATCGGCCAGGAACAGCGCTTCGCGCTGCATCGCACCCATCAGGCGGTTGGCGATGAACCCGGGGATTTCGCGGTTGATCAGCACCGGCTCCTTGCCCAGCCGGCGGGCCAGGCCCATGGCGGCCTGAACCGTGGCGTCGCTTGTTGCTCCGTGGCGCACCACCTCGACACACTTCATGACCAGCGCCGGGTTGAAGAAGTGCATATTGCACACCTGCGCCGGACGCCCTGTGGCCTCCGCGACCTTGGAGGATCCCAGGGTGGAGGAGTTCGTGGCCAGAATGGCATGGGCCGGGGTCAGCACGCCCAGCTGCTCGAAGATCTGCGTCTTGATGTCCAGACGCTCGGTGGCAGCCTCGATCACAAAGTCCGCGCCGGAGGCCGCGGTGTTCAAGTCCGTGCTGTAGGCCAGTGCATCCAACGCAGCGCCGGCATCGCCCTGCCCCAGCTTGCCTTTGGCTACCCGGGAATCGGCCCAGCTCTTGTGTTCGGTGCGTGCCGCGGTCAGGCCATCGAGGGAGATATCTTGGAGGGTTGTGGAGTAGCCGGCCAGAGCCGCGCTCATGGCTATCTGACGTCCCATGGTCCCGGCGCCAATGACCAGGATGTTAGAAATGCCCTCTACGCCGCTACTTGTATTCATAGTTGAATCCGTTTGTTCATAGGTTGTTCGCCGGTGCGGCGATTTGTCGGTAGTTGGTCGGGGCACCCGCGGGCTAGACCTTGCCGTGCAGCGCTTCGTCCGCCAGCAATGCAGCATCGAGCAACGATTCCCCGGCATCCTGGTGCTTCTTGATCAGTTCTCCCCATTGGTTCAGGACCGCCATGCTTTGCCGAATGAAGCTTTCTGCCGCCGGATTCAACGAGCCAGCACGGTGCACGATTCCGTAGTCTGTGCGAATCGTGGGTTCCGTTTCGACGACCACTGCTCCCAGTTTCTTCGCGAGCACGGCAAGCCGAATCGGCAGGAACGCGTTTGCACTGCCGTTCAGCACCAGGGCCAGCTGCGCGTGCCGGGTGGGCACGTAGGCTCTGATCCGACCGGTGATGCCTTGCTCTCGAAGTGCCGCTGCGACGATGTCGTTTTCTCGGTGCGCTAAGTTGCTCACTGCCATTGGCAGCGAGTGCAGCCCGGACAACGCGACCGGCTGGTATGCCGGGAGCGTGGTGCCCGGTGGCATGACCAGCATCATCCGCTGGACACCGCATTGGATCGTTTGCAAGTTTTCGACTGGAATCGGGAAAGTGGTGAATCCGATTTCGCAGTGCCCGTTGAGCACTTCTTCACAGAGCTCTGCAACATCTGCATACTCGGTCATGTCGATCCGAATCTCAGGGTAGTGCTTGGTGAACGATCCGCTCCAGGCAGCCACGGCCTCGCTGGACATCTCGGGCATCGTGCCGATCGTGATAGAACCTACGGACATCTCGAGGGCCCCATGCATGAGGTCCTTCGTGGAAAGGACCTCTCCGAGGATTCGGCGAACCGGGTCAACAAGAAGCCGGCCCGCCGAATTCAACACGATGTTGCGCCCCGTCCGGTGAAACAGCTCGAGCTTGAGTTCGCGCTCAAGCTGCCTGATGCTCTGGGATATCGTTGCCTGCGCAACGTGCAGGTTGACGGCAGCGCGGTTAACGCCGTTGTGCTCGACAACGGCCAAGAAATACTCGAGCTGGCGAATCTCCACAATTTTCTCCTTGGCTTCAGACGGTTTTGCGCGTTGGCAGGGCTACGCGCGGTAGCTATTCGGGAGCTTCCCGTCGATCTTCCCTTGTCGAATCATAGCTACGGCAAGATTGCGTTCGTGAATTGGCGAGGACCCCTCGTAGATGCGCAGCGCGCGCACGTCGCGCCACATACGCGGGATCGGATGGTCGCCGACAATTCCCTCGCCGCCGAGCAGCTGGAGGCACTTGTCGGCAACGCGGCCAGCCATTTCGGAGGCGAAGAGCTTGGCCGCGGCGATCCGGTGGCGAGGGACATCTCCCTCGTCGAAGGAGCGTGCTCCTTCCATGACCAGCGCACGGGCGGCCTCGACCTCGGCGAAGCACTCGCCCAGCACGGCCTGGACGGCTCCCAGGTCGGACAGCGGGGCGTTGAACTGTTTGCGGCTGCTGACATGGCTGGTGGTTTCTTCGAGTATGCGCGTTGCCTGGCCAACACAAGTTGCTGCCACGTGGAGCCGGGCGTGGTTGATACCGCGCAGCGCCATAGTCAGTCCCTGTCCTTCGCCGCCGGCTCCGCCTAACAAGTGTCTGGCGGGCACCGAGACGTTGTTGAGGTGGATTTCGCCGACCGGTGCCTCGGCATGGCCGTTCATGCGGGTGGGCAGCGAAGTGGTGACTCCGGGCAGCGTGGCGTCAACGATCAGCGCGGAAACGCCTTTGGCGCCCGAGATCGACTGGTTGGTGCGTGCAAAAACCACGAAGGCATCAGCCCATCCGGCGTTGGTGATGTATCGCTTCTCGCCGTTGAGCACGTAGCGTTCGTGCTCAAGGGTCGCGGAGGTGGTGAGCTGCGCCGCATCGGATCCGGCCCCTTCCTCGGTCAGCGCGAATGCAGTGACCAGTTCGCCGGCGGCCATCTTGGGCAGCAGGTTGCCCCGTTGTTCTTCTGTGCCGTGGTCGAGGATCGCTTGGGAGCACAAACCGATGACCGTGGAGAATCGTGAACGGTAGACGCAGGAGGCCCTCGTGAATTCGAGTGTCAGCAGAACTTGCTGTTCCATGTTCCATTCCAGCCCGCCGTATTTGCGAGGGATGGAGATGCCGAAAAGCCCTACCTCCGCCATGCGTTTGAGCAGGCGCTCGGGGACGGCGCCGGCCTGGACCATCTCGTTTTCCGCGGGAATCAATTCCCGCTCGGTGAATTCCGCGATGAGCTTGCGATACTCATCAAATCCGTATTCGAATATCTCGGGGTTGATCATGAATGTAGTTCCTTACTTACGTGCATGTTGCGAGGTACCGGCTGCGGCAATCGGTGGCGTGGAGACTACACCGGCGACGTGCAGTGCTTCGATTTGCTCCTCCGTATAGCCCAGATCAGCAAGGATCCGAGTATTCTGCGCTCCGACTCGGGGCGCTTCGGCGGAGGAAGTCCTGCGCCACCCATCGAGTGTGAAGGGGACTCCCGGGGAGGTGTAATTTCCATTGCCGGATTCAACCGAGATCAGCACCTCTGATGCGACCAGATCTTGATCGATCACCAGTTCGTCGAAAGCACGGACCGCCCCGCAGACGATGCCGTTGGCCAGGAGCAGTTTGACGGCTTGGGCACGGGTGCTCGCGGAGAGTGCCTGCCCCAAACTGTCCAGGAGTGCTGAACGGTGGGCAACGCGGGACGGATTGTCGCTGAACCTCGGATCTTCAATGTATTCGGGGTGGCCAATGGCGTTGCAGAGCGCTGCCCACTTCTCACTCGTGTAAGCGGAAAGCACGATCATTCCATCGCTGACATGGACCAGATCCGCGGCGGGGGCCGCGTGTGCCTGGCCGTTTCCCTTGCGCCGTCCGGGCTGACCGGTGATGGTGAATTCGCCCCAAGTCGCTGCCTGCATGGAAATCGCCGCTTCCATCAAGGATGTTTGAACATGGGCCCCTTCCCGTGTGGTTGTGCGGGCGAAGAGCGCTGCCATGATGCCCGTGGCAAGCGAGTTTGCTGCTGCCACGTCAACTGCGGCGAAACCGATCCGCTGAGGTTCTCCACCTTCTTCACCTGTTGTCTGCATGATCCCAAATTCTGCCTGCGCAGCGATATCCAGTCCCGGACGATCGCTGGAGGGTCCACGAGTTCCAAACCCGGTCACCGAACCGTAGACAAGTGCTGGGTACTGCTCGCGCAAGGTTTCAGCGCCGAGTCCCAGCCGTTCTGCCGCCCCGGGGCGGAAGTTGTGAATCAGTACATCGGTTTCCGGGAGCAGCTGCTGGACGACAACACGTGCCTCGGGTTTCCTTAGATCCAGTGCCAAGCTTGCCTTGTCCCGGTTGTAGGCACGGATCATGGCTTCGCCAAAAACACCAATGCTGCGGGCTTGGTCACCGCTAATGTTCTCGACCTTGATGACTGTGGCACCGAGGTCCGACAGGATCTGGCCGGCGCCCGGGCCAGCAATGTACTGCCCAAAGTCCAGTACCCGGATTCCTTTCAACGGCCCAGCTTGCTGGTTCATGAACTGACCTGCTTTCGAGCTTCATACATTGCGGTGAGTTCTAGAAGCCGGGTCCGCGCCCGGGCTGGATTGAGCATCATTCCACCGGCGACCCCGAATACGCAGATGGTGATGCCAACGATCAAGAATCCGTTCGAATAGCCTTGAACGGAGGATGCTGCGCTTTCAACGATCAGACCCAGTACGTAGGGTGCAACCATTCCGGCGATCGAATAGGCAGCAATTATGCAACCGAAGAACGAGGCACGCTGGTGGGCCGGGAGGAAGTCCGAAGCACCTGCAAATCCGATGGAGAACGCCACCGAATTGATGGAGAATGCCGCGACGACCAGAACGAGCTGGAGCGGGCCAGCCGGGATCTGAGTAAACGTGATCATTGATGCTCCGGCGAACAGCAGGCAGGCAGCAGTCAGGAAAGAACGGGCCATTCTTGAGGAGTGGCCACGCTTCAATAGGTGTCCTGAGAGCAACCCGGCACCCAGTAGTACTACTACCGCCACAATATACGGGATCGTCACCAATACGCCGACACTTTCCATCGAGTACCCTAGGCCTTCATTCATGAAGGCAGGCAACCAGGAAACCTTCAGCGAGGTGATTAGATATCCGGCGAACGAAAGTAGCGCGAGACCCCAAAAGCTAGGTATCAATAGCAGACGGTAGAACGGGACGACAATATCGCCGTTGGGGTCTTCCTTGGCTGCCCTAGGCTCATTGGCTATTCGCCGCTTGCGGAAGGGAAGCTTGTCAGCATAGAAAAACCAGACGATGGCCCAGGTAATACTGATGCCCACCAAGAAGACGAAAGATGCGTGCCAATCCCAGGTCAGGATGATCCAAGTCAGAATCGGCGCTGCAAACAGGGGTCCGAGAGAAGAACCGGCATTGACCACAGCGCCTGCGGCAGCACGCTTTTCAGGGGGGAAAAGTTCGTGAACAATGGACTGGCATAGCGCGTGCGCGGGGCCTTCGAAGAAACCCAATGCGATCCGGCTTGCAAGCAATACACCAAAAGTTGTTTGAGCCGTCAGTGGCAACATTGTCAGAATCCAGGTGATCATCAAGATGCCGGCTGCCCAGTTATAAGAGATTCTACGGAACACTGCAGTGAGCGTGACCGCCCCGACCGCGAATAACCAGAAGAACGCGCTTGAAAGCAGCCCATACTGGCTTGCACTCAGGTTCATGCTTTCTCGAATCGGCGTACTCGCCAGCCCTATAGCCGCCTTATCGGCGAAATTGAGCATAAAGAAGATCAACAGCATCACGACGATGCCCCAGTTTCGCCTACTATTTGGCGTACTAGAAGCCCTGTCTTTTTGTTTTGGAGCAGCGGTGACGGCCATTTCGTTCTCCTTCGGACCTAGGTTCTGTGACTAGAGACACATGGTTTGCTCTCTCTATAAGTAGAGTCCAGGTTGCGGAGCGGTTCAACGGCCAAGTTGCTATCACACCGTTCGGTCACACCGAACGAACAACAAATCCAGTGCTCACCCGGCCCAATTGCACCGCACTTTAATGAGCGGCGAGTCGGGGTATGCCGAACGCCGAGCTAGCGGCCGAGCTAGGTTTGTCAGCATGCACGCTGCCAAACAGGCTGAAGACTGCATCCACAGGTGCCAACGATATCGTCTCGTCGTTCATCTCGTTGCTCGGGTCTAATATTTAAGATCGACCGTAGCGCTTTTCATTCTTCGCTGTATCCCTGCAGCACGATCGTCTCCATGAATCCCTGTCCGCTCGAACTTCACAACGCGCCGAATCCATTGCCGGCGTTGCAGGCATGGACAATCCTTATGAGCGCCTGAAGGACCTGACCCGCGGACAGCGCGTGGACGCGGCCCGTTTGAAGGAATTCGTTGGCGAGCTGGGCTTGTCGGCAGATGCCGAGGCTCGTCTGCAGCAGATGACCCCGGGCAGCTACACCGGCATCGCCTCTGAGCTGGTTGGCCACCTGAAGTAGCCTTCCGCTGCAGCATCCGTGAAACATCACTCACCCTCCCTCGAATCCTCCAGATGGTACATCGCTTAGACTTTAAGTGTTCATCACATCAAGGAAGAGGGACATGTTTCTCACAGTTCTCATCATCATTGGCATCCTGCTCGGGCTATTCTTCGTCTTCGGCAGCGCGGGCATGAAAGCCGGCACGAAGTCCAAGGGAAATGCCCGGTGGACCGGCATCGGCATCCTGGTCGTTTCGCTGGTTGTTCTCGGATTCGCCTCGGCCACCATCGTTCAGCCACGCACCGTCGGGGTGAAGATCGCCCTGGGCAAGCCCACCGCCGTCATCGGCAACGGCTTCCACCTCAAGGCGCCGTGGGAAACCGTGGAGAAGCTCGATGGGTCGGTCCAAAACGATGTGTACTCTTCGAACAGCGCCATCCCGGTCCGCCTGGGAAACAATGGCAAGGCGAACGTCGACGCCTCGATCCAGTGGCAGTTGAAGACCGACGACGCGATGTCCGTGTTCCTGGACTACCGCACCTTCGAAGGCATCCAGTCCAACCTGGTGGATCGTAATTTCCGTGCCGCATTGAACGAAGTCATGGCGAGCTACGACCCGCTGGCGTATACCGATCCAGCCGATGGAGGCCAAGATCTCGAGGGCCTGGCGACGTCCGTGCGGACCAAGATGCAGGAAAAGGTCGGCACCCAGATTGACATCCGCTCGGTAACCCTGCCGATCATCAACTTCGATGAGCCGACGCAGAATCGCATCAACGAGCTGCAGGCCGAAACTGCGAAGACCCGCATCGCCGAGCAGCGCAAGCAAACCAGCGCCGCCGAGGCCGAGGCCAACAAGATCCTCGAGCGGTCCATCACCCCCGAAACCCTGACATCCAAATGCTTGGACATCGTCGCAGAATCGGGCAAGAGCCCGATCGGCTGCTTCCCCGGCGGAGGCGTCCAGCCAATCACCATGGTCGGTGGCGACGAGGACAAATAACAACAAGACGCACGGCTCCGGTGGAGCCGTGCGTCTTGTTATGCAATTCCGGGTGGCTCCATTTTATCGATGCCACCGAGGTTTCGTGCCTTAGACCAATGCGGCCTTGAGCTCGCGGGCCGCGGTCGCCGGGTCGGCCGCGCCATAGATGGCGCCTCCGGCCACCGCCACCTGGGCCCCGGACTTCTGCACCTCGGCGATGGTGCTGATGCTGACCCCGCCGGCCACCGAGAACGGAACTGCTGCGATCGCCCCCGCGCTGAGCAGGCCAGTCAGGTCGTAACCGGGCTGTGCCTGCTCGTCCAAGCCGGCGTGGAACTCGACAAACTGAGCTCCCAACGCGATGACTTCCTTCGCACGGGCGGCCTTGTCCGCGATGCCGATCAGATCGACCACAATGCCCTTATTGCGCTCCTTGGCAGCCTTGACGGCGCCCGCGACGGTGGAGTCGTCTGCGCTGCCAAGCACGGAGACCAGATCCGCGCCGGCAGCGAAAGCGATGTCGGCTTCCAGCTCGCCGGCATCCATCGTCTTCATGTCGGCGAACACAATCTTGTCCGGGTGGGCGCTCTTGATCGCGGCAACCGCCGAGAGGCCCTCGGCCTTGATCAGCGGGGTGCCCAGCTCGATGATGTCGACGTATGGGGCGACCTTTGCCGCCAGCTCCAGAGCATCCTGGGTGGTCAGCAGGTCGATGGCAACTTGGATTTTCATGGTGATCTTCTTTCGGTTGTTGTGTTTTTCAAGGAGGATTCGCGGCCCGGGCTATTCCAGGTTGGCGTGCCGCAGCCACAGCTCTTCGGCCGGCAATTCCGTGCTGTTCCAAAGACAGTGGAATAGCGATTCGGTGAGCAGGAAGAGCGACTGCTCGAAGAGGCTGCCCGAGTACTGCTTGCTCTTCGCCGAACCGTGGTCCGTCTTGCGCGCGGCCGGCACCTGCACGATTGCGGTGGCCAGGTGCGCCAAGGGCGAGCCCGGGTCCGTGGTCACCGCGGCGACGCGCGCCCCGAGATCGGCTGCCGTCTGGGCGCTTCTGACCACCCCGGAGGTGGTGCCCGAGCCGGAGGCCACCAGCAGCAAATCCCCTTCGGTGATGGCCGGAGTGGTGATATCACCGGCCACGTGCACCGTGAGGCCCAGATGCATCAGCCGCATGGCAGCCATGCGCAGCACCAGGCCGCTGCGCCCGGCACCGGCGACGAAGATCCGCTTGGCCGAAATGGCCAGCTCGGCCACCGCGGCGACCTGGGCGGGATCGACGGCCTGCATGGTCTCAGCGATCTCCGCCTGAATCATTTCCTGCGCGGCTACAACATGATTTGCGGTGCTTGCCTCCGCCTTAGTTCGCAAAGTACCCAAGCCATTCCTCTCGATGGTCGCTTCGGTGCCCGTTGCGGGCCTCGCCGTGTCTACAATCCATCCTCACGGATCTGCCGGGTGGGCAATACGCCATCTTGTGACGGCTTTTCCTACCCATTCGGGTAGGCTGGCCAGGCTCGAATGGAATACACTCACTGTCATGGTTTCTCTCCACGAGCTCATTGGACGCGACCCGAATTCCGATGCCAGGCTCTGGGAGCTTCTCGATTCGCTGTCGCTGCTGGCTACCGCGCCGCTGCTGCAGATTGCCGAACGGCTGCATGCGTCCTTGCAGCCGTGGGTCAAATGCTCCGCGCTGCTGATCTTCACCGAGGAGTGCACCGGCCGGCCACAGAAGAAGGCGGGAAGCGAAGCAATCACCTCCCGGGTGACCATTGCCGAATTGGACCAGCTGCGCAGCTCCCACCCGGAGCAGGACCGGTGGCGGGGCACCGCAGGGATTGGCGGGGCCCCGCGCGAAGTCCTTGCCTTGCGCTATCCGCCGAGCAATGCGCTACTCGTGCTGACTGATCCGGTAGTGGTGCAGGAGCCTGCCGAGTCCGGCAGTTCTCGTGATCTGCTTGATTACCTCTGGCAGCTCACGGCAGCCCGGATCCGCGAAAAGGTCGCAGACGCGCCGCCCTCCTACTTGCGTGAATCGCGGGCCGTATCGGCCGAACGCACCCGGGTGACCACCGAACTGGTCGACCAGTACTCCACCAGCCTGGACCTTCTGCTGGCCACCCTGCGCAGCACGCAGCTCAGCGATGCGCTGGCACGAGCCAAGGCCACCGACCTGGCGGCGAAGACCCTGGTGGGCTTGCGGTCCCTCGATGACCGGATCAATGGCATGGCCGAGGAACCGGTGGGCAGCGCCTTTACCCGCTTGCGCGAGGACCTGCGCCCCTTGAGCGAATCCGGCGGAGTGGAACTGCAATTCATCGAGCCGCCCGCCGATGGCAGGGCCTTGCCCGGAGAAGTCGCCTACGCGGCGCGCTCGATCATGCGCGGGCTGGCGCTGGTCATGATGGATCAAGAACAGATCCACCGGATTCGTGCCCAATGGGACTGCGACGGGGAGAACCTGCTGATCAACATGCGTGACGACGGACGCGGCGCCATGGACCAAGCGTCTCCGACTATCGAGCGCCTGAACCGTCAGGTGCAAGCCCTGGCCGGGCGGATGGAGCTGGAAGTCATCTCCGAGTGGGGCACCGATGTCTCGATCGTGCTGCCGCTCGATGCGCCGCAGAGCATGCCCGCCGATCTGGCCCAATGGAAGCTGGCCGCCCGGGAATTCGAGGTGCTCCAACTGCTGGCGGCGGGGCAGGGAAACCGCGCGATCTCCGCAGCCCTGGGCATCAGCGAGAATACGGTGAAGTTCCATGTCCGCAACCTCTTCAAGAAGCTGGATGTGCGTTCGCGCGCCGAGGCAGCGGCGCTGGCCCATAGCCGCGGCGTGCCGGATGCCGCTAGCGGGAAGCGCTGGGGCGAGGCCCCTGGAACCGTCAAACGTCCACGAGCCGCAACGGAATAGGGGCCGGGGCAGCCTGATCGATGGCAGTGTTCCATAATGCCGGGCAAGATCGTGTTCGTGGTGGCCGGCGGACCGATCTTCAAGATCTCTTTCCCGCAGGTCAAGAGCCACGAGTTCCCGCTGGCAGCGAGTTCAGGATGCACGGCGGCCGGTCCATGCCAGTGCTAGAACTCGAAGTCCCCGAAGCTTCCTCCGGCACCGCCCAGGAAGTCCCCGAACGCGCCACCGGCCTGGTCGCCCAGGCCCTCTCCGGCCGCGGAGAACTGTTCGCCGGCTCCGGCGAAGGAATCGCTGAGCCCCTCGGCCGCCGAGCCGAATTCCTCGCCGATCCCCGCGAAGCCATCGAGCAGCGGTCCGGCGATCGCGGTGCCGATGAAGGCTCCGGCCACACCGCCCAGCAGGCCGATTCCGAGCCCGCCGGCCGCGCCGGCGGCCATGCCGCCCATGGATTTCCGTCCCGAACCGCCCCGCGAGAGGAGCTTGTCCATGAAGCCCGGGCGGGATACCTCGGCGCGGGTGGCGGCCCGGGCCAGATCCTCCGGCCGTTGCGAGGCCGGGCGCTCTGCGGCCGGCAGCTGCTCGGCCAGCTCGGCGTGCAGCAGCTCGCGCTGCGACACCGTCAACCGGGCAAAAGCCTCGCTGTGGGCGCGTTCCATATCCTGCGGCGGCGCGGTGCGCAGCATGTAGCGGTACTTCTCGATCGCCGCCTGGTCCTCGCGTGATGCGCCCTGGCTACCGGCCGTCCGCGGCTGCACCGCGCCTTGCTGGTTCGGGTAGTCCCGGTTTTCGTACCCGGATTGGCTTCGGCTGTCGCGCGGATCCTGCTGGTTGTTTTGCTGGCCGGTGGAGCTGCGCTGGTTCAGCTGTTCCCGGACATACTCCCCGGCCAGCTGCTTTCCCTTGCGCAATAGCTTGTCGAACATTGCCACAACGTCCTCATTTCCTTGGTGGATCCGCGGCACGATTTCCGCCCGCCTCGGCCCCGTTAAACTCCCCAGAGCCGCGCAGAGTTCCCGGGTCCGGCGTTTTCACAGCGCCCGCTCAGCGCGCCGGGGTGAACACCCCGGCCCCGTGGCGCCAGCGGTAGTAGCCCAAGCACAGCAGGGTGAATGGCACCCCGAACCAGAGGGCCGGTCGCTGCACGGGGTCGAAGGCCACACCGACCAGCGAGGCGCCCAGCAGAAGCACCGCCAGGATCGGAAGCAGCGGGAACAGCGGGGCCCGATAGGGCAGCGAATCGGTGCCGCCGTGCACCGCCACATGGTGCCGGCGGAAGGACAGGTGCGAAGCGCAGATCACGATCCACACCGCCACCACCGCAAACCCGGAGATGGAGACCAGCGCCAGGAACAGCGAGTCCGCGGCGATGACCCCGGAGAGCAGGGAGGCCAAACCGCCCAGCAGCGACAGGCACAGCGCCAGCATCGGCACGCCGCGGCGGTTGGTTTTCGAGAGCACCGCCGGGGCTTGGCCTGCGGCGCCCATGGCGTGCAGCATCCGGGCACAGGAATACAGTCCGGAGTTGCCCGCGGAGAGCAATGCAGTGATGATCACGAAGTTCATGATGTCGGCCCCGGCCGGCAGCCCTGCGGCATCCAGCACCGTGACGAATGGGCTCTCGTTTGCGCCCGCCTCGGCGAAGGGAACGATCGCGGCGATCACCACGATGGCGCCGATGAAGAACACCGCCAGGCGCACCACGGCGGTGCGGATGGCCCGCGGGATGCTCAGTTCCGGGTTCTTGGCCTCGCCGGCGGCCACACCGATCAGCTCCGTGCCGCTGAAGGCATAGAACACCGCCAGGATGGTGACCAGCACGCCGCTGATCCCCGTCGGGAACAGCCCATCGCCGGTATCGAAGTTCGCCAGGCCAAGCGGGCCCGCCTCGCTGGCCGGGTTGATGCCGAGGATCGTGGCCGCGCCGACCACGATCATGAGCACCACGGCGGCCACCTTGATCAGCGAGAACCAGAATTCGGTTTCGGCGAAGACCTTCGAGGACACCGCGTTCAGCGCGAACAGCAGGGCCGCGAAGAGCAGGGCGAATACCCAGGCCGGCACCGTGGGGAACCAGCGCTGCATGAGGATGCCCGAGGCGGTGAACTCGCTGGCCAGCGCCACCGCCCAGCACATCCAGTACAGCCAGGCTGTAGTGAAACCCCAGGCCGGGCCGAGGTCGCGGGTGGCGTGGGCGTGGAACCCGCCGGCCACCGGATGGCGTGCGGACAGCTCCCCGAGCCCGCTCATCACCATATAGGCCACCAGCGCGCCCACCGCGTAGGCCAGCACGGCGCCCAGCGGTCCGGCCTGCGCAATCGTGTAGCCCGAAGAGACGAACAGCCCCGAGCCGATCACCCCGCCCAGCGCGATCATCACCAGGTGGCGGGAGGTCATGGTTCTGCGCAGCCCGGATTCGCCGGGCGAAACGCCCGGAGTAGAGCGGGCGGGAGGCTGCTGCGCCGGCGGCGCGCTGAGCTCGGACATGGGGCTCCTTCTGAAATGAATGCGTTTGAAGAATAACTGCCGTGCCCCTGCTCCGCGCAGCCCTCGTCATGGCCTGTCACGGACCGTCATAATCGGTCATCAAGCCATCACCGGGTTACCCTCGGAAAGTGAAAAATCCCAGTGAAACCCTCAATTTCCGCGAGGCGCTGAGCGCCGCAGACAGCGCGCCGCTGCTCTTGGACGGCGGGCTCGGCACCCATCTGGCGCAGCGCGGCAATGACGTGAGCGGCGAACTGTGGTCCGCGCAGATCCTCAAAGACCGCCCCGAGGAGGTCCGCGCCGCCCACGCCGACTTCTTCGCCGCCGGCGCGCAACTGGCCACCACCTGCTCCTACCAGGTCAGCATCGATGGCCTGGCGAACACCAGCAAAGGTGCGAGCACCGAGCAGACCGCCGCGCAGGCCGAGGAGCTGCTGCGCACCAGCGTGCGGCTGGCCCGCGAGGCGGCGAACGGTTCACCGGCGCGCTGGGTGGCCGCCTCGGTGGGACCCTACGGCGCCGGTCCGGGGTCCGGCACCGAATACGACGGAGCCTATGGGCGCACCGTCGCCGAGCTGGCCGACTGGCACCGCGGGCGTCTGCGGGTCCTGGCCGATGCCGGCGCAGACGTGCTGATCTGTGAAACCGTGCCGAGCCTGGCCGAAGTCCAGGCGCTGGCCGGGGAGGCGGCCGGATTGGACCTGCCGGTGCTGCTCAGCCTCGCGGTGCGCACCGCCGCGGACGGACAGCTGGTGCTGGGAGACGGCAGCGACCTGCGCGAGGCGGCCCGGATCGCCAACGATTCCGGCGCCTTTGCCGCCCTCGGCGTGAACTGCTGCCCGGTGCCCGTAGCCGTCGCGGCCCTGAAGGTGCTGCGCGAGCTGACGGATCTTCCGCTGCTGGCCTACCCGAACAGCGGCGAAATCTGGGACCGCGAGGCCCGGAGCTGGCTTCCGGGGACCCCGGGCACCGATCTGCCCGGCGCGGTGCCCGAACTGATCGCCTCCGGCGCACGCATTATCGGCGGGTGCTGCCAGGTCGGCCCCGAGCAGATCACCCGGGTCGGCAACGAACTCGGACGCCTGAAGGGCTGATCCCTGCCGCTGGCGGCGGATCACATGATCTCAGGCATGCACCTTGCTGGTGGAACTGATCCTGGCCAGCAGCTCGGCGGCCACGCTGACTGCGATAACCGCCGGCTGCTTGCCCGAGACCTCGGCCAAGCCGATGGGGCATTGGATCTGCTGGATTTTCGCCTCGCCGTGACCGCTGGCGGCCAGGTTCTTCTGGAAGCGGGCCCATTTGGCCTTCGAACCGATCAGCCCGATCGATCCGAGCCCCGGATGCCGCAAGGCCGCATCGCACAAATGGAAATCCTCGGCATGGTCGTGGGTCATGATCAGCACATGGGCGCCTTCCGGAAGGCAGCTCAATACCTGTTCGCCCAGCACCGCCACCTGCGCATGCACACGGGCCACGCCGGGTTCCATAGCCGCCAGCGACTGGAGGAACTCGGGACGCGAGTCGGTTAAATGCAATTCCAGCTCATGCCGGGAGAGGATGCGGGCAAGTTCCATTCCCACGTTGCCGATCCCGAAGATCGCCACGGTGGCCGGCACCGGCAAAGGCTCCAGCAGCAGGCTCACCTCTCCCCCGCAGCATTGGCGCCCGTATTTTGCCGGGGCTTTGTCGTTCAGCCGCAGGCTCATACCCTGCGGCTGGCTTTCGCCCTGCGCGAGCATCTCGCGGGCCCGTTCCATGGCCGCCATTTCCAGATTGCCGCCGCCGATGGTGCCGAAGATTTCTTCCTTGGCGATCACCATCTTCGCGCCGGCTTCACGCGGGGCATGGCCGCGCACGGCGGTGACGGTGACCAGCACCGCCGTGCGCCGCTCATTGCGCAGTGCCGTGACCGCTTCGATCCAGGACAGCATGGCTAGCGCACCTTTTCCTCGATCAGGTTCGGCTCGCGCACGGATTCAATGGCCCAGAACACCGCCTCCGGTGTGGCCGGCGAGGCCAGCTGCACCGAGCAGCCGGCCGGTCCGAATTCGGCCACCGCCTGCCGCAGCGCTTCGCGCACCGAGAAGGCCAGCATCAGCGGCGGTTCTCCGACCGCCTTGGAACCGTACACCGCGCCCTCCTCGTGGGCCTTGTCCAGCAGCGAAACGTTGAATTCCTCGGGCATCTCGGAAAAGCTGGGGATCTTGTAGGTGCTCGCGGCCTGGGTGGCCACTCGTCCACGTCCCGGACCATCGGAGGTATCCCAGCGCAGGTCTTCGAGGGTCAGCCACCCGGCGCCCTGCACGAAACCGCCTTCGATCTGCCCCAGGTCCACCAGCGGCGAGAGCGAGTCGCCCACGTCGTGGACGATGTCCACTCGGGCCAGGGTGTAGGACCCGTCAAAGCGGCTGACCTCCACCTCGCTGGCGGCCACCCCGTAGGCGAAGTACTTGAACGGGGTGCCGGACATCTGGCTCAGGTCCCAGTGCAGCCCCTCGGTACGGTAGAACCCGGCGGCCGAGAGTTGGATGCGCTGGAAGTAGGCGTCCCGCACGGTTTCTTCCCAGCTCAGCTCCTGGCTCTTGCCCAGTGCGGTGATCTTTCCGTTGCCGAAACGCACCTCATGCGCCGGAACGCCAAGCTTGCCGGCGGCGACCTGCGCCAGCCTGGCCTGGATCTGCTCGCAAGCGTCCTTCACGGCCCCGCCATTGATATCGCTGCCGGAGCTGGCGGCGGTGGCCGAGGTATTGGGCACCTTGTCTGTGCGGGTTGGCGCGATGCGCACCGCGGACAGCGGCACTCCCAAGGTGGTGGCCGCGACCTGCAGCATCTTGGTATGCAGCCCTTGGCCCATCTCGGTGCCGCCGTGGTTCACCAGCACCGAGCCGTCCTTGTAGACCAGCACCAGGGCGCCGCCCTGGTTGAAGGCGGTGAGGTTGAAGGAGATCCCGAACTTCACCGGGGTGAGTGCCAGGGCGCGTTTGGTGTTCTCATTGCGCGCGTTGAATTCGCTGATTTGCGCCTCGCGCTGGGTGATCTGGGCGGATTCCAGGACCTGCTGCCAGGCCGCGTCGAGCCGTTCGGGATGGCGCACCGGCTGGTAGTACGGGGTGTCCTGACCCTGCGCGTAGAAGTTGCGCCGGCGCAGCTCGCGGGCAGCGATCCCCAGCTTGGGGGCGACCCGGCCCAGGATGTCCTCCATCACCAGCATGCCCTGCGGCCCGCCAAAGCCGCGGAATGCGGTCTGTGAGGTCTTATGGCATTTGGCAATCCGTCCGCGCACCCGGATATTCGGGACCCAGTAGCCGTTGTCGATATGGCACATCGCACGGGTAAGCACCGGTTCGGACAGATCCAGGCTCCATCCGCCGTCCGCGGTGAGGCCGGCATCCAAGGCCAGGATCTTGCCCTGCGCGTCGAAGCCGATCTTCCAGGTCGCGTAGAACCCGTGGCGCTTGCCGGTCATGGTCATGTCCAGGGTGCGGTTCAAGCGAACCCGCACCGGACGCCCGGTGAGCACCGCGCCCAGCGCGGCGAGCGCCGCGTAGCCGTGCGGCTGCATTTCCTTGCCGCCGAACCCGCCGCCCATCCGCAATACCTGCACCGTCACCTCATGGGCCGGGATGCCGAGCACATGGGAGACGATATCTTGGGTTTCGGTGGGGTGCTGGGTGGAGCAATGAATCAATATCTGGCCGGACTCGTCAACCAGGGCGAGCGAGTTCTGCGTCTCAAGATAAAAATGCTCCTGGCCGGAGAATTCGAAGTCCCCTTCAAAGACATGTGCCGCGTCGGCGAAGGCCCCGGAAATATCCCCCTTGTCGATGGTGGGCTTGATCCCGTGGAAGCTCTGGGCGGCAATGGCTTCCTTGATGGTGATCAGCGAGGCAAGCGGCTCGTAGTCCACCTTGACCGCCCCCGCCCCGGCCTTGGCGGCTTCCAGATCTTCGCCGAGCACCCAGGCCACCGGTTGGCCGTAGAACATCACCTCGTCGACCGGAATCATGGGTTCGTCGCGTTTGGCGCCCTGGTCGTTGACCCCCGGGATATCGGCGGCGGTAATCACCCGCACCACCCCGGGAATTGCGCTGGCGCCGCTGGTATCGAGGCCCAGGATCTTGGCGTGGGCTTCGGTGGACTGCACCGGGTAGGCGTGGAGTACCCCGGTGAGCCGTTGCGCCAGATCATCGGTGTAGCGCGCGCTGCCGGTGACGTGTTCGGCCGCGGATTCGTGGCGCTGGCGCTGGCCGACTACCGGCGATTCCGGGCGTTGTGAAAGCTGGCTCATGAGATCTGCTCCCCCTTTGCTGCGTTGGTGCGGGCGAGCTGTTCGGCGAAAAAACGCTCCAGCGAGGACTTCAGCATCGCCTTTCGATAGCTTGAGCTGGCCCGGTGGTCATCCATGGGGGTGCCCTCCTGCGCCATCTGCTCGGCGGCCGCATGGATGGTCGCCAAGCACCACTCTTTGCCTTCCAAGGCGGCTTCGGTGGCGGTAGCTCGCAGCGGAGTGGCGGCCACTCCGCCCAAGCCGATGCGGGCCTTGGTGATGTAGTTGTTTTCCACGCTCACCGCATAGCCGATGGCCACCGAAGAGATATCGTCAAAGCGTCGTTTGGAGATCTTCTGGAAGCTGGTCAGTGCCGCCAGCGGCAGCGGGATGCGGATCGCGGTGATCAGTTCCCCGGCGGCGCGCACGGTCTGCCGGTACCCGGTGAAGTACTGCGCCAAGGGCACGATGCGGCTGCCCGAGGCGCTGCCCAGCACGAGGTCCGCTTCCAGCGCCAGCAGCGCCGGCGGGGTATCCCCGATCGGCGAACCGGTGCCCAAATTGCCGCCGAGGGTGGCGCCATTTCGGATGAGCCGGGAGGCGAACTGCGGGAAGAGCTGGCCGAGCAACGGGATCTTGCCGGCCAGAAGACGTTCGAGTTCGCTCAGCGTGCAGGCGGCGCCGAGTTCGATATAGTCTTCGCCGAAGTGAATTTGGCGCAATTCGGCAAGCCGGTCGATGGCCAGCACCGAGCGGGCCCGCGCACCTTTGAGATTGACCTCGACACCCCAGTCGGTGCCTCCGGCCACGAGCAGGGTTTCGGGTTCCTCGGCCAGGATGCCAAAGGCCGCGTCCAGGCTGGCCGGGCGCCGGAAGCGACCGGTGCTTCCGGTGGGGGTGTCCACCCGCGTGATATCGGTGGACACCGCCGCCGGTGCGGCTTGCCCTCGCCGGGTGGCAAGCTCATCTTGTGCATCCGGTGCGCCCAAGGCATAGGCCGCGTCACGAATGGGTCGATACCCGGTGCAGCGGCACAAGTTGCCAGAGAGCGAATGCAGATCGAATCCATTGGGTCCGCACCGGTGCTCCTCGCCGTGCTCCGCGATGACTGCGGTATTGGCGATTCGCTCCGGGCGGTAGTATTCGGCGGCCATGGAGCAGGCGAATCCGGGGGTGCAATAACCGCACTGGGATCCGCCGCGATTGGCCATCTCCTCCTGCACCGGATGCAGGTTTTCCACGCTGCCCAGGCCTTCGGAAGTGATGACTTCCTGCCCGTCGAGCGATGCGGCCGGCAGCAGGCAGGCATTCAACGCCGTCCAGCGGGTCCCCTGCCTGTCGCTGCGGGCCACGAGGATCGAGCAGGCGCCGCATTCGCCCTCCGCGCATCCCTCCTTGCACCCGATGAGCCCTTCGCTACGCAGGAAATCCAGCGCGTTGGTATGCGGCGGGCCATCGAATTCACGGATGGTTCCGTTGACGGTTATTTGGCAGCTCGATTTTTCCGTTGTCTCGGCGGTCATGCCGCTGACACCTCCTGCACCTGAGAGCTCAGGCGCACTATGAATGATTTGGATGGTTGACTAGTTTCCGCCGGGGCCCAGCCCGGGGAAACACTCGATGAGCTGCGCGCGGAGGGCAGCCCTCCGCGCGCGGCGACGATTAGTCTCCGTGCGCGATCTGGCCCTTGGACCAGGCAACACAACCAGCCATGATTAGCCTCCAAATTTCGGATCATGGAAAATCAAGTTCATTCATTCTAAGTGAAGTGCATCACAGCAACTAATGTCAACTTTTATTCATCACCTGCTCAGCCAAGCAGGGTGGTGATCGGCCCGCGGGCGAAGTAGACCAAGAACCCGGCGGCAACCACCCACATCAACGGGTGAATCTTCTTGTAGCCGCCGGCCGCGGTATTCACCACGACCCATGCGATGAACCCGGCCCCGATGCCATTGGCGATGGAGTAGGTCAGCGGCATGGTGATCAGCGTCAGGAAGGCGGGCAGAGCCGAGGAGAATCGCTTGAAATTGATCTCGCGGATCTGCGCGCACATCATGGTGCCGACCAGCACCAGCGCCGCGGCGGCCACCTCGATGGGCACCACCGAGGTCAGCGGCGTGAAGAACATCGACCCCAGGAACAACGCCCCGGTGACCACGGAGGCCAAGCCGGTGCGCGCCCCTTCCCCGATGCCGGCGGCCGAATCCACATACACGGTATTCGAGGATGAGGACCCCATGCCGCCGGCGACCGCACCCAGGCCTTCCACCACAAATGCGGCCTTGAGCCTCGGGAAGGTGCCGTCCTTTTTCGCAAGGCCCGCATTTTTGGCCAGCCCGGTCATGGTTCCCATGGCGTCAAAGAAATTCGTGAACACCAGGGTGAAGACCAGCATCGTCGCCGCGAGCGCACCGATGCGGGAGAAGGAACCGAAGAGATCGAAGTCGCCGGCCAGCGACATGTCCGGCAGCGCGACCACCTGCCCCTGGAGCACCGGGATGTTCAGATGCCAGCCGTGCGGGTTATCCGCGCTGCCCGCACCGATCTTGAAAACCAGCTCCGCGGCGACGGCCAGCACGGTGGAGACCACGATGCCGATCAGGATCGCGCCTTGCACTCCACGGGCTACCAGCGCGCCCATGATCAGCAGCCCAATCACAAAGATCATCGTCGGGATCGACACGATCGATCCGCCATCTCCCAGCTGGACCGGAGGACCTGCGGGTGTGCGGGTGACAAAGCCGGAGTCCACGAACCCGATGAAGGTAATGAACAGGCCAATGCCCACCGTAATCGCGGCCTTCAGGTCCTTCGGGATCGCGCGGAAGATGGCGGTTCGAATGCCCGTCATTCCGAAGATCACAATCAGCACGCCGTTGATCACCACCAGCCCCATGGCTTCGGCCCAGGTGACCTCCTGGATGACCGAGACCGCGAGGAAGGAGTTAATGCCCAAGCCGGCGGCCAGCCCAAAGGGCAGGTTGGCGATCACCCCGAACATGATGGTCATGACCCCGGCGGTCAGCCCGGTCATGGCCCCGACCTGCGCTGCCGGCAGCCAGGTTCCGGCGACATCCACCGGTGCGGCGTCGGCGCTGAATCCGCCGAGGATCAAGGGATTGAGAATGACGATGTAGGCCATCGTGAAGAACGTGACGATTCCACCGCGAAATTCCCGCGCGAGCGTGGAACCACGTTCGCTGATCCGGAAGTACGCATCAAGCAGATTGCGTGGACCGCCGGGGCGCGCCTGCAGACTACCCGGCTTGGCTGCATTGCCCGTTTTTTTCGGTTCGGCTTGCGGGCGACTTGTCATAGTCATGGCCCGGTCCCCTAATAGTCCGTCCGGGTCTCTAGCGAGTCCCATTCCTGGAAAGGCTTCAAATGCTCCTTGCTGGCGCTCTGGAAACAATCCACCGGCATCAGCGCGCGGCTGGAATTGGGTTCAAAGTATTCGTAGAACACCGCATCATCAAAGCCAGCGTCGGTGGCGTCGTGCCGGTTGGCGGCGAAGTAGACCTTGTCGATGCGCGCCCACAGCGAGGTGGCCAGGCACATCGGGCACGGCTCGCAGCTGCTGTAGAGCACGCATCCACTCAGGTCGAAGGTGCCCAGCGCGGCGGCCGCGTTGCGGATGGCCACCACCTCGGCATGGGCGGAGGGGTCGTTGTTCGCGGTGACGCGGTTGACTCCCTCGAAGATCTGCCCCGAGGCAGAGACAACAACGGCTCCGAAAGGACCTCCGTTGTTGCGGACATTGGTGGTGGCAATATCGATGGCCATCGAAAGATAGTCTTGGCCAGTGGTAGTAACGCTCATCGCGTGGCTCCTCATGCTTCGGACAAGCCAGCCGAACGGTCCCGTTTATCTCGGGCGCCGACCGTACTCATCTGCTGAAATAGATCAGTTGCACGCCCGGTAGATAGCGACCCAGAGGTGGGTGCCCGCCATAGACAGCTACGAGATTATCAACGGAATGTGACCTGCGCAACACTTTTTTGAAATAGCTTTTTCGCATCATGAACATTTTGCCCGCTCGGATTCCACCCCGTTTCGGCGCCGACAAGTGCCGATGGCCAGCAGCGGCGGAAGCTGGAGGAAGCAAAGAAATCGACAAAAACCTTGCGTCTCGGCCCGCCAGGGCAGGCGGTCCGATCGACGAAGCAAATGCGGCAGCTGCGCTGCCGGCCGACTTCCGAGGTCAAAGTGGGTCGAAGTGATGCGGGTCAACACGATCCAAGGTATTCTCGACTTCGAATCACTTGTCTCTTGCCGGCGCCCCTTTGGCGACATCGAATTTTCGCCGCGGACCATCGGCGGCCAGGCCTCAAGAATTCAATGTTGACCTACCACCTCGGTAGCTTCGCACATTGCGCGGATGCAGTCTTCCCATGTCAATAGCTTGAAGTCACCCAATCAGTAACTTTTCAGGAGGTGCACCGTGGCTCTGAACGTAGACCCCATCAAAGTGGCAGACGCGCGCGGCCGAGCATTGCGAGACCTGCGGATCTCGGTGACCGACCGGTGCAATTTCCGTTGCGTTTACTGCATGCCCAAGGAAGTCTTCGGCAAGGATTTCCAGTTCCGCGAACGCTCGGAACTGCTGAGCTTCGAAGAAATTGAACGGCTTGCGGGTATCGCGGTGTCCCTCGGCGTCAGCAAACTTCGCCTCACCGGCGGCGAGCCGCTGCTGCGGCGCGGAATCGAGGACCTGATTTCCCGGCTGGCGGCGCTGCGCACGCCGGAAGGAAAACCGGTAGATCTCGCGATGACCACCAACGGGTCGGCCTTGGCCATCAAGGCGGCCGCGCTCAAAGAGGCCGGGCTGAACCGTGTGACGGTATCCCTCGACTCGCTGGACAACGAGCGCTTCCAAGCCATCAACGACGTCAAGTTCCCGGTCGACAAGGTTCTTGCCGCCATCGACGCGGCGGCACTAGCCGGCCTCGGCCCGGTGAAGATCAATACCGTGCTCAAGCGCGGAGTCAACGACGACGAAATCCTCGACCTCGCCGAGCACTTCCGCGGCACCGGGCATGTGCTGCGATTCATTGAATACATGGACGTCGGAGCCTCCAACCAGTGGCAGCTGGAAGAGGTTGTGCCCTCCGCCGAGGTGATCGAGCGGATCTCCGCCCGGCACCGGCTCGAACCCGCCGCGCCAACGCAAATGGGAGAGACCGCCAAACGCTGGAAGTACGCCGACGGGTCGGGTGAAATCGGCGTCATTTCCTCGGTCACCGGCGCCTTTTGCGGCGATTGCACGCGGGCCAGGGTCTCGGCCGAAGGCCGGCTGTACACCTGCCTCTTCGCCTCCGAAGGCACGGACCTGCGCGCCTTGCTGCGCTCGGATGCCACCGACCGGGACATCGCCTTGGCGCTCGGCGGGCTGTGGAGCAAACGCGATGACAACTATTCGGAGCTGCGCGCCGCCTTGGAGCCAGGGGACCGCAAGCGCATCGAGATGTCGTATATCGGCGGGTAACTCCGTCGGTGCACCGCCTGAGACTCTCAGAAATATGAGCTGCCACTAGGCACAACACCGCTGATTTCGAACAAGTTACGTGGACCTATCGCCGCTGAGGCAAGCGCCGTGAATTTAAATTCCCTTGGGTGCAACACCGAGCGCACCTAGGCGAAATACCCCTCTGGAAAGCTGAAAGCACCAGCCAGCAGCGAGAGGGAACGATTCGCGTGAGTATCAAGATAGAGTCAGAACCCCAGATGGGTCGCGGTGTCGCTACGGCCGACGCGTCGCTTCAGTTGTCCAAGGGACGCTGGATCAACAACTGGGACGCCGAAGACCCCGCATTCTGGAATAGCGTGGGCCAGAAAACCGCGGCAATCAACCTGCGCTGGTCGATCTTCGCCGAATTCCTCGGCTTCGTGGTGTGGCAGCTATTCGCCATCGTCGCGGTATACCTGCCGGCGGCCGGTTTCGAATACAGCACCTCCCAGCTCTTCTGGCTGATCTCCATGCCAAGCCTCGTCGGTGCCACCCTGCGCATTCCCTATACGTTCATGGTGGCCCGTTTCGGCGGACGCAACTGGACCGTCGTCTCGGCCTTGCTGCTGCTGATCCCGGCCGGCGGCCTGGCCCTTGCCGTCGCAAATACCGACACCCCGTTCTGGGTCATGCTTTCGCTGGCAGGCCTTGCGGGGTTCGGCGGCGGCAACTTCGCTTCCTCGATGGCCAATATCACCTACTTCTACCCTGCGGCGCAAAAGGGTTGGGCCTTGGGCCTGAACGCCGCCGGCGGCAACCTCGGGGCGGCGGTAGCCCAGCTGCTGGTCCCGGTAGCCATCACCGTATTCGCTGCAGGCTCCCTGCAGCTGCCGATGGCCGGCATCGTCTGGATCCCGTTCATCCTGCTCGCCGCCTTCGGCGCCCTGCGCAATATGCATAACCTGTCCAATGCGCGCTCGGATCTGCGCGGAGCCCTGGCCTGCCTGCGCGAACCGCATCTGTGGATCATCTCGTCCCTGTATATCGGCACCTTTGGTTCGTTCATTGGCTTCTCCGCGGTATTCCCGAAGCTGATCGCCGATACGTTCACCGAATATTCCGGCTTCGCGCTGGGCACCGCCACGATTACCCTGGCTTTCCTCGGCCCGCTGGTCGGTTCCCTGGCCCGCCCCTACGGCGGCAAGCTCGCCGACCGCTTCGGCGGCGCGCGCATCACGCTGGCTTCATTGTCGCTGATGGCGCTGATCACCGTGGGGCTGGTCCTCACCTTGTCGGCTTCGAACTTCTGGGTGTTCCTGGGACTCTTCCTGGTACTGTTCACCGCCAGCGGCGTGGGCAATGGCTCGACCTACCGAATGATCCCGGCCGTCTTCGCCCTGCGGGCGGATATCGGCAAGGACAGCGTCGGAGCGGCCCGCAAATCCGCGGCCGCCCTGGGCCTGATCTCGGCCATTGGCGCCTACGGCGGGTTCCTGGTCCCGCAGGCCCTGGGGCTTTCGGTCTCCAGAGCCGGATCCTACCTCCCGGCATTCTGCGTCTTCGTCGGGCTGTACCTGCTGCTGATGGCAGTGACCTGGTTCTGCTACGTACGCCGCGGCACCATCTTTGCACAGCAAGGAATCTAGATGGCCTCCCGCACCGATACGCACTGCCCCTACTGCGCCTTGCAATGCGGCATCACCCTGGAATCTGCCGCCACCGCGCAGGCAGCCGAACCGGTGAAGCTGAAGGGGCGGAACTTCGAAACCAACGGCGGGGCGCTGTGCCGCAAGGGCCATAGCGCCGCCCGGTTGCTGGGCCACCCCGACCGGGTGACCCAGCCGCTGCTGCGCCAGTCAGATGGCTCCTATGCGCCCATTCGGTGGGAAGAGGCACTGGATTTGATTGCCGAACGCGCCGCCGCCATCCGGGCCGCGCACGGCGCGGATGCGGTGGCGGTATTCGGCGCCGGCGGATTGACCAATGAGAAGGGTTACCAGCTGGGCAAGTTCGCCCGGTTGGCGCTGGGCACCTCGCGCATCGACTACAACGGCAGGTTCTGCATGTCCTCGGCCGCCATGGCCGGCAACCGCAGCTTCGGCTTGGACCGGGGGTTGCCATTCCCGCTGGCCGACCTCGACGGGGCCGGGATGATCCTGTTGCTCGGCTCCAATGTTGCGGACACCATGCCGCCGTTCGTCCGCCATCTGGAGGGTGCCCGGAGCAGCGGGGGGCTGATCGTGGTGGATCCGCGCCGCTCGGCCACCGCCGAGCTCTCGGCCAACGGGGCCGGATGGCATCTGCAGCCCACCCCCGCCACCGATCTGCAGCTGTTGCTGGGCCTGTCCCATGTGCTGCTCGCCGAATCGCTGGCGGACGAACGGTATCTCGAAGACCGGACCAACGGGTTGGCGCAGCTGCGCAGCTCCCTGGCCGCGTGGTGGCCCGAACGCGTCGAGAAGGCTACCGGCGTTCCGGCCACCGAGATCCGCCGCACCGCTCGCGCGCTGGCCGACGCCGCAAGCAGCGCAAAAAACGAGGGCCGCCCGGTCTACATCCTCACCGGCCGCGGGGTGGAACAACATGCCAACGGCACCGACACGACCACCGCAGCCATCAATCTGGCGTTGCTGCTGGGCCTGCCCGGCAGCAACGCCGGGGGCTTCGGCACCATCACCGGACAGGGCAACGGACAGGGCGGGCGCGAGCACGGGCAAAAGTGCGATCAACTGCCCGGCTACCGCAAGATCACCGACCCGGAACACCGCAGGCATGTGGCCAAGGTCTGGGGAGTTGACCCGGAGATCATTCCCGGTCCCGGAATTCCCGCCGCCGAGCTGCTGCACACCTTGGGCACCGAGCAGGGCTCGCGCATGCTTTTGGTCCACGGTTCCAACCCGGCCGTTTCCTCCCCGGATGCCTCGCGGGTTATCGAGGGGTTGCGCCGGCTGGACTTCCTGGTGGTCTGCGATTTCTTCCTTTCCGAAACGGCATCCGAGGCGCATCTGGTGCTCCCGGTGCTGCAGTGGGCCGAAGAGGAAGGAACCATGACCAACTTGGAGGGGCGGGTGCTGCGCCGCCGGGCCGCCCTGGACGCACCAGGCCAGGCACGCAGCGAACTGTGGATTCTGGCCGGACTCGCCAAGCGTCTGGACTCCCCCGGCCATTTCTCCACCGACGCCCGCGAGGTCTTCGAGGAGCTTCGCCGCGCCTCAGCCGGAGGGCTGGCGGACTACTCGGGCGTGGACTGGGATGACCTCGATGCGGGGGCTGCCATCTATTGGCCCTGCCCTGCCGCAGCAACAATTTCCCGGGAGCCGGGGGTCCGTTCGGGTACGCCGAGGCTCTTCCTGGAACGTTTTGCCCATCCCGATGGCAAGGCGAAGCTCGTCGCGGTCTATCCAGCGGCCACTGCGCCACAGGACTCCCGGCCCGGCGCAATATCACTAGTCACCGGCCGGTTGCTGGAACACTACCAGTCCGGTGCGCAAACCCGCCGTGTGGCCGAGCTGCAGGCGGCGGCCCCGGACGCCAGACTGGAAATCCATCCGGCCACCGCGCTGCGCCACGGCATCACCGACGGCCAGCGGGTGCGGGTGGGCAGCGGCCAAGGCGACATGGTCGCACGCGCCACGCTGACCACCAAGATTCGCCTGGACACCGTCTTCCTTCCCTTCCATTTTCCCGGCAAGAATAACGCGAACATCCTGACTCCCGCGGTCGTCGATCCGCTCAGCGCCATGCCCGAGTTCAAGCATGTCCCCGTCTCGCTATGCCCCTTAGGAGAAGAGTCTTGAGTTTGCAGACCAAGGAACGCATTGTCATCATCGGTTTCGGCCCGGTGGCTGCCTCCCTCGTTGAGGGACTGCTGCCCGCAGTGACCGCCGGAACCATAGAGCTGATCGTGGTGTCATCCGAAAAGCACCTGGCCTACAACCGCGTGCTGCTCGCGGAGCTCGCCGTCGGCGCCACCCGCGCCGAGCACCTGGGCATGGTCGATGAAACCCGCTTGCGCAATGCCGGGGTTGTCCTGCAATTGGGCCGCACCGTGAAGCGCGTAGACCGTTCCCGCCGCCAGGTCCTGCTCGAAGACGCCGGTCCGCTGAGCTACGACCGGTTGGTCTTCGCCACCGGCGCCCGGCCAACGATCCCCGCACTGAACGGGTTGAACTTCGACCCGCGTTCCGAGGCCAGACTCCCCCAGGGTGTGTTCGCACTGCGCACCCTGGAAGACGCGATGAACCTCAACAAGGTTCTGCAGGGCAACGGCCGGGTGCTGGTGCTCGGCGGCGGAGTCCTGGGCATCGAAGCGGCGCTGGCCATGGCCGAAGCCGGGCATCGGCCGGTGCTGATCCACCACGGGCCGGCCCCCTTGGGAAGGGTGGTGGATGCCGACGGCGGCACATTGCTGATCCGCAGCCTGCGCGCCGCCGGTGTCGAGGTGATCTCCGAGGCTCGCGCCACCGGAATCCAGAAGGATGAAACCGGATTCACCGGACTGGTCACGCAAACCCACGGCGTCATCGAAGGAGCAGCCCTGGTGCTGTCCACCGGAGTGCGTGCGCGCACCGAGCTGGCCTCCAGCTGCGGGCTAGCGGTCAACCGCGGAATCAAGACCAACGAATATCTCGCCGCGGACATCGAACATCGCATCTTCGCCATCGGCGACTGCGCCGAGGTCGCCGGCCAAGCGCCGGTGGGCCTGCTCGCCCCTGGTTGGGCCCAAGCAGGCTGGTTGGCCCAATATATGCTCAGCACCCCGGCTCCGGGACCGGCCGATCCAAGCCTGCACGATCCGATCAGCCTCGCACCTCCGTCCCTGGAATCCTCGGATGTCCTGATGCTCAAGGGCCAAGGACTTGAAGTGGCCGCGGGCGGAGACATCTCCGCCGGGCTTTGGGACGAGTCCGGCAGCCAGGTCACCGTCTTCGCCGATCCGGCAGAGGGCAAGTACCTGAAAATGGTGTCGCAGGCAGGGGTTCTCACCGGATTCCTCGCCATGGGGCTGCCGCGAACCAGCGCGGAATTGGTGCTCAGCTACGAACGCGGCAGCACGCTGCCCGCGGACCGTTCGACGCTGCTGCGGCTTGATGATCCCGGAATGCTGGAACCTGCGGGGGCACCGGGACCGGATGACCAGCTCTGCCGTTGCTCCGGAGCCACCCACGGCCAGGTGGCCCATGCGGTGGAGGCAGGGTGCGCCACGGTGGCCGAAGTGGGCGAGTCCTGCCGGGCAGGCACCGGTTGCGGCGGCTGCCGCGCGGTGATCGAAGCGCTGCTCAAGACGCCAGTTCCGGCGTGAAGACCGCCTGATCCGAAACCGGATACCGGCTGAGCGGTTGAAAGATCCCTTGCCTTCGCCGACGAGCTTGGGTGGGCCTCGCGAAATCCGTCAGTCGAATTTGATCTCGCATCACTACAGCGTGGAAACTTCTCGAAGTTTCCGAGCAATCTTCTGCCAGTTATTCAATTGCCCCTTGTCCAACGGCTCTTCCGGACTCGTTGCCCAGGTGGAAATGTCCGTACTGTCAATGGACTGCGCAAGGTAGCAAATGACTTGCCGCTTAGATTCGGTGGACATTTCTGCACCTATGTATTCGGCATTCTCTACATCGGCGATCTCAGTGAGGTATGCCTGTGCGAACCAACCACCGGCCTCTGCGCCCGGCTAGCCAAGGTCATTAACTTCTTCTGACGCGGCCATGCCCAATTTAGGACAGAACAGTCAGGCGTATGCCTAATAAGTTTTGCTGCATGCCTAAAGAACAAGCGACTCATCCCAATAGTGAGGTCAGTGATCGTTTCTATTCCTCGGAACGCTGCCGGCTCTCCAATACTACATAAGATGTAAATTCCAACTACCTATGACGTAATTATGTTCTCAAATCTGTTGCGCTAGGACGATTCTTTGATTATCAAAATTCTGTTTGATAAATTGGTCGCAGTTAATTTCAGCTTCTCACCCTAGATAAGGCAAATTATGGGAAAACGACTGGTTACTGCAGGAATTGCGGGTGCAGTAGTTTCTGCACTTCTTTTCCCCTCTGTCGCGTACGCTGCAGAAAACCCTTCCGAGCAAGTTGCAAAAGCGGTTAAAGCAGCCACCCCTGACGAGCTGCCTGCGCCGGAAACAGATGCACAAGTACTACGTGATGAAATCACCCTGAGTTCTGACACCTCAGGTGACTCTTTGTCGATTCCTCTCATGCGAGATGAGCTCATCGAGATCCAGACGGACAGTGCCGAAGGTACAGAATCTTCGATCGGCATCTCTCTACCTCAGCAAGCCGGTGTGTCGAAGCGCGGAAAGACGCTCAACTCAGGAACGGCTGTATTCGGCGGAGACGGGGTTGATGTCGTAGTGGAGCCAATTGAAGCGAGTTCAGTGCGAATCAACACAGTGCTGAGCGCTAAGGAAAGCCCACACGAGTTCACTTATAAGCTGGATCTACCTATACAGGCGAAGCTCGAGCTGCAAGAAGACGGTGCGATCGCCGTGATCGATGAGGGCGTATTCATCGGCGGTGTAGCTGTTCCCTGGGCCCGGGATGCTTCTGGTCGCGAAATCTCCACACGGTACATAATTGATGGGCATTCGTTCACACAAATCGTCGACCGGAATGAATCAGTAGTCTACCCGGTTGTAGCTGATCCATGGGTCGGCAAGGCTTTGATCGCAAAGACTTCCTGGACGGCCTATAACAAGAAGTACAAGGGCTACACTTTGGAGGTTTACCCGACGCAGTGGGGCAGAGCCAACGTTTGGCTTTTGTTCGGACCTGCCTTGTACGGATCAATTCGTAAGGCGTTCTATTATGAGATGAACTCGAAAACCCCTGGTACTCGTGAAGAAACTGCGTCGATGCGAGATCAGCTGTACTGCCATATTGACGCGGTTCGTCTTAGGGACCCGCTCAAAAAGAGTTGGAATCTGGATACTTGGCGTCCGAAAGTGAGCTACGCACGGATGCTTCGGGCTCTGTGCAACCCTTTATAGAAAGTAAGTAACATGCGTAAAAGTCAGCGAAATGTGTGGGGCCTAATTATTGGTTCCTTGCTTTTGATCATCGGGGTCGTTCTATTCACTTGGTATAACATGGCAGTTCTCACCCCAGCCGAGATCCAACGGCTAGAGGCTGGCGGCAGTGGAGAAAACACTGCTTTTGAGAGCTTCGCGCTTTGGGGATCGCCAGTGCTCGCTCTCGCTGGTGCGGCCATCATAGCCATGGCGTGGATGGTTAAGCGAAAGAACAGAGCCGCGAGTTCTAACCCGCAGTGATGAAAGAAGGCCAGTACCGAATCGGTACTGGCCTTTCTGATCGGAGAGCTACTTGACACCCTTGTACTGGGTGTTGTCGACGCCATCGCTGATGGTTAGCTTGGATCGCTGATTCTTGATGTGGATATTAATCGCTTCTGGTCGCTGAGGACTTGGCTGCAAACGTTCGGCGGCTCGGTCGTCGTAGTGATTATTTGGGGTTGCTCATGTTTCGCCGCCGAGCGCACTGACCGCACCCGAAGACCACAAGAACGAACACGTAATGTCACCAAGGAGCCCATCACGCCGGTTATCGATGCCAACAACCATCACATCTCAGATGGAAAGTTCGCACACAAACCTTCACGAGAAACCGGCCTCGGAATTTTTCAAGTCAAACGGTACCAACACGAGTTTAATTAGCTCTCAAGCAGCCTGAGCTAGCCGGTCCTGCGGGTTGTTGATCCATGCAGCTTCCGGCAGCGCGAGGAGTCTCGGATCATTAGAGGTACTAAACCGTTCAGGATGCCTTGCACGAGCCGCAGCCAGGGCCTGCGAACGCTTCGCAGCCACCGCGTCAGCCAGCCCGTAGTGAACGTTTGCAGGCGTATGCAGACCAATACCCGAATGCTGATGAGCATGGTTGTACCACTGAACGAATTCGTTCCTGAACTCCCTTGCACCCCCTAGCGATGCGAACCGTTCGGGGAACGTAGGCCCATACTTCATGGTCTTGAAAAGCGACTCTGAGTTATCCCGAATTCGGGATAACTCAGAGTCGTGGTTTAAGACTTTGAAGTATATGCCGGTATTTCCTGAGCGGTTCGGTTCCTTGGAGCACGCCAGGGATTTTATGGGCCGGTTTGTTCATGCGTATAACACTGAGCATCGCCAATCAGGATTGGGTTTTCATACTCCTGCCGACGTGCATTTCGGGATGACTGGGCACGTGGATGACCAACGCCTAGCGGCGTTGGAAAAGGCATGGGCGGAGCATCCTGAACGGTTTGGAAAGAACCGGCTCCCGAAGAAAATGTTGCTGCCTGAAGCGGCTTGGATTAACGAACCGATCAAGCAGGAAGAAGGAGAAAAGATGTTGGCCTAAGACTTAGTGGTCTCACTTGACTTGAAAATTTCCGGCGCGAGATTAGCACTCGACAAAGACTGATACCAACGAGAAATGAACTCAGCGTAAGGTTTCGAATCTTTCATGAAACCGCCGCCGAATAGCAGCGGCCTAACACGCTCCGGTGTTAATCCTTGAGCTGCGCGAACGGCCGCAACGATGTCACCGCGGTCAACCAGTTTGGCAAGATCTTCACTCATTCGCTCCACCTGCATTCGATGCGGTCACGAGGTGGTGAGGCTTTCCCTTCGCGGTGGTTTCACCATGAAGGTCCGCTTCCTTAGCTTTGCTTATACCGCCAAGCTTAGTCCGCCTTGCTGCGACTCGATAAGTACGCGCATCGAAGGCAAAGACCCTCTGAAAGTTTCCACCATCTTGGACAGCGACTTGCACAGGCGGCAGCGAACCGACCGTGGCGCATCGAGGCTACAGCGCAGATTGCCGGATCGAACGTCCACAGAACCAAAGGATCGAGTTCCCCGAACCGACGTGATCCGAGCTGGCCACTAGCGCGGATTCCCCGGGCCGCAGGAGGGCTCTGCGCCTTCGGATTGATTCGCTGAATGCTCCAAGCTCAGGGGCACTGCTACTAGATGGAGCTTTAAAAGCCGTTGCCGAGGTCAGTTTCCTGACCTCGGCAACGGCTTGCCGGCGGCTATGCCGCCTTCTCCATTATCGGTGTGGCAGTTGCTATCCCCGATTCCGGGACAGTCTCGAGCCAGCCCTGCCAAGCTGCGTGTTCAATACTGGCTGAAGCTTCCGTGTTGCCGCTCATCGCTGTGCTCCCGTCCACAGCTGGCCTTCGTGTTCGACCAGGTGATACACCGGAAGCGGCGTCTCCTCGGCGCTGAGGCACTGCCCGGAATCCAATCGATAGATTTCCTTGTGCAGCGGGCAGGCGACCGTCGGCACGCGCTGGCCGTCAATGATGGTATCGCCGAGAATCCCGCGAGCCATCACCTTCGCGCCGCTGTTCGGGCAGTGATGCGAGGCCGCGAAGAAGTCCCCGGATTCGGTGCGGAACAACGCGATTTGCCGGCCATCGAGCAGGGCGCTTTCTCCCCACCCTGGTTCCAGGTCCTCCGGTCGGCAGACCGACGCGAGGTTGGTTGGAATGTCTAATACATACTCTTCGACTACAGCGCTCATCACTGCGCTCCTTTCAACTGGGTGCCTTCGATAGTTCGAGCTTAGAACTCCAATGTTTCGCGCCGTGCGTACTGCTGTTCCGCCTCGGTAAAGCCTGCTTCACCGCGTAGCGCAACCAAGGTGAGCCCCCGATCCCTCCCGGAATATCAAGGATCTTTACGCGACTCTTCGAGGAAACGCCGTGCGGAGCACCAGTTTTGATTCCAACATATTTCGCGCTTCTCACCGGCTATTTTTTGGGTGGTGGAGAAAATTGTGGCCCCCGAAACATAAGGGTAATTGCGGCGCAAAACTAACTTTCTAAGCTGGGATCATTCACCAACGAGCACTGATCTTTTCGAGCGAAAGTCGAGTTTCATCATGGGCACAGCACATGGATCCCGCCGCATTGTGGTGGTTGGCGGTGGCCCCGCCGCGCACCGCTTCACGCAGGCCATTTCAAACCGCGAGCCAAGCGACCTGCACATCACCGTGCTCACCGAAGAAACACACATTCCCTACGACCGGGTGGCCCTCTCCCAGGCATTGACCAACCCCGGAGTCGACCTGACCCTCGGTGAGGTTGAGCTTTGGGAACGCGCTCATGTCACCCTCGAAACCGGTGCAGCGGTCACCGAGCTGGACAGCATCAAGCAAACCGTGCGCACCGCCGACGGGCGCAGCTTCGAGTACGACCAGCTGGTCCTGGCCACCGGTTCGAATGCCGCCACTCTCCCGATTCCGGGAGCCGAGCACACCCACGTCTACCGCACCCTGGAGGACGTCTGGGCCATTGCCGAGCAGGTCCGCGAGCTCACCGAATCCCTGGGCCGCGCCCCGGTGGTGGCCACCATCGGTGGCGGCCTGCTCGGCCTGGAGGCCGCAGCCGGCGCGCAGGCGCTGGGCGCCGAAGCGGTGGTGATCGACGGCGGCAAATGGCTGATGGGCACCCAGCTCGACGAAGGCGCCGGCCAGGCCATGGGACGGCTCATCGCCGACACCGGATTCACCGTGCACGGCGGAGTCTTTCCGAAAGAGATTCTCGCTTGCGCCGAAACCGGGCTGGTCTGCGGGGTGCTGATGGCCGACGAGCGCACCATCGACGCGGATATGGTCATCGTGTCCATCGGGGTGCGGCCCCGCGATGAAATTGCCCGCAACTACAACGCGGCGCTCGATGCTTCGGAAAGCAGCCAGCCGCGCTTCGGCATCGGCCCGCGCGGCGGCATCGAGATCGACGCCGGCTGCGCCACCGCGATCCCGAACGTCTACGCCATCGGCGAGGTCGCGAACTTCGAGGGGCTGTGCATCGGCCTGGTGGCGCCGGCCAACGCCATGGCCGAGGTCGTGGCCGAAAGGCTGCAGGGCGGAACCGCCGAGTTCGCCGGCTTCGATACCGCCACCAAACTCAAGCTCTCCGGGGTGGACGTGGCAAGCTTCGGCGACGGCTTCGCCCGCACCGAAGGCGCGCTGGAGGTCGTCTATGCTGATGCTCCGCGCGGGCTCTACCAGAAGGTCGTGGTCTCTTCCGATGCCAAGGTGCTGCTCGGCGGCATTTTCGTCGGCGACGCCACCCCCTACCAGTCGCTGCGCCCGCTGCTGGGCCGCGAGCTGCCCGGCGAACCAGGTGCCTACCTCAGCGCGCTGGGCGGCGAGGCGCCGCAGGGCGAGCTACCCGATGACGCGGTGCTCTGCTCCTGCAACAATGTCAGCGCCGGGTCGATCCGCGACGCCGTGGGCGGCTGCGGAAGCTGCGAAGGCAGCGAGCCGGTCACCAAGCTTTCCGAGCTCAAGGGCTGCACCCGCGCCGGCACCCAGTGCGGTTCCTGCGTGCCGATGCTCAAGAAGCTGATGGAAGCCGAGATGCTCAAGAACGGCGCCGAGGTCTCCGCGGCGATGTGCGAGCACTTCGAGCTGTCCCGCGCCCAGCTCTTCGAGGCCGTGCGCCTGGCCGGGCTGACCAGCTACCCGCAGATCATGGAGCGCTTCGGGAAAGGTGCGGGCTGCGACATCTGCAAACCGGTCATCGCCTCGGTGCTCGCCTCCCAGACCTCGGGCCACCCGATGGAAGCGGGACTGGCCGGCGCGCAGGACACCAACGACCGGGTGATGGCCAATATGCAGAAGGACGGCACCTATTCGGTGGTCCCGCGCATCCCGGGCGGGGAAATCACCCCGGAAAAGCTCGGCGTCATCGCCGCCGTGGCGGCGAAGTACAACCTGTACACCAAGCTCACCGGCGGGCTGCGCATCGACATGTTCGGCGCCCGGCTGGAACAGCTGCCGGAGATCTGGAAGGAGCTGGTGGACGCCGGATTCGAGTCCGGCCAGGCCTACGGCAAGTCGCTGCGCAATGTGAAAACCTGCGTCGGCTCCTCCTGGTGCCGCTACGGCATGCTGGACTCTGTGGCCATGGGCATCGAGATGGAGCTGCGCTACCGCGGGCTGCGCGCCCCGCACAAGTTCAAGATGGGCGTCTCGGGCTGTGCGCGCGAATGCGCCGAGGCCAGGGCCAAGGACGTCGGGGTGATCGCCACCGCCGAGGGCTGGAACCTGTATGTGGGCGGCAACGGCGGAGCGAACCCCGCACACGCCCAGCTGCTGGCCGGTGGACTCGACGATGCCACGCTGCTGCGCTACATCGACCGCTATCTGATGTACTACATCCGCACCGCGGACCGGCTGCAGCGCACCGCGCATTGGATGCAGGATCTGGACGGCGGCATCGAGCACGTCAAGGCCGTGGTGGTCGAGGACTCGCTGGGCCTGGGCGCGGAGCTTGAAGCCGCGATGGAAACGCATGTGGGCAACTACCAGGACGAATGGGCGGCCACGCTCGCGGATCCGGAGAAGCTGCGCCGCTTCCGCTCCTTCGTCAATGCCCCGGACCAGAAGGACGAGGAGCTCAGCTATATTCCCGAACGCGGGCAGCACCGCCCGGCCGAGCCGGTGCGCCTCGGTGCCACGATCGGCATCGGGGCACCGAGCTAGGCGGCTACCAGCGTGGGTGGATCTGCGCGCGCAGCTTCGTGTCGTACAGTTCGCGCACCGCGGCGTTGAAGCCCTCAGAGAGCTGCAGCGACCCGGCGGCGGCATTGGCCCGGGCCTGGTCCGCATTGCGGGCCCCGGGGATGATGGAGCTGATGCCTTCTTGGGCGGCCAGCCAAGCCAGGGCTACTTGGGCGCTGGTCGCCTGCGGCGCCTCGGCGGCGGCCAGCTGCGCGAACTGCTCGGCGACTTGCAGCCCGGTGGTGTAGTCAACCCCGGAGAAGGTCTCGCCCACGTCGAAGGCCGAGCCGTCGCGGTTGAAGTTGCGGTGGTCATCGGCGGCGAACTTCGTCTGCGGCGTGTAGCGGTTGGTCAGCAGCCCGCTGGCCAGCGGGACGCGGGCAATGATGCCGACTCCTGCTTTGCGGGCCGCGGGCAGCACCTGCTCCAGCGGTTTGTGCCTGAAGGCATTAACGATGATCTGCACGGTGGCGATATTCGGACGGGCGATAGCGCTCAACGCTTCATCAACTGTCTCCACCGAGACCCCGTAGGAGCGCATCCGCCCCTCGGCCACCATGGTGTCCAGCGCATCGTAGACCGCATCGGTGGAGTACACCGGCGTAGGCGGGCAATGCAGCTGCACCAGGTCGAGGGTTTCCACCCCCAGGTTGGCGCGGGAACGATCGTTCCACGCGCGAAAGGCTTCCAGGTTATAGGCTTCGGGCACCTGCTCCACGCGGCGGCCCATCTTCGTGGCCACCGTGACTTCGGCCTGCGGGTTGGCCCGCAGCCAGCGGCCGATGAGTTGCTCGCTGCGTCCGTCCCCGTAGACATCTGCGGTGTCGAAGAAGCTGACGCCCTCGGCGTAGGCGGCGTCGAGCACCGATTGAGCTTCGGCTTCGTCCACCGCTCCCCAGTCGGCGCCCAGCTGCCAGGTGCCCAGGCCAATGACGGAAACGGTGCGGTTGGTGCGTCCAAGAAGTCGTTGTTGCATGTACCCGAGCTTACGTGGAACGACTCGCCAAATCGCACCATTTCCACACGCCATGAAGCGATTCGTTGGATGGATACGCAATCAGCAAGAAAATTTTCACCGCATCCGGAGCAATCGGTCCGCCCTTAGCCGTTGGCCTGGATGACATAGAACTCGGCACCGGTGGGATCCGCGATGACCGCGAGCCTGCCGAAGTCCGAGTCCATGGCCGGGCTGACTTCCGCACCGCCCGCGGCAATGGCCTCGGCCACCGTTTGATCGGTGTCCTCCACCGCAAAATACACCTTCCAACCGGCGAGCTTCGGGTCCTCGAAATGCGCGATGTCCATCACGCCGGCCTTTGCATCTCTTCCGGCGCCGAGCGTCTGATAGCGGAACTCGTCGCTGTCGCTCATCACCTCCAGATCCCAATCCAGCGCTTCGCGATAGAACTTTGTTGAGGTTTCGAATTTGGTGGTGTGCAGCTCATGCCACACCGGGGTGCCTTGCTCCCCCATCTTCTGATAGCCGGGATGGCCGCCGGCCTGCCAGAGTCCCACTCCGAGGCCCGAGGGGTCGCCAATCATCGCCATTTTCCCCTGTTCGGGCACTTCCATAGGCGGCATGTAGACATGCCCCTGATGCGCTTGGACTTGGTCTACCGCCGCGTCGATGTCCGCAACACGCAGGTAAGTGCTCCATACGTCCGGGAAGCCATTGTCCGGATCGTTTTTCATAAGCCCCGCGACAGGGAGCCCGTCGATGGCGGCCGTGGTGTAGCCACCGTAGGTTTCCTCATCCCCCACGACATAGCTCCATCCAAAGAGTTGCGAATAGAAGGTTTTGGCAGCCTCGATGTCCTTGGTCAATAAATCGATCCAACACGGAGATCCCGGTGGAAATTCTGGCGTCGACATGGTGCTCCCTTAGATTGCGAGTTGTCAGTGATGACACGCTGAGTCTAAAACGACCGTGCAGTCTATTCAATGGCTACGACCAGCAGAGCTCAAGACCTCTCTAAGAAAGTGGAAAACGTAAAATGAAACGTAGTACCTTGATTTGACACGAAGTTCCACTAGGCTTGTAGAGTGATCCACCTCACTAAGTTTTAGCTGTTGATCCTAGGAGCCCTGCGTGATGCGTTCGAACTCAAACCTGACCATGTCGGTGGCGGCCGTCTTGGCCGAAAGCGCCGCGCGCTATGGCGATCAGAACGCGATCACCATGAGCGGCCAAAGCACCACTTACAGCCAGCTTTGGGATGAGACCCGCGCCTATGCTGGAGCCTTGCGCGATCTCGGAATCCAACAGGAAGACCGCGTGGCGGTGCTCATTCCCAATGTCACCGACTTCGCCCGGGTGTACTACGCGATCCTTTCCTTGGGAGCTATTGCAGTGCCCATCCACGCGTTGCTGAAGAAGCAGGAGATCGCCTACGTACTCGAAGATTCCGCGGCCAAGCTGCTGATTTGTGCCGCTCCCCTGCTAGGCGAAGGCGCAGCTGGAGCCGAACTGGCCGGCGCCAAAGTCCTCAGCGTCTTGGCACCGCCGGAGTTGGAAACCGACCGCTTGGAAGACCGCGCGGCGAGCGCGGATCCCATCAGGACCTATGAGCCACAGCATCCGGAGAATATCGCCACGATCCTCTACACCTCCGGTACCACCGGCACGCCCAAGGGCGCCCTCGGCACCCATCTAGCGTTAATCGAACAGACCAGCACATTGTTGTTGGGAACCATCGATATGCGCCCCGGCGATAAGCTCTTCGGCGGCTTGCCGCTGTTCCATACCTTCGGCCAAACGGCCGTGCTCAACACCGGATTCCGCGCCGGTGCCGAACTCGTATTGCTTCCGAAATTCACCGCGAAAGATGCCCTGGACCTAGTCTTGGACCAGGAAATCGACTTGTTCTTTGGCGTCCCCACCATGTACGTCGCACTGTTGGAAGCCGGCAAGCAACGCAGCGATAAACCAACCAAGCTACGCTATGCGGTCTCCGGCGGTGCGTCGCTGCCGGTAGCGGTCCTGAACGCCTTCGAGGCGCGTTTCGGAGCTCGAATCCATGAGGCGTACGGACTGACCGAAACCTCACCGGCCGCCACCTTCAACCATTTGGGGCGCGAGCCTCGCCCCGGAACTATCGGCACCCCCATCTGGGGAGTCGAAGTGGAAATCGCCGACCCTGCCTATCCGAACGAAATCCGTTTGCTTCCCCGCGGAGAGCTGGGAGAGCTGGTGATCCGCGGACACAACCTGTTCTCCGGATATCTCAACCGCCCGGATGCGACCGCCGAGGCCGTCGTGGATGGGTGGTTCCGCACCGGAGACCTAGGCACGAAAGATGCAGAAGACTATCTGCGCATCATGGACCGCACCAAGGATATGGTGCTGCGCAACGGGTACAACGTATACCCACGCGAGGTGGAGGAAGTGCTGGTCAGCCATCCGGAGATCTCCAACGCGGCCGTGTACGGCATTCCACATGCAAAGCACGGACAGGAAGTCGCGGCCTCGATCACGCTGGAACCCGGGTCGACCCTGAACCCGGAAAGTATCGGCCAATGGGTCAGCGAACAGATCGCTGCCTACAAGTACCCAAGGCACATTGAGATCGTGAAAGAATTCCCGCTCGGCCCCAGCGGGAAGATTCTCAAACGCGAGCTGGTAGCCAAGCACAGCGGCTAGCTACGGGCGCACGCTTCCAGCAGCGAGTTGCGCCGCTAGTTGGTCCCCTCGAAGCGCCAGTTGAATTCTGGGCGGCGTTTGGCGGCAAAAGCCGCTCGGCCTTCCTTGAGATCCGCGCTGTGCGCGTTGTCCCTCCACAGCTCCTCCCAGTAGGCATCAAGCAATGGATCCGGTTTTCCTTCACCGGTCAGTGAGATGGCTTCCTTGGTGTGCTGAATCGAAAAGTTCGAATTGGCTGACATTTGGAAGATCAGGGTCGCCGCCTCGCCTTCCAGTTTTTCTTCTGGGACAACCCGGGTAAACAAGCCCCAATCGGAGGCTTCCTGCATGCTGATTCCGGCGCCGCTGAACAGCAGGTATTTTGCGCGGCTCCGGCCTACCGTTTGCACCAGGCGTTCGATGCCAGGCCGGGGAAACACCAACCCCACCTTGGCCGGGGTAATAGCCAGACGGGTATTGTCCGCCGCCAGTTGGACGTCGCAAGCGGCCGCCAGCTGCCATGCCCCTCCGAAGCAATTGCCGCGCACCACCGCGATGGTCGGTTTGGGGCAACTGGTAATCGCATGGTCCACCAGATCAAAGTGGTTAACCAGTCCGTCTCCGCTGGGCTTGTCAAAGAGCACCAGATTCATTTGATCGATGGCGATGCCGGCACTGAAGTTCGTTCCGGCCCCGGTCACCACGATGGCAGCGACCTCGGGATTTGCAGAGAGCCCTGCAAACGCGCCGACGAGTTGCAGACACATGTCTTTGGTCAGCGCGTTGTGCTGCTTCGAATTATCCAGGCTCACCGTGGCTACGTTGTTGCTGATCTCGACACCGATGCGGCCCTGCTGTTGCTGACTCATCAAACACCTCAAAAATCCTGCACGCGCCCAAAAGTTATTCTCAAGCTCACCGTGCCACACTAAGGGTGTGGATGCACAGATTATTTACACCATTATTGCCGGATTACTGCTGATCGTTTCTGCCTTGGGAACCATCATTCCGGTACTTCCCGGCTCCTTGCTCACTATTTTGACGCTTCTCGGATGGGGCTGGCTACTGGGATCCGGCGCTTCCTGGTGGGCGGCGGGGCTCGGCATGCTGATCGCCGCCTTAGGCTGGTCGGCGTCCGCGGTACTGACCGGACGCAAGCTCAAACAGCATCAGATCCCCAAAGGATCGATCTTCTGGGGGTTGCACGGTGCGATCGCCGGCGCCATCCTCATTCCGGTGGTGGGCCTGTTCCTCGGCTTCGCGGTGGGGCTATTCCTCGGCGAGGCCGCTCGTCACCGCAAGTTCGGTGGCGCCTTGGCCTCTTCCTGGGCGACTTTGAAGGCCATGGGCATCGGAATCATTGTAGAGTTCGGCTGCGTCCTGCTGGCCACATCCATCTGGGTCATCGGCCTGATCACGCACTTCGCAACCCGCTAGATCCAACCGCGTTCCTGGGCAATGCGTGCGGCCTCGATCCGATTCGACCCGTCGGTCTTGCCGATCGCATTCGACAGGTGGTTGCGCACGGTACCGACCGACAGATGTATTTCCTGGGCAATCCTGGAGACCGGGCTCCCGGCCGCCGCGAGCCCCAGGACCTCGCGTTCCCGATCGGTCAGCGGGTTGCTCGCGGATTCAACCGACAGCATGGCAAGCTGCGGGTCGATGACCTTGCCTCCGGCCTGCACCCGGCGCACCGCGTCGGCTAATTCGGCGGGCGAGGCGTCCTTGACAAGGAAGCCATGGGCTCCGACCTCGAATGCCTGCCTGAAATATCCCGGACGGTCGAAGGTGGTCACGATCAGCACCTTGACCTGCGGATGCTTCGCGCGAACCAGGCCGGCGGCCGTGAGTCCATCCATGCGCGGCATCTGTACATCGAGCAGCACCACGTCCGGGGCGTGCGCGGCCACCGCGTCCAGCACCTCGTCCCCGTCGGAGCATTCGGCAACCACTTCAAGGTCGCGTTCCATGTTCAGCAGCGCCACCAGCGCACCGCGGACCAGGTGCTGGTCATCGGCAATCAACACCTTGATCATGAATGTACTCCTGTGGTTCCGAAGTCGATTCGAATGCTGGTTCCGCCGAGCTTCGACTCCCCCACTGTACAGCTGGCTCCGAAAAGCCGGGCTCGTTCACGCATGCCGCGTAGCCCATGGCCTTCCTTGGCATTCTGCAGGCCATCTCCGTCATCATCGATACTGAGCATTTGCTCCGAGAGGCTAACCCAGACCCCGCTGGCGTGCGCATGGCGCAACACATTGGTCAGCGATTCCCGCACGATCCACGAAACGTGCGAACGCAGTTCGTGCGGGATGGCTTCCGCCCGGCCCACGACGTTAAATTCGATGCCGCTGTCGGCGCACACGCACGCCAAGGCCTGAAGTTCCCCTTCGAGATCGGCCCGGGCCATTCCATGCACGGTGGTGCGCACCGAATCGAGCGCCATGAGCGCCAGCTCGCTGAGCTGTTCAACCTCGCTTCGAGCTTTCTGGACTTCGCCTTCGTCCAGCAGCCGCAGGGCCAGCTGCGCCTTGAGGTTCAGCGCGGTCAGCGAATGGCCTACCCCGTCATGCACGTCGCGAGCCATTCGTTCTTGCTCGCTAAGGACCAGGAATTCATCCTTGATCATGTCTGCCGCTACGGCCCTGCGGATCGTCCCGGAGGTGACGAAGTAAATGACCATGAGCATCACGTTCAACCCGGTGAGGAAGAGCTGTTGCAAGAACACTCCGTAAGCCAACGGAAGGCCGAAGCTCAGGATCAGTGCCACCGCGTAGGTCACGTACATGACCTTGCGCTTGAGCAGAAAAGCCGAATATGAGGTCAGAAAGGGCAGCAACCCCAACGCGCCATCGTGCAGGATCGGAATACTTGCAAACATGATCGCTGCCATGGTGCCGAAATAGGCATAGGCCTCGAAAGAGCTGCTGCCGCCGTGGCCCACCGTCCAGGAGAACCGTCCGTAGCCGCGAAGGTAAGCGGCCGCGTACACGAGAATCAGGCTCAGTCCAATGACCCGCAGTGCCACCGGGAAGTCCTCCTGGAGCAGGGTGAGCGTCGGGTAGATGAGGAAAATAATCCACACTCCCGAAACCCACCAGCCAAATCTGCTCCAGAACCGGTCTACATCGGCCTGTGCCTGACTACGTTCGGTCACTGTCGTGCCCGTGCCTTTCGCGTTGCGATCAGGGCGAAGATTGCGAAAAACGCTGCCCATAGCACCACATTAGTCACTGGGATCCACAATGCATCGGGAGCGAACCCGGTTTCTGCTGGAACATCTTGCAGTTGCAGGAAACGTACCAGCGCGACATACCCGTACATCGGGGTAAAACGGGCGATATCCAGCATCATGCCGCTCAGCGGCATGAACACGTTGCCGAAGAAGGCGAAGAACACCATCAGCCCCGAGGCCAGGCCCAGCGCGGATTCGGATTTGAAGAGCATGCCAACGCCGATGCCGTAGCAAGCGAACATCAGCGAACCGACCATCGTGATGCCGAAGGCGGCGATCCACAGCCACCATTCGGTGGTGGTGGCGCCCGTTGCGGCACCCAGTGCGTAGACCAGGGCTGCGGAGATTGCCGCGATGGTGGTCGCCACGAACATCTTCGAGGAGACGAAGGTTGCCGGCGACATTCTTGTCAAGGCGATCTGCCGCCCCCAGCCCTGCATGGATTCGGTAGCAACGGTGCCGGCGATGGCAACCGTCGAGATCGCGGCCCCGTAGGCTGCCATGGACGCCATGATGTAGAACTTCACGTTTCCCAGTCCGAGGACCTCCTCGCCGTAGCTGGGGATATTGCCGAAGAGCAGGTACATTGCCGAAGGCATCAGCAGGGAGAAGAACAGGTTGTAGCCATCTCGAATGTGTCGGGTGAACTCGACACCGACATATGTGGGATTCATGATGCGTCCTCCGTCAACTGAACAAAAGCGTCTTCGAGGCTTGGCGCGGAGATCTCCAGATCATAGGCGCCATACCGAGTCAGAAGTTCACGTGCCAGCCCGTCCGAGTCCTGGCAGCGAAAGGTCACCCGCATCCCTGACCGCTCTTCGATCTCGGGCTTGGCTTCTTCGCTCATGAGCTGGTCGATGCTTCGCGCGTCCGGCATGGTCGCGACTACCTTGCGTCCGGAGATCATCTGCCGTAATTGCTCTGTTGCGCCGTCTGCGACCACCGTGCCGCGGCTGATCAGCACGGTGCGTTCGGCGAAGTTTTGTGCCTCTTCGAGGTAGTGGGTTGCGAAGATGATGGTTCGCCCGTCGATGGCTTCGTTGCGCATGGTGTTCCAAAATTCGCGGCGAGCCATCACATCCATCCCCGCAGTGGGCTCATCCAGGATCAACACATCTGGGTTGGGCAGGAGCGCGAGAGCGAATTTGATTCGTTGCTGTTCACCACCGGAGCATTTGCCGACGCGGCGCTTGGCGATCGGGGTTAGTCCGGTTCGTTCCATGACTTCGTCGATTCGTCCATGAACTTGGTGCATGGACGCGATGACCTTGATCGTTTCGTAGACGGTCATATCTCGAAGCAGTCCGCCGGTTTGCAAAACTGCGGAGACCCGGCCGCTGGACACCGCCTTGTGCGGGTCCAGGCCAAGTACCTGGGCAGTTCCTGCGGTTGGCGCGGTCAGCCCGAGGATCATGTCCACGGTGGTGGTCTTCCCTGCACCGTTCGGCCCCAGCAGGGCGACGATTTGTCCGGTGTGAATGGTTAGATCGATGCCTTTAACGGCTTCGACCTTGGTACGGGGTGTCGTGAAAGTCTTGTGAAGCCCCGTCAGCGTGACAGCGTCGGTTCGGTTCAGCGTTTTCATACTCACTATTTTTCTAAATTTCCGGTGCTGTGCACAGAGTAGAAAGTCACGTCCCGCCCATGACGGTTGTCATGGGTCATGCTCGCCCGCCTGACCTCGGACGAATGAGGTGGCGCCTCGGTAGACATTGCCCCGCCCGGTGCCAGCATAGGGACGAGCTGGCTGTGATCTTGCCGATAAGCTCTGGCGCTGTGCCGCCACACTCCACCTGTGCGCCAGCTAGCGCAAAGGTTCGGTAAGCACCTGTCAGGATGTAATTTCGGCGTTTCTCCACGCACTTTCGGTCTGTGATCTGCATTAACGTGCAGGGAAACTCCCAGTGATTTCCCGTAGTCTTTTACCGTGCTAGATCTTTCTCCTTTCCTCTCGCTTATGACCGAGTTCGGGACACCAACCATGGGAGCCGCGTTTCTCCCCGACTGGTTGAACCCCAACGTCTTCCTCCGCGACCCAGCCTTAGGCCCATGGGTCATGCTGCTGGTGTGCGGCATCGTCTTTGCCGAGACCGGATTGCTTGTCGGGTTCTTCCTGCCAGGGGATTCAATGCTCTTCACCGTGGGGCTGTTGATTGCTTCGGGAACTCTGGATATCTCGCTGTGGCTTTTTGCCCTCGCGATCTTCGTTTGCGCCTTCGCCGGAGACCAAACGGGCTACATCATAGGTAAGAAATCTGGCCCCGCGATCTTCAAAAAGCCCGATTCTCGTTTCTTTTCCCAGGCGAACGTGGAACGTGCGCACGAATTCTTCGAGAGATTCGGTGGACGCGCGGTCATCCTTGCACGCTTCGTCCCGGTGGTTCGTACCTTCGTGCCGGTGATTGCCGGCGTCGCCAAAATGAACCACAAGACCTTCGTTTTCTACAATCTTGTCGGCGCGCTGCTCTGGGGTGTCGGCGTAACCCTGCTGGGTTACTGGTTGGGCCAGATTAGCTGGATCGAAGAGAACGTAGACATCATCTTCATCTTGATCGTGCTGATTTCGGTCATCCCGATCTTCGTGGAACTTCTCAAGGCCCGTATGGCGTCCAAGAAGAAGGCAGCGAATCGGTCTGACGCAATCGACGACTAAGAGCTTTTAGCACCCCGGCTGCGGAATTGTCCGCCAGCCCATTGCACGCCGCGGCGTATCAACCACTGCTCGCAGGGTTGAATACAGCCGCGGCGTACCCCTTTGCAGACCAAATCGGCCCCGTGGTCCATGGCTCTGACCGCCTCGGTGGTAGCCGGCCGCAGTGCGTTCATGAGAACCTCGCAATCGCAGTATCCGCCCAGCAGCTTGATCTTGCGTTCCAGCGCGGTGGCTCGGGGTGCCGCATGGTCTCGGTAATATTTGAGCATGCGAAGCGAACCTTCGCAGGGGACGTCCTCGGCTACCCGATAGAGGTAGCAGGCAAGGCATTCGTGTTCAACGGGTAGCGGAAGATCGCGCATGGTGGACTCCAAGCTGGGCGGCGGACATTGATTCATCCCAGCTTCGGGCCTGCTTGTTCAACGCGTTGCCCCGCAACGGCGAACTGTGTATAAACTCCCTTTGCTAAATATTCCTTTTCAGGAATGCATCGATTCGATCCAGCGCTTCGGCGACACGATGGTAGCCCGCAGCGAAAGAAAGCCGAATATAGAGATGCCCCGCAAATGGGTCAAAGTCCCCGCCGGGGGTGAGCGCCACATGGGTTTCTTCCAAGACCGCGGCACAGAACCCAGAGGCCGAACCAAACTTTTCGAGCACCGCCGGGCGCAGTTTTCCGTAGAGATAGAACGCGCCATCGGCAGGGGCCGCCTGGGAGATGCCAAGCTTTTCCATGCTGCGGAGCACCAACTCACGGGTGCGCGCAAATTCGGCTACCCGGCTCTCGGCTTCGTCCAGACTCGCTGGTTCGAAGGCCGCCAGGACGGCGCGTTGCGCGGGCGCCGGCGCACAAAGGGCAAGGTTGGAAGCTAGGCCATCCACCACGGCGAGCATATCGTCGGGGACGATCATCCAGCCCAAACGCCAGCCGGTCATTCCCCAGTATTTGGAAAAAGACGAGACGACGATGCTGGTCTGGGAGTATTCCCAAGAGGTATGGCCCCTGCGTTCGGGAACAAACTCGATTCCGTGATAGATCTCGTCACTGATCAGCCGCACCCCATTGGCCTCGCACCAGCAGGCAAGGCGTTCAAGCTCCGCGGCGCTGAACATGGTGCCGGTGGGGTTATTCGGCGAAGCTATCACCAGCCCGTCGAGGCGTCCGTGTTGCGCCTTCGCCGCCTCGAGAAGTTCCACCGTCGGCTGGAAACGCTGCTCGGGTCCGGTGGGCAGGTCAACAACTTGCAGCCCAAGGGCTTGCAGAATATTTGCGTAGGCCGGGTACCCAGGGCGCGCCAATGCGACGATATCTCCCTGATCAAAGGCCGCCAAGAACGCGAGCTGGAATGCGCCCGAGGAACCTGCAGTCATGACGAAGTTCCTCGCGGGAATCTCTATCCCGTAGGTCAGGCGGTAGTGCTCGGCTAGCGCCTGCCTTGTTGCGGCTAAGCCAGTGGTTGAGGTGTACCCGAAATCCGCATGTTCGGCGTGGAGCTTCGAAGCCAATTCATTAACCGCGGCCGGTGCCCCGCCACCGGGTTCGCCGACGCAGAGCGAGATCACATCATGTCCGGCGGTGCGCATGGTGGCCACCGAATCAACAATCTGCATTACTTCAAAGGGCGGCACCTGTCCGCGAGCAGATACCTTCACTGGGCGTTCTCCGCTCCAAGCGCCCGTTCCTTGACCGGGTGGCGGGACAGGATGGAAATTCTATTAAAAGCGTTCATCGAAATCGCGATCCACTGGATCGCGGCAACCTGTTCATCGGTGAGCAGCAGTCGTGCCGAAGCTACGGCGGCGATGCGTTCCTCCGGGCAGGGCAGATCCGTGGCAGCCTCGGCGATGGCAAGGGCCGCGCATTCGAGCTCGTCAAACTGTCCGCCGCATTCATCCCATGTGCTGAGCAAGACGATGCGCTGCATGCGCTCTCCGGCTTCCAGCGCCTTGCGCGTGTGCATGTCGAGGCAGTAGGCGCAGCCGTTGATCTGCGAGACCCGAAGGTTGATCAGTTCGGCTGTCCGGTCGCTGATGCCGGCTGCCCGGTAGGTCTTGGCAAGCTGGTTGGAGAACTTCCCCATGGAGTTCCACAACTCGGGATTGGTCTTGTCTAAAAAGAGTGGGTCTGAAACGGCCATATCTGAACCCTACCGGTTTGGCCGCGGTTGCTCTTGCTGAGTCGGCGCCTGTGTCTTGGCGGCTGCCGGTGTTCGCGGAGCCCGCCCCGACCGGCGAACCCAGAAATAGCGTCTCCGGACAGGCCGCGCGCCAGATTGCCGGCACCCCTAAACGCGAAAAGGGCCCTTGCTCCACGTGTTTCACGTGAAGCAAAGGCCCTAGTCACAGATGTTTAGTCTTCGTCGGCTGCGAGCTGCCCGCAGGCGCCGTCGATTTCTTTGCCGCGCGTATCGCGCAGCGTGGTGGGTACGCCGAGGCTGTCCAGGCGGCGCACGAACTTGCTGGTGATGTCCTTCTCGCTGCGGGTCCAGATGGAGCCCGGTACCGGATTTAATGGAATCGGATTCACATGGACCCAGCCGCGACCGCGGGCGTTGAGCTTCTTCGCCAGCAGCTCGGCACGCCACTCATGGTCGTTCATGTCCTTGATCAGCGCGTACTCGATGGAGACGCGGCGTCCGGTCTTCACATAGTAGTCAAACGCGGCGTCCAGCGCCTCGTCGACCTTCCAGCGTGAGTTCACCGGGATCAGCTCATCGCGAAGCTCATCGTCCGGGGCATGCAGCGACAGCGCGAAGGTGACCGGCACATTCTCTTCGGTCAGCTTGCGGATGGCAGGCACCAGACCCACGGTGGAAATGGTGATGCCGCGGGCGCTCATGCCCAGGCCTTCGGGGGCGTCGGCAACCATGCGGTGCACCGCGTTCATCACGCGCTTGTAGTTCGCCAGCGGCTCGCCCATGCCCATGAACACGATGTTGCCCACGCGTTCGTCCGGATGCTTCTGGCCACCGAGGCCGCCTTCGGCGATCACCCGGTTCGCCTGGACAATCTGGTCCAGGATTTCCGCGGTGGACATGTTGCGGGTCAGCCCCGCCTGTCCGGTGGCGCAGAATGGGCAGTTCATGCCGCAGCCGCACTGCGAAGAGATGCATAGGGTGATGCGGCCCGGGTAGCGCATGAGCACGGACTCGACCAGCGAACCGTCGAACAGGCGCCAGAGGAACTTGATGGTCTTGCCGTCATCGGTGGTCAGTCGCTTGACCTCGGTGAGCAGCTTCGGGAACATGGCCTCGGCCAGTTCCGCACGGCGCTCCTTGGGAAGATCGCTCATCTTCTCCGGGTCGGTGGTGTAGTGCGTGAAGTAGTGCGTCGAAAGCTGCTTGGCGCGGAAGGCGGGAAGGCCTAGTTCCTTCAGCTTCGCTTGGCGTTCGGCAAGGCTCTGGTCCGCCAGGTGCGTTGGCGGCTGGGCGACGCGGCGCTTGGTGGCGAACTGCAGTTCTGGACGGCCATCGGCGCCCATCTCCTGTTTCCATCCTTCGGCCGTTGGCACGACCTGGGCGCGGCCCTCGGCCTCGGCTCGGGACTTGGAGATGCGCAGCTGCTGGGCGCGCTGGGCAGCGGCCTGCTCGGTGCGCAGGGCCTTGCGTTCAACGGCGGAAAGTGTGGTGGAGTCGCTGGAAGTCATTACTACCTATTGTTTCACGTATCCACTGGAAGTTGGCGGTGAGTTTGGGCACGCATGGTGCTTGCTGCTCCGGAGCCCTCCCCAAGGAGAGAATCAGCGGCACCCTCCCGCGCATCAGCTACTTCGCGGAACTCCACGTGCGGTCATCGTAAAGCTGCGGGCGGCACCGTCATGGATTCGTTGGCTCGATGCCAGGCGTGAAATCAGGACATCGCGTGCCGGGGCCAGCCATCGCGGCAAGGGCCGGCCCAGCATCATATTCAGCTGCGCACGCGATCCCGCCTTGCGCGCGGCCTGCAATCGGGTTTCGGAGAAACCGGCCAGGGATGCGTGGGAAGCCAACCGAGCTGCCAGCTCCAGCGCGTCGGCAAATCCCAAGCTGAGCCCCTGTCCCCCAATGGGACTGATCTGGTGCGCGGCATCCCCGAGCATGACCACCCGCCCATGGACCATCGAGGCAACCTGCCGGTTGGCGGTAGTGAAGCGGCTGTGCATGGTGCAGCTCGCGGCGTCGAGCACAAAACCCACCCGATGGCAGAGCGCATCAACCACCTCGGCGGCCGAGCCGCCGCGGTCCTGGCCGTCCACACGCACTACCCAGCGCCGCAAAGAACCCGGCAAGGGGAAAGATTCCACAATCCCCGCCGGGTGCAAAAACAAGGCGGCGGTATGGGGCAGCTGCGTGGTATCCGGAAAATCTCCCATCAGGTAGGTGTCGGACAGATCTTTCCCGGCAAAAGGAACTCCTAGGCTCCTGCGCACCGAAGAGTTCACTCCATCGGCCGCGACCAGCCATCGGGCACGGTGCGCGGTGCCGCCGGCGGTGAATTCCACCCCGTCCGGCGACTGCGCCAGAAGGCCGGAGAACTCGGCCCCGGAGACCAGTGCCCCCGGGGCAAGCTCTGCCAGGCGTTCGCGCAGCAGCGACTCGGTGACCTGCTGGGGCAATGACAAGACGAAGGGGTAGTCCCCGCCGATCACCGCGAAATCCATGGTGCCGATGATGCGGCCCGCGGACATTCCGATGCCGCGGCGGATCGGCACTCCGCTTTCCTGCGCCCGCGGGCCGAGCCCCGCCAGTTCAAGGATCCGCTGGGCCGGTGGGTGCAGGCCGATCGCCCGTGAATGCCCGGCTAGTTCGGTGCGCTTCTCGTATACCGTGGCTTTCCGTCCTCGTTGGGCCAACAGGATCGCCAGGGTCAATCCCACCGGCCCGGCTCCGATGATCGCTACCTCATCCACTGCCGGTTGACTTCCAGAGCAGCACATTGCGGTAAGTCCGTTGTGCTTGCACCTCCCAGCCAGACCTGGCCAAAGCAGCCAGTTCCGCTGGCGTGTAGCTGCGCCGGATGGAGACCAGCCCGTCGCGGCGGATCAGCGAGGTACCGGCCAACGGCAGCGTAGCCGTGCCGAACAACAGCAACGCCGCTCGGGCGCGGCGAATATCGCTATGCAGGCCGATCCCGGTGCACAGCGATTCGGTGTCCACCTGCAGCTGCTGCAATTCGCGCGCTTCCAGGTGATGCAGCAGGTGATTCGAGAGCACCACGTCGAACTGCTCCCCGGCAGCGGCGAGCAGCGCACTGGTAGTCTCACGGAATTGCACCACGCCCTCCGGTAGCGCCGCCCGGCGCATAGCCTGCCGGGCATAGTCGATGGCGCGCGGATCCGGATCTATGCCGAGGATCTGAGTTGAAAGCCCATCGGCGAGCGCCCAGCGGGCCAGATTCTTTGCGAGGTCACCGCCTCCGCAGCCCACATCCAGAATTCTTGTTTCGGGCCGGCGGCGCAGCAACGGGCGGATGAACCGCACATAGTTTCCGCGCCATCCGGCGACAACCCGATTTACCAGCGGAAACTGCGCGTAGGTCCGGCGTAGCAACTTAGGGTCGCAGTCCGGTCGATCCATTTCCTCTGCGACTCCAATGCTGCGCCGCAGGCTCGTCATTCAGGCTCCCCGTGCAGGGTGAACAGCCCGGTTTCCACGGTCAGTCCGGGACCGAAGGCCATGGCGCAGACTCGTTCGCCCGAGTTGGCTTGCCGATCATCCATGATTTCCTTGAGCACGAATAGGACCGTCGCACTGGACATATTTCCGTATTCGGCCAAGACCTTGCGGGCAGGTGCTAATTGGGTATCGCTGAGTTCGAGGCGATTCTGGACGCGGTCCAGGATCGCTCGTCCGCCGGGATGAATCCCCCAATGCTTGATCTGGGCAAAGCTTGTCTCCGGGATGGAAGCCTTCGCGAAGAGCGGTTCCAAGGCGCCGCTGATATGCTCATCAATGATGTGCGGAACATAGGTCCCGAGCACCATCTCAAATCCTTCATCCCCGATATTCCACGCCATGGCCTCTTCGCCGACCGGGGTGAGCACCGTTTCAAAGGCGTCCATGCTCAACCCGCTGTCGCCGCGTGCGGTGACGATTGCCGCCGCGGCTCCGTCGGCAAAGAGCGCAGAACCCATGATGGTGTCCGGGTCGTTCGAGCTGTGCACATGCAGGGTGCACAGCTCCGCGCAGGCCACCAGCACCGTCGCCTGCGGATCCGCGAGGCAAAAGTCCTTAGCCGCACGCAGTGCAGGGAAAGCCGCATAACAGCCCATGAACCCCAGATGGTGCCGCACCGTATTGGGCTTCAGGCCCAGCGCGCGCACAATCTGGTAATCCGGTCCTGGGTTGTAAAAACCGGTGCAGGAGACGGTAATGACGTGGGTGATGTCCGCGGGCGTCAGATCCGGGCAGTCATCCAGGGCTTTCTGCGCGGCTCCGATAAAGAGGGCCGGGGCATGGGCCACATACTCGCGGTTGCGGGTGGCGGTGCTCGGGGAATGCAGCAGTTGTGTGCTTGCGTCGTAGAACAACGGGTTCGCCGGAGGGTGCTTGGCATCGAAGTCTTTGACGCAGCTGTAGCGGGTGTTGATTGCCGAGGAATCGAAGGAGGTAGCGATCAGCCGCTGACCCAAACGGGACAACCCAGGTTGCAGCGCAAAGACATCACGAACTTCGTCCTGGCGAAGGAGCGTTTCTGGTACGGCGGTCTGGATAGTACGCAGCATCACTGGCATGAGCCGAGCCTAGGCCCACCGCCACGCTACGTAAAGGGTGCAGCGAAACACAGGGGGAACACGAAGAAGCGAAATCGCTCAATACTCTGAGTAGCCAGACATAATCTGATTATCTTGGATTTTGCGCTCAAGGTTTCGCCAATAAGAAAGAGGCCAGCGGGGCAAAGGCATCTATGCATTCGCTCGAAGGAATTCGCCGTACGATTCTGGACGGATTCTGGTCTCCTGGAGATCGCTTGCAGCCCACCACGTTAGCCGAGCAATTCAGCACCAGCACCACCGTCATTCGCGAGTCCTTGACTCGTTTAGCCGGTGAATACCTTGTTGCCATCCGCACCAATCGCGGATTTTTCGTTCCAGATCTGAACCTTGGAGAATTGGCAGATATTACCGAGCTCCGCTGTGCCACCGAGGCGCTCGCGGCACGGCTGGCCGTGGAGCGTGGAACCGTAGGTTGGGAATCCGGGCTCATCGCCGCGCACCATAAACTTTCGCGAACCCCACGCCGTCTACCCGAAGAACCGGATCGCGTGAACCCGCTCTGGTCGGTTGCGCACCGCGAATTTCATCATCAGCTTTTGGCTCCCTGCGAGTGCCAACCGAGGCTGAAACCCTCCACCGACTTGGCGAATTTCACGGAGCTCTATCGCCTGTGGGCCGCACCGTCACAAGCGGCGGTGGCGCGCGATGTTGAGCATGAGCACGCAGATATTCTCGATGAGGCCCTGGCTCGCGATGCGCAGCAGCTCGGCGCGCTGCTGCGCAAGCACTTCCAAGCCACCGTGGACGTCGTGATGCAAGCCGGTTTGGTCGAGCAGCCCGCATGGCTACCGGCTTCTCAGCGAGAGCCCGGAAGGATGGTGGTCGTGGCGACCGCGCTGTTCATCGTTGCCACCGCTTTGCGTACCGCGTCCCCAGCACGGGAGTCCGTGGCGACTTCCTTGATCCGTTGCTTGGCCTCTGCAGTGTTCAGCGGTTCGATCTCCTCGGCTAGGACATCGGGCACCACGCCCATGCCTTGCAAGATGGATAGCAGCGTTGCCTCGTGGGTTTCGGCCTCCCGTTGCCCCTGGAGCACCGACCGCAGCCCGAAACGGAATTGGCGTTCCAGCTGCCCGTTCAGTACCTTCACATTCCCCTTGCCCAGACCAAAGAAGCTGCGTTCTCCGTGTTCCACGAGTCCTTGCTTGGCTAAAGAATCTGTTACCAAGCGAATATTGCACAGCCGGTTGATCGCAACGGCCGAATCCAGGGTTGTGCCGTCTTTGCCTTCGAGCCTGTCCAGGGAATGCGCCAATACCGGGTCCCCGATTGGCCCCGCCCCGATGATTGTGATGCGCGGATTCGTGTCTTCGGTCAAGCCCACTCGTCCGCCCAGGATCAGGTCGGCAATGACCGCCGCGTTCATCCCGTACCCATAAGAGCTCATCACCGTCTCTGGGCGGCCGTCATCCTTGGTCAGTAGCAAATACAGCTTCTCGGAGATCAACATATTTCAAGGCTATCGACTCTGGAAACCTGCGTCCTCACCATTACGACGGATTTCGCCGTGGTTGAAATGCGGATCAATATTTGAGGCTGCCGGATCTTGCGCACCGGCCAACTGTTCACGCTGCGCACGTCTGCGCGCACGTTTTTCCTTGCGAAGTTGCTGTTTCTTGTCGTGGATCAGTGCCGAAGTTGTTCGGATGAACACCGAGATCCAGGTGAAGAGAATTGCGACCACGGCAAGTTCAAATCCGGTGAGGTTGTAGTAGTTCCATTCCTGCCATAGCAAGAAGGACAGCCATAGGGCTCCTAGTGCCGTCAGCGACATCAAATGGAAAACCACCGGATACCCCGGAAGAAGCACGGTAGTCCCCATCAGGAGCAGCATCATCCCGGCCGCCGCCAAACGGACAAAAGTAGCGTGTACCTCGGGTGCAACATTCACCGGAACTATCCCGATCAAAATAACGCCAACGGCCACCGCCAACAGGCACCAGCGGACAACGCCGGGACGCGGACGCAGATACTTTGCAATCCGGTATTTCTCCAAGCTCGGGCGACACCTATAGGTCCGTGCGAGCTTTGCAAGATCTCTGGTCATAAATTCGGTAAAGGCCATCAGCACGAGCCCGGAGACCACCAACGTGGTATTGAATGTCCAGAAGGAACCGATCCCCGCGTCATAGGTGCCGAGGGAAGAGAACATCGACTGCCACCAGCCTCGGTCCTCGGCGAGCAGCATGCTGATGACGACACCCGAGGCCATGAAGATACCCAGAACCACCGACAGAGTTTCGGCATTTGTCCGAGCCGTGGCAACCAAGCACAGATAGGCACTTACCCCTGTCGCGCCACTGACAAGCAAGGACCCGGCAAGCATATCCACACGCAGTCCGAAAAACGCCTGCTGCATCAGGTGGAAAGCCACCATCAAGATCATCACCGAGCTTGCTGCATGAACCAATACCAGCCCAATCAGGGTGACTGCCTGACGCCACCTGGGGATCCGTGCGAGCCACGGCTCGCGCGATAGCAGCAACCGCCGAAAGGCCACCGCACTTGCCAGGGCTGCTGCGACCGCTCCGGTTGAAGCTGCGACGGCACCTACCGATAGCCCACCGGCGAGGGCCGGACGATTACCTGCGAACAGGATGAGTCCAACTATTAATCCTAGGATTGAACAGATAAAGCCTGCCCACAATGCCTGCCGTTCAATGTCTAGTTCTGTGGCCGGTTTGCCATGGTTCTGAATGCTCTCATCGGTCCGCACGGTACCAATTATCTCACTGATAGACTTTTTAGTCAGTTTCTGCCTACGCCAGTGCCTGGGTTAGCCCGTTGACCATCAGCGTCACGGCCCCGGCAAACGCGACGAGAATAACGAACAAGCGGCTAAACCTCTCCGGAATTTTAGGAGCGAGGAAGTTGCCCAGCAGTATTCCCCCAACCATCGCCACGAGACAGCTCACCCACTGCGTCCAATGAAGTTCAGGAGCTCCGCCCTTGGCCAGCAACGAAGCGACGGCCAGCACAAAGAAATACAGTTGCACCGAAATGGCGAATTTCGCCTGCGGCCATCGGCTGGCCACCGCGTACCCCGCAATGGCCGGACCTGATACTCCGGCGGTAACAGACATGAATCCGGAAACGGCGCCGGCCCCGATTGCCAACCCCTTGCTTTGCGCGGTACGAAGGTTGCGCACCAGGAAGCTCGAACCCAGGGCAAGGATGACCATCAGGGCAATCCCAACGGTGAGCCATGGGCCGCCTAAACGCGAGGCAACCCAGGCGCCGGGAAGAGTCATGACGACCGCAGGAACGAGCATCAGCAAGATCTTCTTATACTCAACATCCCTGAATACCTGAAGCAGAATCAACAAGCTGCTGCAGGCTCCGAGGAAGTTGACCACCATGACCCCGTGGTGCGGCCCGAGAACCATCACCAGAAATGGTGAAGCAACCAGCGCGAATCCCATGCCGGAGATTCGTTGTGTAGAAGCCCCCACAAAAACGGCCGCGGACAATCCGAGCAATGCGCCGAGTTGTAGCGTATCCAATAGTTGTTGCCTTCCAGTTCCTGCGCCGAACGCAGTCGCGCCCTATTGCTTTACGTTAGTGCACCCGAGCACGACCGCAGAATACGAATTCCGCGCTGCCTCGTTCTACGCTTGTCTAGTGAGTATCGACGTTGACTACCTGATCATTGGCGGCGGAGCGATGGGCTCGGCCGCCGCCCACTCATTAGCTGCACGCGGCCGCGAAGTGCTCTTGCTCGAGCAGTACGCGCCGGGCCATCTGCACGGTGCCTCGCATGGGGCGACCCGCAACTTCAATCCGGCCTACGCCGAAACTCCCTACGTGCAGTTGCTGCAACGCGCGAACCACCTGTGGGACGAGATTGCCCAGGCCGGTGGCACCGAGCTGCTAAACCGCACCGGGTTGGTGAACCACGGCGATCCAGCCGGGCAACGCCAGATCCAGCGCAGTCTTGGCGCGGCCGGATTCGACTGCGTGACGCTGAGCATTGCCGAAGCCGAAGAACGTTTTGCCGGGATGAAATTTGAGACCGAAGCTCTGTATATTCCCGCAGGTGGTCAGATTAATGCCGATCTTGCCGTTTCGACACTGCAACGTCTGGCGTTGAACTCCGGGGCCACGATTCACCACACTCGGCGTGTGTCGTCCCTGCAAGTGATCTCCGAGGAACTTGTCAGCATCCAGCTGGAGGACCCTGCGGGGAGCTCAACCCTGCGCGCACGCCATGTCATCGTGACCGCCGGGGCATGGACCCGGTCGCTCCTTGGGGAAGCAATCAGCCTTCCACGGATCCATGTCACCGAAGAGCACCCGGTTCATTTCACGCAAACCCCGCTTCCGGTACGGTGGCCCGGGTTCAACCACTCGCTGGACCCCGCCCGCGATACCGGCTCCCCGGTCTACGGTCCGATTTATGGAATGCACACCCCCGGCGAGGGAATCAAGGTCGGCTGGCACGGCGCGGGCCGCATAGTTGACCCGGATGCCCGTCCGCATGAACTCGTGGACGAACAAATTCGGGCGTTGCAGGCATATGCCGCACGCTGGCTACCTGGTGTGGACCCCGAACGTTTTGAGACGGTCTCCTGCACCTACTCCAATACCGAGGACGAGGACTTCATTTTGGATCGCTTCGGACCGATCACCGTGGGCGCCGGATTTAGCGGACATGGGTTTAAGTTTGTGCCCGCCATCGGCGAGCATCTGGCCGATCTGGCCACCGGAGCCTGCAGCACCGAGCCGACTTTCGCCGCAAACCGCAAAATCACGCGCCCCGTATTTCTGGAGCGGCGCCATCAGGTCGGACTGGACTAACCCTTGCGTTTAGCCCCCGGCAGCTGTTGAGTGATGCAGTGGATTCCGCCACCGCGCGCAAAGAGCTCCCGGGCATCGACTCCCACCACTTCCCGCCCAGGATAGGCCTCCGCCAATACCTGCAGGGCCTGGGCATCCATCGGATCGCCAAAGGTGCAGGCGATGACTCCGGCGTTGGTGACTAGATGGTTGATGTAGGAGTAATCAACCCATCCCTCGGTATCCGTGAGCACCGTCGGGGCCGGCACCGCAATGAGCGTGAGCTTGCGCCCCTTGGCGTCAACTGCAGACTCAAGCTGCTGGCGCACCTGCTGGGAGACCGCAAAATCTGGGTGCTCGCGGTTCTGCTGGTCGTGGAAAAGCACCACTCCGGGCGCGGCGAAACATGCCACGATATCCACGTGTCCACGGGTTCCGAATTCTTCGTTGTCACGGGTCAACCCGCGCTCTAGCCAGATGGTCTGCGTGGCACCGAGTAGCCGGGAAAATTCCACTTCAATATCGGCTTCCGTTGCCCCCGGATTGCGTCCCGGGTCCAACTGGACGCTGCGGGTAGCCAAAACGGTGCCCTCCCCATCCACGTGAATGCCGCCGCCTTCATTGGTGATCAGCGCTCGCAGCACCTTGGTTTCGGTCAAGGCAGCAATTTCGCTCGCGATCTTGCTGTCCTTTCCCCAGTTTGCCCATGCCTGGGCGCCCCAACCGTTGAAATTCCAGTTCACCGCAAAGAGTTCACCCGCGGCATCACGTACGAAGGTTGGACCGATGTCGCGCATCCAGGCATCATCCAACGCGCGTACCGCGAAGTCCACGGATTCCCCGAGATGGCGGCCGGCATCGGCAAGTGCGCCTGGATCAACGATCATCGTCACCGGGGTAAACCGGGCAACCGCGCGGGCCACGTTGGACCATGCCGTACGAGCGGCTTCCGCCTCCGCCTCGCTCTGCCCCAAGGTGTATCCTCCGCTTGGAAAAGCCATGAAGATCCGCTCATGGGCTGCAGTTTCGGCGGGCATGAAGTAGTTAGGCACGAGTCTGCTCTTCTTCCCCGAGTCCGCTCTCAACGCGCGCTTCGGTCAGGGCTGCGTAGGTTTCCGGGCGGCGTGTGCGCAGGAATGGGAAGAGCGTCAGCCAGTCCCGGCGGGCATCCAGGTCCAGGCTCGCGACCAGCACCGCTGATTCATCGCGCGGGGCGCGGACCAGAATCCGGCCATACGGGTCGGAGATGAAGGAGGAACCGTAGAAGGTCAGCGCTCCTTCGTCGCCCCAGCGGTTAGGGACGACCATGAAAAGACCGTTGGCAATGCCATTGCCGAGAATGGTTTGGCGCCACAGCGGTTCGGTATCAAAATCCGGGTGATCCGGTTCAGACCCGATGGCCGTAGGATAGGCCAGCAGGTCGGCCCCGGCCAACGAGTAGATGCGCGGTGGTTCGCTGAACCACTCATCCCAGCAAGTGGGCAGTCCCATGGCCAGATCTTCCAGGCCCGGGATGCGGTGCACCGGATAGGGCTCCTCGTTGGGGCCTTCGCGGAAGTATTTATCCTCGTAGTATCCGGCGGTACGCGGAATATGCAGCTTATTCGTGGTCGCCACCAGTTCGCCCTCCGGCGACACGACAATCGCGGTGTTCAGCCCCAGGCCATCGTGCGAAGGCGCCTTGCGATACAAGGAGATATGCACGTTGATCTGGTGCTTGGCGGCCATCTGCGCGGCGAAGGTAAAAGTTGGACCGGTCAGCAGCTCTTCTGCAGACGCATCGGCGGCAGCCGTATCCGGGACTTCGAATGCCGGGTATTTGCTCAGCGTCAGTTCCGGCAGGAATACGATTTGTGCGCCATGGTTCGCCGCTCGCCGGATCCCATCTTCAAGCTCCGCTTCCAGGGCTTGGCGATCTTCATGCCAGCGATGCTGCACTAGGGCGACGGTGATGTCACCACGTACTTTTTCTCCGGCACGCGCCGGAGAGACCGGTGGATTCAGGGCGAGGACTTCTTGCATTTTAGGTCACCTCAGGATGTTTAACGAATGCTATTCGTTTTCAGGTTAGACCTAAGTCATATCCAAAATCAAGGAGTTTAACGAATGATTTTCGTTTAATCTGTGTATGCTCTAGTCAAAGAGTCTCGAAGCAAAGGAAGCCCGCATGGCTAGGCCGTCGAAACCAAAGCTCAGCGCAACTGCGATTGCCGACGCCGCGCTCAAACTTGTCGACGCACATGGCGAGTTCACCCTGCCGCAACTGGCCAAAGCACTCTCGGTGACTGCATCTTCGCTCTACAACCACGTAGATGGCAAGGCCGAGATCATTGAACTGATGCGCGGGCGCGCGATGTCCGAAATTCAACTACCCGATCTGGACCGGGTTGATTGGCAGGAGGCAGTTCGGCAGATCGCCACGGAGTATTGGGCCTCCTACGCCAAGCACCCAAAATTGATTCCGCTCTTCACAAGCCACACGGTCCGCGACCAAACGACGCTGCGAGTCTATGAAGCGCTGGCTGAAGCGTTTGCCATGGCTGGATTTGCACCCAAGGAACGCCTGCAAGCGATCACCATCATTGATTCGTTTGTCCTGGGCTCCGCGTTGGATGCCGCCGCGCCCAAGGAAGTCTGGCTAGTGAGCAGCGAAGCATCTACCGCATTTAGCGACGCCTTGGACGCCGGCTTGAATGTAGAAGGCAGGCCGGCGACGGCCTTCTCTGCCGGATTGAAAATCGTGCTATCCGGGTTTGAGCGAAAGTTCTTGTAGTTCTCCGATTTCCCATGGGTGGCGTTTGGGCGGACTACGCGCACGAGAAATCGTTGATCAGCAAAATTCCCGGCCGGTATCGAATTGTCGTTTTCGGCGCCGTAGCCACCGGCGAGGACCATCCGATGTTGCTGCCCATTTCGGTGACCGCAGCTCCATCAGTTGTTGTCACGACGAGCACCTTGGCTTCAAATGTCTGGGCAGCACCGAGGATTGCTCCGAGCAGACTCAGCCCGGCGCTAAACCTCACCGAAGTAGTGCCAGCGTTGACGTTTAGAAAACGAACATCACCGGAATTGAACTGCACCCGAACCGCATATTTAGCACCACCAGGCATAGCCGGCGCGGGCCAGGACACGTCAGCACTGGTAGCGGCGCCCAGCACGCCGCCAACCGTCGTGCAGGTCAGGGCGCCGGGGATTGCTGGCAGGCTGGCGGCAACGGGCGATGACGTAGACGTCGCATTGCCCGCGAAGGCGGCCTGAGTCATTTCGATCTTCGGTGTGCCGACAATCAGCGTGCTGACGAGCAGAAGAGCACCAAGGCCCGCGATCCCACGTATCGATTTGCGTTTCGACCATCTGTGAGCCGACCCGGTTGCGTCTTCGACCGAGGCTTGCATCTCGGACGCGTTCTTTCTTGCTTCACTCGTATTGCCAGGATCACTTCCACGATCGTTGGTGCTTCTAACGAAGGCTATGTAGAGCAGATAGGCACAGAGCAGTCCCCCGAGAAAAAATGCCCAAGGCTGGCTGAGCCAAGAAACGGCATAGCCCAATACAGGAATGCTGAGAAGAAGCTTATCGACGGTGCTCGCGTGGTACATTTCGAGATCTGGGATGGGGTTGGAATCTCCCTTGAGCACCAGACCGGCATCTGAGTTCTCGACGACCCGATGTGTTATGCGTTGATTTTCGCTATTTATCACCGAGACAATTTCGTCCTGGTTGATCTCGTGGATAGCAGTGGGCACTGCGATCCCTAAGGAACCCGTCGGAATCGACGGCTCCATGGAGCCGGAGGCAAAAATCAAGGGCTTTAGACCAAAAATCATGGTTGCGACCGTCATGATCAGGCATAGGGAACCCAGTGCCGCCCCTACGTTCAATACGATCCGCTGGAATGCTGAGAGGCCCGTGCCCCGATTTCTTTTGGACTTATGATTCCCCATGCTAGGAACCAACCGTTGAGGTGAAGGCCAGGCCAATGCTTGTCGTTGCGCCCTGCAGGGAGTTGGCAGCTGTTGTCGGCAATGCATATTGGATGCAAAGCGACTCTGAGGCACCAGATTCCAAGGTACGTGGAGTCGATGAGCCGGTGAACTGCGCACCGGCGCTCTTGGAGACTATGGTCGTTCCACCTGAACACGTGACGTTGGTGCCGCTGCCGCTGATGGTTGCGCCAATCTTGACGGAGATGTTCAGCCCCGCGCCCAGGGTGGAAGCACCTGATTCGGTGATCTTTCCCTGAACCGTATACGGAGCCGATATGGTTCCCGTATTTTTCACAACCACCGTGGATGCCGCGCTGGTGCCCGGATACAAATTACTGCCGGTAATAGGCATCTGATAGGTAGTTGCGTTCGCTGCACCTGCCGTTGCGCCGACTCCAAGGGCGACAGTAGCGGAACTGATATTGGAGGTCGCGGTGGCGGTGCCGGTCCACGCAGCCAACGTGGAGACCGCGCCAAATCCCACGAGAATTCCCATGGACAGGATCGCCTTGATACGCATAGATCGGGTGCTCATCGTTTGCCATCATCCCTTGTTGCTTCAGTTCGTTTCTGTCTCCACGAGAGCATGACGGCCGCACAGCCTGCGGCCAATGCACCGATTCCCAATACTGCTAACCCTCCGCTGAACCCCGTATCGCCAAGCTGATCCCGCTGATCCGGCGTATTCTTTTCGGGAGAAGCTTCTGGGGGCGCGTCGGTTTCTCGTGGTGGTTGCGACGGTTCGGGCTCCGGCGTCTTGCCTTTGCCGGTTTCGACCGCGTTGATCTGCACCTGCAGAGAACGCTCTTCCTGATCTTGCGACCCGTTCGTCGCGGTCCCCGGCATCCCCATGCGCAGTCCCACTTTGACCGCTTCCGCCGGTTCCAGCCGGAAGCGTGACAAGCCGATTGTCTCGAAATAGATTTGCGTGTGAGCTGCTGGATCCTTGGGTTGCACGCTAACTTCTATCTCCAGGCCGCGGTCGTTTCGAATCCACAGTGCGCCAATGACTTCATCGCCCGGCACCAGGACGGGCTCCCCGCCGAACAGCGGCGGTGGGGCCTGTGAAAAATTCCTGCCATCACTGCTATAGCTCAAGCCACCGGTAATGTCTTGATCGCCCCGGGCATGGACGGGGGCGGCACTCAGACATGCGATGAGGGCTGCCGTCGAGGCTTTCAAAAGGACCGGGTGAAGACGAATAGTCATGTCCGTTCCTTTCGTTGTTTTTCGCGCCACGCTCCGGCGAACATGATCATCGAGTAGGCCAGCAGGCCCCCTGCGGCAGCCCAGGTCAGCCAAGTGCGCTGCTGGCCGGAAATGGCCGAATTGATGAAACCGAGCAATGGCATCGAATACCAGAGCTTGCCCCTGATCTGCTCTGGCCTTACCGGATCGTCATCGGTGTTGTTTGCATCCCCGCGCAGGGTGAACTGGGTTTCCCCCGACAAGGACGAGCTAACGGCGGCGACCCGGTGGGTCACCACCTCAGGCTCTCCGGACTTCAGCTGGTAGGTCACCACATCGCCAATCCGGATCTCTTCCGTATCTGCAGGCCGCACTACGATTAACGACCCAGGAGGGAACTCTGGCCGCATGGAACCTGTCAGCACGGTATAGGCTGTGGCACCGCCGAGTTTCGGGATTACGATCATGACGGCGATCAAAGCCAGCGCAACGAAGAGGGCAAACCAAGAGGCAAGTTGTCCGCTCCACCAAAACAGGCCAGTCTTTTCACGTTCTTTTCTGAGCTCCGCTCGAGTTTGTACCCTCATCGCTGCTGCCCGACAAAGCCCAGCCTGAGTTCCAGCTTTCCGCCGGATGCTGCTTGGGATGCGCCCGCAGGAAGCGAGACGCGCACGCATAGGGTTTCTTCGCTCCCAGCGCCTTCGGCCGGCAACGGTCTGGGCGCTGCAAACTCCGCGGCGTCACCTAGCGAACCTGCATAGAGTTGCTCGCCAGCGAGCGGCTGCCGCGCTTCGCAATCGGAGGCAGTCATACCGGCATGAATGCGCACCTGGCTTGCTTCGGACAAGGCAATATCAGCGGCAGTTGGCGAAGTTGCCGCGTTTACCGCTCCATCCAACTGATAGCCCAAATCGCTGGTGCCGCCATTACTGATAACCAGTGGCGCCTGCGTGAATTGCCCCGGAACAAGATTCTCGCTGCTGAGCCTGGTGAACTGGTGATGCTGCGTACCGTTCCCGTCATCGCCGGCAAGCAACATCAAGGATCCGGTCTGCAGCGTTCCCGGATCTACACTGCTTTCTGCGCGCCACGAAGCGACCGTGCCTTGGGCGCCGAGTCCGAGCGCCAAAAGCACGGCCGCTATCAACGCAAACTTCAGAGGCTTGGGCATATAGGGGCTATCCAGCGTTCGTTGCCTAAGAGCGGACTTGATCCAAGGTCAATGTCAGGTCGCCCAAGTCAAGTGGCTGGTCATAGGTGGACGGCGGTGTGTCGCCTACGGCTCCTTCGGCAAAGGCAACGGTAATCAACACCGGAACGTTGTAGGTACCAGGCTCGGCAAAACTCAGCGTGCCGTCAGGTTCTTCCGTAATGCCCGTAGCCGAGGCGTCAACTTCAAGCCCCACGGTCACAAAGCCTTCCAGCGCGCCCAGCACGGTCTCGGCTTCGGCAATGCTCAAGACACCGGCAATATTCTTGCCCTCGGCGTCAATTGCGACGGTCTGGCTGTAGGTTACCGTATCGCCAGGCACAAGCTGCTGTGTTGCAGGGTTGAAGGGCTCCGGCGCTGCCGCGTTGCTGACATCTTGCCAAACGCCGTCGGCGCCCAGAGTCAGGTTCAGGTGGCCGGTCTCAACCACGCCTGCGTCTACCGTCTGCTGTGATTGCCAGCGTGCCACCGTACCGGCGCCACCGAGCAATAGGGCACCCGCGGCAACGGCCGCTATCGTCGCCTTGGTTACTTTCTTCATATGCTCCGCATCCTCAAAATAAGAGTGCCTTCGATGGCACATATCTTCAGTAAAGCGTATTTAGGAGCAAATTCAACTTGCTTTTAGCTCGAAGACTTCTGCACTTCGTCCGGGCTTTGGGAATTCTCGCGGGGTTTTCTCCCGCCACCTGAAGCACAATCAGATGTTTCCAAGCTAATCCGTGCTGAGTAGTGACTTTAGAGGATATCTAGATACTAAATTATATCGCCTAACTCCATGTGCCACCGCTAGCCTGTTACCCAATACCCGACCGGCTACAAATTATTGGCCGAGTAGACAACTCCTTATCGAGTTGCCATCGCATCGAATAATTAAAGTCAGCGTTCTAGATTCGGAGCCGACGCAAACAGGTTCAACCCCATGGCGCGCGAAAGCTGCCCAATGGCCAGCTGCGCCCGAACCGAGTTGCCAGCCATATCCAAGGGTGGCGAAAAGGCGCCAATGGCGCCTTTGCCCGGAGCGATCGCGACGATGCCTCCGGAAACTCCGGATTTGGCTGGTATGCCGATTTCAAAGAGCCATTCGCCCGAACGCTCGTAGAGGCCGTTCGACGCCACAGCGGCCAAGGTGTCACGGCAGACATCCGCATCAACTACCTGTTTTCCGGTCACCGGGTTAACCCCGCCGTCGGCCAGCGTCGCGCCCATGACGGCAAGGTCGTAGGCGGTGACATTCAATGAGCACTGCTTGGTATAGGTATCAACGGCGTCCAAAGGGTCCCCCTCGAGACGCCCGTAGCTCTTGAGCAAACGGCCCAAAGCCTTGTTTCGTTCGTTGGCCAGCGACTCGGAGTGGTAGACCTCGTCATCCAGGGACAGCGCGCGGCCGGCGAATGCCGAGAGCCCTTCCCTGACGTTCTCCCACTTCTTCGCTGCGGTCTTGCCGGGAATCATTTCGGTGGTGGCAATCGCTCCGGCGTTCACCATCGGATTCATCGGGTGCCCATTATTCAGCTCAACGGCCATCACCGAGTTGAAGGACATCCCGGTGTTGTTCACCCCGATGCGCTCGCGCACGAGTTCGCGCCCATGCTCCTGCACGACCAAAGCGTAGACGAACATCTTGGAGATTGACTGGATGGAAAAGAGATGCCGGCAGTCGCCAACTTCATGCACGGATCCGCGAACGTGGGACATGGCAATGCCAAACAGGTTCGGATCAGCTTGGCCGAGGATTGGGATGTAGTGGGCCAGCAGACCGTCATCCGCATCGGCATAGCGTTCATGGGCCTCTTTGAGAAGCTCGTCGATGCGTTGATGCTCTAGGGCACCAGTGGATACCTGCTGTTCGACGTCGTCAAAGTCGGTAGGAATAGTTTCGTTATTCCCCTCCGAAGGATAGTTCATCTTCACCTGCCTTTGCCTATGGCGCCATTAGTTTCCTACTACCTGTTTTGAGACTACCAACAGCGACCTCAGCTGGCATCTTTCAATTCGGAGTGCGACTGGCCGCGCAGCTTCAACGATGCCAGCTGATCGATTCCGCGGTGGGGCTGCTGCGGCTCCTACCGTGGAGCAAAGTGTGTTTTCGGTGACAATGTGCACGGCCTTACAGCGTTAACTCCCATTCTGACCTAGCATTTTCAGTATGGCTAAGGGTATTACTTTTCATACGCGCAAATGGGTTCGCCCCGAAGACCTCAACGCAAATGGCACGCTGTTCGGCGGAAGCTTGCTGCGTTGGATCGACGAAGAGGCGGCCATCTACTCGATCATCCAGCTTGGCAACAAGCACGTGGTCACCAAATTCATGTCCGAAATCAACTTCATCGCTTCCGCCAAGGAAGGCGACCTCATTGAGATGGGCCTGACCGCCATCGACTTCGGTCGCACCTCGGTCACGCTGCGTGCCGAGGTACGCAACATCTTCACCCAGGAATCCATCCTGACCATCGAGAAGATTGTGTTCGTGAACATCGGCGAAGACGGCAAGCCAGAACCACACGGCTATGACCACATCACCTACACCCGTGACCGTATTCCCCTGGAAATCACCAAGGCTCTTATCTAACTTCCGGCGGATGCCTTCAGCCATTACCCGGTTGGCGGTGTGGAAACGGCCCCGATCCTCGTGACGAGGATCGGGGCCGTTTCGCATCAAGGCTCAATTTGCGTCCCGAAAATTTGCATACATTACCTCTTGTTCCGCGTGACTTGGTAGGGCAAAGTAAGTGCCGGACGCATTAAGCGCCTTTCCCCCAACCGAACGAGGTATTGAGTATGAGCCGGATGATCTTCGTCAATTTACCCACCGCTGACCTAGCCAAGGCGGACACTTTCTACGCTTCGTTGGGGTTCGAGAAGAACCCGGTCTTCTCTGACGAGAACGCTTCCTCCTGGATGATCAGCGACAACATCACCGTGATGGTGCTGGTCCAGGAATTCTTTGCCAGCTTCCTGGTCGATGGAGATGTGCCCGCACTGGGCGCACCGCACCGCGAGACGCTCAACGCCATCTCGGCTGACACCCGGGAGGGCGTGGACGAGTTCGTAGTCAATGCCCAGACCGGCGGCGGGAGCATCTACCGCGCGGCAGACGAGCCGTTCCCGGGAATGTACCAAGCGGCCGTGAAAGATCCCGACGGCCACGTCTGGGAAATCGCATGGATGAGCCCAGAAGCCATGGAGAATCCTGGCGGCTAGTTCAACAATCAGCAAGCAGGGGTTCTGCCGCTGGTCCGTTGGGGCGGCGGCGGGACCCCTGCTTGCTTATCTCGCTAATCCGGCGTTTTGGCGTGCCGCCTGGCCTTTTTCTGCAGCCCCTTGCGGTATAGCTTCTTCATGCCGTCCGCCGGACGGATCGGCTGCTGCCATCTCGGTTCGAGCTCATCTCCCAAGGTCACCCCGCGAATTCTGCGTCCGAACATCGGCAGGACCCACTGGCGCAGCCACTCCACGTCGCGACGCACCGCCTGCACCGGAGATACCCGCTCGATGTCGCCGAAGTCTTCGAATGCAAGTTGATGGTTGGCCCCCAGGATCTCTAAAACCCTGATGGCCATGTAGCGATGCCCGGCCCGATTCATATGCAGCTTGTCGACGTCCCACATGCGCCGATCCCTGTAGACCTCCCATTCCCAGTAGTCCACCAACGTGACCGTGTCACCGTGCTGAAGTGCTAGCTCCCGGACACGATCGTTGAATTTCCAGTTGCGCCGCTTAAACGGAGCAAGCATCGGGTGCACCGGGATGTCGAAGCCGGTAAACAGCAAAATTTGGGCCCCGGAGGTTGCCAGCCGCTCTACCGCGGCAGTGTAATTTGCCAGCACCACATCCAGATCCTTGCGAAACTCCAGAATGTCATTTCCGCCGGCATAAAAGCTGATGACATCCGGGTTCATGGCTAGGGCCGGTTCGATCTGCTCTTCGATGATTCGATCCAGCCGGCGGCTGCGGATAGCAAGGTTGGCGTAGCGCCACCCGGGATCTTCTTTGGAGAGTTGCTTAGCCACTCGATCCGCCCAGCCACGCACCCCATTGGGCAGGCGAGGTTCCCAATCCCCCACACCCTCGGTGAACGAATCCCCGATTGCTACAAATAGCCGACTCATGACTGGCTACGCTACCGTCGGCAATTGACCAGCCAATGACCTAGCGGCAAACGAAGCCTTACCGCCACATGTCGTTCGGGCTCACCTTGGTGCGCGCGAGCCGCCAAGCAGGCCTGCCCCGGGTTGACGATCAGCGAGAGTCCGCAATTCTCGCTCAGCGCACCTCGGTCAGGCTGTTCATCACCGACTGGCCGCCCACCTTCTCGAAGTCCTGCGAAACCTGAAGCGCAATCGCCTCGGCGATCCCTGCGGTATCCATTCCCATATCCGGGCCGGCGAGCACCGGGAGTTCGCCCAGCACGTGCACCGCGGCGGATTCGATGGCCAGTGCCGCTTGAGTTTCGCCCAGATGCGCCAGCAGCATGGCCGCGGACAAAATGGCGCCGACGGGATTAGCCCACCCCTTGCCAGCGATGTCTGGGGCCGAACCGTGGATGGCTTCGAACATGCTCGGGGCCGATCCGTCGAGGTTCAGGTTCGCGCTGGCTGCCACACCGAGTCCGCCCTGGATCACCGCACCCAAGTCGGTGATGATATCGCCGAACAGGTTATCGGTGACCACCACGTCGAATCGTTCCGGGGCTACCGGCAGGTGGAAGCACATGGCGTCTACATGGACATAGTCCACTTCGACCTGCGGGTAGCGTGCCCCGACCTGCGTGACCACTTCCTGCCATAGCTTGCCGGCTTCGATCAGGATATTTTTCTTATGGCACAGGGTGAGTTTTCCGCGCCGGCTAGCGGCTAATTTGAATGAGTATTCGACCACTCGTGTGATGCCCGCACGGGTATTAACCGATTCTTGCACCGCCACGGTGTGCTCGGTGTTTGCGTGAATGGTGGACCCCTGGCCCACATAGGCGCCCTCGGTGTTTTCCCGGACGATCACCAGATCGCAGCGTTCGGGAGTCAGCCCGGCGATGGGCGTTGCCACACCCGGATAGAGCTTTACCGGACGCAGGTTCACGGCTTGCTCGAATTCCTGGCGCATCGCCAAGATGAAGCCGCGCTCGAGGATTCCGGGTTCCACCGCGGGGTCGCCCATGGCGCCGAAAAGGATTGCCTCGTGACCGCGAAGTTGTTCGGCAAGTTCGGTGCCCCATAATTCTCCGGTCTGCAGGTAATGCTGTGCCCCCGCCTCATATTTGGTCAGCTGAAGCGCAAACCCAAACGCCTGCTGGGCCGCGGCCAGTACTTTCAGCGACCCGTCCATGACCTCGGGGCCGATGCCGTCTCCGGGAATTGCTGCAATGTTATAAGTTTTCACGGGGAATGCCTTTCAGGATTGTCCAGGAGAGCTAGTTGCTTTTGGAAGTACTCGGAGAGGTGCTGCAGAGCCCTGCCGCTAGCACCTTCGCGTAGGGCGAGGACAAGCTTCGCTAAGTCGGTTAGCGAATTTTCAAATGCCTGCCCGTGCCGTCCGAGGCCGGGAAGGATGACTTCTTCGGTCATCCGCACCAAGCCTGAAAAACATTGCAGGTGGCTGTTGTCCGAAGCGTCGAGAAGCGCCAGGTGGAATCTGGACATCGGGCGTTGATCACCGGTGCGGGCCTGCTGGATCAACCGCTGAAGATCATCCAGCACCGTTTCGGGCAGTTGGCCGCACACCATTTTGCACGCCGCGGATTCGAGCACTTCGCGAAAGACCAGCGCCTCGCGGAGTTGGCTTCCGGCCATGCTCCGGACCGTCGCGCGGCCAGCCGCGTCGATGCAGATGATTCCCTCGCGCTCAAGCAGGCTCAATGCTTCCCGCAATGGGGTGCGGCTCAAGCCCAGCTCTTGGGACAGCTTGCTCTGCGCAAGAACCTGTCCGGGATGGTAGCGCCCGGAGAATACGCGTTCGCTGATTACTCCCGCGGTTTCCCGGGCCAGGGAGACATTGCTCCGCCATTCGGAAGTCATCGTCACCGCCTCGTGCTCCGGCGGTTGCCCGCGATTGTTGGTATCCAGAAGTTATTTGGTGAGAATCACTGTTCCCGGTGCATCACCACATGTCAATGAATTTAGGAGTTTTTGCAATAGTTGCTGCCATTTAGGCAAAATCCATTGACTGCGAGCTAGATTACTGATTAGCTTTGGTCATCTACTGGTCAGACCAGTAGAGCTTCTGATAGTCGACGACGCGAAAGCAGGAACGGTGTCCACTTATTCAAAGGCCTTCCCGGATGGCTTGCCCATTGGTGACGCGTGGGTTCCGTGCGAAAGCTCCGCACCAGTCGTCTTCCCCTACGATTCATCGATCGTTGCCCAGGCTCCCGTCGGCACCACCGAGCATGCGAGCCAAGCGCTCGATGCGGCGCAGGCAGTCGCCAAGGAAATCGCGCGGCTGAGCACCGGAACCCGACGGGCAATTCTGCTTGCGGTCCACGAGAAACTCGCCGCCCATCGCGAAGAGCTGGAAAACCTGCTGGTGCTGGAAACCGGCAAGCCGCTGGTCGACTGCCGCGTTGAGGTCGCAAGAACCCTGACTACCTGGGCCGCGGCGGCCGAAGAGGTCGCCCACGCCCATGGCGAAACTGTCCCGCTGGACCTTCAGCCATCCGGTGCGGGAATGATCGGCTACTGGACCCGCAAGCCGGCAGGAATTGTCATTGGCATCGCCGGATTCAACTACCCGCTGCTGCTGGCAAGCCACAAGCTGGCTCCGGCCCTCGCCGCCGGCTGCCCCATCGTTCTCAAGCCCGCCCCCAACACCCCATTGGCCACCCTGTGGGCGGTCCACCTGATCCGCGAGGCGCTTGCCGAGCATCGGGTCAGTGCCGCGGCGGTGCAGCTGGTCACCGGCGGGATCGAGGTCGGGGAGCTACTCGTCGGAGACCCGCGCTCGGCCGTCGTCTCCTTCACCGGCTCCGCCGCGGTAGGCCACCAGATCGCGAAAAACGCGGCACCACGCAAGGCGGTGCTCGAGCTGGGATCCAACACCGGCTTCATCGTGGCCGCCGACGCGGTGATCCCGGACGCGGTGGACGCGGTGCTTCGCGGTGGGTTCTATGCCAATGGGCAGGCCTGCATCTCGGTGCAGCGGGTGCTCCTCGATCAGAAAATCGCCAAGGAATTTGAACGGCAGCTGCTCGCCCGCATCTCCGAGGTCATCGTGGGCGACCCCCGCTCGGCCGACACCCGCGTAGCGCCGGTGATCAACGAAGCCTCCACCCAGCGCATCATGGCTTGGATCACCGCCGCCGTCGAACGCGGCGCGCAGGTGCTGAGCGGCGGCGAGGTGCGCGACGGGGCCATCCGGCCCACGGTGATGAGCGGCGTGCCCACCGATGCGCAGCTGTGGTGCGAGGAAATTTTCGGGCCGGTGATCTGCCTGCGCAGTGTCCCGGATCTGGACACCGCCTTCGAACTGGTCAATGATTCGCGCTATGGCCTGCAGGCGGCGATCTACAGCACCTGCCTGAAAACCGCGTTCCGGGCCATCGATGAGCTGGAAGTCGGCGGGGTGGTAGTCAACGAAATTCCGGGCTTCCGTTCCGACATCATGCCCTATGGCGGGGTCAAGGATTCAGGCATAGGCCGCGAGGGACCGCGCTTCGCCATCGAAGAATTCACCGTGACCCGCATGGCCATGATCAGGCCGTAACTAGCAGTCCTCAGAGAAAGATTCATCGATGGATTACACGCAGTTGTTTCAGTTTTCCGGCCGCCGCGTCCTGGTGATTGGCGCAGGCAGCGGCATTGGCCGCGAGGCCGCGCTGGCCCTCGGCGCCCATGGCGCCGCGGTCATCTGCGCCGATCGCGACCTGGCAGCGGTCCAGGTCACCGCCGGCGAACTCGGCGCGAACGCCTCCGTGCTGGAACTCGATGTCCTGGATTTCCAGGCAGTACGGGCGGCAGCCGCCGAATACAGCGACATCAGCGCGCTGGTTTTCACCGCGGCCACCAACGTTCGCAAGCGCATCGTGGACTACTCCATGGAAGAATTCGATCGCGTGGTGAATCTGAACCTGCGCGCCTCCTTCGCACTGCTCCAGGCCTTCGCCCCGCGGATGGCGGCCAACGGCGGCGGGTCGATTATCGGCATCGCCTCCATCCGCGCCACGGTCGTCGAGCCCGGGCAGAGCGTCTACGCGGCCACCAAGGCGGCGCTGGTCCAGCTGGTGCGCACCGCCGCGGCCGAGTTCGGCGGCCAGTCAGTCCGCGTTAACGTCATTGCCCCCGGCGTTGTGGAGACCCCGCTGACCAGCCAGATCAAGGCGAACGAACAGTGGTACAACGCCTATTCCGAGAAGAGCGCACTGGGACGCTGGGCCAAACCCGAAGAAATGGCCGGGGCCATCGTATACCTGGCCTCGGCGGCCTCAAGTTTTGTCACCGGCTCGGTGCTGACGGTCGACGGCGGCTGGACCGCAATCGACGGACGCTTCACCCCGCCAAATTAGCCTGCACACCAGCTGCGGGGTGCAGCGAGAACCCTGAGGGAAAGGATTTTAAGTTGCCGCAGACACCCGAAACTCCGGCCGCGGCGAAGACCCGCGCCTTCGAGGCGATTGTCAGCCATATCGAGAATCAGGTGCTCGCCGGGGAGCTGAAAATCGGCGACCACCTGCCCGGCGAGCGCGAACTGGTGACCCGTTTCCAGGTCAGCCGGTCCTCGGTGCGCGAAGCGATGCGGGTGCTTGAAAGCAGCGGCATGATCGCCTCCCGCCCGGGTGATCCGCGCGGAGCGGTGGTGCTTTCCCCTACGGCCACGCCGCTGCGCAAAATGATCACCCGGCTCACCCATACTTCCGCCTCCAGCCTTGCCGATCTGCTCATCTACCGCATGACCCTGGAGTCCTCGGCGAACTCGCTCGCCGCGACGAGGCGCACGGATGCCGATCTCTTGCAGCTGGAAAAGGCGATGGCGCGCATGCGGGCCGCGCGCCTGCAGGGCCAAATGGCCTTCAGCGAAGCTGACCTCGATTTCCATGATGTGGTCGCCAAGGCCAGTGGCCATGCCTTGTTGCAGATCTCCGGCGAAGCCGTGCGCCAATCAATTGAACAGCTCATCGCCTCGCGCATCGAGCAAAGCTCGGATGACCATGCACTGATGCTGCGCACCATCGATCATCACGCCGAGGTGTTTGCGGCCATCGAGCAAAAGGATGCACATCTGGCGGAGCATCTGGCGCGCAGCAGCCTATTCGAATACTACGGGCATCTGCTGGGCGCCGAGGAGCGCGAAGCATTGGCCGCCTTGGCCTCCTTCGGCAGCCCGGCCGAGCCCTGATCCCCCAAAGGGCAGGCTCGACCGTGCCCGGTGGGCCTAGTCCAGGGCCAGCCAATTCGGTGTTGCCTGCGCCGGGCGATGCGCCTCATACCAGCGTGCCGCGCGCAGCAGGTCGGCATCGGCGCCGACCCGGCCGGAGAGCTGCACCCCAATGGGCCGCCCGTTGGCGGTGAACCCGCAATTGACCGTGGCTGCAGGTTGGCCCGACATGTTGTACGGAACGGTGAAGGCGATGTGGCTCATGGTCGCATCCGGGTCCACCACCGGCATCGGCTGCTCGGCGGGGAAGGCGGCCATCGGCGAGACCGGGGAGATCACCAGATCGAAGCCTGCGGTCGCGGCGATCGTGGCCCGTTGCATCTGGTCGATCGCGCCGAAGTTCCGGATGGTGTCCGCACCATCAAATCCGGCGCCGCCGGCGCACCAACGCACGATGTAGTCCAGGACTTTCGCCTGGTCTGCTTCGGAAAGCTCCCGGTAGTCGGCCCAGGAACGGGTGCGCCAGAACTTGTCGAGCCGGTCCAGCATGCCTTGATCGATAAACGGATCCAGCCGCTGCACGTTGGCCCCGGCTTCCGCGAAGGTCTCCGCGACCGCTTGCACGGCGGCAAGCACCTCGGGGTCGACCTCGGCTCCGGCATTGGCCACGGTATGCAGCCCGACCTTCAAACCCCGCACGTTGCCCCGCGGGTTTTCGAAGTCCATGGGCGCATAGGGGCGCGCGGAATAATCGCGGATGTCTGGCCGGCCGAGAATGGACATGAACGCCGCGATGTCATCCACCGTGCGCCCCATAGGTCCCGCGGCGCGTCCGATATACGGGGCATCCAGCGGAATCAGCCCGGCGCTCGGCTTGAGCGTGGCCAGCCCCTGCCAGCCGCCGGGCAGCCGAATCGAACCGCCAATGTCCGTTCCCACATGGAGCGGACCGTACCCTGCCGCGGCCGCCGACCCGGCCCCGGCGCTGGAGCCGCCGGTGGTCCACGCCGGATTCCAGGCGCTGCGCGAAATGCCGTGCAGGCTCGAGACGCCCGAGGAGAGCATGCCCCAGTCCGGCATCGTGGTGGATCCGAGGATCACCGATCCGGCTTCGAGAATCCGGTCGGTGATCGGTGCGTTGGCGCTGGGAACCTTCGGATTGGCCAGCGCGGTCCCCGAGGGCATGGGAATTCCCGCGCGGGCCACGTTTTCCTTCACCGTGGCCGGCACCCCATCCAGGGCACCGCGTTGCTGCCCGGTTGCCCAGCGTTTTTCACTCATCCGGGCTTGGCGGCGAATGTCTTCCGGATCGAACTGATACATGGCGTTCAGCACCGGTTCGCGTTCCTGGATCCGGGTGATCACCGCCTCGGCGACGTCGACCGGGGAGAGCTCTTTGGCCGCATACCTCTGGCCGAGCTCGCGGGCGGAGAGCTGGTGCAGCGCTGTGGTGCGTTTGGATAGCTGAGACATCTGGACCTTTCAAAATGCGCAAGTGCTTCTAGCGCAGTGCCAGTTCGTTTTGGAGGGACATCGAGGAGTTCACCAGTGTCCGGGTGTACTCGTGCTGCGGGTTCTCATAGATTTGTTCGGTGGTGCCGCTTTCGACAATCTGCCCCTCGTTCATCACCACCACGTTGTCGCAGATATAACGCACCACCCCCAAATCGTGGGAGACGAAGACCAAGGTGAGCTGGTAGTCATCCACCAGGTCGGAGAGCAGGTTCAGCACCTGCGCCCGAACCGAGACGTCAAGGGCGCTCACCGGTTCGTCGGCCACGAGCACCCGCGGTTCGCAGATCAGCGCGCGGGCAATCGAAATGCGCTGGCGCTGCCCGCCGGAGAATTGGTGCGGGAAGCGTTCGGCCGCGTCGGCCGGCAGCCCCACGGCTCCGAGCATTTCGGCCACCTGTTTGCGCAGCTTGGCGCTGTCCACCTTTTGCCCCGGGGCGAGCAGCGGCTCGGCGATGATGTCGCGGACCCGCATCCGCGGGTCCAGGGATCCCATGGGGTCTTGGAAGACGATCTGCAGCTGCTGGCGCAATTGCAGCAGATCGCGTTCCTTCGCTCCGGAGACCTGGTTTCCCGCGACCTGCACGCTGCCGGAGGAAGGCTGGTCAAGGCCCGCCAGAATGCGAAGCAGCGTCGACTTGCCCGAACCCGATTCGCCCACCACCCCGAAGCGCTGTCCGGCGGCCACCTCGAAGGACACCCCGCGCAGGGCGTGTACCTCGGAGGGCTTGCCGAAGAGGGTGGAACGGCTCACCGGGTAGATCCGATGCAGGTCCGCGACACTGATCACCGGGTTTTCGGAAGGCTCCCCCTGCGCGGCTGGCTCCGCCTCGCCGACGGTGGCCGGCTCCGGAGGGGCCGCCACCGGCTCTTCTGGGACCCGTTCCGCCGGGGCCGGCTCCTCCCGCACGCTCGGTGGCACATATGCCGCGGCCGAGGCCACGGTGAACAGGCGCCCCTGGGCGTCGGTGGCGTCCAGATCGGAGGCGGCAAGAAGTCCCCGGGTGTACGGGTGCTGCGGATTGCTGAAGACCTCTTCGGTGCTTCCTTCCTCCACCACCCGTCCGTTGTTCATGACCAGGACCCGGTCGCAGACGTTGGCCACCACCGACAGGTCGTGGGTTATGAACAGCAGCCCGGTGCCGCGCTCGGTCACCGATTCCAGGATCAGGTCGAGCACCTGGCGTTGCACGGTGACGTCCAGGGCGGTGGTCGGTTCGTCGCAGAGCAGCAGGCCCGGGTTGTTGGCCAGCGCCATCGCCAGCATGGCGCGTTGCCGCTGGCCGCCGGAGAGCTGATGCGGGTAGGAGCGTGCCGCACGTTCCGGGTCCGGGAGCTTCACCGATTCCAGCATCTGCACCGCCCGCGCGCGGGCCGCGGCCTTTGAGGGCACGGTCTTGTGGCTGCTCATGATCTCGGCGACCTGCGGGCCGACCTTCATCAGCGGATTCAACGCGGTCAACGGCTCCTGGAAGACCATGGCCATGTCCTTGCCGCGGATCTTCTGCAATTCCCGATCGCTGGCCTCGACGAGGTTTCCTCCATAGCCCGCGAGCTGAATTGAGCCTTGCGCGGTGACCCCTTCGGGGAGCAATCCCATCAGCGCCGAGGTGGTTATGGACTTGCCCGAGCCGGACTCCCCGATCAGGCCCACCCGGTCTCCGGGCGCCATGCTCAGGTTGAAGTCGCTGACCAGGGTGCGCGTCTTGGTGCCGATGGACAGGTTTTTGACCTCCAGCAATGTGGCGGCCTCTGCATGCTTCGCCATGATCAGCGCTCTCCGTTCAGTTTCGGGTCAAAGCGGTCGCGTAGCCCGTCGCCGAGCAGGGTGAATCCGAGCACCGCGACGGCGATCGCGGCACCTGGCCAGACGGCCAGCATCGGGAAGGTGCCAAGGAACTGCTGGGATTCTTGCAGCATGCGCCCCCAGGAGGGAACCGGTGGCGGGGTGCCCAAGCCAAGGAATGACAGGGCCGCCTCGGCAAGCACCGCGATGGCGAAGGAAACCGAGCACTGCACCACCACCATGCCCACGATATTGGGCATCACGTGGCGCCGGGCAATTCTCCAGCCGCTCTGGCTGGAGGCCTTGGCGGCCATGATGTATTCGGTGCTCATCACCTGCAGGGTTCCGCTGCGGGCCACGCGGGCGAACCCGGGGATCGAGCCGATGCCGATGGCGAGCATCGCGGTGAGCGTGCTGGCGCCGAAGACCGCACCGAACATGATGGCCACCAGCAGGGCGGGGAAGGCCAGCAGGATATCCGCGCCGCGCATGGTGACCTCTTCGGTGATCCCGCCGCGCATTCCGGCGAGGATTCCCAAGGGCGTGCCGATGACCAGCGCGATGCCAACGGCCACCAGCCCGACCAGCAAGGTGATGCGCGCCCCGTAGAGCACCCCGGAGAACACGTCCCGGCCGTAGCGGTCGGTGCCCATCAGGTGCGCGGCGCTGGAACCTTGCAAGCGGTCCGCGGGAAATGCCTGGACCGGGTTGTAAGGGGTCCAAAAGAATGAGACGAGGGCGGCGAGCACCACAACTGCCACCAATGATCCGCCCACGATGAGCGTGAGCGAAAGCTTGCGGCGGGTTTTCTCGACTAGTACTTGTTCGGCAGCCATTACGCTCCCTTTCGAATGCGGGGATCCAGGATCGTGTAGAGCACGTCCACCACCAGGTTGATGATCAGCGTGATGGCCACCAGCACCATCACCACCGACTGGACCGTGAGCAGGTCGCGGTTGCCTACCGCGTCCAGCAGCATCGATCCCAAACCGGGGATGACAAAGACCCGTTCGATCACCACGGCGCCGATGATCAGCGCCGCCAGCTGCACGCTGGTCACCGTCAGCACCGGGATGGAGGCATTGCGCAAGCCATGCTTGACCAGTGATTCAAGCTTGCCCAGCCCCTTGGACCGTGCGGTGCGCAGGTAGTCTTCGCTCATCACCTCCATCACCGCCGAGCGGACGTAGCGGGTCAGGATCGCGCCCTGCACCGAGGCCAGGGCGAGCACGGGCAAGAGCACGCGGGCCAGGAAATCGCCGAAGTCCTCGCCCGGCGGCGTCCAGCCGTTGGCCGGCAGCCAGCCGAGCCCGACGGCGAAGACGACCACCAGCAAGATGCCCGCAAGGAAGTTGGGAATCGCGACGCCAAGCTGGCTGACCCCGCTGATGATGATGCCGCTGGGGTTGCGGTGCTTGACCGCTGCATAGGTGCCGAAAGGCACGGCGATCAGCAGCGCGACAAGCATCGCCAGCACCACGAGGATCAGGCTCACCTGGACCCGGTCGATGATCAGCGGGCTGATATCCTGCCGGGTGACGTAGGAGGTGCCGAAGTTCCCCGCCGGCAACCCGAGCGCCCAGTCGAAGTACTGCACAATCAGCGGACGGTCGGTGCCGAACTCGGCTCGCGTCTTGGCCAGCAGTTCCGGGCTGGCGTTCACGCCCAAGGCGATCTGCGCCGGGTCCCCGGGAATTGCGCGCATGAAGAAGAACACCGCGACAGTCGCAATCACGTAGGTGACAGCAAATCTCACGAGGTTAGTCAGTAATCGGATACCCAAGTGCGTTCCTCTCTGCCGAAGCGCTGCTGCGGATTACTTCCAGCCGAGGTTGGTCAGATCCAGCGCCTCGGTCACGGAGTTCGCCGGGATTCCGGTGACCTCCGCCTTGGCAACGACGATGTTCGGGAAGATGAACAGGGTGTTTGCCGCCGCGTCATCGACGATGGTGCGCACCACCTGCTTCATCCCGTCCACGTAGCCGGCTTCATCGGCGGCGTCGGCCTCGGCGGCGAGGTCCTTGATCTTCGAGTTGTCATAGCCGAGGTAGTAGTCCGGGTTGTTGAACATGGCCAGCACGTCCCGGCTTTCCACGGCCAGCACCACGGACATCTGGTAGTCCTGCTTGGTGAAGACCTCGTCCAGCCAGACGGCAGGGAATTCCGCCGATTCGATTTTCGCGTTGATTCCCACGTCCGCCAGCTGGGAGACGACAATTTCGGAGACCGCCGTGGCATAGGGGCGGGTCGGGACGGTGAAGGTGATATCCAGGTCCTGGGCGCCGGCTTCCGCCAGCAGGGACTCGGCCTTGGCCGGATCGTAGGGGTAGACGTCGTTGAGATCTTCGTAGTACGGGTCGGTGGTCGGGACCGGGCCGCCGACCACCGTGCCGTATCCGTTCCAGGCGGTGTCCACCACGGCCTGCCGGTCGATGGCATGCATCACCGCCTGGCGCACCCGCAAGTCGTCGAAGGGGGCCATGTTGTTGTTCATCGACAGCACGATTTCACCGTTTGAGGTGCCGTCGAGGACCTGGTACTTGCCATCGGACTCGAAGCTGGAGAGCAGCTCCGGGGACTGCATGTTGTAGACGACATCCACGTCTCCGGACTGCAGCGCGTTGGTAGTGGCCACCGCATCGGCGAAGTAGCGCAGCGAGACGTTCTCCACTGTGGGAGCTTCGCCCCAGTAGTCCTCGCGGGTCGCGAACTCGATGGACTGGCCGCGATTCCATGCGTCGATCTCGTAGGGGCCGGTGCCGATGGCGGTCCCCGCCAGGTCATCGACTCCGCTCGGATCGAAAATGGCGCCGACCAGGGTTCCCATATCGAACAGCCAGGCATTGCTTGGCTGCTTGAGGGTGATGGCGACCTCGGTGTCGCTGTTGACCTCCACCGAGTCGACGATATCCATCTTCTTCTTCAGGCTGGAGACCCAGGCGTCGGACTGGACGCGTTCGATGCTGAACTTGACGTCCTCGGCGGTGAAGGCCTCGCCGTTGGAGAAGGTTGCGCCCTCGCGAAGCTTGAAGGTGTAGGTCTTGTTGCCGTTGCTCAGCTCCCAGGACTCGGCGAGCAGCGGCTGGATCTTGCCTGCCTGGTCGATCTCGACCAGGCCTTCATACACGTTGGACATCAGGGCCTGCGGGATGGCGGCGCCTGCGGTAGTGGTGAAGTCGAGGTTGACCGGTTCACCGGTCAGCGCCACCGTGACCGAGGTGTTTTCCGCCGAGCCTTCCGAAGAATTTCCGCCGGATCCCGCCGAGCAGGCGGTCAGGACGAGGGAACCAACCACTGCGGCCGCTGCCAATCGGCAGTAATTCTTTTTCGCGCTCATGAGATCTCCATCGGGTCAAAGTGACAACTGAGTGATGTGATCCATACAACACCATATATGCTGATATTTCTACTAAGTTTTCTGGTCTTACCAGTAAACGACATATTTGGTGGAGACCGCGCGGCCGGGGCAGCTGCGCTAGCTTTGTCCATAACGCACTCATCCTCGCAATCAAAGGAAGGCTCCACATGAGCAAGCTGACTTTCACGCCGGCCGTGCCGACATTGACCTACGAGCGAGTTGTGCAGCAAATCGAAGAGGCGATTCTTTCCAAGGAAATCGAGCCCGGGCAGCACCTTCCCAGCGAACGCGAGCTGATGGTGCAATTCTCCGTGAGCCGGCCAACGGTGCGCGAAGCACTGCGCGTATTGCAAAGCCAGGGGCTTATCGCTTCTCGGCCCGGCAGCCGCAGCGGCCCGATAGTTCTGCCGGTTTCGCCGGATAATCTCGGACGCTCCTTTGCCAATATGGCGCGGATTGCCTCCTTGTCGCTTTCCGAATTAGTCCAGTTCCGCATCGTGCTGGAAAGCTCGGCCTGCCAATTGGCGGCGGTCATGCACAACGCCGAACAGCTGGCTGCGATGCGCGACGCCATCGAACGGATGGAGGTGGAAGCGGGAACCGGATCGGATTCCTTCAACCGCGCCGACCTGGATTTCCACGCAGCCGTCTGGGAGGCCAGTGGCAACGCGTTGCTGCGGATCTGCGGCGAGGCGGTATCGGGAGCCATCCTCAACGTCATGAATGAGCAAATGAGCCATTCGGAGAACGAGCGGCGTGAAATGAAGAAGGTCGTGGCCCTGGACCGCGCCATCTTCGACGCCATCGCCGCCGGCGAGCCCGCCACCGCGGGGAACGCGGCCAAGACGGCCATCTCCTCCTACTTCAAGCACAGCCTGGATGAAGATGGCCTGCGCGGCCTGCAGGCGCTGGTCAACCCCGCCTAGCAGGTGGCTCAATGCGCGGTGAGGTCTTTTCGCATGATCAGCCGCGGCATCCGGCTGGCCACCGCATCCGTGCTCCCGATCAGCTCGAATCCCACGCGCTCAAACATTTTCCGCGTCCCCACAAATGCCATGGTGAGGTCCATGCGCCCCTCGGGATCCACCGGGTAGGCTTCCACCGCGGGCGCGCCGAGCGCCTGGGCGTACCGAAGGGCGCCGGTTAGCATTTCGGTACTTACCCCTTGCCGGCGGTAGCCGCTGCGGACCACAACGCAGATAATGCTCCACACCTTCAGGTCATCCACCGGGCGAATGAGCTTCGAACGCTCCAGCAGCGGGATCTGCGACCGCGGGGAAATACTGCACCAGCCCACCGGTACCGAATCCCGGTAAGCCACCACTCCCGGCGCGATGGGCTCGGCGCTCAGAGCGCGCATTGCCGCTGCCCGATCCCCGGCACCGAGCAGCTTAATTTCCTTGGCTCCCAGGCGATGCGAAAGGCACCAGCAATGCTTCTCGCGTCCGCCGGGATTGACCACCGAGGCGAAATCCGCAAAACGATCCGCGGTCAGCGGCAGCACTTCCCAGTTGGCCTTGTCTGCTGCTGGACTCTGCGCATTTGCTTCCATGCATCCATCCTGCACCCCCGAGTGCTTTGGCGATAGCCCAAGAAAATCATTCGGGTTTTCCCTACCCTTCTTCTCCGGATCTCTCGATGTTGCTGGCGGCCACGTCAGCATACTGTTGAGCTATGACTTCATCACCAAAGCTTCTCCCGGACGAGAACACCGTCCGGCCACCGTTGAGAATCGGACTGACGATTCTTCACCTGGCAGTTCTGGGCAGCGTCGGCACCGCCATCTCTTGGCTCTTGCTCGGCTGGCTCGCAGCAGGTGCCGCGCTGATATTCCTCCTGGGATTCGGCATCATCGTGCTCATCGGCTTGCTCTACGCGCTCTTCGGGCTCTCTTGGCTCGAAATACAGCGCGTCTCCGGGCTCTATGACCTGAACGTCGCCACCTTATCCTGGCGTCCACGACGCCGCGAAGGGTTCGGCGAGTACATTCGCTCCCTGGGCCGGAACCTCGCCAGCGGACGCATGTGGGCCTCCTTTGGCAGCTTCGTGCTCTCCTGCATCTTCGGCTCGCTGATGATCGGCGCGCTGCAGTGGACAGTGCATACCGCAATCGTCGGCTTCGCTCCGCTGAGCGCCACCGACACCGTAACTGGTCCCTTCGGACTGCTGGTTCCGGCTTCCCAGGCCCCCTGGCTGTTCCTCTTCACCCTCTTGGGTGCCGCGGTGATAGTCGGCCTGGCCTTCTTGCACCGCGCGGTCACCTGCGCCATCATCGGCGCGATTGCCCGGGAATCCGCAATGACCGAGCGGGTGCGAACCAGTTCGGTCCAGCGTGAAGGCGCGGTGCGTGCCGCTGAGGTGGAACGCACCCGCATCGAACGCGACCTGCACGACGGGGTCCAGCCCCGGCTGGTTTCGGTGGGCATGACCTTGGGCCTGGCCCATCAGCAGATCGACAAGGACCCGGCGCAGGCCAAGGAGCTGATCGCCGAGGCGCATGCCTCGACCAAGTCGGCGATTACCGAGCTGCGCCAGCTCACCCGCGGGATCTACGCCTCGGTGCTCGATGACCGCGGATTGGATGCGGCCCTGTCCGCGGTAGCCGGACGCAGCCATATCCCGGTGCAACTCGATGTGCAGCTTTCCGGACGCTACCCGAGGGACAGCGAATCGGCGGTGTACTTCGCGATTGCCGAGGCGCTGACCAACTCGACCAAGCATTCCCGGGCGGCGACCTGCCGAGTGACGGTGCGCGAACGCGAGGAGGCCGGCAGGCGCTGGCTCTTCGCGCGCATCGAAGACAACGGGGTGGGCGGGGCGCAGATCCTGCCCGGCGGCGGACTGGATGGGATCAATAACCGCGTCCTGGCTGCCGGCGGCACGCTGCGCCTTGACAGCCCGCAAGGCGGTCCGACCGCGGTGGAGGTGAACGTGCCATGCGCGTCCTAATCTGCGAAGACTCGGTGCTCCTGCGCGAGGGCCTGGTCAGGCTGCTGGACCACTCCGGGCATCAGGTGGTCGCGGACCTGCCTGATACCGGCGGACTTATGGATTTCCTGGCCCAGGCCGAGGAATCAGCATTCCCGCAGATCTGCATCCTGGATGTGCGGCTGCCTCCGACCTACACCGACGAGGGAATCCGCGCCGCGCTGGAGGTACGCAAGAACTACCCGCAACTTCCGTTGCTGGTGCTCTCCCAGTATGTGGAGGAACGCTACGCTTCGGAGCTGATCTCCATGCAATCCGGAAGTCTGGGCTACCTGCTCAAGGACCGCGTTGCGGATGTCACCGAGTTCATTGCTTCGCTGGAGCAGATCGCCGGTGGCGGCACGGTACTCGACCAAGAGGTGGTGGCACAGCTGTTGACCAGACGCAATCACGATGACCGGATGCAACGGTTGACCGACAGGGAACGCAGCGTGCTGACGGCGCTGGCCGAAGGCAAATCGAATCAGGCCATTGCCGCCTTGCTGTTCCTTTCGGAGGCAAGCGTTGAAAAGTACATTACCTCGATCTTCCAGAAGCTTGGACTCGAGGCAGATGGGACAGGAAACCGGCGTGTGCTCGCCGCCCTGGCTCATATTCAAACTCTGGGCACCACTCGCAGCGACAGGACAAACCCATGAACTCCCCAACCATCAACGCGCCGGTTGCACCGCAGAATCCGCAACCGGCCGGTTCGAAGAAAACCTTGACCCTGGTGCTGGGCCTCATCGGCGCACTGGTCATCCTCGGGGTGATCGCCACCTCGGCTTGGCGTGCTTCACACAGCCTCGCCAACTCCAGCAGCTCGCAGAGCGTCGGCGCCGGGGGCGTCACCGCACTGGAGGTAGACGCGGATGCCGGAAGGTTCACCGTGCTCTTCGCCAATGTTCCCGAGGCAACGCTGGAGGTGCGCAGCGCACGCAGCGGCGAATGGAAACTCCGCCGCGACGCCGGCACCTTGCTGGTCAGTTCGCCCAACGACTGGGGCGACTGGTGCTTCACCGGTTGCGACTGGGATGAAAACGAGGTCACGCTGACGCTGCCTAGTTCGCTCAACGAAGGCACGCTCGATGCGGATCTGAAGATGTCCGCCGGAGAATTTTCGGTCGATGGCAACTTCAACGATCTGGTCATGGAGATGAGCGGCGGCACCCTGGATGCTTCCGGCTCGGCCAAGGGCTTGAGTGTGGAACTGGGAGCCGGGAAAACCGATATCGACTTGGCTGACGTGCAGAGCGCGAACTTCGATGTTTCCGCCGGCCGCATCGACAGCACCTTCACCGGCAGCGCGCCGCGCAGCGTCCAGGCAGAAGTCAGCGCGGGGATGCTGCAGCTGACCCTGCCGGATACCGAATACAACGTGCTCCAGGATGTTTCGGCAGGCGGCGTGGAGAACGGCCTGAGCGTCAACTCCGCCTCGGAGCACCAGGTTCAGGTTGAGGTCTCGGCCGGGAACGTGGTCTTGCGCCCCGGGGCGGAAGCGACAACGCCAACGAAATAGGCGCAATCTTCCGGTAAGACGAAGCTGGCCTCGGGCCGAAGCGGATCTCCGCGTCGGCCCGAGGCCAGCTTTCATTTTAAGACTATGCTTGGTTCTTCTTCATGGCTTCCAGCCGAGCCTCGATTTCAGAAGCACCCGACGCCAATAACAGCCATATCGTTGAATGAACAACCACAGATCAACACTCTTTGATGGCAATCTGCCAATACGTTAGACCTTCTCGTTGTCAGTTGTCGCACTTCTATACTCGTTTAGATTCCGCGCGGAAGCTCCAAATTGACAACGTCATACAGTAAATACTCTCCCCCTGAAGTGCAAAGCAGGCCTGAAAACTCAATCAAGAAATCTAGATAGAACTTTGAATCTGATCGTTCTATTAGTCAGAAATTGCTCCATCAGCCTCGGATGGAATCCTATCTCAGCATAAAAAGATTTACCGTTACTCAAATATTGATCCGACTAGGACTTTAAGGTCAATTTGACTAAATGATAGAACCTCAATCCCTTAATAGAGGTTGAATGATAGGATTCTATCTGCCAAGATAGTAACCAGATAGCGGCTCACATGGTCCCGCATCTTGATGATAGGAAAGCATAATGGATCTAAACGAAGCAGTTCTCACCACATTGACTGAAACATATGGTCGGACAATAAAGGCAGAACTTAACATCGAGACGCTTCAGAAGCGTGACGCTGAAAAGGACGATCTCATCCAAAAGTTGACCGAGCGTATTGTTGCTCTTGAAAACCTTGCGGGTGCTCCTACCCAGATTTCTGTTGAAGATACCAACGAAACCGAAAAGGTACCAACTACACGTACCGTTGCGATCACTAGCTTGGCTGCTAAGTTAAAGCAAGCAGGACTCGAAGTCTCAATAAAGGGCCATGGCAATCGGGGAAGCAACAAATTGCGGATCGTTGAAAAAGATGGAACAGAACACGCCTTTTATTTAGCTGCGAGCCGCAATTACTTCGATAGCTCAGATAATTTTTCTGCGTGGCACACTCCACGCCCTGAAGACGTTGATAGTGAGCGCTACGAGTCCTTCGTACTCTCGGCAGAAGACGAAACGGGTAACGCTCTCTTCTTTATCTTAACTAGTGAAGAGATGAAGGAAATAGTACGTGACCGACAAATCAATGGCGGTTTCTACCACTTCTATATCGGCCGTTCGCATGGAGACTCAAACACATTCGTTGATCACCGCGGTAGCGAAGAGACTGACTTCACCCCGTATTACTCGGCTTGGGGATCACTAATTCGATAATCATCCGCGGTAGAAATAGAGCGAGTCGGAGAACAAATTTGTTCTCCGACTCGCTCTTTATTTCTCTGGCACTACTATGCTTGGTTCTTCTTCATGGCTTCCAGCCGAGCCTCGATTTCAGACATCTGTGGAGCTTCAGAATCGATGGCTTGTGGCGCTGGGGATTCGTCGAGCACGTTCTGCTCGCCCTTCATCGCCGCAAGGCGGGCCTCGATCTCGGTTTCTTCACCTAAATCTTCTAGTGCGGCGAACTGCGAGTCGAGCGAGGAGGCCGCAAGTTCGGAAGCTCCGCGGACCTTGGCTTCGTCCTGGCGGATCTTATCTTCGAAGCGGCTGATCTCCGAGGTTGGATCATTCAGGTCCAAGGCCTTCAGGGTCTCCATCATCTGGCCCTGGGTCTTCGCATTGCGGGCACGAGCGACGAGCTCATCACGCTTGGCGACAAGTTCGACGCGCTTGGCGCCCATGGTGTTCAGCCCGTCCTTGAGCTTGGCCACCACCTCGCGCTGGGAGGCGATGCGCGGAGCGAGGTCCTTGACCTTCTTCTCCGCCGCCATCTGGCGCTGAATCGCGACGGTGGCTAGCTGATTGAACTTCTGCGCATTGGTGGAGTCCCCGGCAGTGGAGAACTCCTCGGCCTTATTCGACGCCGCGAGCGCCTTCTTGCCCCAGGACTTGACCTCTTCCATCGCCTTGGCCTGGTCGTCCTCGGCCATGCGCAGATTGCCGATGGTCTGGGCTACCGCCGATTCGGCTTGGGCAATGTTGTTGGTGTAGTCGCGGACCTGCTGGTCCAGCATCTTCTGTGGATCTTCGAGCGCGTCGAGTGCCGCATTGGCGTTGGCTTTGCCGATCCCGAAAATACGGGCCCAAATTGAGCGTTTCTTGGCCATGGTGCGTCCCTTCGTTAACCGCAGCTTTAACTCTATGCGACGCGGCACCCAGCGCTAAACTGCGCGGCTGAATTCCGCGGTGCGTTGAGCGTGTTTTCCCGGCTCCGCACGGGGTCGGCGTAGTTCTCTAGCTGCCCTCGGCATGGCGGCGGGTCTCCTCTGCAATTTTGACAATGCGCTCGATCACGCTGCGTGTGCTCACCCGGGATTGCGCTTCGGGCCTCGTCAGCACGTCGATATGCCGGCCCAGGGCGAGTGACTGGATCGGGCGCAGCACCACGTGCTCGCGGAAGTATGGGATCAAGCCGGTGTACCGAGGCAGCAGTCCCACCATGCGCGTCTCGGCGATAATGGCCGCCACCAGATTGAACTCATTCACCCGGTGCGTGATCTGGATCGGCGTGCCAGCGCTGGCAAACATCGCCTGGACCAGGAGCGGCTCCAGCGCGAAGCCCTCATGGGCCGCGACCCAGGTCTCCCCCACCAGATCGGCCAGGCTCACCGTCTGCTGTTTCGCCAGCGGATGCTCCCGGTGGATCGCCACGTCGATCGGCTCCTGCAGCACGGGAGTGACATGCACCCGCTGGCCCGGCCAGGGGTCCGAGGCCAGCGGGCGGTGGGCGATCACCACATCGTGGTCGCCGACCAAATCGATGAAACCGTTGATCGACACATCCTCGTCACGGCAGCGCACCGCCGGCCCATCGGGGTCGGCCAGGCTGCTGGCGATCAGCGACGGAAACCAGGCCAGGCCGGCGCTGTGGAAGGCGGTGACTGAAACCGGCTCGCGGCGCGCCAAGAGATACTCCGCCACCGAGTTCTCCGCGCGAGCCAGGGATTCGAGCACCTCGCCGCCGGCATCCGCCAACCGCTCGTCCGCGGGAGTGAGCACCAGCACGCGGCCGCGTTGCTCGGTCAGCGGCAGTTGAACGCCCCGCTGCAGCGAAGCGAGCTGTTGGGATACGGCGGACGGGGACAGATGCAGCGCCTGCGCCACGGCGGTGACCGACCCCCGGTCCCTGAGTTCCCGAAGAGTTCGAAGATGATGCACTTCCATGAAGCTCAGCTTACGCGATAGTGAAGATACTGCCCGTTGTTCTGCATGGAATGCCTCTCTACTGTAAAAGCATGACCTCCGCTTTTCCCCGCCTTCGCCGCGCCCTTCCCGACCTGGTACTCCTGATCGTCGCAATCATGTGGGGCGGAAGCTATCTGGCAACCCAAGACCTGGCGGCGGCCTCCTCGGCAGCTGCGGTGATGTGCGCCCGGTTCCTCCCCTCGGCCGCGATCCTGTTGTGCGTGCATCTGTCCCGTCCCCAATTCAGGCTCCGGGATTCGGCCCTTCCCGGCATGGCGCTGGGCACGCTGCGCGCGGCGACCATCGCTCTGGAGACGATCGGGGTCACGCTCACCAGCGCCACAAACGCGGGACTCATCATCGCTCTGTCCATCCTGCTCACCCCGATCCTCGAATCCGCACTCACCAAAAGACGGCTCTCCCCCTCGCTGGTCGCAAGCATCCTGCTCGCCCTGATCGGGATCATGCTGCTCGTGGGCGGGCAAAGTTTTTCCGAGCTCAACATCGGCGATGGGCTGATGCTCGCCGCGGCGGCAACGCGGGCCCTGCTCGGTGTGGCCGAGGCGCGGTTCACCGTCGGCAAGAACGCCGACGTGCTGGGCTTGACCACGATGGAGATCGTATTTGGCGCGGCCATCTTTGCCGCGTGGGGCGGAAGTTCGCTGCTGGATCACATTCCCGACTTCGGTGCCGCGAATTGGCTCACCATTGGCTATCTCTGCCTCGGCTGCACCATCTTCGCGTTTCTCGGGCAGCTGTGGGCGACGAAGCACACCTCGGCATCACGGGCGGGCATGCTGCTCGGCACGGAACCCGGATGGGCGCTGCTCGTCGGGGTGCTTCTCGCGGGGGAGCGCATCGGCACCCTCGGATACGCTGGTGCCGCGGTGCTGCTCTTTGCAACCTGGTGGGGCGCACGTGCCGAGCGGCGCTGGCGGGGTAGCGGACCGAGCCGCCCGAAGGCCCCCGCACCGGTGGTCCGGGGATGATTGCGCTAGATGCCCGGGGCCGGAAAATACTCCGGCCTGGCACCGCAACGAGATGCCCCGGCGCCGGTGCGACAAGAAATGGCACTGCGGAAAAGCACCGAATCGCCTCGGATGATCATCCGCTACGCGGTGCAGGCCTCGTTAGAGCATCCGGCATCGCGTGGAAGATATGTTTCGGTTTCCTCGACCTTTTCCCACACCACATGCCGGTGCTGTCCGCAGCGCTCGCAAGACGGTGCCAAATACGTGGCCCGTTCCTCCATGGTGTATGCCCGAAAATCGCCCATCTCGACCTCCCATAGTGTGTGCGAGCCCCGCGCTGTCGCAAGTGCCGCATCGTTTGGTGCCTTCACTCTACGCCCGGTTTTCGAACCCGGCTATAGCTACTTTGCTTAGGGCCTCACTAGGGAAGATCCAGGTGCTCTAAGCACAAGGCGGGTTACGGGGCCCTACTGCACATCAGGCTTACGAATCAGGGCCTGCGAAGCTATGATTTCTTGTCATTTTCTTTGCGCACGGTTGCCGACAGCAGGTAGTTCGAGCCCAGCCGTCCCCACTCTATGGTTCCGCCGTCCTCTTCGGTTGCCGTACGCAACCGGGTCAGGCCCTGCCCGGGACGGGCCTGCGGATTAGGCCTAGGAACACCGTTGTTGCGCACCGACACGGTCCAGTGCGGAGTCCCGTTTTCGTCAACGTTCTCGCGGATCCAAATGACTATTTCGCTCGGATCCGCATGCTTAACCGCGTTTGTGGCGGCCTCACGGATAATCCGCATGGCTAGCTGCGGGAAATTCTCGGTTTGCCCAAGCCCCGAACTATGGATGTTCACCTCAATTCCGGCATCGCGCAGCGAGGCGGCAATCCGTTCGACATCTTCGAGAGTGGCAGATAATTCCTCGGGAGGTTCTTGATGCCCCAAGGCATCGAAGGTACGGCGCAGGGCCGTTAACGCCCCGGTCACCGCTTGGCGCACATGAATCAGGCGCAGAGCCGTGCTGGTATCGGTCAGCTCGGAGTCGAGGGCAGCATTAGTATGCAACGAAGCCACCGCAAGGTTGTGGGCAATCTCGTCATGAAGCTGATAGGTCACCCGTGCGCGTTTGGTCAACTGCTGCTGTGCTGTTTCCGCGTTCGACGCCCGGCGGGCCACGTGCTCAAGCTGTTCCATATGCTCGCGCAGGATCTTGCGGTTTGCCCGCAGTTCTCCGAAGGCAACGGCCAGCAGCGCCAGCGCGGCGAAGGCCAGCAGCTCATAATCGAAGATTTCTGCCGGTGCTTGTCGCTGGATCAACTGTAGCGCCATGCCGAAGAGCAGGATGCCCGCCGCGCTAAGCAACGCGAAGGTGCGGTGTCCGGCACGAGTTGCCCCCGCGAGAAAATAAAGCAGGGGGATAACTAGTGCAATATGCGGCAGTTCAAGCGTTAGCCAGGCACAGATCCCCAGAGCTGCGATGAGCATGATCGCACGCGGAAAACGGTCTTGCAGTACGGAAAGGACGGCGAACCCGACGGCAAGAATTCCGGCAGCGACTACGAGTGCAGGGCCAAGGGATTCTCCCCACCTTGCGGGATCGCCGACGAGGCAGAGAAGCATGACGGCCAGAAATATGGCCGCTGCCCAGAGACTCTTATTGATGCGCAGGCTGCCGTTTTCTTCCACTGCTTCAGTCTATGTCTCTCCCGCCCAAACCTCGGGATCCGAGTAGCTGATTGCAGGTCATCCGATCCGGAATGCTCTTCGCGGGCTAGGCGTCGATGCGAATTGGGGCGCCGTTGTCTTCGACAAAACGAGGCCGGCCCGCCATGATGCCGGTGAAGGTCTGGAAAATGATCACCGCAGCGATCAGCAATAGCGGCGTGGTCCAGGAATTGGTCACCTCGTGGAGGGCTCCGACGAGGAAGGGCCCGGGAATTGCGATCAGGTAGCCCACCGATTGCCCGAAGGTGGAAAGCTTGCTCACCCCGGCCGCGGTATGCGCCTTGAGCCCGATCATGGTCAGCGCTAGTGGGAAGCTCGAACCGCAGATGCCTAAAAGCGCCGCCCAAATAAAGGCTCCCTGCACCGGCGCGATGAATATGCCGATCACCGCCAGTATCCCGGCTATGCCATTGATAATCACCAGAGGCCCCTGGTGCGAAAACCGTGCAGCGAGTGCCGGCATGATGAAGGACAGCGGCACCCCGACGCCGAGGATCACCCCGAGCAATGCCCCGGAATACGCTGGGTTCACGCCGAAGTCGGTGAAGATCTTCGGCGCCCACCCCATGAGGATATAGGCGACGGTTGACTGGGCGCCAAAAAAGAGTGCCACCCACCACGCGGTGGCGTTGCGGCTCATCGGCCCGATCTCCAGGGCGGCGACGGATAGGTTCGAGGAAGGCAGCTGGCGCTGCGCGATCTGATTGCGCAACCCGAAAAAGACTACGACCCAGATGAATACCGCAATCAGCGCAAGTATCGCCCAAATCCCTAGTCCTCGTCGCCAGGCGCCGCCCACTGCCTCGTTTACGGGCACCGCGACGGTTGCGACGACCGAGGCGCCGAGGGCGACCGCGGTGGTGTAGGCGCCGGTGACTATTCCTATTTTTGCGGGGAACCAGCGTTTGACGAGCACCGGCATCAGGATATTGCCGACCGCGATTCCGGCCAGCGCCACCGCGGTAAAGATGAAGAACACCCAGGTATTGGGGGCCACAGAGCGCAGGGCCAGGCCAAGAAGAATTGCCAGCATTGCGGCGATTACGACCACTTCTGGGCCACGTTTTCCGGCCAGCTTGGGTGCAAGCGGCCCGAGCGCCGCGAAACAAAGGGACGGCACGCCGGTGATGAGCCCCGCGACGAAGCCGTTCATGGCCAGACCGTCAATGACCGGGTCCAGTAGCGAACCAAGTGAGGTTACCGCCGGGCGCAGGTTCAACGCCGCGAATACCAAGGCGATGATCAGCAGCGCGCCGAAGCCCTTGGGCAGCACTGGGTGTTTGGAGTCCATGGCTTCATCCTAGCCAGCGAACATCGGGTAACAGGCCCTTGATTACCTCTTACGCAACGGCGGGCGTGAACTCTCAAGTTCACGCCCGCCCTTTGGCCAAGCTACTGCCGGTGCTGCTTCTGGCCTTCCATCGCCGAGACGACCAGATTGCTCGCTTCCAGCGCCGCGCCCGCGTCGAGCGCGCCGATCCAGGCCTCGGTGGTTGCCACCGCAGCCCAGTTGGAGTGCAGCAATGCCATCAAGGTTCCATGCACCTGTTGCGCGCTGGCGGAACCCGCCTCGTTGCCGATGTTGATGGCGCCGGTTGCGTCCGAGAGCACTTCGACCTTGAATCCCAGAGGTTCGGCGGCGGCCACGGAACCGATGACGCAGTTGTTCGTCATGTATCCGGTCACCGCGATCGTGTCTATCTCATTTTCGCGCAGCCAGCTTTCGAGCTCGGTGCCGGCAAAAACACTGGCGTAGGCCTTGGTGAAGACCTTCGCGGCCTTGTCTGCACGCCGTTCGATTTCAGGGTTCAATTTGAAGGTTGCCGAACCATCTGCGAACACCGGCGCTTCGGACGGAAGCTGGTGCTGCACGATATATACCGGAATTCCGGCGCTCTGCGCGGCGTCGATCGCCTCGACGGTGCGAGCCAGGGACTGTTCGCGTGGCGGGTACTGGATCTGCAGCAGGCCTTCGAAGTATTCCTGCTGGACGTCGATGACAACTAAGGCACGGCGTGGGGTGTTCATATTTTCTCCTATTTTCTGTCGGGTATAGCGAATGAGTCGGATGCAGGCGGGCTACGCCCCGTAGTGCTTGGCCAGCAGCTCCAGGGTGTTGATCTCCGCCGTTGCCGAGTAGGCCCCAATGACCAGCATGATCTCGTCAACTCCGGTTTGTTCTTGGAGTCGTTCGAGGCGACCTGCCACGGTGGCTGCGGTGCCGGTGAATGCACGGTCGGTGTACATCTCGATGATGGACCGTTCGTTGAGCGTTCCGTCGAAGGCCGCGACCTCTTCGGGGGAGAACAGCGTGAAGGATTCGCGCTTGAACATGCGCAGCATCGCCATGGCCATGCTGGAGGCCTGGCGCTTGGCCTCGTTCGGGTCTTCGTCGGCAACCGCGGTGACGCTGACCATGGAGTAAGGAGCGTCGAGCACCGCGGAGGGTTCGAAATTGTCCCGGTAGATGCGCAGCGCGGTGTCGATGTCGGCATCCCCGAATTGCAGGGCGAAGGCATAGGGGCGGCCGAGCTTTGCCGCCAGTTGAGCGGAGTACGGCGAGGAGCCGAGCATCCAAAGCTCGGTAGCTAGCTGCGGGTGCTGGACCCGGTTTTCCTTGGCCTGCCACGGGCCGGGGACCGCATGGACGGTGCTGTAGGGATGCCCCTCGGGGAAATCGTCATTCATGAATCCCACCAGCTCGGCAACCTGCTGGGCGAAGTTGTCATTCGCTCCTTCGCCCCGGCGCAGCGCGGCGGCCGTTGCATGATCGGTGCCCGGCGCCCTGCCGAGCCCGAGATCGATGCGCCCGGGGGCCAGCGCGTCCAGCGTTCCGAATTGCTCAGCGATGACCAGCGGCGCGTGGTTCGGGAGCATCACGCCGCCGGCGCCTAGCCGGATTCGCTCGGTTTCTGCGGTCAGGCGCGAAAGCACCAGCGGAGGTGAGGACACCGCCAGTCCCGGCATCGCGTGGTGCTCAGACATCCAGAAGCGGTGGTATCCCAGTTCGTCTGCTTTTCGTGCGAGCTTGATCAGCGCACTAAAGCCTTCTTGGGCGGTGCGTCCCACTCCCACGCTGCCACCGGTATGGGCGTTGAGCGCAAAGGGTGCGGATCCGAACATTGGTGCGGGGTACAAGTAAAACCTCTTTATCACGGATAAAAGCTATTTATAACGTGATATCAAGATAACACGACCTCACGATAAATATCTACTGATACCATGAGATACATGTCCGAAGCATTGCTACCCCCAGCCCCCGGCACACAAAAGCACCTGAGCCTCGACCTGGTCAACAGCGTGCTCCACCTACCCGGCGGGAAGATTGTCGACGAGCTGGATTCCCCCGAGGAAACGACCGCCTGGCTCAAGAGGCGCGAGCTGGTTGACGAAGATGCCGCATTGCAGTCCTACTGCCAGAACAGGCTCAGCGGATTGCGCGCAGACCTGCGTGAAGCCTTCTCCATGCGCGCAGCGCAACAGCCTTTCGATCCGCAGATACTGGAGCGGTTAAACAAGGCGCTAACCGCGGCCCCGCATATTCCGCTGCTGCGCTACTCCCCCGACAACGGGTTCTACCGCTCGACCGAGCACCCGGTCACGCGCCTGGTGGAATATGCGATGTCGGTGATCACCGAAGATGCCGCGACGCTTCTAGCTTCGGAAGAGTCAGCGTTACTGGCACAATGCGAGGCCGAGCCCTGCCAGCGGTTCTTGCTGAGAACCCATGGGCGGCGGCAGTGGTGCTCGACCCGCTGCGGGGACCGAGTCCGCGCCGCTCGTGCTTATGCACGCAAACGCGAGAAGGCGTTAAAGAGCTCAGCCTAGGCTGAGGCCTAGGCTGAAAACTGCCGGATGCAGATGCCTACAGGCTACGCGGCGGGAATTTCTTGTACTTGCGGTAGTGGTTGACCGCATTGAGCACCAGGTAGAACTTCCGGCGAGGATGCTTCTCTGCCTTGAATTTCAGCGGGTTGGAAACCTTCCCGGACTTCAGCAATGCGGCAGCCTTCTGCCCGGTTTCGCTATCCAAGAAGCGGCGCAGCAAATGGTGCGGGAGCACGGTGAACAGATGCTGGCGGCTTAGCTGCAAGATTCCGATCCCGGTATCGAGGACCGCATCGGTGTGCGGGTCTGAGCGATCAAACTCGACGCCAAGGAACTCGGTGACGTAAAAACGCGCAGGATTAACTCCGGCCGCGGTCAGGTAATAATGATTGCGTCCCAGACGAGGATTGATTTCAAAGAATTTGATGGATCCATCGCGGTGGTCGTATTTGGCATCGATCATCGCGATCCCCTGCCAGCCGAGTTCTTCGAGCAGGCGCGCACCATCTTGGGACATCTGGTCATGCTGCCCGGTGACGATGGCTGCGGAATTACCGAGCACCAGCGGCGCGTGCTCTTCGACCACCACCTCGCCGTATCCGGCGAAGATGACCTTCTTGTCCTGAGTGGCGAAATAAGTGCACAGACGCATCGCGTCATCCGAACCGGGAATGTATTCCTGCAGGATATACCCCGAGGTGTAGCCGCTCGCGTCGATACGAGTGAGCAGGTCCTCAAGTTCGGCTAAACTCCGCAGGGTGTGGATTTTCTGCTTGCCTTCGAACTTGGCGGCGATCCAGTCCCCCGAGCTCGAGGGCTTGCCGATCAGCGGGAAGGTCAGCGACTGCGCCAATTCCTGCAGGTCTTCTCCGGCCCGGTAAACGGCGGTGCGCGGGTGCGCAATTCCCAGCCGGTCGGCGAGCGCGTAGAAGTTCTCCTTCAGCGCGGCGCCTTCGATGGTTCCCAGTTCCGGGTAAGGGATGACAAAATATTCACTCAACACCGCACGGTGCTCGGCGATCAGCATGATATGGAAATCGAGGGAACCGAAGAGCATCAGCGGTCGATCTACCTCGGCGTTAAGCTCTTGGGCCAGGGAGATGAGTTCTTCAACTACCCGCCCCTGGTCAACCATGGACCCGATGGGATGCAGTTCGATGGCCACCGAGTGCTCGATTACCCCGTTGCCTGAGGCAGGCACAACGACCGAGCGCACCTGGTATGCCTCATAGAATTCGCGGGCGAGGGTGTAGGTGCCGATATCTCCGCCAAGAATAACGGGAACGAAAGGCTGAGAATTCTCGATTGCCATAAGGTTTTTGGTTCCTACTTCTGTCGCCAGTTCATGTACTTCTCAAATGCCCAGGCAAGTGGTTTGTTGAGCGCCAGATCCCATTCGCCATTGGTTTGCACGATATCGCAGCCGGTGTTGGTCTTGAACTTGGTCAGCCCTGCCAGATGGTGTGCGCTATCCAAGGTGGCGCTCACCCCGCCCTGGTCCAGGTACCTGCATCCAGCCTCGGTGGAATCCGAAATCATGTGATGCATCAGAGCCTTGGGCGCGAAGAGCTTGCGCTGTTCGGAAGACGAGGCGCCGTAGAGATACCACGCAAGGTTGCTTGAGCGCAGCACAATAGCCGAAGCCAGGTCGACGCCCTCGTGGCTAGCGATGTAGAGGGTGCAGGAGCCGGGTACCGCAGCATTAAGTACCGTGTGCATCTTTTCGAAATAGCTCAGCGGGCGACCGGTGAACTCTTGGCGTTCGGCCGTGTGGTTATACAGTGCATGGAAGCGTGCCATGTCCTGGGTATCGCCGATTTCAACCTTGAGCTCGCTCTTGAGCGACTTACGCGTTTCGTTGCGAGTGGATGAGGAGTAGGAAGCCATGACCTGCTCGGTATCCAGCTGGTTTCCCTCGGCATCTTGTAGCGCAACCCGGGCCACGTACTCCGGTTGCCCCGCGGCGAAGTCCAATCCGACGTCCTGCTTGGTGAATCCCAAGTCGCCGAGCGCCTCGTTGAGCTTATGGGCTTCTTCATTGACCGACACGGTTTCCAGGTCAGCTAATGAAGCAAGCTCTTCCTTGCCAAATGCTTTTCGCACAGCCGCCGCACCCCAGGTGCGCATCGCCAGCCCTGGGCCGAGGCGCAGCTGGAAGGCGCCGCGGTTTTTCAGATAGCTAGCGAGAATAGAAAGCACACCCTGCGGGTCATAGGTTGTGAAATCAATGACCGGGCCGTCGGGAATGTAGGCGAGGGTCTTTTTGATCACCGGCGCATGGCGGTGCAGGACCAGGGCGACTCCAACGAGGGTGTCACTTTCGAACCAACCGAGCGATTCGCCCCGCCATCCCCCCTTGACCTGTGCCCATTCGGGACGCTGAAGGAAGCTGACATCTTGCGCAGTTGCAAGGAACGCGGAGTGCTCGGTGCTGGATATCGGACGCACGCGAAGTTCATTGTGGCTCACACGTAGAAGCCTATCGCGGTTTGCGCACCGCCCCCGGGTTGAGACATACCGCCAGCGCCCCTCGCGCCCAAGAACACTCGCAGTATCACGGGCAGAGACCAACTGGTGCGCGGTGCCAGGCTGTGAGCAATTGGACACGCGCACTTGCCGGAAACCAGTTGCAGACGTGAGCCGTGGCGGACAGAACTCGCAGGACGCGCCTTGGCCCTTGATTTCCAAGGGCCTGCAACGAGCCAGAGAAGCCCATGCGGAGACCAAGTCCTGCAAATAATTTTCTTACCGAAAGTCACCATTGAGGCCACGTGCAATTCATACCCCTCGGGGGTATAATTGATGTATGGACTCTCAAACTAAGCAGGCGCAACCCACGGCACCCCACGGATACACTCCTGAAAAGGAGGCGCTGCGAAAGCGCTTGAACCGTATCGAAGGTCAGGTGCGCGGAGTTGCCCGCATGGTTGATGAGGACAAGTATTGCATTGATATTCTCACCCAGATCTCAGCCATCAACGCAGCCTTGCACAAGGTCAGCCTCCAACTAGTCGAAGACCATATCGGCCACTGCGTGGTGGGTGCCGCCGAGGAATCAATCCAATCCGGGGATGCAAGCATCGTCCAAGACAAAATCACGGAAGCCACCGCAGCCATCTCCCGGTTGCTGCGCTGATCCTCGAGAAGACCTTCCAACCTTTCCTACGAAAGAGATCCAAACATGAGCCATGCCTGCAACTGCGGATGTTCCGATAACTCGAAGTCCACCAGCCAAGGACTGCAGATCATTCCGCGTCCGGAGGCTACCCCCATCATCAGCCAGACCGAACTGAAGATCTCGGGAATGACCTGCGGTCATTGCGTCTCTTCGGTAACTGAAGAACTCAACGAAATCCCCGAGGTTCAGAACGTCGAGATCATCTTGGACGCGAAGGGGATCTCCACGGCAATCCTCAGCACCAGCGGCGCTGTTGAGCAGGAAATCATACGCAACGCGATCGAAGAAGCCGGGTACACCCTCGAATCCGCCGGCAACTAGAAACCCACCGCGCAGGTGTGGATGCGGGACGAGCGTTCTACAGACCCTCGATACGATTCCCACTCCGCCGGGAACACAACCATCCCTCTGGCGGCTTGCTAGCCCTGGTCACCGTTCACCGGCAATCACGCATCTCACCGAGGCAACCAGGCTTAACGTGACACGGGGTGGCGCCGGGCAGCCCGTGAGATCGTCTTCACCACCATCAACGCCAGCAGAAGAACACCTACATACCCGTTGATGGCATAGACAACGTTGACCATTTGCGAGAATGGCAGCATCAGCCCGATAACCGTTCCTAGTACTGCCAAGGTGATGGTCAGGTACTTAAATCGGAGAGTCTTGTCGACAAAGAATCGCGAAGACACGGTCCACAGCAGCGGGACCGCGGTGGTATAGATTCCAGCGAGAATCATGACCGAAATTCCTGCGGCGAGTACGGGACTAATATCCTTCGCCAGGACCAGCATGGGAATCTCGGTTCCACCCACCCGGGTGATATTGGCCAGCAGCCCCAGCCCGACGATAACGCAGGCCAGCGAGAACACCACCGCACCGGTAATTCCACCGGCAACCGCCTCCTTGCGGCTTCTCGCCGTCTTACCTAACGCGGTAAGGAAGGCCGCCAGCCACAGCATGCAGAAACCCACGTAGGAAAGTCCAGCCATGAACCAGTTTTTGGATGCCTGGGTAAGGTCCAGCCCCGGAAGCAACTGGTGTCCTTCAGAGATCCCGGCTGGATTACGCAGAATCGCCAACAGTCCAAGCCCAATAGCCACCACAACAACCAGCGGTCCGATCTTGCCGATGACGTCAACCAGACTCTTCAGGCCAAACCAGACGCTGATGCCGACCGCAACAGCCAAACCGATGCCGCCAATAAACTTCGACAATCCGTAGTGCTCCTCGAATACGGCGCCCGCGCCGGCTACCATTACCGTGAAGCTCAAGAAGACGAACAGTATTGAGAAAAAGTCGAAGAAGTACCCCAAGTGCTTTCCGCAGTAATAGCGGAAGATGTGCGACGGGCGATCATATTTCTTTGCCTGCCCGACAACGAAGAACTCCACTGCTACATACGTCATGAGCACGAGAACCAGCAGCCCGGTGCCAAAGACTCCCCAGTAGCCGTACGAGGTGAAGTACTGCAAAATCTCTTGGCCTGTAGCAAAACCTGAGCCGATCAAAAACGCCATTATTGCCCCCGCGTAGGTCAAGACCCGGAAGAAGCTGCCTTTTTCAACCGTTGCTAAATGCGCTCGGGTAACGACCTTATCTGACATGTAGATTCCCTCTCAGAAGGTTCGCTCGACACCGCACGTTCGATATCGAACCTCATATATCAAAATGTGATTAAAGGTATATCTCAAACGTGACGCAGTCAACATTCGGGAAGGCTGGAAGCACGCGCGACCAACGTCATGGACCGCGAAAACCCGATCCCGCACCTGGCAAACCAGAATTTCCCACGAAACGGAGATTAGGATCACCGGGCAGGTTCACCTCTTCGACTCCTTCCGTGCACTTTTCGTCCATTCGCGCTGTGCATCCTCGAGGTATTGCCCGCCAACCCGGGCGATCACACTCGCACAGGAGAATTGCTCATGCACAAGCCCACCGCCGTCGCGCTCGCGGCCGCCGTTCTGCTCCCGCTGGCCATCGCGCCTGCTACACCGGCGGCAGCCCTGCCAGCCAGCGCCCCCATGTCCTTCCCGGCGTCCACCGCCAAATCTCCAGAACCCGGATTTCGTGTTCTGCCCTACCTGCAGGCACCAGGCTCGACCTCGATGACCATCAACTGGATCAGCGAAACCGACCACCCAGGAACCCTCTCAGTCCAGGGGCCGGGTCTCGGCAATCAGCCTGGCAAAGGAAATAGCAGCGTCCAACGCAGCGAGCCTGAATACCTGGACTTGATGGAGTACACCCAGGCAGAACTGGAGCAGCACATCCCCGGACTTGAACAGGGCTCCTGGCTGAAGTCGAACTCCAATTACAAGCATTCGGTGACCCTTGAGGGCCTCAAACCAGGTAAGAAATACAACTACACCGTGACCCAATCAGGACAGACGCATACTGCCGCTTTCGAAACAGCGCCAGATGGAAAATCCTGGAAGAACATCCGCATTGTCGCCTTCTCCGACTCGGAGACCGAACCGCGCGGACGCACCGAGCACCGTGAATGGGAGCTTTCCCCGGTCAACGGATATACCTCCGAGTCCTTGCAGCGCCCAGGCGACGGATCGCAATGGGCCGAGACTTTTGGAATGACCACCCGGTATGGCCAGCCGACCTTGCGCTATCCGCTGGACCAGTCCACCGCTTTCAACGAAAACCTCAAGCATGTTCAGGCTGCCAACCCGGATCTGGTCATGATGGCCGGGGACCTGACACAGGGCTCGGGATACCAACCGGCATGGGATGAGTTCTTCGGACATGTCGCCGGGGAACACTCCGATCTAGCCTCCAATGTTCCGTTGCTTCCGGCATTGGGCAACTGGGAAACCTATGCGGCCCTGAACGGTGGCTACGGTTCGGACGCAGACCGCACCCCCGCGGTAATTTCACGCAACCGCTTCCTGGATTATTTCTCCTTGCCGCAGGACCCGGAGCACCCCGAACACAAGGGCTCCTACTACCGGGTGGATCATGGGCCGGTCACCGTCCTGACCTTGGACTCCACCAATGGCCGACCCGATGAGAACACCGACACCGGCACCTTGTCCGGCGAAAAATTCTCCGGGGACGACACCAACCTGACCGCCGAGAACCAGTCCACCGACACCCAGGGGCAATTCACCTTTGAATCCTACGTTCAGGGCTTCAAGGATCTTTTCCCCGGCTCAACCGAGCAAGAGGTTGACCTGCCGAATATGGATGCGCAGTCCGCCCAATGGGACTGGACCGAGAAGCAATTGGCCGAAGCCCGCGCCGACGGCCAGATTGTGCTCGTCCAATTCCACCATTCGGCTTATTCCAACGGTGTGCACGGCACCCCACCGAACCATGAGCACCCCGATAACCAGTCCGGCACCGCAATGCGTGCCTACTCGCCAATGTTCGAGGATCATGGTGTCGCCGCAGTCATCTCCGGCCATGATGAAATGTTCGAGCGCTCTTGGGTAGATGCGGACGGCGACGGACGAGGCTTCCACTCCTATGATGTGGGGGTGGCCGCCGACGGCCTGCGTGGCGAAAAGTTGGTGCAGAATGCTCAGGGCGAGTACGAACCGCTCCGCTTCAACTCGCATTCACAGTGGTCAGCCCCGGCAGATCAGCCAGAGACCTGGAAAGAGGATGAAAACGGCGTAGCACAGCTCGTATCCGGCGGTCTGCACTACGGACACCTGCAAATCGACATCGCGAAGAAGGCCAAAGGAGCAGAGCTCACTTTGACCCCGGTATACGTCTTCCCGAAGTTGGATTCGGAATACCAGCTTGAACACACCGAACGACGCGTATACGACGATGTGGTGACCTTCCCGGTCGGCCAGGACGGCGCGCCTTTGGCGAAGTAGCCACAGGCCAATTGCTGCTAGGTGGCGCAAGTTGTCTTGGCGCAGATGCCACCGATGATAGAACATTAGAACAGGCAGTGAGCAATTGACTGCCTGTTCTAAGCAATTACCTCTAGCTGGACTCACGGTTGGTGCATCCATGAAAGTAGGACAACAGATGAACGAACAACGAGTATTCCACGCGGTGGTGGGCAAACAAGCAGGTTGGTGGAACATCTGGGTCCCGGAACTGGACCATGTCACCTCCACTCGGAAGTCCCGCAAGATTGCCGGATACACCCGCACCCTCATCTCGGCAGTTCTCGGCATCCCGGAATCGTCCTTCCGCGTGGAGCGCGAGCTGGTTTCCGCCGAGGAATTTGAACGCCGCTACACCGAAGCGGTGTTGGCAACCGACCCGCAGGAAAAGAAGTAGATCCAGCGCAACCCCTTCTTCAACCGTCACACGGCTACCGCTACCTATGTTTCATAGGCTCCGGTAGCCGTTGTTGTTTCAGGCCTCCGAGAAGATGGCTCGAGCAGGCTCGTTTTCGCCCTCGTGCCATGCTCCTGTTGCCGGCGCTTAACCCCTGCCGCGTAGCGTGGCAGAGGTCTTTTCAGCTTCGCCTCGCATCGAAAATTAGGAGTGAACCATGCGTAATCGATTCCTACCCGGTCTCGCCGCTCTAGCCTGCGCAATTCTCGTCGCCCCGGCGGCCCCAGCAATTGCGAATTCCGCGGGCTCCGCAGAGTCTGCTTACACTTTTGGTGTCATTGGAGACATCCCTTACGGCGCAGCCCAGCTGGCCGAATTCCCCAGCATGGTCAGTGAACTCAACGAGCAAGACGAGCTTCGCTTCATTGCCCACGTTGGAGATATCAAGGCAGGTTCCGAGCGGTGCACCGACGAACGCCTGGGCCTAGTCAGGAAGGAACTGGACAGACTTCAAACTCCGCTGGTATTCACCCCGGGCGACAACGAATGGGTTGACTGCCACCGTGCCAATAACGGTGCCTACAACCCGTTGGAGCGATTGGATACCCTGCGTGAGATGTTCTTCCCGGTCGAAAACAAGACCTTGGGCGGCACCATGCGGGTAGATTCCCAGGCTGACATCGGTTTACCGGAAAACGTTCAATTCACGAAGAACCGTATCGCCTTCTCCGTGGTGAACGTCCAAGGTTCCAATAACTCCTTGGCTCCGTGGACTGGGCTCGGACTGACCGAACCAACCTCCGAACAGCTGGAAGAAGTCGCGCTGCGCACCGAAGCCAACCTCGACCAACTGGCCGAAACATTCGCCAATGCGAAACGATCCCAGGCGCGCGCCGTAGTGGTGATGACCCAGGCAGATATGTTCACCCCCGGGTTCGAGGATGATTCCCTGGCAAACCCCGAATCCGTTTCAGGCTTCAAGTCGTTCGTCGAGGCCCTGGCCAACGAATCAGCAGCCTTCGGCGGACCGGTGTATCTGGTCAATGGCGACAGCCACGTGTTCAACGAAGATGCGCCGCTGGCCGCCGGTTCACCGTGGCTAGAGGTCTACGGCGTTGACCCGGTTCCGAACTTGCAGCGGGTCACCGTCGAGGGCGCCGCAACATCAAGAGAGTGGCTGCGCGTGAGCGTCGCGCCCAACTCAGCACAGGGTGCAGAAATTCTCAGCTGGGAGCGCGTTCCCTTCACCAACTAATTTCGTCGAGGAGGCGCCGCCCTAGCGCATCCGCTCAGCGTGCAAAGCGAATAAGCACCGCGCACACAGTAGCCAAACAGTTGCCGCCCCTAGAGTGGTAACTACCTTCCTCAAAGGTGCGAGTGATGAACCAGAGCCCAGCCCATTGGCTGGGCTCTAGTTTTTAATTACCGGCGGATAGTTCGGGCCGGCGATTCCAATCTAGGTACGATGCCCGGCACTTGCGACAGGTAGAACTACACCGAGGCCGCCGCGTTGCGCGCAGCATCGGGAGAAAACGAAACACCTTCGGCGTACGCAGCCAACATCCAGAACAATTTTTCAGGAAGCCGCTGCAAAATTTTCATACTTATTTCGTCCTAAAGCTGATCCGCGAATATGCTCCCCTCTTTCTGACCAGTAAATTTCACTCTGTTCAAAGTATGTGCAAATTATTATCCGGCGGCACCGTGCGTACTTGGCAACAAAACGCTTCATATTTAAAACGAGCCCCTCCCCCAAAACCGCCCAATGCCGGGCTCAGGCCTGAGCAAGCCATAGATTGCTCACGCAATAAACTCCATGCCGGTTTGCGCAAGCAGAAAAGAGCCGGGCATACTGTGACTGCAATCACAAGCAGTACGCCGTTGACGCGTGGCGGGAGAGTCCCGCCCAAGCCAAGGGCGGGCGCCGTAGGAGCAATTCCTCCCCGGGAAACTCTCAGGCACCCGTACCGCCACGACGAGGCGAATCTGGAAAGCAGTATGGACTAGTCCATACTCACCGACGGAGCAACTCTCTGACCCCTCACCGGGTCGAGGCGAAAACTCTCAGGTCTTCAAACAGATTGGGGAGGAACTAAGAACCGTGCCGCACCGTACGCACCCGATTCGAAAGTCCTCCCTTTGGCAAACTATCTCCGCGTTCGCTTCGGGCGGTCCCTGGCTGGACCTCGCCCGCTACGTTGCGGCGCAGAGAAATTTGTCCCGGAGTCTGACGGTTCGAGTGCGAACGTAGATCTGCCACAACGTGACGAAACCATTAGTGATTCGCCATGGCACCTCATCGAAGCACCTCACCACTCCTGGAAGGCAGCAGCATGAGCGATACCAGCTCTTCGCCCAAACTCGAACGCGGGCTCTCAAATCGTCATATCCAACTCATCGCAATCGGCGGTGCCATTGGCACCGGATTGTTCATGGGCTCGGGTAAAACCATTTCGGTTGCCGGGCCATCTGTCATCTTCGTTTACATGGTTATCGGCTTCATGCTGTTCTTCGTCATGCGTGCCATGGGCGAACTGCTGCTTTCGAACCTGAACTACAAGACTTTCGCGGACTTCGCAGGTGACCTGCTCGGCCCGTGGGCCGCGTTCTTTACCGGCTGGACCTACTGGTTCTGTTGGGTAGTCACCGGCATCGCAGATGTGGTGGCCATCGCGCACTACGTCGCTTTCTGGTGGGGGAACCTTCCGCTCTGGATCCCGGCACTCGCATGTATCGCGTTGTTGCTGGTACTGAATCTGGCCACGGTGAAGGCCTTCGGCGAAACCGAGTTCTGGTTCTCCATGATCAAGATCGTGGCCATCTGCGCGCTGATTGTTGTTGGCCTGGTCATGGTCATCACCAGCTTCGGGCACAACGGTGCTACCGCGTCCTTCAACAATCTCTGGACCGACGGCGGAATGTTCCCGACCGGCTTCATGGGCTTTGTTGCAGGTTTCCAGATTGCAGTATTCGCATTCGTGGGAATTGAGTTGGTAGGCACCACCGCTGCCGAAACAAAGGACCCCGAGAAGACCCTCCCCAAGGCCATCAGCTCCATTCCTATCCGCATTCTGATCTTCTATGTGGGTGCGCTCATCATCCTCATGGCGGTTCAGCCATGGCGCTTGTTCTCCGCCGGAGAATCCCCCTTCGTGGGCATGTTCGCCTTGGCCGGGCTGGCCGGTGCGGCGGGCATTATCAATTTCGTGGTGCTCACCAGCGCGACGTCCAGCGCGAACTCGGGCATCTACTCGACCTCCCGCATGATCCGCGGCTTGGCCCTTGAGGGCGATGCGCCGAAGGCCTTCGCCCAATTGTCCGAAAACAAGGTGCCGCGCAACGCGCTGATGTTCTCCTGCATGTTCCTGCTGGCCGGAGTGGTGCTGCTCTACAGCGGCGATTCGGTGATGGTAGCTTTCACCTTGGTCACCACCGTAGCGGCCCTTTGCTTCATGTTTGTTTGGTCGATCATCTTGGTCAGTTACCTCGTGTACCGCAAGCGCCGTCCGCACCTGCATGCGCAGAGCAAGTTCAAGATGCCCGGTGGCACCTTCATGCCCTATGTGGTGCTGGCCTTCTTCGGATTCATCCTCTGGGCGTTGACCACGCAGAGCGATACGCTGTCGGCACTGCTAATCACCCCGCTGTGGTTCATCGGTCTGGCTATCGGATACCGCGTGGTGCGCAGCAAGCCGGGGCACGTTGCACTTCGTGCCGCGCATGTGGCAAAGGTCGCGGTGGAGAAGGAAGATGCCGGGGCCTTCCGCATCCACGGCCCGGCTGCGACCGAAGCGGTCGGCGAATCCGAGAAACAAGCCGTGTCCATAGATTAACTGAGATCGGCGCCGCACCCCACTTGGTGTGCGGCGCCTACCCTCGGTCCGCCCTGCAACAGCCCCGCAAGGCGGTTTAAGGTACTTAGAGCTCCAGATCCTCGATGAGGAACTGCGCACCGAGCTCGCCGATCAGAATCGCCGGCGCATTGGTGTTGCCGGTAGTAATTTTCGGCATGATCGACGCATCGATCACCCGCAATCCGCTCAGCCCGTTGAGCTTGAGCCGGGGGTCAACCACGGCCTGGTCATCGCTGCCCATCCGGCAAGTACCCACCTGATGATGGTAGGTGACCACGTTATTGCGAATGTAAGTTTCAAGCTCCGCATCACTTTGCACCGTGGGACCTGGGTAAACCTCCACTGCGCCCCAGTCCTCGGCGAGTGCCCGCTGCTTCACAATATCCCGGCACTGCTTGATGGAGAACAAGAAGGACTTCATATCCTGCGGATCGTCTAGGGCATTTAAGTCTATGGTTACCGGGTCATCGAGATTCGGCCCGCTCAGCGTCACCGCGCCTCGGCTTGCAGGCGTGACGATCCCCGAATGCAGGGTAAACGCGGTTCCTTCGATCATGTCCATCCCCGGGGAGTACATGGGAACCGAGAAGAAAATCGGCTGGGTGTCCGGCACTTCGAGTTCCGCGCGCGACTTGGCGAACAGATGACTCTGCGACACCGAGACCCCGGTCCGTGGCGGGTCAATATCTCGGGTAGTGGTTTGGGCAATGACCGGTGCAAGCAGATGATCGTGCAGGTTCTTTCCCACCTGCGGCGATTCCAGCACCGGTCTCACTCCTACCGCTTCAAGCTCTTCACCCGGGCCGATACCCGAACGCAGCAGGATCTGCGGAGAACCGAGAGCCCCTGCACTCAGTACCACCTCATCTGCCAGAAGTTCTTTGAGCTCGCCATCTTGCTGGTATCGAAGGCCAACGGCAGCACCGTCCCGGACTATTACCGAGTGCACCTCGGCGTTGGTGATGATCTCCAGCTGCTCGCGCACCGGTTTCAGGTACGCCTTCCAGGTATTGATCCGTTCCCCGTCTACGATATTGACCTGCTCTTTGGAGACACCTTCGAGGCTTTCCCCGTTGTAGTCGGGATTGAATTTAACCCCCGACTGCACGGCAGCGTCGACAATCGACTGCTGGATCGGGTCCAATTCGTAGTCGTTGACTACCGGGAGCAAGCCGTCTGTGCCGTGAAATTCACTGGGGCCTTCGGAGTAGTTTTCAATGGACTTATAGATGGGCAGGACATTGCGCCAAGACCACCGTTCCCCGGATTCTTCGGCCCAACCGTCAAAGTCCTGCGGCGCGCAGCGCACCCAGATGGTCGCGTTGAGTGCGTGGGATCCGCCCAGCACCTTCCCGCGCGGTAGGTGCATTGGTTTATTTGCTGCGCCTTGCATGGGAGCCGTGTGGTAATCCCAGTCGTCTGGGCTGTGCCACAGTTCGCCCAAGCGGGACAGGTCATGAATCGCAGGGTTGGTGTCTTCTCCCCCGGCTTCAAACAGCGTCACCTTGGCGCCGGCGTCCACCAACCGACGAGCGACTACGGATCCTGCAGAACCTGCTCCAACCACGATGACGGATTTACTGTTCATGAGCTCTCCTAATTGAGACGTAGCACCGATTTTCGGTGATCAGGATCACTCGCGAGCGCTACTTTCTTCCAGTCTGCGTCGCGGTCCTGCCAGGTTCTTGTCATCGCGTGCAACGACCTTGTCTTTGCGTGCGAAGCCTGAGCCTGAGCCTTGGAGTCATTCGGTGAGATCTAGTTTCGGCACCGGACGGGTAAATCCACGGGTGAGCACCGCCAGATAAACCAACCCGATCAGGAGCCAGAGCACCCCGATCAACAAGGTGCGGCCGGTCAGGCTCGTCCACAACCAGATGGTCAGCGCAAACCCCAAGGCCGGGACCAGCAGGTGGTGGAAGAATTCGATGCCCCGACGTTGTCCTTCCCCAACGAAGTAATGTCCAATGACCGCGAGGTTCACCATGGAGAAGGCGACCAGCGCCCCGAAGCTCACCATTTCGGCTAGTACTTCCAACGAGATCAACGCGGAAGACAGCGAAATGACGGAAACCAGCATGATCGCCGGCACCGGGGTACTGAATCTGGCGCTGAGCTTCCCGAAGAACTTGCGTGGAAGGACCCCGTCCCGACCCATCGCATAGAGGATGCGCGCCACCGAACCTTGGGATACCAGCGCCGAACCGGTTGCGCCAGCCACATAGGCAGCGGTGAAGAACACCGCGAGCACACTGCCTCCCACATGCAGCATGACATCCACGGCCGCCGAATCGACGTTGCCGAAATCGTTGCTTGGCATCGCCACATGGCCGGTGAAAGAAACAACTATGAACAGCGCACCGCATAGCAAGGTGGTGATCATGATGGCCGTCGGCAGCGTCTTGCGCGGATTGCGGGTCTCCTCCGCGAAGGTTGAGATGGCATCAAAGCCGAGGAAGGACAGGCAGAGGATTGCGGCGCCCGCCATGACCGGAGCGAAACCGGGGGCCGAACCGTCGCCGGCGAATGGCGCCAGCATGTCCACTTCGCCGGCGCCGAACGCCACGGAAAACCCAAGAGCTAGGAACACCACGATAAAGATTGCTTGCACGGCGATAATCACTATGTTGGTCCGTGCAATGGAGACCACTCCGATCACGTTGAGGACCGTAACCAACGCAATGGCGGCCACGACAAAAACCGTTGCGGGTATCCCCGGGATCGCCTCATGCAGGTAGATGCCGATCACCAGATAATTGATCATCGGCAAAAACAGGTAATCCAGAAGCAGCGCCCATCCGCTGACGAATCCAACTCCCGCGCCAAAGGTACGCTGCGTGTAGGTATAGGCCGAACCGGCCACCGGGAAGGCGCGGGACATCAAGCCATAGGAGCGCGCGGTGAACAGCATGGCGGCCAGCGTGATTAGATATGCCAGCGGCAACCGGCCGCCGGTAATTTGGGTGACGATGCCGTAGGTGGTGAATACGGTCAGCGGAACCATGTAGACCAGACCGAAAAGCACCAGCTGCGGCAGCCGCAGGACTCGTTTCAGCTCCCCGGGGCCCTGCCCTGCTTCGTTGCCGACTTGCGAAGAAGTGGAGCGCATGAGGCTACACCCGCCCGCTGGCGGCGCTGCATTGACGATACATTTCTTCCCCCGCAAGCCAGGTGCCAAGCACCGGCAACCCGCGCAGCTCGACGGCGTCCAGCAGGCGTGGATCGCGTTCCAGCCAGACCATATCCGCGCTGCATCCCACCTCGAGAACACCCCATGGCATTTCCAGCCGGTCGGCAGCCGCCTGATAGGCCACCCCCGCGGTATAGGCGCCAAGCGCCGCTTCAATATCCAAGATTTCCTCTGGCATCCAGCCACCGACCGGATGCTGTTCTTCGGTCATCCGGCTGATCGCGATGGAAATCCCCTCCAGGGGGTTGGCCGAAGAACATGGCCAATCCGAGCCGAAAGCGAGTTTTGCTCCGGAATCATGCAGCGTGCGCATCCGGTATTGGTTGCCGCTGCGCTCTGCGCCTAGCCGTGGCACCGTGAGCACATTCATCAGCGGGTCCAGTTGCGCCCACAAAGGCTGCATGACCGCGATGACGCCCAGCTGGGCGAAGCGTTCCAGGTCGCTCTCCTTGGCCAACTGCACATGCGCTATGGCCGGGCGGACGTGCTGGCGATCGGTCAGCTTCACCGCACCTTCGATAGCGTCCAGGGCCATGCGCACCGCGGCGTCACCGATCGCGTGGATGTGTGGCTGGAAGCCCTGCTCCACCACAGCGGCTACGGCCTCGGCCAGCGGTTCCGGTTCCCAAACCGAGAGCCCGTGATTGTGCAGCGAGCCGCAGTAGGGTTCCAGCAGTGCGCCGGTTTCGTTTTCCACCACCCCGTCGGCGAAGAATTTGATGCTCTGCGCGCTCAGCAGCCGGTGGTTGAACGCTGCGACCGACTCCCGGGCTTGCAGCAGCGCCGGCAGCGAGTCGGGGAAATCGCGCGGGTCGGCGAGCAGCGCCAAATTGTATCTGTTGCGCAGCAGTCCGCGGCGGGCTGCTTCGAAGTAGACCTCGACATCCGCAGGTTCCACCCAGGCGTCCTGCACCCAGGTCACGCCGAGCCTGGCGTACTTTTCGCTGGCTCGGCCCAAGGCCTCGACACGGTCTTCGAAGTCATAACCGGGGTTGACGCTCATGAGCAGGTCTACCGCGCCCCACTCACGCAGGATTCCGACCGGCGTCCCGTCGGGGTTTCGCGGGATTTCACCGAGCTCAGGTTCGGCGGTGGACGCGTCGACGCCGGCAAGTTCCAGGGCCTTCGAATTGCACCAGACGGTGTGATAGTCCCAAGCGCGGAGAACTACCGGTCGATCCGCGACAGCTTCATCCAGCCATTCGGCGCGGAAGAGTCCGCCTTCGGCGAGCGAGCCATCGTAGGAGGCGCCGAGGATCCATTGCTTCTGAGGATGAGCCGCGGCGTAGTCGCGGACTCGACGAACTATTGCTTCAATGGAGTGCTCACCGGTAATTGCCGGGCCGGCGTCTTCCAGACCGCCAAAGATCGGATGAGCATGGCCTTCGCCGAAGCCCGGCATCAAGAAGCCACCTTGCAGGTCAACGACCGTGCCCGTGTCAGGGCCGCCGAGGTCATTTCCAACGGCGGCGATCACCCCGTCCTCGACGAGCAGCGAGGTGGCAGGTTCGGTGCCTTCACCCCGCCAGATGGTGCCGTTCACGAACAAGGTGGTACGCCGTGGTGCAGACATGCTTCTCCCAAACCGATAAGCCGAAAGTTAGAGACTCACATTTAAACGAACGTGATTCACATCTCATACTGTACGGAGTGGCCACAGGCGACTCAAGAGGTTTGCGAGAAAGAAATTTTGCCGTGATTCCGCGCTGCGCCGCTGGAGCTTAGCGGCGGATTCGCGCGGAGCGCAACTCGTCGATACGCACCAGCACCACTCCCAGCACGATCAGCAGTCCGCCGAAAAGCTGGATCGATCCGGGCAGCTCGGAGAGCAAGAGCCAGGCCCAGAGCACCGCGAAGAGCACCTCGGTCAAGGAAATGAAGGAGGCTACCTTGGAGCCCAGAGCACGGGCGGCCATCACTCCGGTGGTGTACGAGAACACGGTGGCTATCAAGATCAATCCCAGCAGGGCAACCCACCACGGAACCTGCATCCCGGCGAAGGAACCACTGCCAAATTCGGCACGCATCGGCAGGATCCCGAACAAGCCCACCAGTGCCAGCGAGAGCGCACCGACGAGCATGCCCCCGGCCGACAGGATAATCGGCGGCAACGCACCGTCAACGCGGGCGCTGACAAAGAAATACACGGTCAAGCCGACCGCAGCCCCGAGCCCCCACAAAATTCCAATCGGGTCCAAGGCAGAGGCTCCGTTCAGGTCCAGCACCGCAACCAAACCGGCGAGAGCGAGCAAGGTGCCGCCGATCGTCGCGACCGAAGGGCGCTTCTTATGACGCATCCAGAGCACCAGCACAATCAGCACCGGCGCCAAGTATTCAAGGAGCAGTGCCACACCCACATCGAGGCGTTCAACCGCCAGGAAATAGCACAGCTGGCAGGCGCCGACCCCGAAGAACCCGAACAGCAGGATCGAAACCCAGTTGGTGCGCAGCAAGGTCCAGCGTCCGCGCATCGCCAGAAGCGCAGGAATTGCGAGCACCAAAGCGGCGCCGGCCATGCGCACCGCCACCGCGGCTGCCGGGGTCCAACCGGCCTCGAACAGCCCCTTGGCGAATGAGCCGGACAGGCCGAAAGCGGCCGAAGAAGCCAACGCAATCCAAATTCCCGCCAGCTGTCCGTGAGTGCGGACTGAGCTCAGCGTTGACGGCGGAGAATTTGGTGACTTTTGGGGCTGTGACATGAGCTGGTAGGCCTTTGCTACGAATGCTCCCAAGCGACATGCGGTACAGGAACACGCAGGTGATTCAGGAGCAAAAGATTATATGATCATGACAATACGGATCCGCTTGAACTCGCGTCAATCCACGAACATCCCGGGAATGATTTATGACCTTTGCGCCAGATATTGAAGCGTCGCTGCACACTATCGTGAACTTGTTGAACACCGAGGTTTCGTTCGTCGACTTGCTTTCCACGGTGCCGGATTTGGATCAGTTCCTGCGCACCGAGAACTTCAGCGGCCCCCATGCCCAAGACCAGTCCGAGCTGCGTTCCATCCGCCAGCTGCGTGCCCAGCTCAAAGGCATCTGGACCACCGATGAGGATGACGCGGTGTTCAAAGTTAATCAAATACTGCGCAACGTCAACGCCCAGCCGCAGCTAATCAAGAACGAAAAATGGGGTTACCACCTGCACGCGACCACCACCAGAGCCCCGCTCTACGACCGCATGGCGGTGGATGCAGCCATGGCCTTGGCCGAGGTGATCCGCTCCGGCGGGCGCAAACGTTTGCGCATCTGCGCCTCCACCGACTGCGGCGCGGCCCTGCTTGACCTGTCGCGTAACCGCTCGAAATTGTATTGCGACACCGGCAACTGTGCCAACCGCGAGCATGTTCGCGCCTACCGGGCACGAAAAGCGAAAGACTGACGCCTAAATAAGTCGCGTTATCCATCGCTTCGACCCTAAGATGATTGGATAACAGGAGCATCCTGTCCTCGCAGTCGAAAGGCCAGATCATGACCGGTGAAGCACACGCATCCGAAGAATATGAGGCACGCCTTGAAGCCAGCGCGGATTCCCCGCTGAAGGCAGCCGGCCGGTGGGCCGCAGCTATCGCCTCCGCAACGCTCGGCGACGCAGAATTTGAAGCACGCGGAGCCGAGGTAGTCGTTCATTCCTTGAAAAACGATGCAATTCTGCTGCGCATGCAAACCTCCAACCTTGAAGAAGCCGAACGCTTGATCGTTCAGATTCGCAAGGATCTAGAGGAGTTGAGCACCGCTGAGTTCGTTGAAGAGTGGGGCCAAGGAAATACTGGAGGCGGAAAACACCTCTCGGAATAGGGTGGGTGCCTAGCGCTCGACCAGCACACCATCCGCGTCGGCGTACACCATGGCGCCGGGGCGGATGGTGACCGCGTCAATTTCAAGGCTCAGATCGCTGAAACCGCCACCGCGTTTCACGGTTTTGCGCGGGTTGCTCCCCAACGCCTTGATGCCAAGGTCCATCTTTGCCAGTTCAACGCGGTCCCGCACCGCACCGTTGATGATAACCCCGGCCCAGCCGTTATCCACCGCCGCTTGGGCGATCATGTCTCCCATAAGTGCGAAGCGCAGCGACCCGCCGCCGTCTACTACCAGCACCTGGCCTTCACCAGGGGTATTCAACGTGGATTTGATCAGCACATTGTCTTCAAAGCATTTGATCGTTTTTGCAGGGCCCGAGAAGCTTTCGCGGGCGCCGAACGACTGGAACTGCAGTGAAATCGACTGGATCTGCTCTTCGAATTCGTCGTAGAGATCCGCGGTGCTGATCGCTTCTTGCTGCATGGTTGCTCCTGGTCGGTGAGGGCTAGAGTCTGGTTCAACTCACAGCCTAACTCGCCGCAGAATTATTTCGACTTTAGTGTCTCGCGATATGAATCGGTGTGCAGCGCCCCCAAGCGCGAATGCTTGCGGCCGTAGCTGAGGTACACGATAAAACCGACAATCATCCAAATACCAAAGACCGCCCAGGTGTTCGTGCCGAGGTTGAACATCAGGAACAAGCACGCGGCGATTCCGAGGATGGGGGTCACCGGGTAGAACGGCACCTTGAAGGTTCGTGGCGCGTCCGGTTGGGTCCGCCGCAGGAAGATGACCGCGACTCCCACCAGCGCGAACGCGAAGAGGGTTCCGATGCTGGTGGCTTCGGCCAGTTCACCCAACGGGATCAGCGAGGCGGTAAGTGCCACCGCGCTGCCGACGATGAGCGTACCGATCACCGGGGTGTGGGTCCTAGGGGAAACCTTGGCAAAGGCCTTCGGCACCAGTCCGTCGCGCCCCATGGTCAGCAGGATGCGGGTCTGCCCGTACAGGGTGGTTAGCACCACCGAGATGATCGCGACCACCGAGGCCAGAGCGAAGAGCAGCACCAGCCAGCGCTGCCCGGTCACCTCGGATACGATCATCACCAGTGCCGCTTGGGCGCCTTCAAACCACCGCCAGTTGCGTGCACCTACCGCGGCCACCGCCACCAATACGTACACGGTGGTCACCAGAATCATGGAGATGATGATTGAGCGTGGCATATCGCGTTGCGGGTTCTTCGCTTCTTCACCGGCGGTGGATGCGGCGTCAAAGCCGATGTAGGAGAAGAACACCATCGAGGCGGCAGCGCTCACACCGGCTGCCCCCATAGGTAGCAGCGGAGCGAAGTTCCCCGCGTCGAAGGCGGTGAACGCGACGATGGAGAAGAACACCAGGATCGCGATCTTGACTATCACCATGGCGGTGTTGGCCAGGGCCGATTCACGGGCACCCCGTGCCAAGAGCAGGGTCGCTAGGATCACCGTGATCAGTGCAGGCAGGTTGATGACGCCGCCGTCTACCGGACCGCTGGCCAGCGACGCGGGCAGCTGCATGCCGAAGATTTCAAGCGTTTGGTTCACATAGGAACCAGCTCCTACGGCCACGGCGGCCGCGGATACCGCGTACTCAAGGATCAGGCACCAACCGCAGATCCATGCCACCCCTTCGCCCATAGTGGCGTAGGAATAGGAATAGCTGGAACCGGACACCGGGACCATGCCGGCCATTTCAGCGTAGGACACCGCCGAAAGCAGCGCTGTCACGCCGGCGAGCACGAACGCGATCCAGATGGCCGGACCGGCAACGGGCACCGAATCGCCAAGGATCACCAAGATGCCGGTTCCCAGCGTGGCTCCGACGGAAATCATGGTCAGCTGCAGCACCCCGAAGCTGCGCTTGAGCTGTCCGAGACCGGCGTTAGTTGCGGCCTCGGTGGTCATAGAGTGGATTGATTTACGTCGAATCAGCTGCTCGCCCAGTGGGGTGCGGCTACTTCTCGACGTCTGCTTCGTGTTGTTCACGTGTCAATCCTTGAAAATGGCGTTCTTGTTCGGTGCGGTGCGCTGACCGCAAAGCTAACGACAACGCGCTGGGTCCGCCTTGACGGCGGGCCCAGCGCGTTGTCGACGCGATGTTTTAGTCTTCGAACTTTTTGTTCGGGTCGGCCGAGGAACGGTTCACACCCGTGCCCTTGCCCAGCTCGGAATCGTTTTCCTTGCCTGCCATGGTGAGCACCGAGATGATCAGCAAACTGGCGACAAAGGCCACCCCAAAGCAGACCAGTCCGATATCAAAACGAATCGGGTTCTGCGAGCCTCCGGTCGAGGAGATCATGCCGACCACACCAGCAACGACAGCCAGCAACAGCGAGAAGCTCAGCGGGCCTTTAATTGAATGGCTCCACGGTTGCTTCTTCTGCGAGTTGTTTCCCACCAGGAACTCCGTTTCTACTTTTCCTGTTGACCTAAAAGTATTAGTTGTTTTCGATTTCGGTCGATGCCGCCGCCTTGGCGTCATGGCGATGGCCGAACGCGGCGATCAGTTCAAAGACCGCGAAAATTATGGTGCCGCCGCCGATCAGGCCGAACATGCCGTGAGCATCCAGCGACGTGCCGAAGAGCAGGGCAATGGCCAGGATCATCGATACCGCGGCGGTGATCAGCTGGTTACGGAATGGCGGGAACTGCGCGCGCATTTTCACAAAGACGTAGAGCTCAACCACACCGGTGACGAAGAACGCGAAGGCTGCGAGATATGCGACCCACATGGGGGTGGTGGCGAACAGGCTGGCAATGCCTGCCAGCAGCATGAGTCCGGCACCTAGCGCGTAGGCCCCCCGGGACTTCTCCGGAGCGCTCGGCACGGTGACGTACTGCCACATGAAGACACCTGTCACCACCAGCAGCGCACCGGTCGCGTAAGACAGCACGGTCTGATCCGCGTTGATCCAGAATATCGAGATGAGCGAATAGACCAGGGCGCCGAGTCCGCGCAGGAATACCGGGCGGAAGACGTCTTGGGCTTGGGCTGGGGTGGTTTTTGGTGCAGGCACAACCCCATTCTACCGGCGATAGAACAAAGAATCAGCCGAGTCCAAGCTAAGTCACATTTACCGGTGCGCCCGCGAGCTAGCCACGACGGCGAATCAGGCTCTCGTTGAGCTCGCCAATCGTTGCCGCGCCCATCAACTGCATGGCGACTTCTACTTCCTGGGCCAGCAATTCGATGGCACGGCTCACGCCTTCCTCCCCGCCGGCCATCAGCCCGTAGAGATACGCGCGGCCTATCAATACGAAGTCCGCCCCGGCGCATAGCGCCGCGACGATATCCGAACCGGACATGATGCCCGAGTCCATGATGATCTCCAGTTCCTCCCCAACCTCGGCACGGACTTCGCTCAACGCTTCGAAGGCGATCGGCGCCCGGTCCAGCTGACGTCCCCCGTGATTTGAAACCACCAACCCGTCGGCGCCTGCGTCCTTGGCCTTCGCCGCATCTTCCGCGGTGAGCACGCCCTTGACGAAGAGTTTCCCCTTCCACAATTCGCGGATCCATTTGAGATCTTCGAAGTCCAGCGAAGGGTCGAACATGGAGTTGATGATGCTGGGCAGGTCCGCGGACGATTCCGAGAGGGAAGCGAATTTCAGCGAATCGGTGGTCAGGAAGTTGAACCACCACTCCGGACGGTAAGACGCGTCGAGGACCGTCTTCAAGGTCAGCTCCGGCGGAATCTTCATGCCGTTGCGGGTATCACGGTGGCGTTGGCCCGCCACGGGAGTGTCCACGGTGACCAGAAGGGTGTCAAAACCCGCCGCCTGGGCCCGGCTAACCAGGGCCGCGGACTTTTCGCGGTCCTTCCACAAGTACAGCTGGAACCACCTGCGCCCCTCGGGTGCAGCTTGGGCGACCTCCTCGATGGAGCGGGTGCCCATGGTGGAGAGGCTGAAGGGGATGCCCGCCCGTGCGGCGGCGCGGGAGCCGCCGATTTCTCCTTCGGACTGCATGAACCGAGTGAACCCGGTGGGCGCGATACCGAAGGGAAGCGCGGATGGAGCACCTGCGATCTGCGTGGACAGGTCCGCTTCTGCGGTTCCGTGCAGGATGCGCGGCAGCAGTTCGACCGAGTCGAAGACCTCGCGGGCGCGGGTTGCGGTAATTTCATTTCCGGCGGCGCCGTCCACGTAGTCGAAGGCTGCGGTGGGGGTGCGCCGTTTGGCAATGCGGCGCAGGTCCCATAGATCTGCAGCCTGGGCCAGACGCGCGGCACGGCGATCGGTGGATGGCAATTTGAACTTCATCAGGTTGACTAGTTCGCCGACGTCTGGGAATTGACGCTTGAGATTACCCAAGAGTTGTCCTTTGCTTTCGTGTCAATTGAATAGCGGTTTTTAGTAGCGGATTCGGTGCTTCGCGTGGGCACCGAGGTAGATGGCAATAGCCGAGCTCAGGCAGCACAATGCGAGGAATCCTGCCGGCAGGCCAACCGAGCCGTTGCCGAGCTCCAAAAGCGCGGCGGCGATCAGCGGCGAGAGTCCCGCCACGATGGCGCCATTCATTTCGCGGGCAATCGCGATGCCGCTGAAGCGCACCGATACCGGGAATAGTTCGGTCAGGAAGGCTCCCTGTGCACCGGAGGTGCAGGGAATGACCAGTCCGTAGCCCAAGGCGATGGCCAAGAAGCCGAAGATGAATTGGTCGGTGGCCAGCATCCAGAAGATCGGGAAGGCCAGCAGCAGTCCGGCGATGTTTCCGGCCGCGAGGATGCGCGCCGAGCCGAACCTGTCGGCCAGCCAGCCGCCCACCGGCGTGAGCACTACCGAGACTAGCGAGCCGAGCGTCACCGCAAGCAGCGCCTGGCTGCGCGCCATGCCGGAGCCAACCATCAGGCTGATGGAGAAGACCGCCAAGATGTAGTTCGTGGCGTTATGCCCGGTAATTGCGAAGAATCCCAGCAATACCCGGCGCCAGTGGGATTCGAAGACCTCGCGCAGCGGCAGCTTTTTTGCCATCTGCTGGGCTTTGCCCATGGCCTGCGTGTACTCGGGAGTTTCTTCCAACTTGTTGCGGATGTAGAGGGCCACCAGGAAGAGCAAGGCAGAAACGAGGAACGGGATGCGCCAAGCCCAGCTAAGCAGCGCTTCGTCCCCGAGCAGGGAAACCGAAAAGAAGCAGATGGTCGCCAATGCAATGCCCAGCGGCGGGGTGGAGAGAATCAGCGAGGTGTACATGCCGCGTTTTTTCGGCTCGACATATTCGGCCACGAGTGTCATCGCTCCGGTGAGTTCCGCACCGGCGCCGAAGCCCTGAATCAGGCGGAAGAGCACAAGCAAGCCGATGGACCAGGCGCCCCAGGTCTGCGCGGTGGGCAGCAAACCGATGCCGACCGTGGCGGTGCCCATCAGTACGACCGAGAGCAGCATTGCCGGACGGCGCCCGAATCTATCCCCGAGATGCCCAATGACCGCCCCGCCCACCGGGCGGGCGACGAATCCCACGGCGAAGGTCGCGAAGGCGGCGATGGAGGCCGCCGAGCTTCCGGCTCCGGAGAAGAACAGCGGGCCGATCACCACGCTGGCCGCCGCCCCATAGAGCGCATAGTCGTACCACTCGATGGCGGTTCCGATCAGGGAGGCCGAAATGGCCCGGCGGCGCTGCACGCGCAGCGGGTCGGAACCTACTGTTATTGTCTTTTCCATCGGTTCGTTCTCCTCCGCCTGGAAGCGAAAAATCCTTGTTGGTTCGCGGTTAACCAACGTAAGATACCTGAAATATATTTCAGCCAAGACTAGACTGTTCCTTGATTCCGGGAAAGTCTCGCGCCAAAAGTTACGCGCGCTTCCACAGGGCTAAGCAGAGAAATGAGGATCCATGGCTAGTTCACTGTCGGAGCGGCTCACGCTGGAGCTGCGCGAACGGATCGCTACCGGGCTGCTCGCCCCGGGCACCATGGTGATCGAACCGGCGTTGGCCGAGGAGTTCCAGGTGTCCAAAACTCCCGTCCGTGAATCTCTGCGCCAGCTGACCAGCGAAGGCCTGCTGCAGCTTTTGCCGAAAAAGGGCTACCTGGTGCGGGCGATCGGCATGGAGGATATCCATGAAGTCCTGGAACTGCGCATCTTGCTCGAACCGCGGGCGGCGCGGAATGTCGCCCGCTTCCATTCGGCGCAAACGCTCGCCGTGCTGCGCGGGCACCTCGCCGAGCAGGAGCGCCAGGCCGAGGCAGACCCCATTGCCTCAATGCTCGCCGCCCGCCGCTTCCACGAGGACCTCGCGGCGGCCAATCGCAATTCGCGGATCACCGCCACGCTGACCAAGTGTTTCGCCGAGACCGCCAGGGCACACTACGTCTTGCCGGCCATGCAGCCCTATATGTCCCAGTCCGCTGAGCTCGCCGAGCATCGAGCCATTTTGGCGGCCATTAGCGCAGCGGATACTGAAGCTGCGGAGAACGCGATGCGCACGCATCTGCAGTCCATTCACCGGGCCATGCTCGGACAACGTCAAGACCCAGACTCGCTATGGGACTAGCCGGCTAGTCCGGCTCTCACTGCCCTAGGCGCATCCACGCGTCACCTCGGGCGCGCAGCCCCAGGGTGATGGCACGCGCCAGCATGTAGCCGATGGCGAAGACCACCCAGATCCACAGGATCGCCGACTGCGGGTCAATCGCAAAGTGCTGCACCGCCCACAACATGGGCAGATAGGCGAGCAGGTTGATGGTTCCAGCAATGCCCAGATACTTCGCATCCCCGGCACCGATCAACACGCCATCAAGGACAAAGACCAATCCGCAGAGCGGCTGGGAGAGCGCCAAGATCCACAATCCCAGGGTGGTCAGCCGGTGGACCTCGGTGTCCGGGGTGAACATCATCGGGAACACCCACGAGGTGGCGAGCAGCAATAGCCCGGTGAATATTCCGAAATAGATCCCCCACCGGCTCATGATCCCGGTGAGCTGGCGAACCTGGGATGCGTCTCCTGCTCCGAGTTCTTTGCCAATGAGCGCTTGGGCCGCAATGGCCAAGGCATCCAGCGCAAAGGCAAGGAAGGAAAAGATGGTGAAGACCAGCTGGTGGGCCGCCAGCGTCAGCTCTCCTGCGTTGGTTGCCACCACCACCGTCAACAGCAATGCCACACGCATGGTCAGATTTCGCAGCATCAGCCATGAACCAACCTGGCCGGTGGAAATGAATCCCGCCCAGCTAGGACGCAGATGGATTTCAGCGGCCCGGATGCGCGGCACGAGCATCCACAAATACACCAGCGCCATCAGCCACTGCGCGATCGAGGTCCCCAAGGCGGCACCGGCCACGGACATCTGCAGCCCGTAGACCAAACCAAAGTTCAGCACGATATTCAGCCCGAAACCCGCGGTGGCTACCACCAGCGGTGTTTTGGTGTCCTGCATTCCGCGCAGCACGCCGGTTGCCGCGAGGACCAGCAGCATGGCGGTGAGACCGGGCATTGAATACAGGATGTAGTCCACCGCAAATTCGAGGGTCTGTCCTTCACCACCCATCAGCCGCACCAGCGGCTCGGCAAAGATGAAGCCTGCCACCGACAACACGATGCCCAAAACCACCGCAAACCACATGCCGTCGCGTCCGGCCGCCATGGCGCGCGCCTGCTGCCCTGCGCCGAGAGCGCGAGCCACCGCCGGGGTGGTGGCGTAGGCGAGGAAGATCATCAGGCCGACCGCGGTATGCAGCACGGTGGTCCCCAGGGCCGCGCCAGCCAGTTCCGAAACACCGAGGTGCCCCACGATGGCCGAATCCGCCATCAGGAAAAGTGGCTCGGCGATCAACGCCCCCAAGGCGGGAATGGCCAGCACGAGGATCTGCTTGGCTAGGGTGGGGGAAGTTGTCCGAGGCTTTTCTGCGTTCACGAGTCCTACTCTACGAACTGAGCGGCACTAACGGCGATTCCTCCGCCGGCGCCCAAAGGGTTCACCCCTCGTTTACCTGCGCTTTGCGGCGCAACTAAGCAGTCGTATTCCCGAGATGAAATACTTCTGCTATGACTTCTTCCTCCGGTGCGACTCCCGCCGGCCCGCCCCCGGCGGCGCCGGTCGGCGAGGTCTTCGCCGCCTTCCTCAAGCTGGGGCTCACCTCCTTCGGCGGCCCCACCGCGCATCTGGGCTTCTTTCGTGAAGAGTTTGTGGTCAAAAGAAAATGGTTGAGCGAAAGCGCCTACGCGGATGTTGTGGCGCTCTGCCAGTTTTTGCCTGGGCCTGCCTCGAGCCAGGTCGGCATGGCTCTGGGCTTGCAACGCTCGGGCACCTGGGGACTGCTCGCCGCGTGGGCCGCCTTTACCCTGCCCTCGGCGATCTTGCTGGTGCTCTTCGCGCTGGCGGCCAATAGCCTGGATTCGCTGATCGGGGACGGGTGGATCACCGGGCTCAAGGCGGCGACCGTTGCGGTGGTGGCGCACGCCGTGTTGGGGATGGCAAAGACGCTGGCTCCGGATGCGCCGCGCGCAACGCTGGCGGTGGCGGCGATGGGCGTAGTGCTGCTGTTCCCTTCCCCTTTCATCCAGGTCGCGGTGATCCTCGCCGCGGGGTTGATCGGCCTGCTCTGGCTGCGCCAAGGGGCCGACGATTCGGAGCAGAGCGATTTTAGCTTCGCCCGGCACTCGCGGCGCAGCGCGGTGATCTGCCTAGCCGTCTTTGCCCTGCTGTTGATCGGCTTGCCGGTGGCCGCCGCGATTTTCGATCACGGGGTGCTGCGCCTGATCGAGATCTTCTACAGCACCGGCGCGCTGGTCTTCGGCGGTGGCCACGTGGTGCTGCCCATGCTCGAAACTCAAACGGTGGGCGCCGGGCTGGTGGAGCATGATGCATTCCTCGCCGGCTACGCAGCAGCCCAAGCCGTGCCGGGACCGCTTTTCACCTTCGCCGCGTATCTGGGTACGGTCTTCCAAACAGGACCGAGCGGGGTACTCGGAGCGGGTATCGCATTGCTTGCGATCTTCCTGCCCTCGGCCCTGCTGGTCGCGGCCGCGCTCCCGTTCTGGCAGCGCCTGCGCCGGTCGAGCACGGCCCGGCGGGCCTTGTCCGGGATCAACGCCGCGGTGGTGGGGCTTCTGGCCGCGGCGCTCTACTCCCCGGTGTTCCTGCAAGGTGCTTCCACTGTGCCCACGCTGGTCCTCGCGACGGCCGGATTCGTGGCGCTGCACTGGTGGAAAACCCCGCCGTGGATGCTCGTGATTTTTAGCGCCGTGATCGGTTGGGTTTTATTCTGACCCTGTGCAGCAGCGGATAACCGGGTTAGGCTGAGACATTCCTACGCCCTGGACCGGAAGTAGAACTATGCAACTGATCGATTGGCAGTGCGCCGCCTGCGCCGTTGAATTCGAGCCGGCGGCCGAGCCGCCGGAATTCTGCCCCATCTGCGTCGACGAACGCCAGTATGTACCGGACGGCATGCAACGCTGGACGCACCGCGCCGAGCTTCTGGAGACCGGGCACCAGGTCCAAATCAATGAGCTGGAACCCGGGCTGACCTCGTTTACTTCCCCGGATATCGGCATCGGGCAAAGCGCCCTGCTCGTGCAAACCAGGAACGGAAACCTGCTCTTCGAGGTGCCGGGGTTGCTCGACCAGCGGACCTTCGAAGCGATCGGCGAGCGCGGCGGCGTACAGGGAATCGTGGCCAGCCACCCGCACATGTATGGCGTGCAGACCGCTTACAGCAGCGCTTTCGAGAACGCGCCCATCTATATCGCGGCCCCCGACCAGAACTGGGTCCAACGCGCGAGCCCGAACGTGAAGATCTGGTCCGAACCCTTCGAACCGATTCCCGGGATCCGGCTCGAGCAGATCGGCGGGCACTTCCCCGGGAGCACCGTGGCCCTCTGGGCAGCGGGCGCCGCAGGCCAGGGGGTGCTGCTGGCCGGGGACGGGGTCTTCCCGGTGGCGGATGGGAATGTCACCTTCCTGCGCAGCTACCCCAATCGGATCCCGCTCTCCGGTCCGGTGGTGCTCCGCATCGCCACCCAGCTGGCCGCCTTGGAATTCGAGCGGCTCTACAACAACTTCGCCAGCGTCGTGCCCGCGCGGGCCGGGGAGATCGTGGCGTTCTCGGCCGCACGCTACGCGGCCTGGGCCAGCGGCAGCAACGATTCGATGACCTGAACTACAAGTAGCTGCCGGCGGAAGAACGTGAAAACCAAGGGCCCTGATTTCTCACGCTCGGCGCCTCCATTGCTCGCAATGTATCTGGCCGGATTGGCGCCAGGCGGCAGGCGGCAGGCGGCAGGAAGAGTTCAACCTACTGTGGCTGCTCAGCGGAGTCTTGTTTCCGGCGAGCCCGTGGCATTTCAAGGAGCCGGCCGTCGCCAGCCAGGCAGGAACGGGCAAGCCCCGTTTCCCAAGATCCGCGGTGTTCTCCGGATTTATCTGGCCAACCGGGGTAAAATCCTACCGGGCTTCTCTGGACGCAGCGGTCCGCCCTGGTAAAGGACCGGCTATGGCGATTCGGGAACTGGCTCCCCGCCCCAATTTTCGGGTCGGCCATTAAGATCCTTACGTTCTTCAGGGGGATCAATACGAGTGGCCGTCAGATCCCGCGGCAGCAAGGTGAATCCCTGCCAATGCACTTCCATTGGCGACTGCTCCTCATCGCGCGGCACATGATGATAGCCAACCGCCACCCAGGAGACCACGTCATCAAGCTGCTGGCTTTCTTGCTTGGCGACAAAGTCCACCACGCCTCGCCCACAGTCCCCGCTGTTGTAAGTCGCGAAGATCTGACATTCATCGACGTTCGTGAACGCAACGTCGTAGCCGATGTCTCCCTCGTGATGGTCCTCGTCATCGCCGAAGGTAAAGCTGTCGGTCTTACCCAGCTCGATTTGATAAGAAATTGGGTGTCCGTCCGCATTCAGCGTGCCCGGAGCCATAACCTTCCACCAGCGTCGATCGGTCCACCGAGCCGTTGCCGGCGCCGTGATGTCGGTATATGTGCCTTCAATGATGGGCGACTGCGGGCCTTTCTTACCTGTATCTTTAGCGTCAAACTGCTGGGCAACTTGCCCAGCTTCACCGCCCAGGGCCCAATCGATTTTCCACACCGCATTATGCGAATGGCTGGAGGCATGGTCGCTATCGCCTTCGCCCACGGCGGAGCCATGCTGTTCATCGGAATAGTTCGCCGGAGACAGGTCCCCGGTGGCGCCCAGCGAAGGACGAATCGAACCGTCGGCGCCGAAGGTCACCTGATTGATGTATTCGTACCAGCCGACCTTGGAGACCGTGGATAGCTGCCAGTCATTCTTGCGTTTAGCGAGAAGATCGCCGGCCTCCGCCGAACGGTAGGACAGGCCGGCATCCACCACGTCGCTGCAGAGCACCGGCCGTTCGGGCGACGTCCCGTACTTGCTGCCGTCGCCGATGTTGGGAATTGCTGCGCTATGTAGCTGCCCCACGCATTCGGTTTCGGTCAGCGAATGCATATTTGGCCCGCCGAACCCAGCGGTCGTGATATCCGAGGTGTTGCGCTGCCCATCATCGTAAGGCACTTCAAGCTGTGCCAGCGACATCTGGGTGACAACCGGAATCGGATCCGCACCGGGCGGGGTGAAGCTGATATCCGAGAGAATCATGCCCAGGGCGGGATCTACGGACCAGCACATATTCCAGGTGGCTCCGCTGGTCATTTCCTGGCTCAGTGGCTGCTCCGACGCTGCGGCGCATGAGTTACCGGCCACCTGAGAAGCCGTGGCCGGGTCGCCTGAATCACTCGTCCCGCCAGCGGCGGTGCACGAAGCCAATAGGACGGCCGCAGCCGCAAGTGATACGATTCGGGCCGATACGCTGCGTCGCATGAAATCCTTGGTCCTTGTAGTTCAGACACATAAATGGGGAACCTCTATAAAGAGATCCCCCATCTATGTGATGTTACTAGCCGGTGGGCGGAACACCCCTAGATGACCAGGCGTGTTCCGCTACCAGTTGCTAGCTCTTGTGTGCGCGGCGGCGGTTCAGGGTCAGCAAGACACCTGCACCGAGCAGCAGCAGACCCAGCAGCGAGTAGGCGATAACCTGTGCACCGGTGTTAGCCAGTCCGTCGTTATCGTTGTCCCCGTTGTTGTTTCCGTTGCCGTCTCCGTTGCCGTTGCCATCTCCATTGCCGCTGCCGTCGTTGTCGCCGATGACGGTGAATGGAGCAGAATCCTGCTTCTTCCCGTCTTCGTCATTCACGATGACCTCGTAATCACCTTCCGGAGTGTTCTCCGGGATGGTGATGTCAATTTCGAAGGAGCAGTTCTCATCCACGGTGATGGTCAGGGCGCCGGGGATTGAATCCTTCGCCGCTACCTCGACCTTGCCGTCGATTGAGTTGATCATCAGGGTCAGGGTTTCACCCTTGGTGAAGCCCTTGCCGATGACCTTGATCGACTCGCCGCCCTTGACCTTGTTAGGCTGAACGGTCAGGGACTGTTCGGCTTCGCAGGTGTCGACCGGCTTCTGCTGGACGTTGATGCGCTCGCTGTCCTCGTTGCCGTCCTGGTCGTAGGCGTGAACGTCATATTCGCCGTTCTCGATTCCTTCCGGCACGGTGATCTTCACATCGAACTCGCCCTGATCATCGGTTTCGGTTTCCACGGTTTCAATGACGTTGCCGTCCTTGTCGCGGATCTCGACGATGATATCGGTGTTCGGAGGGAATCCCTCGCCGTGAACGTCCAGTTCGTCACCCGGGGCGACGTCCTTCGGATCAACGGTGATGTTTGGATCATGCTGTCCATCGCCACCCAAACCGGTCAGACCGGCATCTACGGTGTTGATCGTGGAAGCTTCGGCGGTCAGTGCAATAACCGCGGTGCGGCCATTCTCCTGAGCATCCGAGTCAATACCACGGTCATCGCCGACCAATGCTGGGGAGAACGAGGCACCTTCCGGAGCCACGAACTCAACGATGTACTCACCATGCGGCAGCATCTGCAGCCAGTAGCTGCCGTCTTCTGCGGTCTTGGTGCTGATGGCGTTGCCATCTGCATCATTGGCCGGGTTGCCCTCGGCGTCCAGCAGGTTGACGGTGATGCCGGAAACGCCGGCTTCGCCTTCGTCCTGCAGTCCGTTGCCGTTGGCGTCGTTGAAGACGAAGTCACCGATCTTTCCGTTGTTTCCCCCGCCGATGTTGCCATCGATGACGGTCAGCGGAGTGGAATCCGTGTTGCCGTTCTCGTCCTCGGCCACTACCTCGTATTCACCAAGTTCGATACCCTCGGGAACGGTCAGCGGAGTGGTGAAGTGGCCATTCTCATCCGTCTCAACGGTGATCGGGCCGGCAATCACGTCACCGTTCTCGTCGACCAGAGTCACCTCGACTTCGGTGTTCGGATCGAACCCGTCACCGGTGACCTGAGTGTCCTCACCTGGCGCAACCTCGGACGGATCCACGGTCACGGTCGGGGAAGTGAACTCAACATCGGTGATACCGGCATCGATGTTCTCAGCGGCCGGAGCCTCCGAGGTCACTGCCAGTGCAACGGTGCGGCCGTTATCCGGATTCACGTCGGAGTCGCGAGTTGCATCGTCTCCCACGTTGACCGGGGAGAACCCGGTGCCATCGGGCTTGATGACCTCGACGATGTACTCGCCATCGACCAGATCCGAGAAGGCGTAGATGCCGTTGGAATCGGTTACGGTGCTGATGGCGTTGCCATCTGCGTCATTGACCGGGTTGCCCTCGGCGTCCAGCAGGTTGATGGTGATGCCGCCCAGGGCGGACTCGCCTTCATCCTGCAAACCATCCTTGTTCGCATCGACCCAAGTGCGGCCGGAGATCGAACCGTCGCCACCACCGATGTTGCCATCGATGACGGTCAGCGGAGTGGAATCCGTGTTGCCGTTCTCGTCCTCGGCCACTACCTCGTACTCGCCCGGGGTGGTGCCTTCCGGAACGGTGATCGGGGTGGTGAAGTGGCCATTCTCGTCGGTCTCAACGGTGATCGGACCGGCGATAACATCGCCGTTCTCATCAACGATGGTGACCTCAACTTCGGTGTTCGGATCGAATCCGTCACCGGTGACCTGAGTTTCCTCACCTGGCGCAACCTCGGACGGATCCACGGTCACGGTCGGTTCGGTCACTGCCGGAGCGTCAACCACACCGGCGTCGATGGTCAGATCCGCAGCAGCCTCGGCGGTCAGGGTGACAACCGCGGTGCGGCCATCTTCCTGGGCGTCCGAATCAACCGCACGGTCATCCCCAACCAAGGCTGGCGAGAAGGAGGCACCTTCCGGAGCCACGAACCCGACGACATAGTCGCCGTGGGCCAGGGCCTCGAAGAGGTAGTTGCCATTCTCATCGGTTACGGTGCTCACGGCATTGCCGTCTGCACCCTCGATCGCGTTGCCCTCGGCGTCCAGCAGGTTCACAGTGACACCGGCCAGGCCGGCCTCGCCATCATCCTGGATGCCGTCGGCATTCAGATCGCGCCAGACACGGTCGCCCAACACACCGTTGTTGTCGCCACCGTTACCGGCGATGACATTCAGCGGAGCGGTGTCGCTGCCGCCATCTTCATCGGTTGCCACTACCTCGAGCTCACCTGGAGTGGTGCCCTCGGGGACGGTCAGCGGCGTGGTGAAGTGGCCATTCTCGTCGGTTTCGACGATGATCGGCTCGCCCACAGGGTTGCCATCGGCGTCTTGCAGCTGAACCTCAACCGGTGAGTTCGGCTTGAAGCCGTCACCGGTGACCTGAGTGTCCTCACCTGGCGCAACCTCGGACGGATCCACGGTCACGGTCGGGGTGGTGAACACAACACCGGTGATGCCGGCATCGATGTTCTCAGCGGCCGGAGCCTCCGAGGTCAATGCCAGTGCAACGGTGCGGCCGTTATCCGGGTTCACATTGGAGTCGAGAGTTGCATCGTCGCCCACGTTGACCGGGGAGAACCCGGTGCCATCGGGCTTGATGACCTCGACGATGTACTCGCCGTACGACAGGTCGGTAAAGGTGTAGTTGCCGTTGTCATCGGTCAGGGTGCTAGTGGCGTTGCCATCTGCACCATTGACCGGGTTGCCCTCGGCATCCAGCAGGTTGACGGTGATGCCACCTAAGGCGGACTCGCCTGCATCCTGCAAACCATCTTCGTTGGTGTCAACCCAGGTACGACCCGAGATCGAACCGTCGCTGCCACCGGTGCTGCCATCGGTCACGGTCAGCGGAGTAGTGGCTTCGCCACCATCTGCGTCGGTGCCCTTGACGGTGTAGTCACCCGGAGTCGTTCCTTCAGGAACGGTCAACGGAGTGGTGAATGCACCATTCTCATCAGTAGGAACCTCTACCGGGTCACCAACAGGTGCACCAGCAGCATCTTCCAACTGAACAGTCACGGTGTCATTCGGTGCAAAATCAGCACCGGTCACATCGGTCGCCTGACCCGACTCAACAGAGACCGGATCCGCGGTGATCGATGGTTCATTACCACCAGTAGGCTCAGTCACGGCCAGCGGAGTCGTAGCCTCGCCGCCCTGAGTATCAGTGCCCTTGACGGTGTAGTCACCCGGAGTCGTTCCTTCAGGAACGGTCAACGGAGTGGTGAATGCACCATTCTCATCAGTAGGAACCTCTACCGGGTCACCAACAGGTGCACCAGCAGCATCTTCCAACTGAACAGTCACGGTGTCATTCGGTGCAAAATCGGTACCGGTCACATCGGTCGCCTGACCCGACTCAACAGAGACCGGATCCGCGGTGAGGATCGGAGTGCCCGCTTCAACCACGGTCAACGTTGCATCAGCAGAGTTGGTGGTGGTGTCGTCGGTACCGCGAACGGTGTAGTCGCCTGGCTGAGCGTCAGCCTGGGTCGGGACGGGAACGGTGAAGTTTCCGTCGACGTCTGCGGTGGTGATGATCGGATCGCCAACCGGGTTACCGGCCGGATCGATCAGCTGAACGGTTACCGGACCCTCGGGGGTGTATCCGGAACCGGTTGCGTTGGTTGGGTCACCTGCTGGAACGGTTGGCGGATCCAGACCGAGGTTCAACGCCTGCGCATCCGGTTCAATAACCACAAGTGGCTGAGTGATCGGAGTGCCGGTGATGACATCGGTGGCACGCACATCGTAAGTTCCGGGAGGAACAGTGGCGTCAACCGGTAGCTCGGTGGACGGGAAATCGCCATTGGCATCTGCAGGAACGATGATCGGGTCGCCCACTGGGTTGCCCTCAGCATCAACCAGCTGAAGCTCGACATCGCCGCTAGGAGTGAAGCCGGTTCCTTCAACGTTGGTCGAGGTTCCTGCTGGAACCTCTCCCGGGTTGACGGTAATCGCCGGGTTGATGTCCGCGGCGCAAGCGCCCATACGCACACCGGCCGAGCCCAAGTTCAACCGACCTGCGTCAACTGCCTGCACAACGCCCAAGCTCAAAGCCGAAACTTCGAGACTGTCGACTAACGTGCCGTCTGGCGCTTCACAGGTAGTTTCTACCTGTCGATTCAGCTGCAGCGAAACTGCTTGCTGCGCCAAGGTGAACACTGGTTCCAATACCGTACGGATTGGCACGGTCATCGCATTGGTTTTGATATCCGTGATCAACAGATCATAGATCGCATGCCCGCCATCGCCCACCAAGAAGTCGCGAATCGGAATGATCGCGGTGTTGACCGCCGGGATCACTGCCGTGTTCATCGCCGCTTCCAGGGTGGCACAAGCAACCGCTCCGCCAGCACCCGATGGGGTACAAGTTACCGGAGCAACTTCTTCGCCACCGAGGTTAACGGTCCAGGACGCCTCGGCGCCACCCAATGGTGTGTCAAGCGAAGCATCAACGGTCAGCGTGATACTGGAGATCGCGCCTTCGATCGCGTTGGTTGCTACCGCAACGACCTCTTCGATCAAGTCGTGGATGGTTTCCGCGATGATCGGGTAGAGGTCAGTGGTGATCAGTTCCGTGTTCGGAGCCTGGTTGTTAATGCCATCAGGCAGGTCCATACCCACTGGGCGTTCGCCCGAATAGGCCTTATCCAGATCCACGTAAACGGTTCCGGTGCTCAGATCGATGCTCAGCACCTCGTTTTTCGAGGTGATTGGCTGCGCTAGCAGCTCATTGAACACTTCGTCCTGAATGTTGGAATCGACCGTGAGATCAAAAGTCGCTCCCACTGGGAGTGCACTAAGCACGTCAAGCAGGTCGGTGATTTGCGACAACCCATTGATGGTGTCTTCCAGCGTGGTATCGACCGTGCCGATGGCATCGTACAACTGAGAGGCCATCTCTTCGACCGCTGGCGACTGCAGTTCCAGGTTGGCTTCCGCCACCCGATACTGGCCCTTGCCGCCGAATCCATCTGGGTCTTGGAATACTCCGTCGACTGCCTCGACCCAGGCGCCACCGGCGCCTGCAGTGAGTTCTGCCTTGCTCAAGGCGAGGCTGGTCAATCCATCGATCCCAGCTTCCTCAAAGAGTGCAAGCAAGTTGATTCGGGCTACGCCAAAATCTCCTTGAGCCCCGTCGAGGGTGATCGCTCCGTCAGCTCCCGCTACGCCGGAGATCGCTTCACCGTTCTTGGCATCTGTAGCGGTTGCGCTAGATACCAGCGCACCTAGTTCGCCAAAGTTAATGAACTGATCTACTGGGATCGGGAATTGCCCGAGATCCAGAAGTTCATTCTGCAGCAGGGAGACGTCAAGTCCGCCTTCATCGGTTCCTGGGCCACTTGGATACAGTGCCCGGGTTTGCCCTCCACCCGCGAGTTCGGTACCCAAGAGACTCAGGTCGACGATACTCGCAGCGGATTCGGTTAGTTCGTCCGGTTGTGTGTTGACATCTGCCATGGCCGGTAATCCGTAACTCGACACCACAAGGGTTGAAGCAACCCCTAAGGCTAACGGTCTACGCCACCACGCCGCGTTTCCTGCAGGTACGTTCCTCTTGCGAACTGTACGTCGCATGGAAAGCCCTCCTTGTATATTGGCGATACTGCATTACACCCCCAAGGCCCCCTCATACATTCAACTCGGTGGTTCATGCCAAAACAAGGGGTTTCTGAGAATAAGCTAAGTATTTCTATAAAATTTCATGACTGTACTCCTTTTGGCTGATACAGCACACTAAAGGGGGATTGACTAGTGTATTTTCCATTGACGACTGAAGGGTCATTGCCTGGATGCACCATAGTTTGCATGACAGTACCCCGAATCTCCATAATCCCGATCCGTAGATTTATTTCTTTTTCCACAGAAGCCATGTGCGTTTGAGTGGACAGTCAGGTTAGCTTTTGGAACGCGTAGGCAAAAGCAAATCGGACCGCCAGTGCCTTCTTCAGTCGGACGTATTTCCGCAGTTATCAACAAGACCTGATCGATCCACCAGACGCTGCAGCTGCCTTTTGAATGTCAAGATCAATGAGGCACCCCCTCCACGCGACTCCCACCGCCTGGGCTCCCAAACAGTCCAATAACCGCGCGAGAGCTACCCGATTCGTTCAAACTCGCGCATTCCAAAACGCAGACGACGGCACGCTGTCCGAGAAACTATGCATACATTCCGGACGTGTGGGGTCCGTTCCTTACACCATTCAAAAGCTTCGCCTACCGCAATGCCGACCCGTACATGTTCTTCGATATCGATACGGGAACAGGCGAGCTAGCGAAAACCGGTTGCGACCGGTAGGAAACACCGAGCCGAGTTCCTGCCTAAGTCACCAGATGCTCAGGTCTTCATGCTGAGCGTCCGCGGTCCCGCAACCGTGCTCCCTCTGCCGCCTCGGATTGCAAACTGACCTCTCAGTCCGAGCAGAAAAGACAGATTGACTAGCCACCCATGGCCAACGCTGAAAAGATGGGGCTAGCAGATGGAGATTCACCGGGCTGATAGCCGTCCAACTCGTCACGGAATCACAACTGGTTGGCTGAGCTACAGCAGCAGACGCACCAGCGGGGTCGCGATCAGGATGGTCAGTGCGACGCGGATGAACCAGATGATGACCATGTCGCGCAGGCGCAGTGGAATGCTGGTGGCCAGCAGGCAGGGAACCAGCGCGGAGAAGAAGATGATCGCCGAGACGCAGACGATCGCGACCACCATGCGCAGCTCGATGGACTCATGCCCGGCGGCCAGCGTGGCGGGCAGGAACATCTCCGCGATGCCCGTCGCCGAGGCTTTGCCGACCAGCAGCGGATCCTCCAGGCCGACCACCCAGGCGAACGGCACGAACAGGTAGCCCAGCCAGTCGAAAATCGGGGTGTAGCGGGCCAGCAGCAGCCCGGCGAGCCCGACGGAGAGAATCGAAGGCAGGATGGCCATGGCCATCTTCAGCCCGTCCCAGATGTTGTCCCGCATATTCTTGCCGAAGTTCGGGGCGCGGCCCACCGCGGCGAGCGCTTCCTTCCACGCGGTGGCCGCGCGCCGCCCGGAGATCTTCTGCTCCGCAAGGTGCTCGACGCCCAGATAGGTCTCATCCTTGATTCTGCTCAGCGGCGGAATGCGCACGGTGATCGCGGTGACGGTGAAGGTGACCGCCAGCGCGAGCCAGAAGTACAGGCTCCAATGCTCCATCAGGTCCAGCGCCTTGGCCACGATGATCATGAAGCTGGCGGAGACCGTGGAGAAGCCGGTGGCGATAATGGCCGCCTCGCGCCCGGTATAGCGTCCGCCACGGTACATCCGGTCGGTAATCAGCAATCCCAGCGAGTAGCTGCCCACGAAGGAGGCGACCGCGTCCACCGCGGAGCGTCCCGGGGTGCGCCACAGCGGGCGCATCACCGGCTGGCAGAAGATCCCTAGGAATTCCATCAGCCCGTAGCCCACCAGCAGCGCCAAGAAGATCGCGCCGATGGGAACGATAAGCCCCACGGGGATGACCAGCTTATTGAGCAGGAACGGGCCCATGCTCTCCTCGGTCAGCCACCCCGGTCCCCCGCCGAAGATCAGCACCGCGCCCACCGCGAGCCCCACCACGTTGGCGAAGGCGAAAACCATGCGCAGCTTCGAGGCCTTCCACCCGCCGTTGCTGAACGGCAGGATGGTTCCCGCCAGCAGCAGCGCCAGGATGTAGAACGGCACCGCGGGCCCCAGCGAATTGCGGATGAAGGTCACCAGATGGTCAAGGGGAATCGTGCTTGTGCCGTTGAGCGTAATCGGCACAAAAAACATGGCGATGCCGATGAGGCTGAAGACGATGAACTTGGTGACGTGGGAGAACCGCGCGGGTTGCGTAGTCACTGATTCGGATGCCATGGCAGACCTGTTTCTCGTTGGCTGGAGGGAAGCACGCGGCTGCCTCGGGTCAAGTATCAATAACACCCGATTCAGCTTCGAAAATGTGACCCGCAGCTCACCAACTGTCCGAGACCCCAGACTTTGCGGGCAAAGCCGGAGGCTGCAGAGAAATGGCCCAGGGCGCACCCCGCTGGGTGCGCCCTGGGCCATTGGCATTGTGGTGATTTCTAGCGCCTGCGCGCCGCAACTCGTGCCAGGATTTCCTCTTCGGCCTGCGGGCCCGGCTTGATGCCGCCCGGAACCTTGACGAAGAACACCGCGCCCAGCACCCACCAGGCACCGAAGATCACCCACGGTTCCCAGCTCAGCGAGGCGGGCATGCCCGGCATGTAGAGCATGAACAAGGCCGCGGTCAACAGCACCGAGGCGTAGCCGATGATTTCTCCTCCGCGCCCCTTGCCCGCCACGCGCAGCGGGCGATCCATTTTCGGCTCGCGGCGGCGCAGGATCAAGAAGGTCACCGAGACCAGGAAGTAAGCGATGATGATGCTCGGGGCGCCGGAATCCACCAGCCAGCCGAGCATCTCGGCTCCGAAGAACGGAGCGAGCAAGGAGATCCCGCCGATGAACATCAGCGCATTGGCCGGGGTCTGGTACTTCGGGTGCAGCTCGCCGAACCAGGCCGGAAGCATGCCGCCGCGCGCCATCGAGTAGACCAGCCGCGAGGCGCCCAGGAGCAATGAGTTCCACGAGGTCAGGATTCCGGCAAGGCCACCAGCGATCAGCACCTTGGCCATGATCTCCGAATTGAATAGCGCGCCGAAGGCATCTGCGGTGGCAATGTCTGCGCCGGCCAGCTGGTCCGCAGGCATGGCCGAGGCGGTGGTCAACACGACCATCACGTACCACAGGGTCGCCAGCACCACGGAGATCACCACCAGCTTGCCGATCTGCTTGGCCGGGATCTTCACCTCTTCGGCCGACTGCGGGATCACGTCGAAGCCGATGAACAGGAACGGCACGGCCACCAGCACCGCGAAGAAGCCGCTCATGCCCGGGGTGAAGAACGGCTCCATATTCTCCGCCGAACCGTTGGTGGCCGAACCGAAGATCATCAGCACGCCGATGGCTAGCAGGAAGAGCACGATGAAGGTCTGCACAATGCCGGCCTGCTTCACGCCACGGATATTGATCCAGGTGACGAGCACGCCGGCGGCCACACCTACCAGCGCCCAGGTGAGGTTCACTTCGAACCCCGCCACGGTCCACAGCGGGATCTGGCTCATGCCGGGGAAAATGTATTCCACGGTCCGCGGGAAGGCGACCGCTTCGAAGGCCACGATGGTCACGTAACCGCCGATGATCCCCCACGAGCCAATGAACGAGGTGCGCGCGCCTAAGGCGCGGAGGATGAAGTTGTGCTCTCCACCGGCCTTGGGCATAGCCGCGGTGAGTTCGGCGTAGGTCAGGCCCACGATGGCCATGATGGCGCCACCGGCGAGCATCGCGCAGATGGCGCCCATGGTGCCGGCGTTATCAAGCCAGCCTCCGGTGAGCACTACCCAGCCGAAACCAATCATGGCGCCAAAGCCCAGGGCCAGCGCGTCCCAGTTGCCTAAGGTCTTCGCCAGGGTGGTTGGCGATGCCGATGAGTCGGCGGTATTTCTGCTCATGTTGCACTTCCGTGTTGATGGAACGAAGTAAGGATCGTTAGCCATTGTCCGGCCCATCACAGGCGCGCATTCCACAGCTCACAAAATCATGGTAACCCCAAGCGGTGAACGGTAGATTAAACGCGATAAACGGAGGTTTGATACTCCGGATTACTTCTTGTGTTTCAGCGCCAAGGCGAAGATGACGGCCAGAATCTGCAACAGCACCACGCACAGCACTAACGTGGTCCAGCCGTAGTGCATGAAGGGAACCCCGATCAGCCAGCCGAGCAGCGAAGAACCCACATAGTAGAAGAGGTTGTAGAGGCTCGCGGCTTGGGCCCGGGTGGCGGGTGCAAGCAACGGCACCCAACCGCTGGCCACCGCATGCGCGGCAAAGAAACCAGCGGTGAAGATCACCATCCCCACGATGATCACCACCAGGTTTCCGGGCAGGGTCAGCAGCAGTCCAGCCATGCTCAGCACAATGCTCAGCAGCAGCGCCCCGCGCCGGCCTATTTTGGTGACCAGTCGGCCACTGGCCACCGCAGACCAGGTCCCGGACAGGTAGGCGATGAAGACCAGGGAGGCCAGCGACACCGGCACCATGAATGGAGGTGCCTCCAACCGGAAGGCCAGGAAATTGTAGACGGCGACAAATCCGCCCATCAGCAAGAAGCCCTGCAGGTAGAGCAGCGGCATGCCTCCGCCGAGCGCCCGCTTGAATTTGCCGAGGATCGGTCGCAGCCCGCGTTGCTCGGTCGGGATGAATCCGAGCGCTGCAGGGGCCTTGAGCAGAAAGAACAGCGTGCCCACGGCCGCCATAAGGCTGACCGCTGCGACGCCCCAACGCCATCCGGCTGGTTCCCCCACCCAGCTGGCCACCAAGCGTCCGGCCAACCCGCCAAGGGTGGTGCCGGAAATGTAGGTACCGCTGGCCAGGGCAACCGCGCGTGGGGTCAGCTCGTCGGCAAGGTAGGCCAGGGCGCTGCCCGGAACACCGGCCAGCGCAATGCCTTCGAGGAAGCGGACCACGAGCAGCGGTTCGAAACCGCTCATCATGGAGCTGGTTAGGCCGAGGACCACCGAGGCGAGCAACGCAATCGCGATGACCCGCCTCCTGCCAATACGGTCCGAGATGATGGCCCACGGAGTGACGGCGAGCGCCAGGCCAAGGGTGGCCGCGGAGACGGTCAAGGCCGCCTGGGATGAACTGATGTTCAGCTCACCGGCGATGCTCGGCAGCAGGCCCTGCACCGAGTAGAGCTGGGAGAAGGTGGCAACGCCGCTGGCGAACAGGGCCAGCAGCATGCCGCGGTAGGGAACCGAATGCGGTTCGTGCCCGGTAAAACTCAACCTAGACGCCGGTCGGAAGCAGCGGGTAGACCAAGTACAGCATGAGCAGGGCCATGGCGTTGTTGATGAAATGCAGCAGGTAAGCGTAGGCCAGCGACTTGCCCGAAAGGATGTAGGCCAGGGACATCAGAATGCCGAGCATCAGGTAGGGCAGAACCTGGACGATCGAGGAGATTCCGCCTCCATTGAGGAAGTGGATTCCGGCGAAAACCAGGGTGGAAATGAGCGCGCACACCCAGATATTGAGCTTGCGCGAAAGCTTGCCGATCAGCAGGTGGCGGAAGAGGTACTCTTCGACAAAGGGCCCGAAAACCGCGGTGACTACGAACATCACCGGGAGCGGGACGGCGGTGGTCATGCCCTGCAAGGCTTCCTGATTTTCGCTGATCTGCGGTCCGCCAAAGATCGTTGTCACGATGGCGGAGAAGATGATCGTCAGCAGCCAACCACCGGGAAGCATCAGCCATTTGGCCCACGGGTAGTACTTCATGGTTTTAAAGGAGTCGAAGAAGTGCGCTCCGCACTGGACCATCGCCAGGATGAAGAAGCTGGTGTAGAGAATCAGATTGATTCCGAAGAGGGCTTGCTCTTCGGTTTCGAAGGCCGTGAAGTAGCCCGGGATCAGCCCAATGAGTGCCGCTCCGCCGAAGACGAAGAACACGATGTAGGAACCCACCGTCCACCAGTCACCGCGGGTCATCGCTCCGGGGTCGAATACCCGTTGCTTGCGGCGTGGCAGGAAATACTGCTGTGGGTAGGGCGGGGGCTGCTGCATGTTCCTAGCCTATCCAGTGAGCGCACCGCCCCTTGCATTCACGGCCTGGGTTCGCCGTTGATTCCTATGAAAAGCGACTCAATCTACCCGCAAACGCCACCGGCCGGCCACACCAAACTTTGGTGTGGCCGGCCGGTGTAATTCGAGGAGTTACTTCGCTGCCTCGGCGGTCACCAGATCGGAGAAGATCTTCGAGTAGCTCACCCCGGCAATGGCCGCGCCGATCAGCGGGGCCACGATGAACAGCCAAACCTGGCCGAGTGCTTCCGGCCCGGCAAACCAGGCAACACCCAAGGACCGAGCCGGGTTGACCGAGGTATTGGTGATCGGGATGGAGATCAGGTGAATCAGGGTCAGCGACAGGCCGATGGAAACCCCGGCGAAACCTGCCGGCGCACGCCGGTCGGTTGATCCGAGAATCACGTACAGGAAGATCGCGGTCAACACGATCTCGGCAACCAGCGCGGAGACCAGCGAGTAGCCGTCCGGCGAGCGGTCGGCATAGCCGTTTGAGGCAAACCCCGACTCGGCGGCGTTGAATCCGTCTTTTCCGGAGGCAATGGCCAAGAGCACGGCGCCGGCCACCGAAGCGGCGATGACCTGGGTGATCATGTATGCAGGAACCGCCTTCCACTCCACCCGCTTGGCCAGTGCAGCGCCCAGGGTGACCGCTGGGTTGAAGTGCCCACCGGAGATATGGCCTACGGCGTAGACCATGACCAGCACGGTCAGACCAAAGGCAAGGGCTACACCGAGGAAACCGATCCCCATATTGATGGTGTCGCCGTCGAGGACCTGGGCGGCGAAGATCGCCGAACCGCATCCGCCGAAGACCAGAACGAAAGTGCCCAGGAACTCTGCGGTCAACCGCGAGCCCATGGTGGGTGATGATGACTGTGACATGTTTGTCTCTTTCTAGGAGGAATTGCCGCCAGATAGCCACAGTCTATGCGTTGGTCTGCACAAATTATAGAAACAATTGGCAAAAAATCTACGAATCGTTCTGGTGCACCAGCAGAATTCGTTGATACGGTGGCGCGGCCCCTTGGCCTGGGCGCAACAGTTGCGGAGGACGATGCCAAGAGGAAATGCTATGAACCGATCAAAAAGCGCGCACAATGTTCTGAGGAACGACTGCGAACTGTTGGCTTAGCCCTTGTCGTCCATATTTCCTCGGTATAGGTTGATAACCCACGTTCCTCTTCACTGCGAAGGCAACCACATGTCATTTCAGGCCTACCTCGATACGATTGAAACCAAGACAGGGCTCACCCCACGGCAGCTGTTAGCACAGGCAACAGATCGTGGATTCGGTTCCGCCACCAAAGCGACTCCGATTATCCAGTGGCTCAAGGAAGAACATGGATTGGGGCGCGGCCATGCCATGGCCATGGTTCATGTGATCACCAAAGGTACACAAATCAGCGACAAGCATGTTGCTAGCGGCGGAGTACACGCAGATGCCAGTAATACATTGTGGCTGGATGGCAAAGCTACAAACCCAAACGCCACTTAATGAACTCATTCTCTCCAAAGCCCTGGAGCACGCCGGGAAGTCGAAGGGCCGCAGCGCGAGCTTTCACTCGAAGCAAAGCTCGGACAGAAATCCGAATTCGCGGAGCAGATACGCAGCTTTCGGTCTTTACCGGTGAGGAACCAACCAAGCTGACATGAATCCGCCGGTCTCAGCCCGGTGTTGTCTGCTGAATCCTGCCACGCCTAGAATTCCGGCGGTTTAGCCAATGACCTGTGCAGCTGCGTCTCGGTAATCGCTGAGCACCGCAGCAAGTCCGCTAGCTTTCGGAATTTACGCGAGAAGCGTTTTCAACTCGTTGATTCTTCCTTTACTGGCCTAGCCAAATGAACGAGAACCTACTTGGCTGCGGCGATGAGCGGATCCTTGGCTAGTTCTTTGCCGAGCTCGGGAGCGAGCGAACGAGCAAAATCTTGAGTCAGATTCGACTGGTCGAAGTAGGTAAGCAAAGAGCCAATGACCGCAAAGCAACGCTCCGCGGTGCAGATACCGTTCGTCAGGTCAGCATGAACGATACCTTCCGGAACGGTTTCGCTGTCCAATGCCTTCTTCAGGTTGTGCCGAATGGATAGCCCCCCTGGACGCGAGCAACGGAGCAAGACTGCGGGTCATTGGGATTCGCGGCCACGCATGTGGGCACATTCTTGTTGCCAAGTCGAGGAACTTCCTGCAAAACCGCAACTATCTTGCCCTTGTCGGTCCATGAACTCCAGAGGGCGGTAAACCCTTCGGTCTTTTGATCCGCGAACTCGTCGCCGGGCGGGGAAACCCACTGGCGCTTATTGCCTTGGGCTGCCACGATCACCGCATCCAGAGTTTTATCGTTGGCCAGCTTTGGTCCTAATTCCCGAATCGATTCGGCACACAAGCGTTCGGCTTGGCCACTGAGCAGTTCGGCTTGCTTCGGTGCGGAAAGGGATGGCGAGCAGCCTGAACGGATATGGGTTTCGAGCTGGCAACCGGCGCTGCCTGGATACCGGCGAAGCAGTAAGCGATAGCAGGTAAGCTCCTTTGCCGATGACTCAGTCGCAACCCTGCTCACGGCGCTGGGCTGCGGCTGGGGCATCAGTACCAGCGGCGAGCCGCTGCAGGCCGGGGGCGCGCTGCGTTGTGAGACGGCCCAACGCGCGGCACACCCAACGATGGGACGCCAGACCCACACGCAAGCCCCGACCATCAGGCCCTGTTAGCGGATTTTCCCATAAGAAAAGTGGCCCATTTCTCCGAAGAATTCCTTCGAGGAAATGGGCCACCTGCTCCGTGCGACGACCTAGTTTTTCTCGTCCTTGCCGGTAGCTTCCGGCGTCACGGCGCCCGCAACAGGTACGCCACCGGTGACCGGAACCGCGGCGGTATCCGGATTCGCATCCACATCCTCGGCCGGCCCGGCAAACTGCGACTGGTACAGGTTGTAGTAAGCACCCTGGGTAGCCAGCAGTTCCTCATGGTTGCCCTGCTCCACAATCTTGCCCGCTTCCATCACCAAGATGGTGTCCGCGTCACGGATGGTGGACAGGCGGTGGGCAATCACGAAGCTGGTTCGGTCGCTGCGCAGCGCCGCCATGGCCCGCTGCACCAGCACCTCCGTACGCGTATCCACCGACGAAGTAGCCTCGTCCAGGATCAGCAGCGAAGGGTTCGCCACGAACGCGCGGGCGATAGTGATCAGCTGCTTCTCACCGGCGGACACGTTGGTGCCCTCTTCGTCGATGAGCGTGTCATAACCGTCCGGCAGGGCACGCACGAAGCGGTCCACGAAGGTCGCCTTCGCGGCCTCGATGACTTCCTCATCCGTGGCGTCCAGCCGGCCATAGCGGATGTTTTCCATAATGGATCCGCCGAACAGCCACGCATCCTGCAGCACCATGCCAACCTTCGAGCGAAGATCCGCGCGGGACAGCTGGGTGACGTTGACGTTGTCCAGCATGATCCGGCCCGAGTTCAGCTCGTAGAACCGCATCACCAGGTTCACCAGCGTGGTCTTGCCCGCGCCGGTAGGACCGACGATGGCCACGGTGTGCCCCGGGTCCGCCTCGAAGGACAGGTCCTCGATCAGCGGCTGCTCCCGATTGTAGGAGAAGCTCACATTTTCGAAGGAGACGTGCCCGTCGGTGCGTTCCGGAAGCTGGCGCTGGGCATCTTCTGGATCCTGCTCGTCGGCGTCCAGCAGTTCGAAGGTGCGCTCGGCCGAGGCGACGCCGGACTGCAGCATATTCGCGACGCCGGCAATCTGGCCCAGCGGCTGGGTGAACTCTCGCGAGTACTGGATGAATGCGGTGGCATCGCCCAGGGACATCGACCCGGAAGCCACGCGCAACCCGCCGACTACCGCGATGCCCACGTAGGACAGGTAGGACACGAAGTTCATCACCGGCATGATCATGCCGGAGACGAACTGCGCGCCGAAGCTCGCCTTGTACAACTCTTCGTTGCGCGTGGTGAAGCGCTCCACCATGTCGTCCTCGCGGCCGAAGACCTTCATCAGCTCATGGCCGGAGAAGGACTCTTCGATCTGCCCGTTGAGCGCACCGGTGTTCTTCCACTGCGCGGTGAACAGCTTCTGCGCCTTGGAGCCGATAATGCCTGCGCCCACGCCGGACAGCGGCAGCGCCACCAGGGCAATGAGCGCCAGCTGCCAGGAGACCACGAACATCATGATCACGATGCCGATGACGGTCATCAGCGCCTGGACCAGCTGGCTCAGCGCCTGCTGCAAGGCATTCTGGATGTTGTCCACGTCGTTGGTCACGCGGGAGAGGATGTCCCCGCGCTGCCGGCTGTCGAAGTAGTTCAGCGGAAGCCTGTTGATCTTGTCTTCCACATCCTTGCGCAGGTTGTAGACCACCTTCATGACTAGCTTGTTCAACAGCCAGCCCGAGACCCAGGAGAAGATCGAGGCCACGAAGTACATGGCCAGCACGATCAGGATGTACTGCGAGAGCTGGGCGAAATCGATGCCCTGCCCGGGGACAAATTCCACCCGGGAGAGCATGTCCGCCTGGGAGTCCTGCCCGGCATCGCGCATCCCCTGAATGACCTGCTCGGCGGTGGTTCCCGCGGGCAGTTGCATGTCCTTGCCGATCAGCCCGGCGAAGATCACGTCCATGGCGCGGCCCAGGATCCGCGGTGCAATCACCGAGAGCACCACATACACGGTGATCAGCGCGAAGACCACGCTCATGCCCACCTTGTAGGGGCCCATCAGGCCGATGAGCCGCTTGGCCGAAGGCCAGAAGTGCTCGGCCTTGCGCACCGGGGTTTCCTCCCAGCCTCCGGAGGCCGCGGCCACCTCGAACTCGTCTACCTCGGCGAGGTCCGCATCGACTTCGGCGAGCTTCTCGCCGCCTTTTTTCTTCGCTGCCATTTAGGCCACCTCCTCCGCACTGAGCTGGGATGAAACAATTTCTTGGTAGGTTTCCGAGGACTGAAGAAGTTCTTCGTGAGTGCCTCGGGCAACGATCGCCCCATGCTCCAGCACCAGGATCTGGTCTGCCCCGGTAATGGTTGACACGCGCTGGGCAACGATGATTACCGCGGCGTCCTTGGTCGGTTCGTCCAGCGCCGCACGCAGCTTGGCGTCGGTGCTCACATCCAAGGCGGAGAACGAATCGTCGAAGAGGTAGGTATTGGGTTTCGCGGCCAACGCGCGGGCGATGCACAAGCGCTGGCGCTGGCCGCCGGAGACGTTGGTGCCGCCCTGGGAGATCCTCGAGTCGAGCTTCTCATCGCGGGCGGCGACAAAATCATCTGCCTGGGCGATGCGCAGCGCTTCCCAGAGTTCTTCCTCGGTGGCTTGCTGCGCGCCGAAGCGCAGGTTGCTTGCCACGGTTCCGGAGAACAGGTAGGGGCGCTGCGGAACTGCCGAAATATTCTCCGAGAGCAGCTCGCGGCCAAGGTCGCGCACCGGAATGCCGCCGATGAGCACCTCTCCCTCGGTGGCGTCGTAGAGCCGCGGGATCAGGTTCAGCAAGGTGGTCTTGCCCGAGCCGGTGGACCCGATGATCGCGGTAGTCTCACCGGGCTTGGCGAGAAATGATACGTCGGAGAGCACCGGGGCGTCCGCACCGGGGTAGCCGAAACTGACGTTGCGGAATTCAACGGTGCCCGGGGTGGGCAGTGCGACGCCATTGTTCGCCGCGTCGACCATGCTCGGATCGCTGTCGAGCACCTCGCCGATGCGATCGGCCGAAACCATTGCACGCGGGACCATCATGGCCATGAAGGTACCCATCATGACCGCCATCAGGATCTGCAGCAGGTACTGCAGGAATGCGGTCAGCGCACCGACCTCGACCTGGCCGTTGTCCACGCGATGCCCTCCGAACCACAGCACGGCCGCGGTGGACAGGTGCAGGATCATCGAAATGGCGGGGAACATCAACACAAAGAGATTGCCGACCTTAACCCCGAGGATGGTCAGCTTCTGGTTGGCATCGGCATAGCGTTCGGTTTCGTGCTGCTCGCGCACGAAGGCACGCACCACGCGGATGCCGGTGATCTGCTCGCGCAGCACGCCGTTGATCCCGTCGATGCGCTTCTGCATATCGCGGAACAGCGGCATCAGCTTGATCACCAGGATGCCTACAACAACTAGCACCAGGGGAACTGCAACCCAGACGAGCCAGGACAACCCCGGATCCTCGCGGATGGCCATGACCACGCCACCGATGGACATGATCGGTGCGGTGATCATGAAGTTCAACGCCATCAAGGTGAGCATCTGGACTTGCTGCACGTCGTTGGTGCCGCGCGTGATCAGCGTGGCGGCACCGAATTTGTTCACGTCTTGAGCGGAGAAGGTGGAGACCTTCTCAAAGACCGACTGACGGATGTCCCGGCCAACGCTCATCGAGGTCTTGGCCCCGAAGTACACGGCGCCGATCGCCGTGGCAACCTGTATGAAGGCGACTACGAGCATGATTCCACCGGTTCGCCAGATGTAGTCGACGTCGGCGTTGACCACACCGGTGTCGATGATCTTGGCGTTCAGGCTTGGTAGGTACAGCGTGGCTATCGTGGTGGCCAGCTGCAAGATGACTACGGCGGTTATCCAACCGGCGTAGGGTTTGCTGTGTCTGAGGATGATCTTCAGAAGCATGAGGTATTGTCCTTACTCCATCTGCACCGAAAACATCCTGCACCTTCGGATTAAAGGCAGGGTGTTTCGAGCGCGATTGTCAGTCTAACCCGTGCTACCGACAGTGAATATCATCCTTGCGATTGATTTTTGCCAATCATTAAATTTTTCCGAATTCCCGGTGAATATCTGCGCATGGTGGCGTTGATCGTAGCGTGTGCACCTAACAGCGGAATGCGCCCGAATGAGGCCCTCGGCCTGCCCGGCGAGCTCGCTGAATCAACGCGGTCGAACAACACCCATTAAAACCCCCGCTCGATACCTTGCGCCGCTATTTCAAAGAGGTTGTTGACTCGCGAACAACGAGCTTGGTCTCCAGCTGAAAAGGGTGGGCAAACCTGCCCGGATCATCGACTAACGCCAGCAGCCGCTCCACGGCAATTTGCCCCATCGAATCCAATGGCTGGCGCACCGTGGTCAACGGCGGAGACATCCACAACGCAGCAGCTACATCGTCAAAGCCAACCACACTGAGCTTCTGGGGAATTCCAACGCCCAGTTCCTCCGCCGCACGCAGCACACCCAGTGCCACATCATCCGAAACCGCAAAGATCGCAGTCGGAGGGTTCTTTGCATGCAGCATTTTCAACGCTGCGGCACGTCCAGATTCAGGCCTGAAGCTACCGCCGGCAATAAGGGATTCATCAACAGGAACGGCGGCTTCTTGCATTGCGGTGCGGAAGCCTTGCAGTCGCTCGCCTGCCGGCACGGAATGACGAGGGCCGCTAGCGAATCCGATTCTTCGGTGGCCCAGAGCAAGCAGATGCTCGGTTGCCTGCTTTCCACCTTGCCAGTTGGTGGCTCCGATGGAGACCATATGCTCCGCGTTGGGGGCGGAGGGGTCAATGACGATCACCGGCAGTTCATGACTCCGGCACCAGCGGACCTTGCTGTCCTCCAGGAAGGTCGTAACAAGAATCAACCCGGCCACACCGCTCTTCACCTGCTCGCGAAGCCAAGCCATCGACAGCACATCGTGCCCCCGAGCCTCCCCCTCGATACAGGTATTCACCAGGTCCACCCCAGCACGCTTCGCAGCGCGGATCGCCCCATTCAGCACCGTTGCCGCATAAGGGCTGTCGAAGTGATCGAACACGATAACCACTCGCTTGCTTCCATTGTTCGCTTTCGAACGAGGGCGGGGCGCATATTCCAGATCTTCGGCAATTGCCGCAATTTTTCGACGCACGGATTCACTGACGTCCCCGCGATCATTAAGTGCCTTTGAAGCCGTAGACATTGACACACCTGCGGCTGCAGCAACGTCCTGAAGGCGAATACCCACAGAGCCACCTCCTAATCATGCGTTCCGCCGAACGCTCAGCACCCGACTGACATCATCTGTGATGCACGACATAATATATCGCAAATCTGTCAAGAAAATCTACGAAACTTTCGCCATGAGTCTACGGAACAAATGAACGAAAATGAGAATTCCACGCACCCTCCCCACCTATCCCGGCCGAAAATTTGGGAACCCGACGTTTCGGCCAATTCCCCTTGACGAGACCTAGGCCACACTATAACCTTTCTCCACCGTCGCTAACTTTCCGAAACTTTCGTTCATACGTGTCGGTTGAACGTTGTCTCTCCCCTGCCAAGCAAAGGAATCCCGCAATGCGCAACGCCAAGAACTTGCCCTCCTCTTCCTCGCGGAAATTCAGCACCCCTCGACGGCTGCTGGTTTCTGCTGCCATGATTGCCCCGCTGGCCTTGGCCGCCTGCGGGGGCGCACAGCCGGGCGGAGAAGCCAACGGCGAATTCTCCGCTTGGGCACTGACCGGCACCCAGCAGAACGCATTCAAGGATTCCTTCGCCCAGTGGAATGAAAGGAATCAGGAACAGCCCATCGCCGCCGATTTCTTCGCCAACGATGCCTATAAGGAAAAGGTCCGCACCGCCGTCGGTGCCGGCAACGCCCCGACCCTGATTTTCAATTGGTCCGGTGGCACCCTGGCTGACTATGTGGCCAACGGCAATGTGGTGGATCTGACCGGCAAGGTCGATGCGCTGGAAGAACGTGCCATCGAGGCCATCGAGAAGACCGGTGAAGTTGACGGCGTGCAGTACGCCGTCCCAAATAACAGCACCCAGCCAGTGGTGCTCTACACCAACAAGAAGCTCTTCGAACAGGTAGGCGTCGAGGCCCCCGCCACCTGGCAGGAAACCCTCGACGTGGTCAAGGCATTCAAGGCCGAGGGCATCATCCCCTTCGCTGTCGCCGGACAGAGCCAGTGGCCCTACCTGATGTGGATCGCCTACCTGACCGACCGCATCGGCGGCCCGGAGGTCTTCCAGGCCATCCAAAACAATGAACCCAATGCCTGGAGCCACCCGGCGGTCACCGAAGCATTGACCAAGATCCAGGAGCTGGTCGAGGCCGGCGGCTTCGGCGACTCCTACGGCTCGGTGGTCGCCGACGCCAACGCCGACGCCGCCCTGGTCCACACCGACAAGGCCGCCATGCTGCTGCAGGGTTCCTGGCTATACGCCGGATTCAAGGCCGATGCCCCGCAGTGGTATGAGGAAGAGAATCTGGGCTTCGCACCATTCCCAACCATCGATGGTGGCAAGGGCGATCCATCAAATATCGTGGGCAACCCAGCCAACTTCTGGTCGGTTTCGGCCGATGCCTCCGAAGAAGCCCAGCAGGCGGCCTTCGAATACCTCAACGACTACACGCTGAACGAAGAATCGGTTAAGAGCTTCATCGGCCTGGGCCTGGTGCCTTCGGTTGACGGCGCCGAAGAGGCCATTGCCGCCAGTGAGGACGCAGGCTTCCTGGGCTACGCCTACCAGTCGGTACAAAGCGCACCCAATTTCCAGCTCTCCTGGGACCAGGCTCTGGCCCCCGACCAGGCCCAGGTCCTGCTGACCAACCTGTCGCAGATTTTCCAGGGTTCCATCACCCCGGAGCAGTTTGTAGAAGCAATGAACGCAACCATTAAGTAGCCCCCATGCTGATGAAATCCCATACCGCACCCGTGCGTTCGCGCCGACGGCTCGGCACCAACATCGGCCCGAGCACATGGCTGCTGGCGCCCGCGCTCATCTTCTTTGCCATCTTTGCCCTGGTTCCGCTGTTGGGCGTGGCCGTGCTCTCGTTCATGCACTGGGATGGGCTTGGCACCCCATCCTTCGCAGGCCTGTCCAACTGGCAGCAAACCTTCACCAACCCGGTCACCCTGAACGCCATGTGGCTCACCTTTGCCATGACCGTGCTGTGCTACCTCACCCAGGCACCGATCTCCATTCTGGTTGGCGTGTTCATGGCCGGCGAGCAGAAGTACCGTGCCGTGTACTCGGTGCTCTACTTCCTTCCGCTGCTGTTCTCTGCAGCCGCCGTGGGCATCGCCTTCAAGGCACTGCTGGACCCGAATTTCGGGTTGTCCAAGGCCTTCAACATTGCGCTGCTGAGCCAGGACTGGCTCGGCAGCACCGACCTGGTCTTCTACGTACTGATTTTCGTGATCTCGTGGTGTTTCGTTCCTTTCCACTCGTTGCTGTACCAAGCAGCCGTTAAGCAGATTCCCACCTCCATGAATGAGGCGGCCATGCTCGACGGGGCCGGACGTGTGCGCACCTTCTTCTCGGTCACGCTCCCACAGATCAAGTACACGGTCATCACCAGCTCCACCCTGATGATTGTCGGGTCCCTGACCTACTTCGATTTGGTGTTCGTCATGACCAACGGCGGCCCGGGCAATGCCACGCGCATCCTGCCGCTGGATATGTACCTCACCGGTTTCCGCAGCTACCAAATGGGTGCGGCCAGCGCCATCGCGGTGATCCTGGTGGTGGTGGGCTTGGCGGTCTCACTGTTGCTGAACAGATTCAGCGGCACCGACCAGATGGAAAGCCAGCAGGAGGGCGCCTAATGAAATCGCAAATCAAAACCGGGTACGCGCCGAACGTTCCCGGCGGCCTCGCGGCGACCTTCTGGTTGCTGGTCACCGTAGTGCCGATCTACTACATCGTGGTCACCAGCCTGAAGCCGCGCCAAGAGTACTTCGGGTCCAACCCGCTGGCGTGGCCCCAGAATCTCACCTTCGAAGCGTACGGCAGGGTCCTGGAAAACGACTTCGCACTGTATTTCTTCAACTCTGCGCTGGTCACCGTCGTGTCAGTGGGCGTGGTGCTGATCATTTCGCTGCTGGCCAGCTACGTGATTGTGCGCAACCGCGGCGCTTTCGCGAAATTCAGCCACCGGCTGTTCCTGTTGGGCATTGCGATCCCCATCCAGGCGACCATCATCCCGGTCTATTACATGATCGTGAAAATGGGTCTGTATGACTCGTTGCTGGCATTGATCCTGCCGAGCATCGCCTTCGCCATTCCGATCAGCGTCTTGATCCTGACCAACTTCCTGCGCGATGTGCCTTCCTCGCTCTACGAGGCAATGACGCTGGACGGTGCCAGCCACTGGCAGATGTTCCAGTTGCTGGTACTGCCCTTGTCCAAGCCGGCCATCATGGCCGTAGGTATCTACAACGCATTGCAGGTGTGGAATGGCTTCCTCTTCCCGCTGGTCCTGACCCAGAGCTCGGAAGTGCGCGTGTTGCCACTGTCCCTGTGGACCTACCAGGGCGAATTCGCGGTAGACATCCCAGCGGTGCTTGCCGCAGTGGTCCTCTCCTGCGTCCCTCTCCTCGCTGCCTATATTGTCGGCCGCCGCCAGCTGGTGGCAGGCCTGACTGCTGGCTTCAGCAAGTAACCCCCAAAAAAACTTCTGTAAAGGAACCTTGTGAACTACGAGAATTCGATCTGGCGTGACACCGGCCAGCCTATTTCCACCCGCGTCGAGGCATTGATGGCCGAGATGACAATCGAAGAAAAGGTCTCCCAGCTCGGTTCCTTCTGGATTCGACCGGCAGAGCGCAATAGCAATGGTGAAGGCAATGTGGCCCCAATGGAGAACACCTTCTCCAAGGACCAAGCCAGTTTCGACACCGAGATTGTCGATGGATTGGGACAGATCACCCGCGCTTTCGGTTCAGCCCCGCGTGATCCGGCCGCGGGCCGGGCACGTCTGGCCGAGCTGCAGCGCAAGGTCGTGGCGGCAAACCGCTTTGGCATTCCGGCATTGGCTCATGAAGAATGCCTGACCGGCTTCACCACCTTGGGTGCCACCTGTTACCCCGCCTCGATTGCGTGGGGTGCCAGCTGGGATCCGCAATTGGTCAATGAGATGGCCACGCGCATCGGCGCGGATATGAAGAAGGCCGGAGTGCACCTCGGGCTGTCCCCGGTGCTTGATGTGGTGCGCGATTACCGCTGGGGCCGGGTAGAAGAAACACTGGGCGAAGATCCGCATCTGGTCTCTGAGCTGTCCACCGCCTATGTGCGCGGCATCCAGAACTCCGGTGTCCACGCCACGTTGAAGCACTTCGCCGGATACTCCGCCTCCCGTGCCGGACGCAACCACGCCCCGGTGACCATTGGGCATCGTGAATTCGAGGATGTCATCCTTCCTCCCTTCGAGCGTGCGGTGCGCGAAGCCGGTGTGAAATCGGTGATGAACTCCTATTCCGATATCGATGGCGAAACCCCCGCGGCTAGCCACCGGCTGCTGACCGAAGTGCTGCGTGAACGCTGGGGCTTTACCGGCACCGTGGTCTCGGACTATTGGGCCATCAGCTTCCTCGAGACCATGCACCGGATTGCCAAGGACCAGGATGAAGCGGGCATTGTTTCACTAGCCGCCGGCATGGACGTGGAACTTCCCGAAACCAATGCCTTCCGCAATCTGGCCCAAGCCGTGGCCGACGGCCGGCTCAACGCCGAAATACTGGACACCGCGGTGCGCCGCGTGCTGGTGCAAAAAGCCGAGCTCGGGCTGCTCAATGCGGATTGGTCGCCGGAAGCGGATTGGGAAGGCGATCAGGTTGATTTCGACTCGGCAGCCAACCGCGCCCATGCAGGCAAGATGGCCGAAGAATCCATCATCCTGCTTAAGAACACCGGGCTGCTGCCGCTTGGTGGGCCATCGGCCCCGGAATCCATCGCCGTGGTGGGCCCTTCGGCCACCCAACCGCGAGCCCATCTGGGATGCTACTCCTTCACCAACCATGTGCTCTCGCGCTTCTTCGGCGAAGATGTGCATGGCATCGAATTGCCTACGATCCTTGATTCGCTGATCTCGGCTCCGGCGCTGGCCGGAGCCGAGATCAGCTACAAGCGCGGTGTCGATTTCACCGATATGGATGACAGCGGCATTGCCGCCGCGGTAGCGGCGGCTCGCGCGGCCCAGGTGGCCATTGTGACCGTGGGTGACCTCGCGGGCCTCTTTGGCCGTGGCACCTCCGGCGAGGGTTGCGATGTGGTGGATCTTTCGTTGCCGGGCCGGCAGGCTGACCTGGTGGAAGCCGTTCTGGCTACCGGCACTCCGACCATTTTGGTCTTGGTGACCGGACGCCCGTACTCCCTCGGTGCCTTCGCGCAGCGGGCGGCCGGAATTGTGCAGGCATTCATGCCAGGTGAGGAAGGCGGACCGGCTCTCGCTTCGGTACTGACCGGAGATGTCAATCCTTCGGGCAAGCTGCCGGTGCAGATTCCCGATCATATTGGCGGACAGCCGGGCACCTATCTCCAACCCCCGTTGGGTTGGTACTCCGATGGTGTCTCCAACCTTGATCCACGGCCGCTGTATCCCTTCGGGCACGGGCTGTCCTATACCGATTTCGAGCTGCGCGATCTGCAGATTTCGGATGCGGAAATCGCCAATGACGGTACCGTGGACATCTCGGTGACGCTCACCAACACCGGCGATCGTTCGGGAGCGGAGGTCATCCAGCTCTACCTGCGAGATGAGGTCGCCTCGGTAGTTCGGCCCCGTCGCTGGCTGACCGGCTTTGCGAAGGTGGCGCTGAAGGCTGGCGAGTCCAAGCGCGTGAGCTTCACGGTGCATGCGGATCGCACCTCGTTCACCGGGCTGGAGAACCAACGCATTGTGGAGCCCGGCAGCTTTGCCGTGGAAGTTGGCAACAGCAGCGAGGAATTGCCGTTGACCGGTTCCTTCACGATTGCTGGAGAGGTACGCGAAGTGCCCGAAGGAAGAGTCATGGATACGCCGGTGCAGGTGAACGCCGTGGATTCACCCCATTTCCAGGAAGCTGCACCCAGCGGGGCCTAGCTTCGCCGGCGAATAGCTATTCGCTGCTGTCTTCCACCGCTCGCCGCCCGACACCTTCAAGATGCTTTTCCATGGCTGCTCGGGCGGCTTGCGGATCCCCGGCCTGGAAGGCCAGCAGGATCTTGGTGTGTTCGGAGATGGCGCAGTCAGCATCCGTGACGCCGCGTCCGGCGAAGAGCCGGAAGCGCTGCACCTGTCCACCCAGGGCCTGGAAGGCAGTGAGCAAAAAGGGGTTGCCGGTAAATTCTGCGATGAGTCGGTGAAAGTCCTCATCGGCTTTCCAGTAATCCCGGAATTCGCTGTAGGACCCGCCGGTCGGCGCGGTTCGCAACCGCTCGATGGTGTCGGCGAGCTGCTCCACCATTTCCCCGTCAGCCCGGGCGCAGGCCAATTCCGCATTCTCAGCTTCGATAAGTTTTCGAACGGCTACCAGCTGGCCATGTTCCTCTGCCGTCATCAAAGGAGCCACCCGATAGCCCTTGAGCGCAGCACGGCGCACCATCCCGGTATGTTCCAGCCGCGCCAAGGCTTCTCTCACCGGTGTCGGCGAGACACCTAGATCACGGGCAATTCCGTCGATGCTCAGCGCGGCATTAGCCTCAAACCGCCCATCAATCAGGGCAGCGAGGAGCTCCTCATACACGCGATCGGCCAGAACCTGGCGTGAGGGCAGCGAGGTTTGGGAAAAGACGGAGGCCATCAAACCATCATATATTCGTCGGCATTCATTGGCGCTACTTTCAGGTCGAACTATTGACACGGATCACACTTTCCTAGATCCTATAGGAAATAGGATTCAAATATTGGAGGCAGAATGCCCTATACAGCAGCCGACTGGCCGATCACCGCAGCCCTACTGCAGTTCCCCCACGAACTGCCCGCTGGTGGCACAGTCCAAGAAGCCGACGCATCGGTGTGGTTGGACGTTTTCACCGAAGTTCGCGAAGCCGGATTCACCAACGTTGATCTCTTTGATGGTTGGGTCCGCCCCGGAGACCTCAGTGCACAACGCCTCGATGAGCTCAAGGCCACCGCGCAAGCCGCCGGCGTCGGCGCACCAGCCATTTCGGCCATCCGACGCAGCGTGATCGATGAAAAAAGCTGGGAAGGCAACCTCGCCTACAGCCATCGCACCCTCGAAGCCGCCGCCCATTTGGGTTGCGAAGTCGTCTCCTTCGGATTGCATCAGGCCCTGACGCCCGCCCAGCGCGAACAACTGTGGTTCTGGACCGTTGAAGGACATCAAGATCCGGTGGGCGATAGTGAAACCTGGGATAAAGCGGTCTCCCGAATCCGCGAACTCGGCACCCATGCGGCAGAACTTGGCCTCTTGATCTCCTTGGAAATGTACGAAGATACCTACATCGGCACCGGAGACTCGGCCGTGCGCCTGCTGCAGGACATCGATCTTCCCAACGTCGGGCTCAACCCGGACTTGGGCAATCTGGTTCGGGTGCACCGCCCCATCGAGGACATCCATGAGCTCATCGCCAAGACCATGCCCTATGCCAACTACTGGCATGTAAAGAACTACCAGCGCGATGAAAATTTGGCCCGAGGCCATTTCTCAGCCATGCCAACCCCGCTGGAAACCGGCGTGATCAACTACCGCGAAGCCTTCAAGGTAGCCCTCGAAAACGGCTTCCAAGGCATCATCTGCACCGAGCATTACGGCGGAGACGGACTGAGCGTCAGCGCCACCAACCAGCGCTACCTGCGCGAGCAGATCCTGCCCAAAACCACCGGCTACCAGCTCGGCACCCCGCTCGTAGCCCAGGGCCGGCAGCAACTCCAAACCTCCTAACTCGTTTCCCTTCAAGCACAAGCAGGTTCCAGAAGACATGACAAAAATCTTTGACGATCCCACCGGATTCGCCGATGCGGCCATCGACGGTTTGGTCGCAGCCCACCGCAACCGCCTCGAACGGGTGGACGGCGGCGTGGTTCGTGCCAGCGAAATGAAGCGGAACCAGGTCGCCGTGGTCATCGGTGGCGGTTCGGGACACTACCCGGCCTTCGCCGGGCTGGTAGGCCCTGGCCTGGCCGCCGGTTCCGCCTGCGGAAACCTCTTCGCCTCGCCTTCGGCCGGTCAGATTTACCGTGTAGCCAAGGCCGCCTCCACCGGAGGCGGGGTGCTGCTCAGCTACGGCAACTACGCCGGCGACGTGCTGCATTTCGGCCAGGCTCAAGACCGATTGAACGCCGAGGGAATCCAAACTCGCACCGTGGTGGTCACCGACGATATTGCCAGCGCCCCTGTGGAGCGCCGGCATGAACGCCGCGGAATCGCCGGAGACCTCACCGTCTTCAAGATCGCCGGGGCTGCCTCGGAAGAAGGTGCAGACCTCGATGAAGCAGTCCGACTGGCCGAGAAAGCCAATGAGCGGACCCGCAGCCTGGGCGTAGCCTTTGATGGTTGCACCCTGCCCGGCGCCGAAGCCCCGTTGTTCCACGTGCCAGAACAGAGCATGTCGCTGGGTCTGGGCATCCACGGTGAACCAGGAATCTCCGACCATCAGTTGCCTACCTCCCGAGAGCTGGCGGAATTGCTGGTCTCCCAGCTGCTTGAGGAGCGTCCTTCCGCTGCCGGGACCCGGGTAGTACCTATTGTCAATGGCCTGGGCACGGTGAAATACGAGGAACTCTTTGTGCTCTTCGGACACGTAGAACGCCTGCTGACCGCCGCCGGATTGCAGGTCGTTGAGCCCGAATGCGGTGAACTGGTCACCAGCCTGGACATGTCCGGTGCCTCGCTGACCCTCTTCTGGGTGGACGAGGAGCTTGAACGGCTATGGCGCGCCCCTGCCGATACACCTGCATTCCGGCGCGGCAACGTCGCTACCGCGGCTCGACGCACCTTCGCGGTGGCCGACACTGCGGAGCTCGCCCACGAAGCAGCCACCGAGTTCTCCGCGCAGCTCGGCCAGCAAGCGGCCAGCCTGCTGGAAACTACGCGTGAAATCATCGTGCGCCACGAAGCGGAACTGGGAGATCTCGATGCCATCGCCGGGGACGGCGACCACGGGATCGGCATGCGCCGCGGCATCGAAGCAGCACTCGGCGCCGCCCAAGCCGCCGCCGGGGCGCAGAGCGTGCGCGAGGTCCTGGCGGCCGCCGGTGAAGCATGGAGCGAGAAGGCCGGCGGAACCTCCGGCGCCCTGTGGGGCGCGGGAATCACCGCTTTCGGTGAGTCTCTGGGCAACCGTGAACAGTACGGCCCTGCAGACCTGGCCCAAGCCGTCGAGGCCTTTAGCGATGCGGTCATCACCTTGGGCAAAACGGATCTGGGTGATAAGACCATGGTTGATGCCCTGCACCCCTACACGGCAGCCATCCGGGAAGGCATCGAAGCCGGCCAGCCCCTGGGCCAAATCTTGGAACGCAGCGCCAGCACCGCCCGGGAAGCGGCCCTGGCAACCTCGAATCTGCGTCCGAAGAAGGGTCGTGCCCGTCCGCTGTCGGAGAAGTCGCTTGGCCATCAAGACCCCGGAGCGTATTCCTTTGCGCTGATCGTTGCCGGTCTCTCCGCGCAGCATGCCAACAGCACCTTGGCCTAGCCCAACCGAGCACAACAGAAAAGGACAACATGGAAAAGACACTGAAGATCATCATCGGCAATGACGAAGCCGGAGTGGACTACAAGGTAGCACTGAAGGCCTTCTTGGAAGCCGATGACCGCGTGGAATCCGTAGTGGATGCCGGGGTTGGTCCCGATGATTCCACCGCCTACCCGCACGTCGCGGTCGCGGCTGCAAGGCGGGTGGCTGCTGGCGAAGCTGACCGCGCGTTGCTGATCTGCGGCACCGGATTGGGCGTGGCCATCGCCGCCAACAAGGTTCCAGGCATCCGCGCCGTTACGGCTCATGACTCCTATTCCGTAGAACGATCAGTGCTCAGCAATAATGCACAGGTGCTGACCTTCGGGCAACGGGTCATCGGCTTGGAGCTGGCCAAGAAGCTGGCCTCCGAATGGCTCGGCCACCAGTTTGATGCCTCCAGCGGCTCAGCGGCCAAGGTCGATGCGATCTGCTCCTACGAGCCCGAAACCAACTGAACCCACCATAGGGTCAGCGAATCCCCTTCTACGAAAGACTCATCATGGACATCAAAGTAGCAATTATCGGTTCCGGTTACATGGGCGGCGGCATTGGCCAGGTGCTGGCCTTGGCCGGTGCACGCGTAGCCTTGGCCGACACCTCGGCAGAAATCGCACAGAAGAATCTGGAACGCCTGTTGGCCGAATCAGTTGATTTCGAATCCCGCGGACTGTTCCCAGAAGGTGCCACCGAGACCCTGAAACGGAACCTTTCTGCCGCGGCCTCCTTGGAAGAAGCTGTCGCCGGTGCCGACTTCATCGAAGAAGCCGTCCCCGAAGTTCTGGATATCAAGCACGAGACCCTGCGCCGGATCAGCGCGGCCGCCTCGGCAACCGCGGTGATCGGTTCAAACACCTCGACCATCTCCATTGGCGACATGGCGACCGCAGTGGCCAATCCGGAGCGCTTCCTGGGCGTGCACTTCTCCAATCCTTCCCCGTTCATTCCCGGCGTGGAAATCATTCCCCACGAAGGCACTTCGCAGGATGCGATCGACACGGCCGTCGGCTATGTCGAAGCCACCGGCAAGGAAACCGCCGTGGTCAAGGATGTTACCGGGTTCGTCCTTAACCGCTTGCAGTATGCGCTCTTCCACGAGGCCACCCAGCTGGTGGAAGACGGCGTCGCCTCCGCCGAGGCCATTGACACCCTGGTGCGCACCACTTTCGGATTCCGTTTGCCGTTCTTCGGTCCCTTCGCAATTGCCGACATGGCCGGGCTGGACGTCTACAACTTCTGCTACACGTCCTTGCAAACCGATTTCCCCGAACGGTTCGCCACCCCGGCGATCCTCACCGAGAAGATCGAGGCCGGCCAGCTCGGCACCAAGTCGGGCGGGGGATTCCTGGACGTCCCGGCCGATCAGCTCGAAAGCCTCATCGCCTACCGCAACGAGGCCTACGTCAAGATGGGCCAGCTGCTCAAGGAACTCGGTCCGGCGCCGCTGGCCTCGGTCACCGCCAAGTAGCGTCCCATGGCCGTCATCGATCGTCCGCGCTCCCTCTACATCGGCGTGAGCACAAAAATGTACCTCGGCTACCGGCAGTCGCTCACCTGGCTGGAGGGGGTGCGCCGCGAGCTGCTCGCCCGCAGCGCGGGCGCCCAGGATTTCGGCGGGCGGGACGTGATTCCCTTTGCGGCGCCGTCCTTCCCCGTGCTGGAATCCGCGGCGCGGATCCTTGAGGGCACCGGTTGCCAGCTGGCCGCGCAGAACTGCTCAGCGGCGGACGGCGCCCTGACCGGCGAGGTCAGCGCCGGCATGCTTGCCGAGGTCGGGGTGCGGATCGTGGAGATCGGGCATGCCGAACGCCGCTCCGGCTTCGGCGAAGACGACGGTGTGGTGGCCGCCAAGGTGCGCGCGGCAGCCGCCGCCGGGCTGACCCCGCTGCTGTGCGTCGGCGAGCTGGAGCGCGGTGCTGCGCAAGCCGCCGCCGCGCAGTGCCTGCGGCAAATCGCCGCGGCCCTGGGCACGGGGACGGAATCCAGCATCGACCCGTCCGCCGTGCTGCTCGCCTACGAACCTGTCTGGGCGATCGGCGCCGCCGCGCCGGCCTCCCCCGGCCACGTCAACTCGGTGCTGGAAATCATCCGGGGGCAGCTGACCGTGCCGGGCTCCCCCGTGGTGCTCATCTACGGCGGCAGCGCCGGCCCCGGCCTGCTGCCGCGCTTGCCGGAGGCCGACGGCCTCTTCCTGGGCCGCTTCGCCCATGCCCCGGCCAACTTCGGCGCCGTGCTCGACGAGGCGCGCGCCCGCCAACTTCACCTGGAGACCCCATGACATCACCGTCCACGCTCGTGCTGGCCGCAGCCGCGGCACCCGAGGCCACGCTGCCCGTGCCCGTCCTGCTGCTGATCGCGGTCCTGGCGATCGCCGTGCTGCTGTTCCTGATCATGAAGGTCCGCCTGCACGCGTTCTTCTCGCTGATCATCGTCAGCCTGCTCACGGCCATCGCCGCCGGCGTGAGTGCCGCCGACCTGCTGGAAACCATCGTCGGGCCGTTCGGTAAAACACTGGGAAACGTTGCCATGCTGGTCGGTTTCGGTGCCGTGCTGGGACGGATCGTGGAAACCTCCGGGGGCGCCCAGGTCATCTCCGAGAAGCTGATCGGGCTCTTCGGCGAGAAGCGTGCGCCCCTGGCGCTGTCGGTGGCATCGCTGCTCTTCGGCTTCCCGATCTTCCTGGACGCCGGATTCATCGTCATGCTGCCCATCATCTATACGGTGGCTCGGCGGGTCGGCGGCGGCCTGCTGAAGTACGCGTTGCCGGCGGCCGGAGCATTCCTCGTCATGCACGCACTCGTGCCACCGCACCCGGGACCGGTCGCGGCGGCCGGCATCGTCGGCGCCGACGTCGGACTGGTGCTCATGGTGGGCCTGCTGGTCGGCCTGCCCACCTGGTACGTGGCAGGCTACCGGCTCTCCTTGCTCCTCGCGGCGCGGACGCAGCGGATCTCCGTACCCGAACTGCTCGGGACCAGGCAGGAAGCGGACCAGGCGGTCCTGCCACGCTTCGCACTGGTGCTGAGCCTGCTGCTTTTGCCGCTGGTGCTGATTTTCATGAATACCGCCATCAAGACCCTGCAAGCCACCGGCGTGGTCCCGGAGGACGCCCTCTGGGCGCAGATTCTCGTCTTCCTCGGCAACACCCCGATTGCCCTGCTGATCTCCGCCTTGCTGGCGATGTACCTGCTGTTGGTCCGGCCACACGAAGGCCCGATCGGTTCGGCGCTGGAGAAGGTCGTCGATGACTCCCTCGCCCCGGTCTGCTCGATCATCCTGATCACCGGCGCCGGCGGAATCTTCGGCGGCGTCCTCACGGCGACGGGCATTGGAGGCGCCATGGCATCCAGTCTCCAAGCCGTCGGCATGCCGCTGATTCTGGCTGGATTCCTGATCGCCGTGATCATGCGCGTTGCCCAGGGGTCGGCCACCGTCGCTGGAACCACGGCGGCGGGACTCATGGCCCCGGCGGTCGCCGCATCCGGTGACCAATCACCGCTGGCGCTGGCCTGCATCGTGGTGGCGATCGTCGCCGGTGCGATCACCCTCTCCCACGTGAACGATTCCGGATTCTGGCTGGTCAGCCGCTTCCTGGGTCTGTCAACGAAGACCGCCCTGTCAACCTGGACGGTCATCGCCACCGCCGTCGGAGTGATGAGCTTCGCCCTGTGCTGGTTGCTCTACGTCTTGGTTGCCTAGCGCGTTTAGGCCGGCCGGCACCGAATCACCGGCCTCCTAACTGACAAACTCCCCAGCGGACCCAAAAGTTCGCTGGGGAGTTTGCTGCATCCAGGTCGAAGTCGCTGAACCCACGGCGCGGAAACCGGATTGCATCGGCCCGGCGACCCAAGGTTCTTGAACCCTGGGCAACCCAGTTGCCCAGCCAAGCCCTGCCAACCGCTAGCTGCCGAAAGTCGGCGGCGCGATCCCATCGCGCTTGGTATGTTCGAGGTCATTCAACTTCTCGGACGGAACAGTCACGATGTACTAGTTCTATGTACAGGAGCATCATTGAGCACCTCAGGATACCGGGGCCGAAAGCCCTAGAGATCTACCCAAACTAGTCGTAGAATGAAAACTAATTATCGTTATACGAAAGTAGGAATGATGTCAGAACAAGCAGTTAAATTGGTTGCGGGTCAGCCGGCACCAGAATTTACCCTGCGCGATGCACAGTCCGAAGAGGTTTCGCTGTCCGACTTCGCAGGCCAGAACGTCATCGTCTACTTCTACCCCAAGGCAGCGACCCCAGGCTGCACCACCGAGGCCTGCGATTTCCGCGACAATCTCAACTCGCTGAAGAGCGCCGGCTACTCAGTTCTGGGCATCTCCCCGGACGAGCCGGCGGAGATCGCAAAGTTCGCCACCGACGAGTCGCTGAATTTCCCGCTGCTTTCGGACCCGGAGAACCTTGTGGCCAAGGCCTACGGCTCCTTCGGCGAGAAGAGCTTCGGAGAAAAGACCTTTGTCGGCACGCTGCGCTCCACCGCCGTGGTTGCTCCGGACGGCACGATCAGCCAGATTGAATACGCCGTGGATGCGAAGGGACATGTCTCCAGGCTTCGCGAAAAGCTGGGCGTTTAACCACCAGCGGGCCTGTTTCCCAGAGATTTCTGGGAAACAGGCCCGCTGCCAAACTCACCAGTCGGCTAGCGCCCCGCGACCTTCACCAGCTTGTGGTTGATGAACTCGGTCATGCCGTACTTGCCCAGCTCCCGGCCGATCCCCGAGCGCTTCACTCCGCCGAATGGCAATTCGGCCGCCGAGGCCGAAGGTTCGTTGATGGCCACCATTCCGCTTTCCAGCCGCGCGGCGATCCGCTCGGCGCGCGCCAGGTCCTTGGTGTGGACCGAGGCACCCAAGCCATAGTCGGAATTGTTGGCCAACCCGATAGCTTCTTCCTCGCCGTCCACCTTGTAGAGCACCGCCACCGGCCCGAAGAGCTCCTCGGAGAAGGCGCGCATTTCAGGGGTGACATCGGCCAGGATGGTCGGTTCGTAGTAGGCACCGACGCCTTCGATCCGCTTGCCGCCGGTGAGCACCGTGGCGCCCTTGTCGATGGCGTCCTGCACCTGTTCCGCCAGACCTTCGCGGGCCGCCGCCGAAGACAGCGGGCCGAGGAAGGTCTCGGCCTGGGTTGGATCGCCGACCTTGATGGCGGACACCTGTTCGGCGAGCGCCCGGGAGAAGTCCTCATACACCGAGGAATCCACGATGAACCGCTTGGCCGAGTTGCAGGCCTGCCCGGTATTGCCGAAGCGGGCCCGCATGCCGAGCTTCGCGGTCCGTTCCACATCGACGTCGGGCAGCACCAGGAAGGGATCAGAACCGCCTAGTTCCAGGACCACCTTCTTCAGGTTGCGTCCGGCGACCTCCGCCACCGCCGCGCCCGCGCGTTCGGAGCCGGTCAGCGAGACGCCCTGGATGCGGCGGTCGGCGATGATCTCGGCCGCCTGCTCATTGGTGGCGAAGATGTTCAGGTAGGCGCCGTGCGGCGCTGCGGCTTCATGGAAGATCTGCTCCATGGCCAGCGCGGATTCGGGGCACTGCGGTGCGTGCTTGAGCAGGATCGTATTGCCGTTCATCAGGTTGGGCGCCGCAAAGCGCGCCACCTGGTAGTACGGGAAATTCCACGGCATGATGCCCAGCAGCACTCCGACCGCTTCCTTGCGCACCAGCGCCTTGCCGCCCGAGGCAATTTCCAGTTCTTCATCTTCCAAGAACTTCGGACCGTTCTTGGCGTAGTAGCGGTAGATGGACACCACGATGCTGATCTCGCCGAGCGACTGCTTCTTCGGCTTGCCCATCTCACGGGTGATGATCCCGGCGAGCTCTTCGGCACGCGCTTCATAGATATCTGCTACGCGTTCGAGCAGGGCTACGCGCTCGGCCAGCGCAGAGACGGACCATTGCCCATAGGCTTGATGGGCGGTGGTAATCGCGGTCTGGATTTGCGCGTCCGAGGCGATGGGGTAAGTTGCTTCCACGACTCCGGTGGCAGGATTCGTTACTGCGTACATATTCATGCTCCTTCGCTTGGTGGCTTTTCTGCCATGCCCGAATACCCCGGGGTGACGATCCCATGGCATTTGACCCCAGTCTGCCAGCACCGCCCCACCCGAAGGCAAGACGGCGCGTGAAGAAGCTACACATTCGGTTCGCTAGGACTCGATCCGGGTGAATTCCAGATGCGTCACCCCGCTGCTCGTCGAAGTGGATGCGATCGAGTAGTTCCGCTCCATCCCTTCAAGACCCTCCCAGAGCCTGTCACCTCGTCCTAAGAGGATCGGAACTAGCGCCACGTGCAGATAGTCCACCAGTCCGGCGCGCAAGAATTCCCGCACGCTGAGCACCCCGCCACCGAGGCGCACGTCCAGCCCGCCGGCGGCCGCGACGGCTGCTTTCAGTGCTTCCTGCGGGGAGGCATCGATGAAATGGAAGGTCGTCTCCCCCACCGTCTGGGATTCACGCTTCCGGTGGCTGAGCACGAACACCGGAGAATGGAACGGTGGTTCATCTCCCCACCAGCCGGACCAGCTGGGGTCTTCTTCCCACCCCGGAGGACCGTACTTTCCGGCACCCATGATTTCGGCACCAAGACCGTCAAACGCCCTCCGGGCAAAAACGTCGTCCTCGGCTGCAGCCTCGTCCAGAGGTACGCGCATTTCGTTGCCCACCAGCGATTGGAAGGTCTGGGTGGGGATGAACCATTCATGCAGTCGCTCCCCTGCATGCCCGAAGGGTTCTTCGAGGTTGCGGTTCACCCCGCTGCCCATGCCGTCTAGCGAAATGCTCAAATTATGCGCTCTGAGTTTTGCCATGACGCATCCTTCCCGTCCAGGTGGGCTACTGTCGTTTCAGGCAACCGCGGGGCTGGTCAGCCATGCGGCCGGAAGTTGTGCCCACAGTCTTCCACTTGGAGGGCACAACCGAAAGGGGCCTGGGCCAGCGAATCCACCGAGTTGGCTGACCTCGGCGGGCAGCATCCGCCGCCTTGTGCCACGCCTGAAGCCATGGATTGCCCGCAAGAAACTCTGAGCTGGATAATATGGGAGATCCCAGTACTCCTCCCTACCCTGCGGGCACCGCGATGCATAGGTTTTCCTCATCGCAGGACCGTCATAGCGGCCCAACGCGTTCCCTAAGGTCCATGAAAACTAGCTCCCCTCGCTTCGAAGTTCCCGTTCTCCTCGGAACCCAGACGCTGTTCAATATCGGCTTCTACGCGGTGGTTCCATTTCTTGCCGTCGTCCTCACCAATGATTTCCTGCTGGCCGGCACCGCGGTGGGACTCATTCTAGGGATTCGCACCTTCGCCCAGCAGGGACTCTTCCTCGCCGGCGGCAGCCTGGCGGACCGTTTCGGCGCACGAAAAATGATCCTCATCGGCTGCGCGGTTCGCGCGGCCGGGTTTTTCACCCTGGCCGCCTCGTTGTGGGCCAGCACCCCGGTGCTTTGGATGTTCGTTCTCGGAACCCTGCTGACCGGATTTGGCGGAGCGCTTTTTTCTCCCGGGCTCAATGTCCTGGTGGCCGCGGCCCAAGCAGCCCGAGAACGCGGAAAGCCGGCCGAAACCAAACGCACCACGCTTTTTGCCTGGCTGAGCATTACCGGCGAAATCGGCGCGGTCACCGGACCGCTGGTCGGGGCGGCGCTATGGGGCTGGGGCTTCTCGACCGTCGCAGGATTCGGGTCGGTCTTCTTCGTCGCCATCGGCCTGTTCTTATGGGCCAACCTGCGCCGGGATGCCCCAGGGATTTCCCCACGGAGCGCTGGCAATGATTCGGTGCAGCGAAGCATCCCGAAGAGCAGTCTGCGTGCATGCCTGAAAGACCGCAGATTTGTGGCGTTCTGCGGTTTGCACGCGTCGGACCTGTTGGCCTATAACCAGCTCTACTTGGCCATTCCTCTGGAGCTGGCGCGCATGGACTTGCCCACCCAGTGGCTGGGCCTGGTCTTCGCCTGGATTTCCATTCTGACGCTGACCTTGCAGTTGCCCGTTGCGTGGCTCGCCACCCGTCTAGGTCCGTTCATAACCTTGCGTTTCGGGTATCTCTTCAGCGCACTCGGGTTCGCGGTACTCGCGTTCGCTCCCGACTCTGCCTTCGGCGGCGAACCCGGAGCGGCACGGATTATGTGCGCGGTAACCCTGCTGACGCTGGGACATATGAGCGTGCACCCCACCGCGCTGAGCCTGGTCCCGAAATTTGCCGGCACACGTGCCACCGGTTCCTACTTCGGCTTACTGTCCAGTTGCGGCGGGCTGGCGGTACTGCTGGGAAATATGCTCATCGGCTGGCTGTTGACTCGGGCCGGCCAGGAGCTGCTGCCCGGATACCTGCCATGGATGGTTCTGGTTGTTCCGCTGATCTTGGCTTCCATTTGTGCGTCGCGCCTCGTGCGTCGAGTCGGCACCTCCGCCCGGCATTCGTGAACTACGACATATTAGGTAAAACGACGCAGAATTTCCACGCCAATCATCAACTCCGCACTACTCAGGCAGTTATCTCGCTTCCAATCAAACAGCTCTGTTTTTACTCTGCTTTTTCTATGGGCTCAGGACAGCCTCTCGGTGCGGCTAATTAGGGTACGCTTACCAAGGCCCTAATGCTTTAGAAGCCTATTCATTACGTAATGCCGAAGGATTTCCATGAACTTTGGACGTTTGAGCGCAGCCGCCGGAATCGCGGCCGTTGCACTCGCGCTGACCGCCTGCAGTACCTCCACGCAGGATGCCGCACCGGAGCAGGCCGCGGATCAAGACGCTCGCGTAGTTGTGGCCAATTTCCGCGCGCCGGTGTCCAACTGGGCGCTGGAAAGCGATGATGCCTATGTGCTGTCCATCTCCGGGTGCTTGGAAACCCTGACCCGGTATGACCAGACCGAGAAAAAAGTCGAGCCGATGCTTGCGGCATCATGGAAGCAGTCTTCCGATACGCAGTGGGATTTTGAGCTCCGCCCGGACGTGAAGTTCCAGGACGGTAGCGCGTTGGATGCGAAGGCCGTGGCCGCATCGTTGAGCCACGTGCTCGAAGCCGCCGCGCCGGCACGCGCCATCAACCCCAAGACCATCAGCAAGGTCGCAGCTCTCGATGCCGACACCGTCCGCGTCACCACGCCAGCTGCTGATCCGCTGTTGCCCTACCGCATGGCAAGCGTGAATGCCGGTGTCCTCTCCCCTAATGCCTATACGTCCAAGGGCATAGACCCGTTTGGCCACTGCACCGGACCGTTCACCCCGGTCTCCGAAAAGGCCGGCCAGTCACTGACCCTGGACCGCAACGAGAACTACTGGAACGGCACCGCGAAACTGGCCGGCGGCGAAATCCGCTACATCACCGAGGGCGCCACGCGCGCAACCCAGGTCCAGACCGGAGAAGCCGACATCTCCATGTCGATTCCGGCCACCAGCTTGGCCACCTTGGAATCGGATGACTCGGTGAGCGTGCTCAAAACCGATTCTCCACGCACCGCGACGCTCTACCTGAACAACTCACGGGCACCGTTCAATGACGTCAAGCTGCGCAAAGCGGCAACCATGGCGCTAGACCTGCCCGCCATCGCCGCAAGCATTTACGAGGGTGCCGCGCAGCCCGCCACCGGCCCCTTCGCGCCAAGCGAAAGCTGGGCCAATCCCGACTTGGCCGTCCCCCAGCTGAATCTGGACGAAGCCAAGAAGCTGGTGGCCGATTCCGGGTATGCGCAAGATCAGCCGCTGGAGATTATCGCGATCACCGAACGCGCTGAATTCGCCGGGGTCGGCGCCATCATCCAGGAGCAGTTCAAGCAGATCGGCCTCCAGGCCAACGTGGTCACCAAGTCCTACGGCGCCGCCGAACCAGATGTACTGGCCGGCAAGTACGACATGATCCTGAGCCAGCGCAATCGCATGATCGATATTGCAGACCCCATCGGGTTCCTGCAGGCGGACTACACCTGCCAGGGCGGCTACAACCTGAGCCATTACTGCAATGAGGATTACGACGCACTGATTGCCAAGGCGGCCAGCGAAACCGACGAGGCCACGCGCCACCAGCTCTACCGCGAGGCGGGAGACATCCTTGCCGAGGATGCGGCCAATGTGTGGCTGGTCAACGAACAGTCCATCGACGCCGTCGGCGACTCGGTCCAGGGCTACGTCCAGGACCCGCTCACCCGCTACGTGTTGACCAAGGATCTGGCGAAGACCAAGTAAGTTGCTATCCCTCTCATCGGCGCTGCGCCGAGTCGTAGGACTCGGCGCAGCGGTCCTGCTTTCGTCCTTCGCGGTATTTCTCGTACCCTTTGTCTCCCCCGGAGATCCGGTGCGCGCGCTGCTCAGAGCGCGCATGGACATCGGAGCCGCGGATGAGGCGGCGGTGCAAGCCTATGCCCAGCAATTTGGCCTGCATGACCCGATGCTGATGCAGTTCGGTCGCTGGCTTGGCCGGTTCTTCACCGGCGACATGGGGGTCTCTTTTGTCAGCGGAACCCCGGTGGTCGACCAGGTGCTGCCCGCCATTGGCGTCACCCTGGCTTTGGCCGGCTGCGCCCTGCTGGTGGCCATCCTGGTCTCCATAGTGCTGGGTGTGCTTGCGGCCACCCGTGCCGGGCAATGGCCGGACCGGATCATCACCTCGGTGACCCACGCGCTGATTGCCATTCCCGAATATGCGCTGGCTCCGCTGCTGGTCTTGCTCTTCGCGGTGCGCTGGTCCTTGCTTCCGTCGGCCGGATTCGAATCCCCCGCATCATTGGTGCTTCCGGTGTTCGTGCTGGCACTGCGGCCGATCAGCTTTTTCAGCGTGGCGGTACGCTCGGGCGTGCAGCACGCGCTGGATTCTGAACATGTGCTGGCCGCCAGGGCCCGCGGCCTGAGCCGAAGCCAGGCGCTGATCCGCCACGTCATCCCCCATGGCCTGCTTCCGTTGTGGACCATGGTCGGGGTGTGGTTCGCGGGACTGCTGGGCGGTTCGGTCATTGTGGAAGTCATTTTTGCCATCCCGGGAATGGGGCGGCTGATCTTCGACGCCATCGTGGACGCCGACATCCCGGTTGCCCAGGGCGGGGTTGTGGTGGTCGTGGCCTGTGCCGTGCTGGCCACGGGGATCATCGATCTGGTGCACCGGCTCAGCGACCCGAATGTGCGCATTGGAGTACGCCATGACTAAAAAATCTCTTCGCGGGCTGTTGCTCAACCCGCCGGTGATCGTCCTGCTCATCGTTTTGTTCGCGACCATCTCGGCGCCGTGGATTTCACCTTTTGACCCGGATGCGCAAAGCCTCTCCGAACGTCTTGAATCGCCGAGCTGGGCACACCTGCTAGGCACCGATGCGTTGGGACGCGACACGTTGAGCCGGGTGCTTCACGGTGGACGCTTCTCCCTGGCCGTGGCGCTGATTACCACGCTGTTCTCGTTGCTGGTGGGTACCTGTCTGGGCCTGCTCAGCGCGCTGCGCGGAGGCTGGCTCGACGAGATCTTCCTGCGGGTCAACGACCTGCTGCTGGCGCTGCCGGAGATCGTGATTGCGCTGCTGATCATCGCGGTGATGGGCCCCGGATTCACCACCATGGTGCTCTCCGTGGGCGTGGTGGCCTGGACTCCCACGGCACGTTTGGTGCGTTCGCTGGCGGTGCAGTCGCTCTCCACCCACCATGTAGAAGCATCCAAGCACGTGGGTGCCTCACGCTGGTTCATCCTGCGCCACCATGTGTTTCCCTTTGTCGTCGGCCCGGTGCTGGCCCAGGCAGCGTTGCGCTTTGGCCTGTTGCTGGTCTTGCTCGGTTCGCTGTCCTATTTGGGCATCGGCGTCCAGCCGCCGCAGTCGGACTGGGGGTCCATGCTTGCCGACGCGCAACCACATGCAACTCGTTCGCCCTGGGGTCTGATTGCACCGGGTGCGGCAATATTCTTGGTGAGTTTCTGCGTGACCCTGCTGGGCAACCGCATCACGCAAACGCTCAACGGGCAAGATGTCCTCGCGGCCGGGGCCAAGGCGGATCTGAATGACTAAAGAACTTGAAATCATCGAATTATCGGTCAGTGCCGGAAAAAAATCGCTGCTGTCCAAGGTCAGCTGCTCGGTGCGCGCCGGCGAACTAGTGGCCGTCGTCGGACGCTCGGGTTCCGGAAAAACGTTGCTGACCAAGGCGATCATGGGCCTTCTGCCGGCGCAGCTGCGCGCCGAGGGCGAAATCCTGCTCGGCGGCGAACGCATTGACCAGCTTGATGACAGGGGCATGGATGTCGTGCGCGGGCGGCGCATCGGCATGCTGTTCCAGCAGCCCAAGCGAGTCATGAACCCGCGCCTCACCGTCCGTGCGCATCTGCTCGAGGCCCTCGGCGCGCACGGCGCCGGCAAGGCCCGCAAGTACGAGGCCCAGGTCGAAGCCTTGCTCCATGAGGTGGGGCTGGCCCCGGCCGCGGAGGTCGCCGGCAAGCGTCCCGACCAGCTATCGGGCGGCATGGCCCAGCGCGCCATGCTGGCCATTGCCTTGGCGGGGAATCCGGAGTTCATTCTGGCCGACGAGCCTACCTCTTCCTTGGATTCCATCCTGAAATCCGAAGTTCTGGAATTGCTGCGGCGCAAGCAGCAAGAACGCGGACTGGGCATTTTGCTCATCACCCACGACATCGTCAGCGTCCGGCATATCGCGGACCGAATCGTTGTGGTCAGCGACGGCGAGATCATTGACCAGTGCCCCACTGCCATGATCTTCTCCAAGGACCGGCACGCCAAAACGCGTGAACTGGTTGATGCGACCCAGGCTGGGCCGCGGCAGCGACGCGAAATCAGTTCCGGATGCATCCTCGAAGCCCGTTCGGCCGGCAAGAATTACACGCGCCGGGCCAAGGGCCGTGCAGCTCTGGAACCCACCACGCTGCGTTTGCATGCCGGTGAAATCCTCGGCGTGGTGGGGCGTTCGGGCTCAGGAAAAAGCACCTTCGCCAGATTGCTCGCCGGCTTGGAGAAGCCAACTAGCGGTCAGATCCTGAATCATCATGAACACATCACGCCCAATGCCGTTCAAGTCATTGCGCAAGAGCCATTTTCGTCTTTTGATCCTGCCCTGACGCTTCGCAAGAGCCTGAGTGCAGCGGTGCACCGATTGCCCGTGCTAGAGGCCACGAAGATCGTTGAGAATGCCATGACCCAGGTTGGGCTTCCTCAGCAGCTGCTGGATCGAAAGCCTGGCCAGTGCTCGGGCGGCCAATTGCAGCGCATGGCCATAGCCCGCGCCCTGCTGGTCGCCCCGCAGGTGTTGATCTGTGACGAATCGACCTCTGCGCTGGATTCCGTGGCCCAGCGCCACATCTTGGACCTCCTGCTGGAGCTGCGCGATCGGCTGGGGTTGTGCCTGGTGGTCATTTCCCATGACATGGACGTGATCCGCTATGTCAGCGATAACGTGGCCGTTTTCTACGAAGGCGAACTCGTTGAGCATCGCAGCCTCGACGACTTCTTGGCCTCCGCCGAACATGAACACAGCCAGGATCTGGTCGCCGCGCTCAGTGCTTCGAGCGGGATTTAAGCAGCGTCAACTTTTTCAGCTGCCGTGCTCCCTGCCAAGGTGCAGGAGTGCGGCCACTGAAGAACTATCCATAACTCTTGCGCTCTGACTAGGTCGGCTTATAGATTGATGGGCTATGACCAAAACTTTTTCTAGTCTAAATTCCGTGACTCGTCTCCTGCCGGTGTTCGCGCTCAGCGCGGTGTTGCTCACCGCTGGATGCTCCGCCCCTAATCCAGGTCAGAGCAACGACGCGGCAACCGCGGCAGGTGATACCCGGTTGGCCAGCGTCAGCGAATCGGGAATCCTCAAGGTTTGCACCACCGGCGATTACCGGCCATTCACATATCTTGACCCGGAAACCGGAGATTGGTCGGGAATCGACATCACGATGGCCAAGGATCTCGCCGAATCGCTGGATGTCGAAGCGGAGTTCATCCAGACCTCTTGGAAGGACCTGATGCCGGACTTCCTTTCCAAGTGCGATATCGGCGTGGGCGGTGTCTCCATCTCCATGGAACGCGCCCAGCAGGCCTACTACAGCGAAGCCACCCTGGATGAGGGCAAAACTCCCATCACGCTGTGTGAAAATGTTGAAAAATACGACACCGTGAAGGAAATCAACACGCCCGGTGTCCGCTCGATCACTCCCATAGGCGGGACGAACGAAAAATTCGCAGAGGCGAATTACCCGGAAGGCGAGATCATTCGTTTTGAGAACAACAATACGATCTTTGATGAAATCATCGCCGGGCGTGCCGACGTGATGACCACCGATGCCTCGGAAACGCGTTGGGTAGCCAATGAACATCCTCAGCTTTGCGCCGTGCATCCGGATAAGCCATTCAACTTCTCGCAGAAGGCCTATCTGCTGCCGCTGGGCGATGACAAATTCCAAGAATATGTTGATCAGTGGCTGAACATGGCCAAGCACGACGGCACTCTTGCCGCCGCGGAGAAACCATGGTTCGGCTAGCCGATACCGGTTAAAACGAACAAGCCGCATCCATCCGATAAGTATCGGGCAGATGCGGCTTGTTTCTATTCACCTTTGGCTGCGCCGGCGGCTAGTTCTGCCAGAACGGGTAGTCCGTGTAGCCCTCGGCACCTTCGGTGTAGAAGGTGGAGGCATCCGGTTCGTTCAGCGGCAGCTCTTCGCGCCACCGGCGTACAAGGTCGGGGTTGGCAATGGCGGGGCGCCCCACCACGACCGCATCCGCCCAGCCGCCGGCGGCCACCGCGGTGGCGTCCTCATAGCTGGTAATCGTTTGGAACCCGGTATTGAGCAGCACCGGCCCACCAAAGGTGGTGCGCAGACCCTGAACGAGGTCCCCCGATGGTTCCTTGTGCAGAATGCTCAGGGCGGCCAGGCCAAGCGGGGCGATTGACTCAAGCAAGGCCGTGTACGTCGCGGTGACGTCGGCTCGATCCAGCTCGGTGGCACCCTGGATGTTGTGCTCGGGAGAGATCCGCAGTCCGGTCTTTCCAGCGCCGATCGCGTTGGCCACCGCCTTCACTACCTCGATGACGAAGCGCGCGCGGTTCTCCGGGGACCCCCCATAGTTGTCGGTTCGGGTGTTGGAGCTCGGTGCGAGGAACTCGTGCAGCAAGTACCCGTTGGCACCATGCAGCTCGACCCCGTCAAATCCTGCGGCCATAGCATTGCGCGAACCCTGCACAAATTCCTCGATGATTCCCGGCAGTTCAACGGTTCCAAGGGCGCGAGGCACCGGGTAGGGGTGCTTGCCCGTGTAGGTCCGTGACTCGCCTTCCACTGCGATGGCGCTGGGCGCGACAATGTGGTCCTGCCCGGTGGTCCCCGGATGCGTCACTCGTCCGGCATGCATTACCTGGGCAACAATGAGTCCGCCCTCGGCATGGACCGCGTCGGTCACCTTCTTCCAGCCGGCGATCTGCTCCGCGGTGACCAGTCCAGGCTGGCGGACAAAACCCTGGCCGGTAACGCTGGGATAAACGCCTTCGCTGACAATCAAACCCATCGATGCGCGCTGCCGATAGTACTCGACCACCTGGTCATCGGGGACGCCGTCCTTGCGTGAGCGTGAACGGGTCAGCGGTGCCATGACTAGTCGATTGGAAAGGCTGAGATCTCCGAGCGTAAGCGGCGAGAACAGATCCATAGGTAGGACTCCTGAAGATTGTAGTTGCTTCGTGCAACCTGCCAGCCGGGAACTATATTCCTGCTTCACAGCGCAAGTGAGATGGATTACGCGCCGATTTCGAAGCGCGTAGACCTGCTTCCGCGGCGAATCTTCTCTCGGCGTCCAACGCAGCAGAGCGAGTAACGGCGCTGGAAGCTGCGCCGTTACTCGCTCCGTTTGGCATCACTAATCCGCAGCGCACCCACCAGCCGCCAAGCGGCAGCCGCCGGGACTTGCGGACGCGGTGCAATCCTTAGTGCATGTGGCTTCCGCCGTTAATATCAATAGTGGTGCCGGTCAGGTAGGAGGCGCCGTCCGAGGCAAGGAAACCGATAACCGAGGCGATTTCGCCGGTGGTTGCCGTGCGTCCGATGGGGATTCCGGCGGCAATTGCGGCCTCTTGCTCCTCGGTGCTGCCAACGCGGATGTTGGTGTCTACCGCCCCGGGAGTAATAGCGTTAACGGTCACTCCGGTAGCCGAGATCTCGCGAGCCAGCGCCTTAGTGAAGCCGAGAATCGCGGCCTTGGCCGAGGAATAGGGAACCTTGCCAAAAACTCCGCCGCCGCGTTGGGCCGAAACCGATGACATGTTGATAATCCGCCCCCAGCCGCTTTCTATCATTTCCGGCAAGAAGGCCTTGGATACCAGGTAGGTGCCGGTGGCATTGACGTTCATGACCTTGTGCCAAATTTCAAGCGTTGTCTCGAGGAAATCGACCGGCGAGGTTATTCCGGCAATATTCACTACCGCTCCGGTGGGCGGCAAACCTCCCGCAGCTACCTGGGCTGCCACGGCGGCCTGCGCGGTGGTTACGGATGCTTCATCGGCAACGTCGATCCGGTGGCCGAACGCGGGAACACCGAATTCTTCGGCGATATCTTGGGCAACTTGCTCGGATGCGGCGTGGTCGAGATCGAGGATCACGACTCCCCAGCCTTCGCTGGCAAAGTGGCGTGCGGTGCTGACGCCGATTCCACGGGGCGAAGTGGCTCCCGTCAGAATGGCGGTGCGCTGGATTTGCTTCATTGCTTTCCTGCTTTCGTTTCGGCTTCTCCTGGCGATGCTTCGGAAAACCTAAGTGAGCGATGGGCGCAGCCTTGCCGGAGCACCCTCGATGCATGTGGTGCACACCACCTTAGTTAAGTTTACTGTTAACAGTCAACTGTTAAATTAGCTCTTGACAGAACTTGTGCTGGCGCTCACACTTCTAATAGTGTTGACTGTCAACAGTGAATGCTTTCCTCCTCCCACAAACCACGAAGGGACCCACTCATGAGCAGCGAAGCTCTAAACATGCGCGGTCCGATCCACGGCACCAAGGACGCCAAGCGCGTTGCGGTAGGTTCCAGTGTCGGAGCCACCATTGAAACCTATGACTTCATCGGATTCGGGACCGCGGCGGCCCTCTACTTCGGTCATACGTTCTTCCCCGGAACAGACCCTCTAACGGGCACCCTCGCAGCCTTTGCCACCTTGGGCGTCGGTTTCGCGGCCAGGCCCTTGGGCGGCATTATTGGTGGCCATCTCGGCGACAAGATCGGCCGCAAGCCGGTGCTTGTGACCTCGCTGATCGTCATGGGCTTGGCAACCTTTATGATCGGGCTGCTGCCGACCTACGAGCAGGTAGGTGTCTTGGCTCCGGCCCTGCTGGTCCTCGTGCGCATCGTCCAAGGCTTGGCCTTCGGCGCCGAATGGGGCGGAGCTATTCTGATGACCTACGAACACGCCCCGTGGAAGCACAAGGGAAGGTTCACCGGCATCGTCCAGTCCGGCTTCCCGGTAGGGCTGTTGCTGGCAAACTTGGTATTCCTGGTCAGCGTGCAACTGCCAGGCGACTGGGGTTGGCGAGTGCCATTCTTGGCCAGCATCCTGCTCGTCATCGTGGGACTGGTCATTCGTTCGAAGGTTCCGGAATCCCCGGTTTTTGACGATGTCAAAAAGGCCGGAGAAATCGTCAAGTCACCCATCAAGGAGGTCATCCGCACCGATTGGCGCAATATCCTGCGCGGCATTGGGCTGCGCATCGCTGAAACCGCCGGTTACGCGGTCTCCATCACCTACATGATCTCCTACCTGCACACCACCGGTTTGGCGGCAAACTGGGAGACCCTCACCGCCTTGAGCATCGCCTCGGCCATCGGCATCTTCGCCACCTACAGCTGGGGCAGGCTGACCGACCGGGTAGGCCGGCGATCCGTCTACATTCTCGCTTGCAGCTTTGCGGCGCTCTTCGGCATCCCGATGTTCCTCATGGTGAACACCGGCTCATTCTTGATGATCATCGCCACGATCGTCATCGCCTACGCCGTTTGCCAAAACTCGATGGCAGGAGCCCAAGGCGCCTGGTTCCCCGAGCTCTTCCAAGCCAAAACCCGCTCCTCCGGCGCCTCGCTGGCCTACCAAATTTCAGCCATGGTTTCCGGCTTCACCCCGTTCATCACCACGCTGCTGTTCATCCAGTTCGGCTGGATGGGCCCGGCAACCCTCTTTATCTGCTACGCGGCCATCGGCCTCTGGGCGGCATTGATCACCAAGGAAACCTGGGGTCCTCGCGAGCGCCAGCTAGCTAACGAAGCCGTCGCAGCCCACCCGCAGACGAGCAGCGTCTAATAACTCCATTCGACCAGGGCTCCCGCTAAATAACTTCTGAAAGGACATACAGTGGCAATCACAGCCATCAAGGACAAGACGTTGAATCTCGATCAGCGCACCAAAAAAGTACGCGACGCCGCGTACCGCATCCGCCATCACGCGCTCAATATGGGCGAAGTCCAAGGCCAGGGCTACGTGGGGCAGGCATTGGGCGCAGCAGATATGTTCGCCTCCGTTTATGCCGACCAGCTGGCTTTCCGCCCCGCAGAGCCCGAGTGGGAGGACCGGGATCGCTTCTTGCTTTCCACCGGCCACTACGCCATTGGCTTCTACGCCGCACTGGCCGAGGCCGGCATCGTTCCGGTAGAAGAGCTGGAAACCTACGGATCGGATGATTCCCGGCTTCCGATGTCAGGCATGTCCACGTACACCCCTGGCATGGAAATTTCAGGTGGTTCGCTGGGCCACGGCCTGTCCATCGCGGTGGGCATGGCGTTGGGGCTGCGCCACCAGCACAAGAACCAGCGAATCATCAACTTCCTCTCCGACGGCGAACTGGATGAGGGTTCCACTTGGGAAGCCGCCATGGGCGCCGCGCACCACCAGCTGGGCCAGCTGACCGCCATGGTGGACATCAATGCCTTGCAAGCCGACGGCGCTACCGCCGGGGTGCTGCGCACCGAGCCGGTGACGGAAAAATGGGAAGCATTCGGCTGGTATGCGCAGCGGGTCAACGGCAACGACCCACGGGCCTTGCTGCAGGCCTTCGACAATATCGCAGCCCAGGCCTCCAGCACCGGGCGCCCCTCGGTGATCCTTTGCGACACCAAGGTAGGCCGTGGGGTACCGCTGCTGGAAGACCGCGAGAAGGCGCATTTCATGCGCATCGAAGAAAACGAATGGCAAATCTGCCGCGAGCAACTGACCGAAGGCTTCGAAGGGAGCAACAACTAAATGTCTGCCACCGCCAAACCACGCCTGAAAACCTCCGCGATGATCGCCTCATTCGCGGAGCCCGGCCAGAAAACCGCCGCGGCGCCCTTCGGCCATGCCTTGGCCAAGGCTGCCGAAAACGACCCCCGCATCGTGGGGCTGACGGCCGATCTGGGCAAATACACCGACATGCATATCTTTGCCCAGCAGCATCCGGACCGCTTCTTCCAGATGGGCATGGCCGAGCAGCTCCTGTTCGGGGCGGCCGCCGGGTTCGCCGAAACGGGACTGGTGCCCTTCGCTTCGACCTATTCGGTCTTCGCCGCCCGCCGCGCCTATGACTTCCTCTGCTTGGACGCGGCCGAGCCCAACCTCAACGTGAACATTGTTGGCGGTTTGCCGGGCCTGACCACCGGGTACGGACCAAGCCACCAGGCTACCGAAGATATCGCCATCTTCCGGGGCATGCCAAATCTGACCATCGTGGACCCCTGCGACTCGATAGACATCGAGCAGTCGGTGCCGCAGCTCGCCGCCTGTGCAGGCCCGACGTATCTGCGCCTGCTGCGCGGCAAGGTACCGACCGTACTGGACGAATACGACTACACCTTCGAGCTGGGCAAGGCCAAGGTCCTGCGTGGCGGAAACGACGTAGTCTTTGTCTCCAGCGGGCTGATGACCATGCGCGCCCTGGACGCGGCGAAGGAGCTAGCCAAGCACAATGTGGATGTCGCCGTGGTGCACTCCCCCACCATCAAGCCCTTCGATTCGGAAACGGTCTTGCAGGAGGTCGCCGGAGACCGCCTGGTGGTGACGCTGGAAAACCATTCGGTCATCGGCGGGCTGTTCGAGACCTTGGCCTCGACCATGATTCGCGGCGGAGTCTCCTCCAAGATTGTGCCGATCGGCCTGCCCGATGAGTTCCTGGATGCCGGCGCCTTGCCCACCCTCCATGACCGCTACGGGCTGTCGATCAACTCGATTGTCAGCAAGGTTCTGGCAGAGCTCGACTAGCTCACCGAGTAGTCCAGCAGGTTGATTCGCCTTTAGGTGGGTGCGGTGTTTCCATCGCACCCACCTCAAGGCGCTAAAATCAACAGTTAACAATCAACAGTTGGATTCCAATCTTTAGGGGCACTCAATGGCCATCGCCGATTCTTCCCTGGTAGGGCTTCGCAAGAAGAGCCTGCGCGAGCAGGCCCTGATTGCCTTGCGCCGTGCCATCACCACCGGCGAGTTGCAGCAGGGCACCCATCTGGTGGAGACCGAACTGTCTGCCTCGATGCAAATCAGCCGAGGCACCTTGCGGGAGGCGCTGCGCCAGCTCGAGCAAGAGGGCCTGGTGTCCGCCGGCGAACGCGGAAGGCTCTCGGTTCGCCACCTGGACAACAAGGAAATCCAGGACATCTTTGCGGTCCGTGCCTCGCTCGAAAGCCTCGCGGCCACAACGCTGCTGCAGCGCGAGGATCTGGCTGATGCCCTCGCACAGCTGCGCGCCGCGGTGGGCAACATGGACCGGTTGGCAGGCAACGAAATCGAGGAGCGGATCGAAGCAGACCTCGAATTCCACCGCACCCTGTGCCGGCTTTCAGAGAATGACACCTTGCTGCACGCCTGGGAACAGCTCGAAGGTTCCATCCGCATGTCCATCATGTTCGGTGGATTCGAGCGCGGGGTGCGCAACATGGATGTCGCCCGACACTTCAAGCTGGTCGACACCATCGAGGCCGGGGACAGTGTTGCGGTGAATGCGGAAATTGCCGAGCATATGCGCATTGCCGCCGAAACCCTGATGAACTAGCGGCGCTCAAGCCGCGCTCAACTTCGGTCAGAACTCGATAGCGCAGTCGTCCAATAAACCAGTGCCCCGCCACGCGACGGCGAGGGCCACCGGCGAGGGGGCAGGCCGGCCTAGCGGCCCATCTCGGTGCAAACGCAGAGCCTGTTTCCCTGCGGATCCGTGGCCACCACGAAGTTCGGCGCATGGTCGTGATTCAGCCTGGCGCCGACCAGCTTGAGCCCGTCGATGATGTCCCAATGGTGGGAATGCGGCACCGAGACATCCACATGGAATCGGTTGTCATTGGGCGTATCGGTGCTTTGGAACCAGATCGCCGGTCCACGCCCGTACGGGTCGGTGAGGCTGCCGTCGTGCTGCTCCTTGTAGCCCAGCGCGGTGCGCCAGATTTCCGAGATCTGTTCCCGGTCATCGGTATCGATGGCAATTTCCACCGGCCGAATGAGATTCAGATTCGCCGGGGCACCATGCTTCTCGGCGAGCTCGGAGATCTTTTCGGCCAGCTGGGTATCGCGCAGCGATACTCCCCCGACGTCATGCGAGACCAGTGACACGAACAAGGTGTCATAGCGCCAATCCACATCCGGATGATGGTTGGCCTCTTCGGCCAAGGCGCCGATTTCGGCGAAGAACTCCAAGGCCACGGCAGCTGAGGGGCATTTGAAGGCAGTGCGCAGAACTCCCAGCACATATCGCCAGTGCGGCAGCTGCGATAATTTGGCTTCTCGGGTTGCTTGATCCAAAACGTCTTTGTCCGACATGATCCTCGCCTCTCGTGCATTCACGAATTCGCGGTCACCGCGAAACTACGACTCTCGCATACCGTTAGTCTCCCACCATCGCCAGGTCCTTTGAAGTGCCTGGCGACAATTAGTCATCTGCTTTCGGCTCGGTATCGAAACCCCATGGCGCTGGTTTCAGTACTTCCCAGCCCGAGCGGCGGCGCGTTGGGAACACCCTCGACGCCGGACGAGGACACCCCCGGCACTGGCCGTTAGTTTCCCTCGGGCGGCACCTGGCCCTGCCAGTCCTCGGGTTTGCCGTTCAGCTCGCTGCGTTCTTCCGGAACGTCGAGGCGTTGCGCGGTCAGGTCACGGGGAACCATGGTGAAGCCCTGCCAATGCACCTCCATGGGTGACTGCTCTTCATCACGCGGTACGTGGTGGTAGCCCACCGCCACCCAGGACACGACATCCGCCAGCTTCTCCCCGGACTGATTCTTGACGAAGTCCAAGACGCCGCGGCCGCAAGTGCCTCGGTTGTACGTGGCATAGATGTGGCAGTCATCGGCGTTGGTGAAAGCCACGTCGTAATCCGTTTCGGCGTCAGCCCCATGGTTTTTCTCGTCATCGATAAAGCTGAACCCGTCGGTTTTCCCCATGTCGATTTCATAGGACATCACGTGCCCGTCGGCATTGAGCATCCCGGGTGCGGAGACTTTCCACCAGCGCGCATCGGTCCACTGCGCCGTGGCCGGCTCGCCGATCTTGGTGTAGTTCCCTTCAACGATTGGGGACTGCTCCCCGGACTCGTTGGTGTCCTTGGTATCGTACTGCTCGACCTGCTGGGCACCGGTGCCGCCTAGGGCCCAATGGATTTTCCATACGGCATTGTGCGAATGGCTTGAGGCATGGTGCTCCTCGCCTTCGCCCACGGCGGCGCCATGCTCGGCGTCGCTGTAGTCAACCGGGGACAGGTCGCCGGTGGCGCCCAAGGCCGGCCGGATGCTCCCATCGGCGCCGAAGGTCACCTGGTTCAGGTACTCGTACCAGCCAACCTTCGACACGGTCGAAAGCTGCCAGTCGTTCTTGCGTTTGGCCAGCAGCTGGCCCACCTCGGCGGAGCGGTAGGAGAGACCGCCGTCAACGGTATCGCTGCAAAGCACCGGGCGCGATTCGATCTCGCCGTATTTGCTGCCGTCCCCGATGGTGGGAATGCCGTGGCTGACCAGTGTTCCGGGGCATTCGATCTCGGTCAGCGAGTGCATATTTCCGCCGCCGAATCCGGCGCTGGTGATATCCGATGTCGAACGGCCACCGTCATCGTAGGGAACTTCAAGCTGGGACAGCGACATCGAATCGATGATCTCCATCGGCTCGGCGTTGGGCGGGGTGAAGGTGACGTTCTCCAGCACCATTCCGAGCTTGATGTCTACGGAAAAGCACATGGACCAGTTCGCGCCGCTGGTCATGTCTTGGCCAAGCGCTTCGGACCCCTCGGAGCAGGACAGCTCGCTGATCACGCGCGAGGTGACGCCTTGATCTGCTTGCGCACGGACCGCGGTGCTCTGGTCATTTGCTGCCGAGGAGCTTTGGCAGGACACCAGCACTGCTGCACCGGCCAGCAAGCTGGCGGTTCTCAAGAGGCTTTTATTCACGAGCTCACTCATACTTCAAAGGCTTCTTACTTCGAGGCGTTTATTGTCAGTTCATTATCCGGGGCGAGGCGCCAAGATGGGGAACCCGGTCATCCGGGTTCCCCATCTCTTTGGACACTCACCAGCGGGGTGAGGGCTTTGCGGAAATATTTGCGGGCTACGCCCCGGACCTGCTGCCAGCAGCCGGTCCGGGGCTTAGCCGCTTATTTCCTTAGCTCTGCCGGCCGCGGCGACGTGCAGCCATGGTCAGGACTACACCACCAGCGGCGGCCAGTAGGCCGAGCAGCGAGTACCAGACAACTTCGGCACCGGTGTTAGCCAGGCCATCCTTGTCCTTGCTATCGTTCGAACCATTCTGGTCCGAACCCTCGTTATCCGAGTCGTTCCCGGAGCCATCGTTGCCAACAACCTGGAATTCGCCGGAGTCCAGGACCTTGCCGTTTTCATCCTTCGTGTTGACGGTGTAGGTGCCCTCCTCGGCGTCTTCTGGAATCTGCACCTTCAGTTCGAAGGCGCAGCTCTCGTCGATGACGACCATGCCCTTGGCACTGGCCTCGGCCAGGGAGAGCTCGATGGTTTTGCCGTCCACGCCGGTGATTTCTACCGTAATGGTCTCACCCTCGGTGTAGCCGGTGCCGTTGATGGTGATGTTCTCACCCGGGTTCACCTGCGTCGGGTTGATGCTCAGCGCGGTCTCGGTTGCGCAGGTGTCGGTTGGGGTGTCGCGGATCGTGATGCTCCGTGACTCCTCATTGCCATCTGGGTCAACCGTGACGATCTGGTACTCACCGTCTTCGATGTCCTCGGGAATGACGAGTTCCGTGTGGATCTCGCCGTTCTCGTCGCTTTCAACCTCGATCTCGTGGGTGACATTGCCATCCTTGTCACGCAGTTCGATCACGATCGGAGTGTTCGGCGCATAGCCTTCGCCATCGATGGTGATGGTGTCGCCCGGACCTGCATTGTCGGGGTTCACGGTGAACTCCGGGTTCAGTTCCGAGTCGCCATCCTGGAAGGTGATGCCTGCGTCAACCTCGGTGGTGGTTGGCGCGGACTGCGAGAGGGTGACCACGGCGCTGCGGCCGTTTTCGCCGGCATCCGAGTCAACTGCGCGGTTATCCCCTGCGGCCGAAGGCGAGAACGTTCCGCCCTGCGGTGCCACGAATTCAACCGTGTACTGGCCCTGGTTCAATCCTGCGAAGGAGTACATTCCATCCTCGCCGGTCACCGTGGTGATCGGGTTGCCTTCGGTGGAAAGTACCGCGTTGCCCTCGGCGTCGAGCAGGTTCACCCGCACGTCGCCCTGGCCGCGCTCGCCCTCGGACTGCAGTCCGTCGGCGTTCTCATCGAACCAGACGAAGTCGCCGATGGAGCCGTTGCCGGATCCGTCGCCGTTGCCGTTGCCTTCGACAACCACCAAGGTGGTGCTGTCTTCGTTGCCTTCGGCGTCGGTGGCCTGCACCTGGTACTGGCCCGGTGCCCGATCCGCTGGAACCATCAGCGCCACGCTGAAGTGTCCGTTGTCATCGGTGGTGGAGATGATTGGATCCCCCACCGGGTTTCCTTCTGCGTCGGTGAGCACCACGCGAATCTCGCTGTTTGGCGCGTAGCCCTCGCCGGTGACCTGGGTTTCTTCACCCGGCTGCACTTCGGCCGGGTCAACGGTCACGGTGGCTTCCTCCGCGGCCGGAGCGTCGACCACACCAGCGTCTACCCCGTTGTTGATCGGTGCGACATTGGTCAGGGCGACAACTTCGGTGCGGCCATTCTCTCCGGCATCCGAGTCAATGGCGCGGTCCGAGCCTTCCCTGGCTGGCGCAAAGGATGCACCCTCCGGGGCGTCGAACTCGACAATGTACTGGCGGATGGTCAGCCCGGCGAAGCGGTAGGTACCGTTCTCGTCGGTGGTGGTGGTCTTCGGGTTTCCGGAGATGTCATTGACCGGATTGCCCTCGGCATCCAGCAGCTTGACGGTGACGCCGGACAGGCCGGCTTCACCCTCGTCCTGCAGGCCGTTGCCGTTGGCATCGCGCCACACGCGGTCGCCAAGCTGTCCCGGGTTGGAGCCATTGCCCTCATCCGGATTGGCGACAACCAGGTTGGTGGAGTCGGTGTTGCCCTCGGAGTCGGTGACAACAATCTGGTATTCGCCCGGTGCCGCGTCTTCTGGAACAGCTACCGGGGTCGTGAAGTGGCCGTTCTCATCGGTGGTCACCGTGATCGGGTCCCCTACCGGGTTTCCTTCGCCATCGGTGAGCTGCACCGTGGTCTCGGAATCCGGAGCGAAGCCGTCACCGGTCACCTGGGTTTCCTCGCCCGGAGCCACCTCGGCTGGATCAACGGTCACCGTTGCGTCCTCAACTGCCGGAGCGTCAACCACGCCGGCGTCAACACCCAGATCTACCGGTGCTGCGCTGGTGAGGGTCAGCACTGCGGTACGGCCATTCTCTCCGGCGTCCGAATCGAGTCCGCGGTCTTCTCCCACGCCTGCTGGCGAGAACGAGGCATCCTGCGGGGCTGCGAACTCGACGGTGTATTCACCCAAGGCCAGGCCCGTGAAGCGGTACAAGCCGTTCTCGTCGGTGGTCGCGGTGATTTCGGCACCGTTGGTGTCGGTCACCGGGTTGCCCGAAGCATCGAGCAGCTTCACGCTCACGCCGGCCAGGCCGGCTTCGCCGGAATCCTGGATGCCATCGGCATCCAGGTCGCGCCAGACACGGTCACCGAGTTCGCCGTTGGCATCTGGGTTAGGGGTTTCGCCGCCATCATCCGGTTCGCCCACCGTCAGCTGGGTGCTGTCGGTGTTGCCCTCGGAGTCGGTGACAACAATCTGGTATTCACCCGGAGCTGCATCTTCTGGAACAGCTAGCGGGGTTGTGAAGTGGCTGTTCTCATCGGTGGTCACCGTGATCGGGTCCCCTACCGGGTTCCCTTCACCATCGGTGAGCTGCACCGTGGTCTCGGAATCAGGAGCGAATCCGTCACCGGTCACCTGGGTTTCCTCACCCGGTGCCACCTCGGTCGGATCGACGGTAACCGTTGCGTCCTCTACCGCCGGAGCGTCAACCACGCCGGCGTCAACGCTCAGGTTCACCGGTGCAACGGAGGTCAGTGCGATCACCGCGCTGCGTCCGTTCTCACCTGCGTCCGAATCGAGTTCGCGGTCATCCCCGGCTGCTGCAGGAGAGAACGAGGCACCTTCCGGAGCGACGAACTCAACGCTGTATTCGCCCAGTTCAAGACCGGTGAAAGTGTAGTTGCCGTTGCCGTCGGTGGTCGCGGTTACCGGTGCACCATTGGCATCGGTCACCGGGGTTCCGGCGGCATCCAATAGGTTCACGCTCACGCCGGCCAGGCCGGCTTCGCCGGCATCCTGGATGCCATCGGCATCCAGGTCGCGCCAGACGCGGTCACCGAGCTCGCCGTTGTTGCCCGCGCCGTCGGCGTCGGTGACGGTGATTGGGTTGGTGGTTTCGTTGCCGTCGGCGTCGGTCACTACGACCTGGTAGTCGCCAGGTGCCGCATCCTCCGGGACCGGCAGGGCGTTGGTGAAGTTACCTTCGGCGTCCACCGGCGCTTCGATCGGGTCGCCGACCGGATTGCCTTCGGCGTCCTCCAACTGAATGGTGACCGTGCTATCTGGCTGGAAGCCTTCGCCGGTGACCGTGGTCTCATCCCCGGCAGGAACTTCGGTTGGGTCAACGGTGATGCTTGGGGTATCCGGGTTTTCGGCGTCATCCGCAACCAGGCCGGCGTCCACCGTGTCGGTGGTTGGCGCCTCTGCGGTCAGTGCAACAACCTCGGTGCGGCCGTTCTCGGCAGCATCCGAATCCACTGCGTCGTCATCACCCTGGTTGGCCGGTGCGAAGACCGAACCCTCCGGAGCGACGAACTCAACAATGTATTCACCGGCAGGAAGTTCTCCGAAGGAGTACTTGCCCTGATCATCGGAGGTCGTGCTGCGCGGCGTTCCGTCTTCGTTTGGAACCGCGGTGCCCGAGGCATCCAACAGGTTCACGGTGACGTTGGGAACTCCTGCTTCACCGGCATCCTGGATACCGTTGGCATTGGCGTCGGCGAATACGGTGTCACCGATGATCCCGTTGCCTGGCTCCGGGGTCTGTCCCGGATCGTTGACGGTCAACGGGCCTTGCACCGGGGTGCCGGTGGTGACGTCGGTGGCCACCACGTTGTATTCCCCTGGAGTTGCATCTGCCGGAACGGGCAGTGCGGTCTCCGGCAGGTTTCCTGCTTCGTCGGCCGGAACGGTGATCGCCTCGCCTACTGGGTTACCCTCTGCGTCGGTCAGCTGGATCTGGACGTCACCTGCGGGGGTGAAGCCGGTGCCGGTGACGTTGGTGGACTGCCCTGGATCAATTGCGGTGGGATCAACGGTCAATGCCGGGGTGATGGCATTCTCGGCCGCATCGATGCGTACGCCGGCGGTGCCGAAGTTCAGGCGACCGGCATCCGCTGCCTGCAGCAATCCTAGGCTCAATGCGGAAACTTCGAGGCTTTCGGTGACTTCACCGTCTGGTCCCTCAGCCGTGGTGACGTCCTGGCGGTTCAGCTGCACCGAAATGACCTGGGACAGCAGGGTGAAGACTGGCTCTAGCAACTGGCGGATCGGCAGCGTGATGGCGCCGGTCTTCAGGTCGGTCAAGAGCGTTTCGAAGATGGCCTTGCCACCGTCGGAAAGGATGTAATCGCGGATTGGCACCAGCGCGGTCTGGACGATTGGGCCCACCACGGTGTTGATTGCGGTCTCCAGCGTGGCGCACAAAGCCGCGCCGCCCAAGCCTTCGGATTCGCAGACTACTGGCTGCGCGTCGCCCATGAGGTTGACGCTCCAGTTGGCGGTGGCGGTATTGCCCAGCGCCGAAACTCCGGCTTCGAGGTTCAGCGTGACACTGCCCAGTGCGCCCTCAATGGCGCTCACGGCGATGGCGACAACTTCTTCCATCAGATCGTGCACGGATTCGGCGATGATTGGGTAGATCTCGTTGCTGATCAGTTCCGTGTTCGGGTTCTGATTGTTGATGCCATCTGGGAGGTCGACGCCTTCTGGGCGTTCTCCCGAGTATGCCTTGTCAAGGTCGATGTACACCTGGCCGGTGGAGAAATCGATGGTGAGGATTTCATTCTTCGAGGTGATCGGCTGCGCAAGAATCTCGTCGAAGATCTCATCCTGCATATTCGATTCGATCGTGTAGTCCAGGGTTGCGCCCGCTGGCAAGGCGTCGGTGATGCTGGTGATCATGCTAGTCAGGTCGCCAAGGCCGCCAACGGTCTCCTCCATGAGCTGATCGATCTGGCCGATCTGCTCGTACAGGGTTCCGGCGACGGTTTCCACCACCGGGGACTGGAGCTCGAGGTTCGCTTCCGCAACTCGGTACTGGCCGGCTCCGCCGACTCCGTCCGGGTCCTGGAATTCTCCATCAACAGCCTGCACCCAAGCGCCACCGACTCCGGCGGTCAGCTCGGCTTTGCTTAGGATCTCGTCGGTGAGTCCGTCTACGCCGGTCTCTCGGAAGAGCGAGAGCAGGTCAAGCTTTGCGTTTCCGAAGTCCGCGGCTTGACCGTCCAGTGTTACCGAACCATCAGCACCGGCAATACCGGTGATTGCTTCGCCGTTCTTGGCATCGGTTGCGGTGGAGCGCGAAAGCAAGGCTCCGAGCTCACCGTAGTCAATAATTTGGTCGATTGGCAGCTGCAGGCCGCCGAGGTCCAGCATCTCTCCGCCAAGCAGCGAGGCATTTAGCGCGCCTTCGTCGGTTGCTGGTCCGCTTGGGAATAGCGCCCGTGTTTGGCCTCCGCCGGCGAGTTCCTGGCCGAGAAGGCTTAGGTCGATAATGCTGGCCGCAGATTCGGTTGCGTCATCTGGTGACGTGTTGATGTCTGCCATTGCTGGCAGTCCGAAGGACGTGATCGCTAGGGATGAAACTGTTCCTAACGCAAGTGGTCGTCTCCACCATCCAGCATTAATCGCTGGTGCATTTTTTCCACGCTCAGTGCGTCGCATCGAGACAGACTCCTTGATATTTTCGGCATATTGATCGCTAACCCCAAGGTTTCCCCAAGAAACATCCAAGCTGGCAGTGAGCTGAAAAGCAAGTGGTTCTTATTATTTTCTTAAAATGACGCTAATTTATTCTTGGGAGCTGACATGCTATTTTAAGTATCTTCAACCAATTATATGTTTAAGAATCAAGTTATCCCAGGTGGTTGCGGACCGTAAAAATAGCGCAAAAAGCTAGGGAGAGGGCGCCGTGTTGAAAAATCAGGCGATTGTTCGAAAAGCGTGACGGCTAGTCGTTCGCGCGCCGCAGCGGGCGGTGCTCATTCGAGCAGCAGGTCAGGAGCTGAGGTCCATTTAGAAGCGGATGACGTTACGAAAACTCATGAATAGTTGGCATTCAATCGCTCGTGCGAAGGATCCAGCAATAGGACGCATCAGGCATGGTTAGTTGAAGTAGCTAGCTAAGAGCAAAAGCATTTACGCATACCCCATGCGGAAACAGTTTGCGTCGACATAATAAGTATCCCCTTGTGAAAGTGATGATCTATTGGTCAAACGCGAGTAATTTTGACCCTACTATGCCTATGGAGAGGCTTGCAAGCCAAGGGCAAGAATTACTCCATTGCCTGCATCTGACGTTTTGCGGGCTGTTGGCCCTTCATTCACTCTCGCCGCTCTGCGCCAACTCCGCGGAAGCAGTCTCGCTCGCTGAAGAACCTTGAGTTTTCAAGGCAGAACGCGTCAAGTGCATCGCAATTGAAAATAACAGATGAACTTACGCACCCACGCAGGTGTCATTTTTTAGCAGTTTTTTACTAGTAAAAATTACCAAGTAATTTTTCAATAATTGCCCACCGCTCGTCTTCTAGATGCTCAAGCTTTAGCCCAAAGTAAGTTCCAGTCAGGGAACCTGACTAATCGAGTACGACAAAAGGGTATGACACCGATGGAATATCGATGCCACACCCTTGCGGTCCAGCCTGCGACTCAGATCTAACCAATCCTGCCCTAGCGATCCAGTTCAGATTGCAAAGCCGCTAGATCTCGTGAATTCGACTAAACTGCGGTGTAACCACCGTCGACTAGGTGGTAGCTGCCGGTGACGAAGGACGCCGCATCACTGGCCAAGAAGGCAACCAGCGCCGCGACTTCCTCGGGCTTGCCCAAGCGATTAATTGGGTGCTTGGAAACCAAAGCATCATAGGCTTCCTTAGGCATCTGCTGCAGCAGCGGGGTGTCGATGAAGCCCGGAGCCACGCTGTTGACGCGCACACCTTCGGCGGCGTACTCAACCGCAGCGGTCTTGCTCAAGCCCACCACGGCGTGCTTCGTGGATACGTAGGCGGAGCTCCCGGCGAAGCCTACCGAGCCGAGGATCGAAGCCATGTTCACGATAGAACCGCCACCGTTCTCGCTCATGGCGACCGCTTGGGCGCGAGTGCCACGGAAAACCGCATTCAGGTTCACCGACACGACCTTGTCCCAGTCCTCATCGGTCAGCTCGCCAACCTTGGCGGCGCGGCCGCCGATACCGGCGTTGTTGACACCGACCTTCAATGGGGCCATCGCGTTGGCAGCCTTGATGGTTTCCTCGACAACTTCCGAGGAGCTGGCATCTCCAGTTACTGCAACGGCTTCGCCGCCGCTGGCCATGATTTCCTGCACGGTAGCCTCGGCCGCGTCTGCGTTTAGATCTTGAACTACGACCTTGGTTCCGTTTGCAGCCAAAAGAATGGCGATAGCCTGGCCGATTCCGGAGCCTGCCCCGGTGACGACTGCCGAACGATCTGCTACATCATACTGAGCCATGGTGAACTCACTTTCTGCTCCAAGATGGTCACGGGATTTCCGTTGGCCCTATACCAAGGACGCTACTCCGAATCGGACCAAGTGTCGATGACGCGTCAATCAAACCACTATGCTTTCGGTCACGAGCTCTCTAACGCTAAATATCGCGAGATAAGGACTCCCAAGTCGCCCTGACGTGCTGGTAGGCTCAGGCCATGGATCCAGATTTGAGTTCATTCATCACTTCCTTCGCCCGTATAGCTCAGCTGGCGGAGCAGAATCGTCCGGATCGAGTGGGTCGATTATTGACCGCTGCACTCGAAGCGCATTTAGGTGTCGCACCAGCATCGCTTCCGCTAATCGTTGAGGCTTTCGGTGCTCACCGTTTGGCCGATGCCAACATAGTCCTCGATGAGCTCGTGGCCGCAGACGAAAATTCGTCGCTTATAGGCGTCAGCGGCCAGCAACGCCATCACGCAGATTTCTCGGATCTTTTGGACCCGAACGGCGAACGCGGAATTATCGGCGAACCTGATTACACGTCTCTCCCCGTCGGCCCAGGTGAGCAGCAACGATTCCTAGGTTCAGGCATTCACCTGTTCAAGATCCATGGTTCGGCCCTCGCGGTCTATTTACGTCAGGCGAACCCGGAATACGGCCGCCTCCAAGCGCGTCTGGAGATCTTGAGCGCCGACCCACGAGCAGGCGATCTCTTCTTGGTCGACTTCCGCGAAGCCATGCGCACTTCCAGTATTTTCCGTGGCCATGTCATTTCATTTAAGACCAGCGACTATGCCGAGTCGACCGGCGGCGTCACCTTCCATCACCGCAAGCAGATGTCCACCGAAGAGCTGATCCTTCCAAACGGTATCCGTGAGCGCATTGAAGAGCAGGTTCTAGGGGTAGGACAACACCGCGAATTCCTAGCGGCACATGGCGCGCATCTAAAACGCGGAGTCCTAATGTACGGCCCTCCCGGTACAGGAAAGACCCACACCGTACGCTACCTGTCGGCAAAGGCGACCGAGCACACGGTCATCTTGCTTACCGGAAATACGCTGCCATTGGTATCGCACGCTTCGGAGATGGCCCGCGCCCTGCAGCCAGCCATCGTCGTGCTTGAAGATTGCGATCTGATTGCCGAGGACCGCAGCTTCGGACACGGCCCACAGCCATTGCTCTTTGAAGTCCTGGACGCCATGGACGGACTGGCGTCGGACGCAGATGTAACCTTCCTGCTAACTACCAACCGTGTGGAATCCTTGGAACGCGCTTTGGTGCAACGTCCCGGGCGCATCGACCTCGCTATGGAAATCCCCCGTCCCGACTTCGACGGTCGCAAGGCATTGATCAACCTCTACGGAGCGAAACTAAACATTGCCCCGGAAACCGTTGAGTCAGTGGCCGAAACCATCGAAGGAACTACCGCGTCCTTCACCCGTGAACTGGTGCGCCGAGCGATTCTTGCCGCAGCCATTGCTGGGGTAGTACCGCAAGATGCACATTTGGTCGCTGCAGCTGAAGAACTCATGGGTGACACGGCATCGTTCACTCGCAGCTTCTTGGGTGGAACCGAGAGCCCTGATTTTGGCAACGATTTAGGCGGCGAAGAAGACGGAACCTACTTCGGCTGGGTTGAATCCGGCAATGGAAGCCAGTCCACGGTTGAATACCGTGAAGATCCCTTATGACCTCGTTAGCCTAGTTCTTTGAAACCTTGCCCATGGCTCCTGCAATTGGGCGGATAAACATGGGACTGGTTAGGAACCATGCCGCGGCGACGGCTACCACCGAGATTCCGAAGACCACCAATCCCCAGAAATCAGCTACGTCTCGGGACGTGAACATGTGATTGAGGTTTCGGCGCGCACCGGTAAAAAACACCAGGAAGACGTGAACAAGAGTGAAAGCGACAAAGTAAACCATGACCGGAATGTGTACAGCTCGCGCCAATTCAATGGGGTAAAGCTTTGAGAGTTTCTCATTCTTCGCAGGCCACCAGGTAGACATGCGTGCACCTGAAATGATTGCCAGCGGCGCTGCGACGAACACCGTGATGAAGTAGGCCATCACCTGCAATGCGTTGTAGTGGATCCAACCGTTTTCTTCGGGCCAGTCCAATGAAAGATATTGGAGGCCGGCGGAGGCCAAATTCGGAAAAACATCCCAACTAGTTGGGACAATGCGCATCCAGAAACCGGTGATGAATAGCGCAGCAACGAACAGCAACCCGTTGACCACCCACGCCACGTCCAGCAGCTGATGCAGCCATTGAGTAATCGAGATCTTCTTCGGCGGCTGATTTCCCGGGGAGAAGAAGGAACGTTTCTTGGCCGTCCAAAACCCCGGTGGCTTATTCTGCAGACGCACTTGCAATCCTGAACGCACAATCAAGACCATGAAGAACATATTGAGAAAGTGCTGCCACCCGAGCCAGGCAGGAATGCCCTCAGGCGTAGAAATCGGCTGGCTCGCATGTCCTGGGTATGCTGCGATGAATTCTTGGACCGAGGAGGTGGAACGCAGCCACTGAGCGGCAAGGACTGCGATGACAGCGATTGCCAGAAGCCCGCCAATCTGCAGACCGCGCTTGGCATATTTGGACGGTGTTTTACTGGCATTTCGAGAATCCAGGTTCACATCGCCATTTAAAGCATTTGCGGAGCCCGTGGAATTTTCCGATGCCAAGCTCTTCGCCGAGCGCTGAGCGGGCTCGCGCTTGCCATCAGCAATTTCAGCGGAGGCACGTTGGGCGTATTCGTCGGACGCGGGCTGCGATGCTTGGCGCAGGCGCTGCCGTTCCGGAACCGAGGATGCTTCGCCAGCAGCACGGTTGCTGGCTGCTGCAGGGATCTGCTGGTTGAATGACACGCTCGCCGGTTCGTTTGCCGGCCTGGATTCTTGCAGCGCGACAACTACCGGCACCGTCGATGGACCAGGCATGCGCCGGCCTCTATTAAGGGCCGAGCCCTGATCCTTGCTGGGAACTTCCCGGAGCTGATCATGAGAAACAGCAGCGTCAATTTCCGTGCGAGCTGGTGGCTGGGCGTTTTCAGCGGCAGGACTATTCGTGGAGACGGCCGTGGCCGTTCCGTACGGTGCGGAGGAGGAAACAAGCAACGGCGCATTTGACGCGCCCGCCATGCGGCGGCGGTTGCCGCCTGCCGGAGGAGTTGCAGCGGTTTCGGCGTGCGCAGGCTTGCCGGCAACGAGATCCTCCTGGGCTTGGAAACTTGAAGGCTCCGGCTGCGGCTGTGCTTCGATGTCCTTGCGCATCGGTGCTTCTCCGCCATTGCGGATTAGGTCCGGGGCCAGCGGAGGGATTCCAGCCATGCGCCGTTTCTGGCGTACCGGGTTTCCGATCTCATTCACGCGTTTCGCTCCATTACTATTCGCATTCACAGCCAAATCGTTCAAGTTCCCAGCTTGGGTACTTGTTCAGTTCTTGCTAGTTCCTGCGGGCGTTGATTTCGTCTACGATCCGAGGAACTACAGAGAACAAGTCTCCGACGATGCCGAAGTCGGCGATCTCAAAAATTGGTGCGTCCTCATTTTTGTCAATGGCCACAATGGTCTTGGCCGTCTGCATGCCGGCACGGTGCTGAATGGCTCCCGAAATGCCCAAGGCAATATAAAGGTCAGGTGATACTGCCACACCGGTCTGTCCCACCTGGTAGCTCTGCGGAACATAGCCGGCATCCACTGCCGCACGTGACGCGCCCACGGCCCCGCCGAAGACGTCCGCCAGCTGTTCCACGAGGTGGAAGTTCTCCTTGGAGGCAACTCCTCGGCCTCCGGATACCACCACCGGGGCGATGTTCAAGGCCGGGCGTCCGCCGTCGTGGGCAATCTCGTTCGAGCTGACCACGTGCGCTCCCGTTTGGGATGATTCCGGAACCGATATGATCTCCACGCTTGGCTCAAGCGGCGCGGCCCGATGGGAAATGCTTCCCGAGCGCAGGGTCGCAATCATGGTGCCGCCCTCGACCGTTGATTCCGTGACGAAGTCTCCGCCGAAGACCGAATGCTTGGCGATGATCTCCCCCTCTTCCAACGCCACATCGATTGCGTCGGCTGATACCGACGAGCCAAGGCGCGCGGCCAGTCGTCCGGCGATCGCGCGACCGCTCACGGAACCATCCAGGAATACGCCCAACGGCGCCTGCTGGACAATGCACTGCTGCAGCAATGCCACCTCGTCGGTGGCAAACCGGTGGGCTCGCTCAGCGGAGAGGGTTCCGACGATGACCTGTGCCGCGCCCAGCGCCCCCAGTTTCTCGCCGATGATCCCGGCATTCGCTTCGCTGCTGAGTGCCACCACGATTGGCTCGCCCACGGCAGCTGCGGCACCGATCAGGGCGGCCACGCTGCCGAGCGGATTGCCGTCGGCGGCGGTCTCGGCCATTACAAGAATTTTCGACATTTTTTCCTCGGAGTTCAGAAGTTTTCAGGTAGCTGGACGCCGCCCTAGAGCAGGTGCTTGGATTCCAAGAAATCAACGAGCTTGCCGACTGATTCATCGTCATCGTTGAGTTTCGGACCGGTCTGCTTCGGAGGCGCCGCCACGGCGGAGACCATGACGGAGCGTTGCGGTGCATAGGCTGGACCGGCCTGGATGCCCAAATCCGCCAGCGCAACCTTCTCCAGGGTCTTCTTCTTGGACGCCATGATGCCCTTGAAAGTTGGAAAGCGCGCTTCCGCTACACGTTCGGTGACTGCGGCGACGGCTGGATAGCTGGCCGAGAGCTGCAGCTCATTTTGCTCAGTGCGCACCGATCCGCTGACCTGGCCGTCGGCCACGGCGAAACTGGACAGGTCGCTGAGCAGCGGCACTTCCAGCAACTCGGCAACCATCGCCGGGACCATGCCGCCCTTGCCATCCGTGGACTGGTTTCCTGCGAGAACGATATCGAATCCTTCTCGTTTGATGGCAGCAGCCAGGGTTTTGGCTGTCTGCAGCATGTCAGAACCCTCCAAAGCGTTATCTACGACCTGGATAGCGCGGTCAGCACCCATGGACATCGCTTTGCGCAACGTCTTTTCGGCTTCGTGAGCGCCAACGGTGAGAACCACGACCTCGGTGCTGCTGTCCTCGTCTTTCAGGCGCAAGGCGCATTCGAGCGCGCGTTCGGTAATCTCATCCGGGATCGCTTCGGTCGCGGCCCGATCCAAGATGCCGGTTTCAAGGTTGAGCCACCGAGTCTCACCGGTATCCGGAACTTGCTTGACTAGGACAATGAGTTTCATGGTCAATCCTTACCTGCTGGCCGGCATGCTGCCGGACCGGTCAATTCTTCGTGTTTTCAGCGATCCTTGAGGCCGATTCCGGCGCACCAGAAGTTGGTCATCAATTCGATCAGCTCCGGCGTAGGCTTCTTCTTTTTCCAGCCAATTTCCACTTGCGCAATATTGGTCATCATCGCCAGGATCAAGGTGGCCGATTCGCGCGCGTTGAGTTCCTCCGGGACATTCCCGGCGGCCTGCTGGCGGCGGATCCCCCGTGCGATGCGGTCGACGAACAAGTCCCTGATCACCAAGCGAATAGTACGGAATTCCTCGTCATAGTGCGCCACCTGCTCGATGACCATGGAAAGGTCCTGCGTATTGGTGTAGTTATTCACGAAACGTTCGATGGTTTCGGTAACTCGTGCGCGATAGTCCGACTTGTCCACATTGGTGACATTCGTTTGCGAAAGCCGCCCACGCACGTGCTCTTCCACTACTGCTGCGAAGACTGCCTTCTTGCTGCGGAAATGCGAATAGAACGTAGCGCGGGAGATCCCGGCCGCAAGCAATACGTCCTCGACGGAACTGTCAATGTAGCCCAGTCGCACGAACACGCTACGGGAAGCTTCCACGATCTGCGCTCGGGTGTTGATGCCGCGCTTGTAGATTGGGGCCGCTTTTGACTTGACATCGGTCCAACGGCTCAACGCGTCCAGGAACAGTGCCACTTCAGCCTGCCTTGCCTCGCTCTTGGGGCCGCTGTCCGCTTCTACGGGTGCTTCGGTTTGCATGGTCTTCATCCTTCAAGCTGAAGTCAATTTAGCTAAATTGTGCCAGTTTTCATTAGCCTTTAGCATCTAAAGCCCTAATGGAACCGTGCGCAGGGCCTCGGCCTCGCGTTCGTTCATGCCCAAGAGCCTGCCCAGCACCTCAGCTTGGTCTTGCCCGACCTTGGGCGCGACGCTTAAAGCAGCTCCCGGTTGCTGGGTGGACATCTTCAGCGGATTGCCGACTACCGGTACCCGTCCGTTTTCCGGATGGTCGATGAATCGGATCATTTCGCGCTCGATCAGGTGCGGGTCCTGGTCAACTTCCCGCAAGGTCTTGACTGGAGAGAAGGGAACTCCGGCATTGCCCAGCAGATCAGAGATCTCCGCGCGGGTCAGCTTGCTGGTAGCCCCAGTCACCAGCGCGTCGATTTCGTCCATATGCTCTGCCCTGCTCACCGGATCGGCAAAACGCGGATCCTCGATGGCTTCCGCGAAGCCCAGCGCCTTGGCCAAGCGGGTCCAGTGATGGTCCGAGGCGCAGATAATCGCCAGCCAGCCATCGGCCGCGCGATAGACGTTGTATGGAGCAATGGCCAGCCCGGAGTGCTGGTTGCCGGTGCGCTCGGGCAGCTGATCGCCCGGTTGGTTGTACAGCGCGCTGAGTGCAGAGGTCAGCATGGGATAGATGGTGTCATGCATTGACACCTCCACGATTTGCCCCGCGCCGGTAAGCGTCCGGTCGAACAGGGCCGCCATCGCGCCGCCGAACAGATGGATGCCGCCAGAAAAATCGGTGAAGGCCGGCCCCGTCTTGACCGGCGGCCCATCGGCGAAGCCGGTGGTCCCGATCGCACCGGACATTGCCTGGACCGTCAGATCCATGGCCGGCATCTTCGAGTATGGTCCGCTGCTCCCATAGCCCTTGCCCGAAGCAATCACTAGGCGGGGATTGCGTTCCAGCAGCGATTCAAGTGCCAGGCCAAGACGTTCAAGGGTATTTGGCGCATAGTTTTCAATGAGCACGTCGGCCCGGTCGACCAGCTTCAGGAAGGTCTCTTTGCCGTCATCGCTTTTCAGATCCAAGGCGATGCTCTTCTTATTGGAGTTGAGCATGACAAATTCCTGCGGGTCCGCGTCTCCGCGGGCACGAGTGCGCAGGCGTTCGCCGCCCAGCGGCTCTACCTTGATGACTTCCGCGCCCAGGTGGGCAAACAGCAAACCGCAGTATGGGCCGTTGTAGATATGCCCGAGTTCAAGGACGATGAGATTGGAAAATGATTTCAGCACGAGTTCTACCTTTACTGGAGGCTTTTAGCGGGAGCGGAACTGGAGTTCCTGGCTTGCCGCGTCCGCGGCGAGCTTGAGCCGTTCCACGGTGGCCACGACATCGGACCCGCGAGTCAGGCCGTCCGATCCCCAGACGGTCATCGAGAACAAGCACGCTCCGTCCTTATCGAAGACCGGGGCGGTGGCCGAATGGAATTCGTATTCACCTTCATGGGTGACATCCGCGGCGTTGAACGTCTCGGCGGCGTCGTTGACAACCGCCATGAGCCGCTGCCGCGCCTCGGGATCCCGGCCGCCGTAGGCGATCTGTGCCGAATGCTCGATGCCGCTGCCGCGTTCGTGCCCGATCCCGGCAGCGTAGCCGCGTTCGCGGACCTTGGCCAGGCCTGCCTCGAAATGCGCCTGCAACGCCGGGTCGGCGTCCGGATGGCCCTGCGCGAGCCACTGGGCCTCGGCTTCCGGTCCCCCGAACGCCGCGAAGACTCCGCCGATCGGCGGCATGAATGGCACATGGATGCCCACCCGGCTGGAGCGGCCCTGGCGGGTGGAAGAGCCTGCCGACCCGACGTTGATCAGTTCGGTCTCCACCCGTGTCATGATGCTCACCTCGGCAACCAATTCGACCGCCAGGCGTTCCATATGCGGACGGATCAGGTCCAGCTGGCTCAAGACCTTGACCGGGATGTCGGTGCTGATGGCCATGGAACCGGGCGCGAACGAGCCGTAGCCTCCGCGGTAGAAGAGCAAGGGCAAACTAGAGCTGAGCGTGAACAGATCCAGCACGCTGCCCATCACCCAGTCGTGGTCCCCCGCGTCGGATACCGACTGCATCTCGCAGTCGACGAAGGCGACCGAGTCGGTCAGGATCGGGCTGCCGTTCTTGGACAGCTCCCATTCGAAGCCTTCGAGCTTATCCGTCTTGCGCGAGGCCACCGCTCGGCACAGATCCTCCTGGTCGCTGGCCAGCACGTTGATGCCGAATCTTGTGCTCGTGCGGTTCTGCAATGCGGCCCATGAGGACGAAGTCTTGGTTGGCAGGAAGCCGACCAAGGCTGGCTCCAAGGAAACCGAAACGAAGGATCCGACGGTCATCGCCAGGGGCTGCCCGTCGTCCATTCCGGTGACGATGACAACCCCGGTGGGGAAGGCCCCCAGCACCCGGCGGAATTCATAGGCATCAATCTTTGCCATGGCTAGTTCTCCTGATTTCATTGTGCGCTCCCGAGGATTCGACGTGGATTGGCAAACATCATCTGATCAAGATCCGAATCCGAAACACCCAGGTTCCGCAAATCGGGGATGACGGTGTCCATGATTTCGCTGGCTCGCCACTTCGGCAGCCGTTCGGCACGCGCCTCATCCGGGAAATTCATGGAGTAGGCCGATGAGTCGGTGGCGATGACGATCTGCGGGGCGTAGCCCTGCTTGCATAGTTCTTTCACTGCATGAAGCCGTTTTTCGTAGGGCAGCTTGGAGTCCAGCCCGAAACGGTCCATGCCCAGTATGGACCCGCGGTCCGCGATCTGCTTCAGATAGTCCAGATCTTCGCTGTCTCCGCAGTGGCCGATGACCACACCGCCCAGATCCACGCCGCGCGAAGTCAGATAGTCTTGCTGGTCCAGGCCGTTGCGCTTGTGGGGGTTCGAGTGCGTGAAAATCGGTGCGCCGGTTTCCAGATGGGCATCGGCCACAGCCTGCATGATGTTCAAGACGCCGTCGGAGAATCCGTAGTGGTCCGTGGCGAATTTCAGCACCCCGGCCTTGACTCCGGTGCCATCGACGCCATCACGGATATCGCGGATGAAGAGCTCGGTCAGCAGATCGCTTCCGCCGAGCAGCCGGCCAGGTCCATTGAGCGTGGCGAAGGTCGGAGCATCGTGGAATGTGTACCAGCCGGTGGCTGCGACGATGTTCATCTCGGTGCGCTCGGCCACGCGCTTGACCAAGGGGATATTCCGGCCGTTGCCCATCACGGTCAGGTCGACAATGGTGTCGATGCCGCTGGCCTTGACACCATTAAAATACTCCACCGCGCGGTCAACCAGGTCATCTGCTGGAAATTGGCCCGGGTAGTTCAGGACCAGCTCGGCGTTCAGCACGAAGACGTGTTCATGCATCAGCGTCGCGCCTAGGCGGTCGGCAGATAGCTCCCCGGTGAATGTGGGAATCATCGTCTTGGTCCTCTCTGGAAATCAGGGTAGTGGGTGGGAGCCCAGAGGCCGGATAAGGGTGGTCCGGCCCCTGGGATGACGTCGGTCAATAGGCTACGTCTTGCCGGGCAAGCTGCCGCTACTCGGGTCGTTGCGGAAGAATGATCTCGTTGTATACGCGCTCGGCAAAGGGCTCATAGTATTCCAGGTCAGCGGGATCCACCGAGCCCTCGTACCAATCGGTGAATTCAGTGACTTCGCCTTTTTCCCCGTATCCCAGCTCTTCGGCGATGCCGGTCCACTTCTCGATGGACGAGGCTACCGCTGCGTTCACGGCCTTGCCGTCCAGGTTCTTGGAATTCTCGACCTGCGCCAGCAGTTCCTTGTTGGATTCCGCGATCGCGGCCTCGCTCTTCGCGTCAAGGTAGTCCAGCTTGCCACCCTGCTCTTCGGCGGTCTCGGTTGCGATCTTCAAGCTGGCTATGGCGTTGAAGTCCTCGCCGGCCACGTAGCCCTCCATGCGGTCGAACATCAGCTGCTGCACCAGCAGCGGCAGCCCCTCCCAGGAGGAGCCGGCCACCAGGGCGCCTGCGCCCGGAGCGAAGCTGGCGTCCTTCGGAATGCTGATGAACGGAGCGACTTCGAGCCAGCCCACGGAGACAGCGGTTGCGGTTGACTGCAGCGAGCAGTTCAGCACGCCGCGTTCCAGCGCTTCATAGGTTTCGGCCAGTTCCACGGAAGTCAACACGCCGCCCAGCGCCTTGGCCTGGATTTCGTGGGCCGCCGCATTGCCGCGGATTTGGGAGCCGGCCCAATCCGCGGGTTCTTGCTGGTCTTCCCGGCAGATCACCGAGGTGTTGCCGTTGGGGTTGGCCGGGTGCAAGACGTGCATACCGCGGTCCTCGTAGTTGGCCATGACCTCGGGGGTATTGAAGCCTACCTCCATCATGACCGCGTGCGAGACGAACTCGCCGACCACCGGGCTGCTGGGAAGCTGGACCAGCGACGTGGACATGTCCACGAAGGCGGCCATTTCCTGCGGTTCATAGGTGGTGTAGTAATGCGCGATGTCCAATCGGCCATCCTGCAGCGCCCCGGGAACCTCGGTTGGCTTCGCGATCGCCCCGGCCGCATGGGATTCGATGGTGACCTTGCCACCGGACCATTCCTCCACGGACTCAGCCCATTTCAGATCTCGTTGGGCCGAGAAGGACTTGGGGTTGGTGCTGGAATACTGGAAGTCCAGGGTGATCGGCTCAATATCTTCAAAGGCAGCGATGTACTGCTCCTTCGTCGCGCCTGGGGCAATACCTGCGCCACCGGCACGATCTTCGTTGCCGCCGGAGGAGTTCAGACCCCCGGCGCATGAGGTCAATCCCAGCGCTGCCACGGCGAGCATGGACAGCGCGCCGGCAAAATACTTGCGTGAAAACATTGTTTTTCCCTAATCCGATCGTTGAGTTCTAGGACTGGCTGAAGTGCTTGATTGCTCCCTTGAGGCCCTTGTCCTTCATCAGCGCCTTCACCTCGCCGATCGAGTCGGCCGTATGCGAAATGGCATCCCATTCCGCACCTGCGCGCAGTGATTCCACGAAGCCCTGGCGGTCGTACACCTTGTTCAAGGCCTGCTTCTTCAGGTAGAGCAAATCCAAGGGGGTCTTGGCCACGCGGCCGGCCATGGTCTTTGCGCTTTCCAGCGTGGTTCCTTCCGGCACGGCCTTGTTGGCCCAGCCCAGCTCCGCGGCTTCGATGCCGCTCATTGAATTGCCCGCGATAAAGGACAATTCCTTGGCCTTGCGCATGCCGATATGCCACAGCGATACCGGAGAGAGCAGCCCGCCGCCCAATGGAATCGATGGCCATCCGATGTTCGCGGTCTCGGAGGCGATCACCAGATCGCTGCAGGAGACCAGCATGGTCGCTCCGCCCAGGCAGTGCCCTTCGATAGCTGCAATCAGCGGCTTGGGGAAACGGTAGACGCGTTCCCACAGGTCGATTTTCTCCTGGAGATTGCGCCAGTCCTCATAGGCCGTCTTCGAACCGTATCCGGAGACCACATCGTACCCGGCGCTGAAGTTCTTCCCGCTGCCGCGCAGGATCACCACCGAGATCTCGTCATCGTCCGCCAATTCAGACAGCGCGGACATGAGCCCTTCGAGCAGCGCGTTGTTGAAGGCGTTGATCTTCTCCGGGCGGTTCAGGGAGAGGATCGCGGTTTTCTTCTCGACATCGCGCTCAACCAGCACGACCTGGGTATCGGAAATTACTTCAGTCATCTGTCTTACTCTCCTTGGAACTCATAGCTGGATTTGGCTTTGAACGCGGCAACCGAGTTCTTGTGATCGCCGGTGGTCGAGGTGACCGCCGAGGCGAAGGACTCGAATTCCCAGGCCTGGGCCAGGGTCATGTTGTGCGAGGCCTGCACGACCTTGCGGGTAGCGAAATAGGCTGCGGTGGGACCGTCCGCCAAATTCTTGGCGAACGCCGCCACCTCTTCGGAGAAATTGCCGTTGCCGATCACCTTCGAAGCGATTCCCAGGTCTGCGGCCTGCTCGCCGCTGATCACTTCGCCGGTCATCGCGTAGTGCAGGGTTCTGCGGTTGCCGATCTGCTGGGACAGCAGGAATGGCACCGCGCTGTCGGGCGCGAGTCCGCGCTTGATGAATCCGAACTGGAATTTGGCGGTCTCCGAAGCGAGGATGATGTCGGTGGCCAGCGCCAGTCCGAACCCGGCACCCACCGCGTGGCCTTGGACCGCGGCGATGGTCGGCTTCTTCAGGTTGCGGATCAGCTCCACCAGTTCGCGCCCCAGCGAAATGCGTGCGGCGCCGTTGCTCGGGGTGTTCTTGCCCATGCGCTTCACGTCTCCGCCGGCGCAGAAGTTCTCCCCCGCCCCGGTGATCACGATGGCGCGCACGTCCTGGTCATCGTTGGCTTCAAGCAGCGCCTGACGCAGGTCCTCGCGCAGATCCGGGCTCAGCGCATTGCGCGCTTCGGCGCGGTCGAGGACCACCGTGCGGACCCCTTGCTCGGTGCTGACGGATACCAGACTGGTTCGCACAGCACTCACAGCTTGGTATCTCCTGCCAATAGCCGCTTGGCCACCGTGCGGCGCTGGATCTCGCTGGTTCCATCCGGAATGCGCAAGGTGCGGGCGAAGCGGTAGGCGCCTTCCAGGCCCAGTTCGTTGGTCAGCCCCAGGCCGCCATGGATCTGCATAACCTCATCCACGACGCGGCTGAGCATCTCGGTGCAGGAGAACTTGATGATGGAGGTTTCCTTGATCGCCGGGAACCCGGCGTCCAGCAAGGCGGCGGTGCGCTGCACGGCCGATTTGCACAGGTAGATGTCGCGGGCGATCTCGGCCAGCTTGGACTGGATCATCTGGTGCTGGCCGATGGTCTTGCCGAAGGTCTTGCGGGTCTTGGAGTATTCCAGGGCCTGGTCCAGCGCCCATTGGGCGACACCGATGCAGGTGGCGGACATGGTCACGCGTCCGCGGCTGATGCCGCCCATGGCCAGGTTCAGCCCCTTGCCTTCCTCGCCGATGATCTGCTCCGGGGTGACCTTCAAATCGGTGAAGGAAAGGATCGTGGCGTTCGAACCGCGCTTGCCCATGATCGGGATGCCGGCATCCACCGAGAACCCGGCGGAATCGGTGTCCACGAAGAAGCAGGTGATCCCGCCGCTGCGGCTGGCCACCGCCTCCGGGTCGGTGACCGCGAAGACGAAGGCGTGCTTGGCGTGGGCCGCATTGGAGATCCATTGCTTCTGGCCGTTGATCACCCAGCCGCCATCCACCGCGATAGCGCGGGTCTTCAGGTTGTAGACGTCGGATCCGGCATCCGGCTCGGACAACGCGAAGCACAGGGTCGAGGTTCCGGCACGGATCGCGTCGATGCGCGGTGCCAGGACATCTTCCTGCAGCTGCAGGAGCAGCGGGCTCAGGCCGTTGGTGAACGGGGAGGGGATCACCGATTCGTGGATCAGCGAACGCTCCGGTCCGTAGCGGTGGTGCAGGGCCTCCTGGATTTCCACGATGGCCGCGGCCGGAAGCTCCGCGCCGCCGAGGGACTCGGCGCTGTAGAGCGTGTAGAAGCCCGCTTCGGCGGACAGCTCGCGCACCTGCTGGTTGATCTGCTTGTACTTCTCGGTCATCAAGCCGCGCGAGTCGAAGATGTTGACTTCGTCCTTGAGGAATTCCGCGTGCTCCTGCTCGATGGGCACAACGGCCTTTTCGATGAACTCGATGAGAGCATCGATAATTTCTTTGTACTCGCTCGGACCCACGCGCGGGTCTGCAGTCATGGTCGTCATGGTGTTGTCCTTAGGCCCGTGCGGTTTCAACGGTTGAATCGCGGGAGGTCAGCTGGGGGCGGACCTCAGTGGCGAACTTGGTCATCGAGCGCAGGACCTGCTCCTGCGGCTGGCTTCCGGCGTCGAACCAGCCGACGAGGCCGCCGATGCCGGTGACCTTCTTGTAGTCTTCCAGCTGCTGCGCAACGTCATCCGAGGAGCCAAGCAGGATGGCGCCCTTCTCGACGTAGTCATCGAAGCTGAGCTCGGTCAGGCCCAGGCCGACCTTGGCGCGGTTGCTGAGGATGCTCAGGTACCACATCAGGCCTTCTTCGTATTCCTTGGCGGCGGTGGCGCGGTCCTCGGATACGTGGATGGCCTTGAGCTGCGAGGAGCGGGCGATATTCGCGTCGATGGCGTCGTAGCTGTATCCGGCGGCGCGGGCCTCTTCGCGGTAGACATTGACCAGATGGGCCATGTGCTCCCAGGTAGGCATCTGCCCCAGCACGAAGGCAAAGCCTTCGCGGGCGGCGTAGCGCAGCGACTCCTCGGTCTGCGAGACCATGATGTACACCGGTGGATGCGGTTCCTGGATCGGACGCGGCATCAACTGGATCTCTTCGGTCTGGTTGCCTCGGCCAGGGACCTGGAAATGCTTGCCCTGGTAGTTGATCTTTCCGTCTTTCCAGCCCTGCATGATGATTTCGAAGGACTCCTGGTAACGCTCATCGCGTTCTTCCGGGTCGATGTCGTAGGCCTGGAATTCCAGCAGGTCATAGGCCTTGCCGATGCCGAAGTTCAGGCGGCCGTCGCTGATGACGTCCAGCAGCGAGAAGTCCTCTGCGGTCTTCAGCGGGTGGTTCATCGGCAAACGGGTCACACCCGAGCCCAAGCGGATATTCTTCGTTGTGCCTGCCACGGTTGCGAGCATCATCTGCGCGGAAGAGATGATTCCGTAGCGGCGGGCGTTGTGCTCGGCTACCCAAGCTTCCTCGAAGCCCAGCTTGTCGGCGAGGTTGATCTGTTCGATGCCCTTGTGGACTGCTTCGCGTTCGGTGCTCCACTCGGGAACATTTGTCAGGCAGAAAATACCGAAGTGCAGATTGTCCTGGCTCATCGTGGCCTCCATAACCGGTGCCCATCAACTGTGACGGGGATCATTTGTTTTGCGGAATATGTTCATTGAATCACAATACATACACGTTCGTCTAGAATTTAGTTCAAGATGTCCGCAAACAGCTCGCCCCGCGTCATGACAGCAGGAAAGGTTCAGGAAAAAGTCCAAGTCAAACTGTCTTTATAGAAAAATTAGTCCCGGGAACGAACGCGTAACATCTTCGGAGTTCCAGCGGACTCGAACCAGACTCATAGCTCGAACGGCAACATCGAACCATCGAAGACGGCAGGCCGCCACGCCGGTCCCGCAAATATCAACTACCACCAAATTAGGAGCCATCATGGCAAAGCAACACAGGCAATCAACCCCGGGGCGACTCGCCGGAAAAGTCATCCTGATCTCCGGGGCAGCCAGCGGAATGGGCGCCGAGCACGCCCGGTCCATCTGCCACGAAGGAGGCCGCGTCGTGATCGGAGACATCGCCCATGAAGCCGGCCGCGCCTTGGCCGAGGAGCTGAACGACGCCCACGGCGAAACGGTCGCTCGCTATGCCGAACTGGATGTCACCGTCTTCGACGACTGGCTGCGAGCCGTCGAAGGTGCCAGAGTCCACTTCGGCGCATTGCACGGACTGGTCAATAATGCCGGAATTGGCTCCAGGGGCTCGGTGGAGGAGGCGACCCTCGAAGATTGGAAGCGGACCATCGACATCAACCTCACGGGCAACTTCTACGGGATGAAAGCCGCCGTGCCCGCGCTGAAGGAGCATGCCACGAGTTCGATTGTGAACGTTTCCTCGATTGCCGGACTGACCGGCTTCAAGAATCGGGCATCGTATTCCGCTTCCAAATGGGGCGTGCAGGGGCTGACGAAAACTTCCGCGCTGGATCTAGGCGACATGGGCATCCGGGTGAACTCGATTCACCCGGGGTCGGTGAATACGCCCATGACAGTTGGCCTCAAACGAGGCTTCGGGCAAATTCCAGTTGGCCGCGCAGCCGAGACCAACGAGGTGAGCCCGCTGGTTATCTACCTGCTCAGCGATGAGTCGCGCTTTGTCAGCGGTGCCAGCATTTCCATTGACGGCGGGGAAACCGCTGGAAATAACCTGCGGCCCTTCAACTAGGACCACCGGGGAAATTGATTTGCGTCACATTTCCAAAAGGGGTGACACGGATCCCGGTCGCATGTATCGTGGTTCAAATCACAATGTCGAACATACATGTCTATATTCACACCACGCGAAGCATGGGCATGCACTAGTCCTGAAGGATTGCTATGCCTGCTCAACGCGCGGTGGTAGTCACCGGTGGGCTAAGTGGCCTAGGTGCCGCCTCAGCCAAGCTCTTCGCCGAAAACGGATGGGCGGTACATGTCTTTGACATCAAGCCCAACGCCGAAAATCCGGCTACGGGCATCACCTACCACAAGGTCAATGTCGGCGATGACGCCGAAGTCCGCAGCGCCTTCGACACGGTGGCAGCGGACGGGGTCGAGCTCCGTTGCATCGTTCACTGCGCAGGCATCACCGCTTTCGGACCGCGGAACCCGGGATACCTAGTTGACACTGGATCCAGGACTCCTTTGGATAATTTTGAAACGATCGAGAATGTGCTCCGCACCAACTTGCTGGGTACATTTTCGGTCGTTCGCCACGGAGCGGGACTGATGTCCCGGAACGCAGACCCGCACGAGAACGGTGCGATCGTACTCACCTCGTCGGGTGCCGCGCTCGATGGCAAAGCAGGGCAATCGGCTTATTCGGCATCAAAAGCAGGGATCGCAGGGATGACACTTCCGCTGGCCCGCGAGCTGTCCGAGCTCTCCATTCGAGTGGCGACAATTGCTCCTGGACTTTTCGACACGCCGATTCTGGCGGATACCCCGAAGTTGGAACGACACGTTCCGTTCCCTCCGCGCGTGGGGTTCCCGCACGAATTTGCGCAATTGGCCATGCAGATCTACCAGAACAAGTACCTCAACGCGGAAGTGATTCGCCTGGATGGCGGCATTCGCGGCGGCTTCGCGTCCACGACGCCTTTTGTCCGCTGATTCCATGACCCACCACCACACGCTGCTGACTGCTCTCACCGTAGAGACAACAAGAAGTGGAGCATCCCATGCTTAAACTCACCAAAATCCTCGAACGGATCATCTCAGGCCTTGCCGGTCTCGCCCTGCTGACCATGATGCTCCTGAGCCTGGCCAACGCGCTTGGCCGCACCTGGTTCCAAACACCGATCTACGGGGCGAACGAGGTTGCGGCCAACTGGCTCCTCCCCGCCCTGGTGCTGCTGGCCATCCCCGGCGCACAAGTGTGGAAGGAACATATCAACGTAGCACTGATCGTCGAGAACTTGAGCAACCGCAGCTTGGCCTGGATTCGGCTTTTCGGCTGCCTGGCCGGCGCAGTGATGTCCGCCCTTCTGGCCTGGTATGGCTTAGCGGAGGCCCTGGCAAAGACCGCAGTCCAGGCGACCGGCGGCATCACCTCGATCCCAATATGGCCAGCGTACTATTTTGTCCCGCTGGGCTTCACGCTTACAGCTTTCGTTCTGGCAATCGATGCTTGGCTCGGGTTCAAGAGGCCAGAGCATGACCTCAACACCGGCACCGGCAAACCGACCGCTGACGTAGCAGCTTGATTCTAGGTAGGTACCCACAATGATTGAGACACCCTTGATTGCCCCCTCCAAAACCGAATCGAGCCCGCAAGGAACACCAGCCGGAACCAAATTGAAGGGGACACCTCTTCGATTCTGGATTCTCGTAGCGGTCAACATTGCGTGCGCCATCGGGCTGTTCACCAGCAGCTCCGCCTCGGCAGCGGGGCTGTGGACCATCGCCCTCATGGTAGCGCTGATGCTGGCCGGCATCGCAGTCGGCTTCGCGTTATCCATTGCCAGCGTCCTGGGCCTGATTTACGTAAGCGGTGCAGATGCCGCAATCAGTGTTCTGTCGACCGCCCCCTATACCGCTTCCAGCGGCTGGTCGATGTCCGTCCTTCCGATGTTCATCTGGATGGGATTGCTGCTAACCCAAGCAGGATTGACCCAGCGCCTTTACCAGGCAACCCACCAATGGTTCGGATGGCTTCCAGGAGGACTTGCCATCGGAACTACGGCTGCGGGCGCAGGCTTGGCTTCGGTGAGCGGCTCGTCAATTGGCATGACCTACGCCCTGGGCCGCGCCGGCATCCCGGAAATGCTCAAGGTCGGCTATGACCGCCGTGTGGCAGTCGGAGCCGTGCTCACCGGCGGATTGAGCGGGCAGCTCATCCCACCGAGCATCATGATGGTGGTATATGCCGGAATCGTATCCGTACCAGTCGGTCCGCAGCTCCTGGCCGGAGTGGTTCCCGGTATCGGCCTAGCCGTCATGTTCGCACTCATCTACTTCACCATGGCCCTGATCTTCCCGCAGATGTTCGGGCGCGGAAATCAGCAGAAAGCAGCAGCTGCGTTCAGTGTCACGTGGAGCGACCGATTGAAGTCACTGGGCGGGCTTTGGGGACTGCCACTGATCATGCTCGTGCTTTTCGGCGGCTTGTTCACCGGCTACTTCACTCCCACCGAAGCCGGTGCGGCCGCGGCCTTCGCCTCGCTGCTGATCACCCTGTTCTACACCCGCAAGAATAAGCCCCTGCGCCAGATTTCCGCATCGCTGACCGGTGCCGCCAAAGCGACGGCATCGATCTTCCTGCTGCTGATCGGCGCCGAAATGCTTACCCGGGTGCTGGCCGTGACCGGCATCGCCGGAGACATCACCGACTTCATCGCGGAACTGGGGCTGTCACGCTTCTGGTTCCTAATGGCCTTGGTCGTGCTCTACATCTTCATGGGCATGTTCTTCGACACAATGTCAATGATGCTGCTGACCATCCCCCTGCTGTTGCCGGTTTTGGAATCCTACGATATCGGCCTGATGTGGTTCGGCGTCTTCATCATCATTCTGGGCGAGGTCGGCATGATCACGCCCCCGGTGGGAGTCTTGGCCTACATTTGCTACAACCTCCTTAAGCGCCGAGAAGTCAACCAGGGAGTCAAGGTCTCTCTCACCGATGTATTCACCTCGATCCTCTGGTTCCTGCCATTTGCCCTCGGCTTTATCATCATCATGATTTTCTGGCCTGAACTAACGACCTGGCTGCCCTCGATTTCATCGGCATCCTAAAATTCGCCATGCTGTAGATTAGAAATAAATTCAACAATTAGACCTTGCATTCTCCAGAAATGATATTTAGGAGAATGCGAGGTCTAATTGCATTGGAAAACATTTATTTAGGCCAAGATTCACCGCAGCTCCCGATCATCAGCCTCTTCAACCTCAGGTCAAACGCAAAAACCATCGCGTAATTTTCTGATAAAGTGATGCAATTCACAGCTATTTATGGTTAGCTTTAAATGGCAGTCACATGCACTGGCGTTCACTATGGCATTGAATATAGCGAACCGCAATAGTGCCTTTTGCAAAAAAATCATGATCGCACGGAATTCGTGACGCGAGTCGATCCAACGTCCATTCCATTTCCGAACGAACTGTCCTTCCAGGCACTTCCCTCTGCGCCTTATCCGCGCCGAGATCCTCCGGCTCTATGCGCATGCCCAATCAAATATGCGCCCACCGAACTGACCCAGGAAATGAACACAATGGCCGACTCGCAAACCATTCAATGCCCACGCGCAAATTTCGAAGCTGCCCACGGTTTCTGGAATGCAGATTTAGAGAATCTGCTGAAACTCGACCCAAATTATTTCGAATCCTACGACCGGCTGCTCCAGGTAGCTGGCTCTCGGGGGTCGCTGACGCCAATCCAACGTGAGTTGATCTGCATATCGGTCAATGCACAAGTCACCTACCTGAACTCCACGGCAACTGAGCACCATATCCGCCAAGCAACCCATGCCGGCGCCTCTACGGCAGAAATCGCAGAAACAATCCAGCTAGCTGCCTCATTGGGAACTCATTCGATGCTTGTCGGCATGCCCATTGCCCACGGGGTTTTCGAAGAGCTTGGCGTAGCCGTAGAAGTGAGTGAAGTTCCGGCTGATGAGCACCGCCGAGAACTGAAGGCCAAATTCATCCGCAACCGAAAGTACTGGTCCGAAAGCTGGGACACCGTCTTGGCCTACTCGCCAGAATACTTTGAGGCATATCTGGAGCTCTCAAGCATCCCCTGGGAGCAAGGACCCCTGGATGAGTTCATGAAGGAACTGATCTATATCGCAATAGACGTTGCCACCACTCACCTTTTTGTCCCCGGCATCCGCACCCATGTCAAGAAGGCCATTGAATACGGCGCCACCCCAGACCAGATCGTAGACGTGATGACGCTTGCCAGCAATATCGGCATTCATACAACTCTCGTGGGGGCCTCCACACTCGCTGAGGAAATGGGGAGATAGCAAAAATCACTACTCGAAGCACTGGAAAATTTCTCCGATACAACTTCCAAAGGACCACCTTATGAAACGCAAGAACCTGATGGCTTTCGCATCAGCCGCAGCAATCGCATCTTTGGCGCTCACCGGCTGCACCATGGGCGGCAACAGCTCAGCCGATTCCGGCTCCTCCGGTACCGGAACTGGGGTTGACTATGGTTCCAGCAAAGCGGACTTCCAAGCGGCCCTAGCCGACATGGACGAAGTAACACTCAAGTTCCAGGTGTCTTCACCATCTGCGAACTCGATTTCCGGGCAACGCGACCAAGCTTTCGCCGATGCCATTGGAGATTGGTCCGGCGGAAAGATCAAGGTCGAGGTCATCTACGCCAACGCGGTCGTGGCACCCGATGGCATCTCCGATGCGTTGGCTGATGGGCGGTTGGACCTTGCGCATTGGCTTACTTCCTACCACAAGGATGAAATGCCGGCTTTCATGGCTCTGCAAGATGCCTTAGTAGCGGCACCTTCCAGCCCACTGCAAGGAGAGATCGTCACGCATTTCGCAGCACAAGAGGTTGCGTTCGATACTCCCGAAATCATGGCAGAGTTCGAAGAACAAGGCATGACGGTCCTGAATCCGCTCAATACCTTCGGCTCCACGGCCATGGCCTGCACCGACGAGAAAAACGCCTTGAGCGACTTTTCTGGAACCCAGATTCGGGTCAATGCGGCCGCACAGGTCATACAGTCCGAAGCCATGGGAGCTTCCACTGTTTCCTTGCAGCTAGCCGAGACCTATGAAGGACTCCAGAGAAATGTCATCCAATGCACCTACGGATCGATGACCACGATGGTGAGCAACGGCTGGATCGAACAGGCCAGCAACGTATACCTGCCAACGGACAGCACCTTTGGCATCGGCTCCGGCAGCATCGTCGCCGGTTCCAGCTGGTCAAAACTGCCATTGGCAGCACAGCAGCTGATCTTCGACCAGATGAGCGTCTACAACGTCGGAGAGCTTGGACAATCTTATGCCGCCCAAGCAGAAGGCATCGAGGTGGCAAGTAAAGCCGGATCGGGAATGCACTTCCTGGCTCCAGAAATCAGCGCGGCCCTTGCGGCCGGCAATGAAAAGATCCTTGAAGGGGTGCAGGAATCCTCGCAGCTCGACGGTCCAAAACTGGTGGACAGCGTGCGCACCACCTCGGCAAAATGGACCGACATTGCAAATGAGCTCGGGTACAAGGACGAGGGCGAAATTCTCGACTTCGCTGATTGGTACGAGGGCAACGGCGAAGTCATGGACCATGAATACCTGGAACCAGTGGTGGATCGCTTCTTCGAAGAGGTGCTGCTCGAACATCGTCCAGCCTAAACCTGTCTAGGCTCGGAAATTCCCTAAAGCACAAGCACCATCTGGGCCGTGTTGGGGGTTGGCCACTCGTCGTGCATCGCAGCGATTGCAATAGCCCTCGTCTTGCAGGATCTGGACCCCTGCATACCACTGGGCCCGGTGCCGCCGAGTCCCTGATCGCTCATATTCTCTTGGACAACAAAAAACCCGGCGGCCGGCTCACAAGGTTTCGTGAGTCGGCCGCCGGGTTCCGCGGATCTGTCAGCTGCGGCGGATCAGTTTCAGGTTCGCAAACTCATCGATGCCGTAGGTGCCCAGTTCACGCCCGATGCCAGAGCGCTTGACGCCGCCGAAGGGCAGTTCCGGGGCGCTCTTGGACACTGCATTGATGTAGACCATCCCGGTGTCCAAATCCTCGGCGATGCGTTCGGCCCGGTCCTCGTCGGCCGTGAAGATCGCACTGGAGAGCCCGTACTGCGAGTCGTTGGCAAGATCCACGGCTTCCTTTATGGAACCCACCCGGAAAACCATTGCCACCGGGCCGAAGAGCTCTTGGTAGTACACCCGGTTTTCGACGGTGACGCCATCCAGCACGGTCGGCGGATAGTAGGCCCCCGGGCGGTCAAGACGGCTTCCGCCTGTCAGTATCCGGGCGCCATCGGCGACCGCCTGCTTGACCTGGCCGTCGAGTTCCACCAGTGCAGCTTCCGAGGACAGCGGACCCATGGTCGTCGCCTCATCGAGCGGATCGCCGACCACGACGGATTCCATGCCCTGGACAAAGAGTTCGATGAACTCTTCATAGACGCTGTCCTCGATGATGAAACGCTTGGCGCCGGTGCACTGCTGCCCCGAGTTATTGCAGCGCCCGATGACTGCCGCCGCTGCGGCTTTCTTGATATCCGCATCGGCGAACACGATAAATGGATCTGATCCGCCGAGTTCCAGCACTGCCGGCTTGATGTGCTTGCCTGCCAATGCACCGATTCGCTCGCCGGCTCCGTCGGAGCCGGTCAGCGAGACGCCCTTGATCCGCGGATCCGCGACCAAGTGCTCAATCTGGGCATGGCTTGCGAAGATATTCGAATACACGCCTTCAGGCACTCCGGCGGCGCTCATTAGCTCGTCGATATTCTGCGCCGATTGCGCGCAGATCGAGGCGTGCTTGAGCAGGATGGTGTTGCCCAGCAGCAAGTTCGGCGCAACGAATCGGGCCACCTGGTAGTGCGGGAAGTTCCAAGGCATGATGCCCAGCAGCACCCCAATGGGATCCTTGCGGACCTTGGCCCTTCCGGAAGCGTAAGCGGGAATGTCCTTGGGCTCCAGCATGGCCGGCCCCTGCTCGGCATAGTACTCGTAGATCGAGGCAACCAACGCGAGCTCCCCGAGGGCGGCCTTGATCGGCTTGCCCATTTCCAGTGCTACGTCCTTCGCCAGCGCGTCAGCACGTTCGCGGTATTCCCGTGCGATGCTGCGAAGCAGTTCAGAACGTGCCTGGACCGGTTCCTTTTTCCAAAGTCGTTGCGCGGCATTCGCTCGCGTCAAGGATTGCTCGAGCAGTTCGTCGGTGAGCTGCGCGAACTCGGCGAATACTTCACCGGTGGATGGATTGACTGCTGAAATATTGGCCACGTTGTGGTCCCTTCAATAGTTGGTCTGGATTTCGGCGCTTCAGCGGACAGCCGACGCGGCCTTGGCCCGGCTGTTGCGGGTGAAAGCAGACAAGCCAGTGATGTCTCGTCCGACAATCAGTGCCTGCATTGAATCGGTGCCCTCGTAGGTGGAGACAACTTCCATATCAGTCAGGTGGCGTGCCACGTGGTTCTCCAGCAGCAGGCCATTTCCTGCCAGCATGTCCCGTGCCTCGCGGCACATCGCCAAGGCCTTGCGGGAAGTGGTCATCTTGATCATCGAAGCCATGGAGGCTGTCAGCTTGTCGCGTTCCTGAAGTTCGGCCATGCGGGTGCACATCAGCTGCATGCTGGTCAGGTCAGAGAGCATCGTGGCGAGTTTTTCCTGGACCAGCTGGTATCCACCGATGGGACCGCCGAATTGCTCGCGTTCCAGGGAATACCGGGCAGCGATCTCGAAGGCCGCCATGCCGTGCCCCACTGCCTCCCAAGAGGCACCGCCGCGGGTGGCCTTGAGCACCCGGTTGACCCCTGCAAACGATTCGCAATTCGCCAAACGGTTTTCGCTGGGAATCCTCATGTTCTCTATGGTGATGTCCGCTTGCAGGATGGCGCGCTTGCCGATCTTGCCTGCGATGGGAGTTGGATTGTAGCCCTGCGGGTACTGTCCTTGCCCATCGCGTTCCACGATGAAGGCCTTGACCTGTCCATCTGCCACGTCCCGCGCATAGAGCACAATGACGTCTGCTTCATGGCCATTGCCAATCCAGCGCTTATGGCCATTGATGACCCAGGTATCCCCTTCCAAGCGTGCAGAGGTCTCCAAGGAGACCGAGTCGGAACCGTGAGTCGGCTCGGTCAGCGCAAAGGCGCCGGTCTTCTGAAGACTGGCCATCGCCGGGAGCCAGCGGTTGCGCTGCTCCTCATTGCCGAGCATGTAAATGGATCCCATGCCCAAGTTGGAGTGCACACCGAGGAAGGTATTGACCGAACCGTCAATGCGTCCCATTTCCCGTGCCACGATTCCCGCAGCCTGCCGGGAAAACCCAGGGCAACCATAGCCTTGGATGAACGTGCCGATGATCCCCAATCCGGCCAGCCCCGGGACGACTTCGCGCGGGAACTCAGCGCGTTCCCAGTAGCCGTTGATGATCGGCTCGATCTGGTTCACGCCGAAGGCACGCACGCGATCGCGCAATTCCCGGTCCGCGTCCGTCAGGTCCAGGTCCAGCAGCAGGTAATCCGGGTGGTCTATTACAGAAGTCATTTCGTTCTTTCGATTCTTTGGTTCTTGGGCTGCGTCTAGACCGCGAGCTTGTCGTCAGCGCTGCGCTGGGGATTGCTGCTGATCCATTCCAATACGGATTCCCTATCCCCATCCAAGGCGGGAGGAGCTTTGTCATAGCGGATTTCGCTGCGGCTGAACGTGGCCGGGTGCTTGATGGTCGGCACGGCATCCGTGCCCTTGCCGGCCTGCACGATCGGGTCCAAACCAAGACGCTGTGCGAATTGCAAGCCCTCGGCAACGTTCAGGATCGGCGAGCAGGCGATGCCTTTCTTCTGGAGCGCTTCAAACCACTCATCGGCGGTGCGGGCGGCCAGGGCTTCTTCCAGGATCACGCGAAGCTCTTCGCGGTTGGCGTTGCGGTCCGCCATCGTGGCGAAGCGCGGATCGATGCCGATCTGGGCGATGCCCAGAGCTTCGGTCAATCGCTGGAATTGGACGTCATTGCCGCAGCAGATCACAATCTCGCGGTCAGCTGCATGCAAGGGCCCGTAGGGGAACAAGCTCGGATGGTCATTGCCCATGCGTGTCGGGATGTTCCCGGCACCGGCATAGCCCATGGTTTGGTTAACCAGTCCGGAGACGGCCGAGGACAGCAGGTTGACGCCGACATGCTGCCCGCGCCCGGTGAGATTGCGCTCTTGCAGGGCACCGAGGATGGCGACAGTTGTGTGCAGGCCCGTCATCACATCGAAGACGGCCACTCCCGCGCGCTGCGGTGGACCATCGGCATCACCGGTGAGCGTCATCATTCCCGAAACCGCTTGGGCCAGCAGGTCATATCCGGGCATGGAGCTCCCTCCCTCGGTTCCGAATCCGGTGATCGATGCGTGGATCAGGTGCGGCCAGCGTGTCGCCACGGCTTCCTGGTCCAGTCCGAACTTGGCCAGTCCTCCGGGTTTGAAGTTCTCCACGAACACATCCGCCCGTTCGATAATGCTGTAGGCGGTTTCCAGGTCCTCCGCGTTAGCCATGTCCAGCATGATGGAACTCTTGTTGCGGTTGATGGACAGGTAGTAGGTGCTCACGCCGTCGCGGTGCGGAGGAACCCAATTGCGCGTGTCATCACCTGCCGGCCCTTCCACCTTGATGACCGTGGCTCCCATGTCCGCCAGAAGCATCGTGCAGTATGGTCCGGCTAGTACACGGGAGAAGTCTGCAATGACGATCCCCGATAGCGGGCCGGTGGTTGCGGAACCCGTTGAATTCCTCATATGCGCTCCTGGTCTGTTCAACATGCTCGTAATTAATCGCGTGCCTTGTTTACGCGATAGGTCTCAACATTCATCGAACCATTAGTATTCTTAATAGTCCAAGACCTAATATTGATTGAATTGATAACAAATTCACATCAAAAGAGAAGTGGAGCACCGCAGTGGATATCCATCACGCTGAAGCATTTCTAGCGGTAGCCAAGGAGCTCCATTTTGGACGGGCCGCCGCGAATCTTCGCATAGCGCAGCCCGCCCTCAGCCGGCTCATCAAGCAACTTGAGCACATGGTGGGTGCTCAGCTCTTCGAGCGCAGCACCAGGCATGTTTCACTGACTCCGGCAGGCCAAGCTCTGCTTGAACCTGCCACGGAAATGGTGAATATTTCACGACGCGCGCAGCAGGTGGTGCGCTCTGCGGTCACCGGTGAAACCGGTGAAGTGCGCATCGGCTTCGCCGGCGCTTCAACGAATACGACCGTCGGCGCCTTGGCGCGCGAATTGCGCAAGGTCCACCCCGGGCTGCGCCAGCAATTCCACAGCTCGCAGTTTTCGCATGTCGGATTGGAGCGCATTCTGGACAAGACGCTGGATCTGGCCATCGGACGCTGGGATTTCATCCCGCCCGAGGTGGATTCCTACGTCATGGCAATTGAACGGGTGATCGTTGCCTTGCCTGTCTCGCATCCATTGTCCGGGCGCAGCGCCGTGCGCATGTCGGATTTGGCCCAAGAGCAATGGATCACGCTGCCCGGCGGCTTCAGCGCAGCCCTGCAGAACCGGCTGAACACCTTGTCCATGGCCGCCGGATTCGCTCCCCGGGTGACCCAGGTAGCACCCGATACCCTGACTCAGCTGGTGCTGGTCAGCACCGAGATGGGGTGCGCCCTGACGGTGGACTCGGTGCGCGCCAACATCACCATTCCCGGCGTAGTGTATGTTCCACTCAAGGATGCAAATGTAGAACTCGAAGCGCGGCTCATCTGGCGCCGGGACGACACCAATGCCGCATTGAAAAACGTCATCAAGCTCGCCAAGGAAGTCTTCCCGGATCCGCGGAGCAGCTAATTGCTGTAGCTGTACCAGCCCTTGCCGGTTTTTCGGCCAAAGGATCCTTCTTCGTAGAGCTTCTTGACCGACTGTGCAGGCAGGCTCTCGGGGTCTGCAGTCTGCTCATATTCGGCCATCCGGATCAGGTACACCACGTCTACGCCCACGAGGTCCATGAGTTCGAAAGGACCCATAGGGTGGCGCAATGCGGTCTTGGCTGCCAGGTCGATATCCTCGGCGCTTGCCACACCATCCTCATAGAGTTCCAGAGCTTCACGGCGGATCGCATTGAGCAGACGGTTGGCAATGAATCCAGGAACTTCCTTATTCAACTTCACCACGCGCTTGCCGAAGGATTCGGCCAGTCCGGCGGCAATATCAACGGTCTCTTCTGAGGTTTGGGCATGTGGAATTATTTCCACGCATTCCATGACCAGAGCTGGATTGAAAAAGTGCATATTGCACACCCGGTCCGGGCGGGACGTTGCGTCAGCGACGCGCGAGGACACGATGTTCGAGGAATTCGTAGCCAAGATGGCGTGCGGTGGGGCGATCCGATCCAAATTTGCGAAGAGCTCGCGCTTGATCTTCAAATCCTCGATTGCCGCCTCGATGACAAAATCAGATGCAGCCACCGCTGCTTCCAGATCCGTAGTGAAGTTCAGTCGCGCCTTGGCCGCGTTGACGTCTTCCAAACTACGGCGTCCTTTCTGGACATCGCGGTCCACGCGGGACCAGAGCTGTTCCTTGGCTAGGTCCAGCTGCTCCTGCTTGATGTCCACCAGCGAAGCGCTGGTCCCTGAAAGGGCGGCCACCATGGCGATCTGCGAACCCATCGTGCCAGCACCGATCACGGTGATTCTACTGACGGGCCGGTTTTCCTGAGACATAAAGTCTCCTTCCAAAATTGGAGTTACTAGACGTTTTGAGTTGCTGCGTCGGGCTGGCGAACGCTCCGGAAGTCCGGTCGGCGCTTCTCTAGGAACGCCCGAGTGCCCTCCTGCTTTTCCTCGGAGCTGTAGGCCAGGGCCTGGGCCAGTTGTTCCAGCAGCATGCCCGTCTCGTGGTCCACATCGAACCCGCGGCTCACCACCAGCTTTGCCAGCTTGATAGCCAAGGGACCCTTTGAAGCGATTTTTCGTGCGAGCTTCTGCGCCGAAGCCATCAACTCATCCGCTTCGACCAGCTCGGTAATGAGTCCGGCCTGCAATGCTTGGAAGGCATCGAGGCGTCGGCCGGTGAGGATCATATCCGTGGCACGTCCGATACCGACGATTCGCGCCAGCCGCTGCGTTCCGCCTGCGGAAGGGATGATTCCCAATCCGGTTTCGGGCAAGGCGAACAGGGCTTGGGTGGATCCGATGCGCACGTCGCAGCACAGAGCCAATTCATGGCCGCCGCCAAAAGCGAATCCGTTGACTGCCGCAACTGTAGGTTTCGGGTACTTGGCAATCCTGTCGTAGAGATTCTGCATCCGGCCGCCCAGCGCATCGATGGGGCTACGCGCGGCAAGCTCGTTGATATCGGCGCCGGCAACGAAGGATTTGTCCCCGGCACCCGTGAAGACGACGACCTCTATCGCAGAATCCAATTCAATCTCATCGAGCAGGCCGTGCATGCGCGCAATGACATGCTGGTTCATCGCGTTCAGGGATTCCGGCCTGTTGATTGTCAGCCAGGCGACTCCGTCCGCATCGCTTCGAAGCACCAATTCTTCGCCAACTGCATCAGCCATCAGATAGATCCCTTCATTGCGGCCTCATCCAAGGACCGTTCACAACATCAAACTTATTTATACGCGACCAGTTCCCTATATAGATAGATCAATGGACTATTCATGTGAATTCGGCATGAAATAGCACAGGGATTCACATGATGAATTGACGGTTGACCCGTCTCAGCAAGCGCGCACAATGAATTATGGACACCGTATCGGCCGAGCAGCGCTCGCGGATGATGTCGCGCATCGCGAGCAAGAATACCCAACCCGAACTTGCCTTGCGCAGTCTGCTGCATGCCGCAGGCTACCGCTACCAATTGCATGGCGCGATGCCGGCGCGGAAGTCAGCTGCAATGCGCGCGGAGCATCCAGACATCCGCCTGCGCGGCGGCAAACTGCCCGGCTCGCCGGATCTGGTATTCACGGCCAGGGACAAAGTGATTTTCGTGAACGGCTGCTTTTGGCATGGCCATGACTGCCCCGTGGGGCGCCGCCGCCCCTCGTCCAATACCGGGTATTGGAACCCGAAGCTGGACGCCAATATCGCCCGCGATCGCCGCAACCGCCATGACCTGGCTTCTTTGGGCTGGGAATCGCTGACTCTCTGGGAATGCGAACTGCATTCGGTCGAAGAGGTCTTGCGCAAAACCACCGGATTTCTCGGGCCGCCGCGCACGGCAGCTTCCTCCTAGGCAGGCGCCAGCGGATAGTTCGAGTCCACCGCGCTCGGCTCCTCACGCCTTCCGCTGTGCGGCATCTCCGGGAAGTCCAGGACGTGCAAAACCCTATCCAGGACCCGGCGTTAATAATGTGACTTGCACCTCAGGCCAGCGTTGCCCTGCTATAGAGTTTCAGGAAAACATCCCACGTCGAAAGGCAATCACACCCATGTGCGAACACGACCACAACGCCGGCCCGGTCCCCAACCAAGCCCTCGCCCGGCGCAGCGTGATGGCCGGAGCCGCGGCGCTGGCGGGCCTGGGCGCGCTTGGCTTCGCGGCACCCGCCTCAGCGGATTCCGGCGAGCGCGGCGCACCTGCAGCGAGCTACCACGGGTCGGCGCTGCCAACAGTCCCGATTATCATCGGGGGCGGCACGCTCATTGATCCTGCCACCGGAGACACCGTTCAAGACGGCGTAGTGGTTCTGCGCGACGGCAAGGTCGAAGCCGTTGGAACGCGCGAGGCCACTCGGAAGGCGGTGAAGGACGCGGGTGGGAAGGCCACTCGCATCGATGCCACCGGCAAGTTCATCATCCCCGGGATGGTGGATGCCCACGTGCACGCAAATGGGCTGGAGGACGTCCGCCTGATCCTGCAAAGCGGGGCGACCACGGTGCGCAGCGGATCATCCACCTTCTACCAGGACATTGCCCTTGCCTCGCTGCCGAAATGGAATCCCGGGCTTTCGCCTCGCATGCATCCGGCAGGCTTGTTCGTCTCCCCCGAACAGGGCGACTCGATCCTCGCAGATCCCGAGCTGGCTCCGCTGGCCGCCTTGGAGGACAACATCCGCGACGTCAAGGATCTCGCTTATCTGACCAATGTGAATCTGCGCCGCGGCGCAACGGTCATCAAGACGCGCGCCAATCCGCGCGCAGGCCTGGCCGAGCAGGACCCGTTGGAGCTGGTCTACGACCGCGAGCAGCTATCGGCCATAGTGAAGGCGGCCCGCGGAGCCCGGGTGCTCTGCCACGCATACAGCGCCAAGGGCATTGCCGGAGCCGTCAATGCTGGAGTGGCCAGCATCGAGCACGGAGTCTTCGTGGATGAACAGACCATCGGCCAGATGGTCCGCCGAGGCACCGCATTCACTCCGACCTTGGCCGGGGTGGCCGGAATGGCCAACTCATCGGATCCGGTAATCGCCGAGCGCGGCCGCGAGTTCGGCCCGGTGCTGGCGCAGGCCGTGCGCGCTGCCAATGAGGCTGGAGTGCTGGTGGTCGCCGGGACCGACTCGTTCGGCACTGATGTCATGCCGATCGGAGTGGAGGCCAAGGCGTTGGAAGACGCCGGGCTCTCTGCGCTGCAGGCCCTGCAATCGGTGACCACCCGTCCCGCGAAGCTGATCGGTGTCGAGCGCCAAGGCGTAGGCCAGCTGCTTCACAAGGGCGTGGCGGATGTAGTGATTCTGGGATCGAATCCGCTCGAAGGAGCACAGGCCCTCTCCAAGGTAGTGGTGGTCATTGCCCAGGGGAAGATCGTGCGCAACGAGTTGAACTGATTTGGGCGTTGATTGCCGCGACTAAGAAGGCCGGGCCGTTGGCTCGGGGTTCCCGGGCATTTGATGGACCCGGTGGGTGGTGCTGTGCATGAAATCCTTGTCGTGGGTGGAGAGGAGCACCGCTCCCCCACGAATCAGCACCGAGTCGATGACCTCTTGCAGGCGAATCATTCCCTCCGAATCCAAGGCCTCGGTTGGTTCATCCAAGAGGAGAATCTGCGGTTCGCGGACCAGGACGGTTGCTAGGGCTACGAGCCGACGAGCCGAAGCCGGCAACTCATAGGGATGGGTCTCGGCAAAAGCTTCCAAGCCAAGACGTGAGAGGACTTCGGGTACACGCAATCGTTGTCTGCCCTTCTTTGGAAGGCCAAAAGACACCTCGCGCAATACGGTGCGTTCGAATAACTGGTCAGAGGAATTCTGCAAAAGCATCCCGGTAGCAACTGAAACCGCCAGCGTGCCTGCCGTTGGCCGCAGCAGCTTTGCGGCGGCTTTGAGCACCGTGGTTTTACCCGATCCATTCGCACCCGCCAGTCCAACGCATTCACCGGCCCGCACCTGCAGGTCCAGTCCGTCGAGAACAGGCCGCGCGGCACCCGCATAACCCAGTTGGACTCCGCTGAAGTCTAAGAGAACTTCCGCATGGCCAGGAATGGCACGTCGTTGGGTTCGCGCAGACGCTGAGTCCCGCAAATGATCTTCTGCCGAATACTCGCTCAGCTGCCCATTCTCTAATTTCGTTAACACATCTGCGTTTTCGGCCCACGGCTCGGCAGTCCTGCTCAAGACCACCATCGCGGTGCCGTCAGCGCGAAGCCGGGAAATCATTTCGATGACTGCGACCGTCGCTTCGGAGTCCAAACCCGCCAGCGGCTCATCCAAGACCATGACGGAAGGATCCGAAATAGCCAAGGCAGCCAAGGCGACGAGTCGTTCCTGTCCGCCTGAAAGTTTCGCAGGATCGCGCTCGAGCAAATGGTCCAAGTTCAGGTGCTTGGAAAGACTCGCAATTCGCCGACGCATCTCATCTCTTTGCATGCCCTCGTTCTCGAGCGAGAATACGAGTTCTTCGGCAACTGTTTCACGGATCCGCGACAGATAGTGCCCAGCTTCCTGCGGCAGCAAACCAACGTGCTTGGCCCACCCGGCGACATTAATACGTTGGCTTTCCAGATCGGTGTACTTGATCCGTTGCCCAGCCAAGTTTATTGTTCCCAGGCAATGGTCCGCGCCCTGCCGCGGCAAGATGCCTGCGAGCACCTCACCCAGCGTGGACTTACCTGAACCGGATTCCCCGACAATGACAGTCAATGAGCCCGGAGACAAAGTCATCTTTATGCGCTGCAGGGAATCAAGCTCGGCACCGGAATAGCGGAAGCGCTTTATGTTGAGGTGAAGCAGCACAGAATTACCCGTGCGTGAGTTCTCTGGATTCTCTATCATGGGCTCCCCCAGAAGGGTGCCAAGATTGCTATCGGTCCCAACAAGGCGCAGAGCAAGGCAATCCACCGGATACGTTGCTGGCTGACAGAATCTGCGACTGTACGCAATCTGGTGTGGGAACCGGCGGCGGGAAATCCGCGGGCTGACAGGTGAGCCGACCTGTCGTGGGCATCTTGCAGGGAGGCGAGCACCAGAGGGACCGCTCGCAACCGCACCCGTTGGAACCAACCCGAAAGACCACGTCCAGTTCCCGTTTGGCGTAGTGCCTGCGCTTGGCCGATAGTGCGCTGCTTCTCGGCCATGTGCGGCAGGAGGAACAGCGTGGCGGCCAGCAGATACCCTACCTGCGGCGGTGCCGGAGACAGGTCGATGGCCGCCACCAGCTGATGCTTATCGATCAGCAAGGTGCAGAGCAGACCTGCCACCACCAGCACCGCAGTGCGCAGACCCAAAACCATGGCAGTCTCCAATCCACCTTCAGTCACCCTGAACGGCCCGGCCGCTGCAATGAGCCCGGACGTCTCTTGGGAAACGAGCCCATGGATCAAGAGCAAGGAGGCGAACGTAGGAATCAGGATGGCAGCGCTGAGGACGGCCAACCGTCGCAGATACCCTGTCCAACTGGCAACCAGCACACAGGCAGTGAGGACTGCGCAGCTCAACCACCAGAGGCCAACGGCGGTGGTCATCGTGACGACGGCCGCCGCCAGAGCCAGTACGGTAAATGGATGCAAGTTGATGGACTTGGACATAGCGGGTGGGCTTACTTGGTTCCGCGCTGGCCCAGCACCCGGTAACGACGGATGAAATCAAAGCTTCCGCTCAAACGCTTGGGCAGAGCGTAAATCAGCAAAGCCGCAATGAGGAAGACAATGGCCTTGTCCCCCGGGTCTGAGATCAAGGCCTGCTTGGTTACAGCCGAAAGCAGCGAATCGCCCATGGAGCGGAAAGCCGCAACCACTGCGCCAGTGCCGACACCCGAAGTTCCGCCGAAGACAAAGGCCGCCACCGGGGCTGAAACAACGCCGACCAGAACACCTGCCACCACACCGGCCACTGGGGCGAGATACGGGCGGCGCAGGGCACCGAAACGAGCGGCGGTTCCCGCAAGGAAGCCGACCAATGCAGCGCCAGCTGCGAAGGGCAAGACGGTGGGTGCGAACAGTGACCAGATCAGTGTGCTGAGCACACCTGTGGCTGCACCGGCCCGGCGGCCCGCCAAGAACCCTACGAGCACCGTGCCAATCGAGTCGAGGTAGAGCGGGACCATCACGGAACCAACGAATTGCCCCAAAATGATGTTCAGGGCCAGCGCTACCGGGATCAGCGTGAGAGTGGATACCGGCAAGTCCGGAAGCACCGCGACCAAAAGCATGACTGCGGCAGCCAGGTATGCGGCGAAGGTAACCAGCGCAACGCCCTGTCCCAGTCCTTCAGCTATGCCCGTGGGCTGGGTAATGACTAGGACCAGGTAGGTGCCGACCAGGAGCAGGGTGCCAGTGCTGGCCAAAAGCCTGCGGCGCAGAACTTGGGAGCTGGTTTCTTCGGGCAAAAGCAGATTCGGTGACATAGAAAGGCATTCCTCGGTACGAGTACGGCTGTGCACCCAAGTACTACTGGGTGCGTGCGAGTGCGGGGCCTAATGTCACCTCGGCCCGGTAGACAATTCTAGCTCAGCCTGAGCTGAGTTCAGGAGTCCGTGTTCAATTTCCGCGCGAGACTCCCTAAGCGTGTTATGAGTTCGGCAAAGCCAGCCTCCGGATCGTTGCAGGTGACCACGTGCGCGTTCGCTGGTTTGCCCCACAGACCTCGGAAATCGGCCACCGTGGTTCCGAAGAGAAGCTCGGATTCAGTTTCCACATCAATCGTGGCGGGTCGACTTTGATAGTCGAGGGTTCCGGCGGCTACGCCTGCGGCGAAGTAGTCATGGACGTGGGCAATGTAGCCCTGGTCGTAATGCCGATGGAACTCGAAGTAGAACCGCAACGCATCTGAGAGATAGCGCACCAGTGGATTGGATGCAGTGCTCAAAGTTCCTTCAGGGTCGCTGGCCTGAACTATTTCAGGCACGGAGCAACCGGCTTCCACTGCAAAGTGCGTCAAGAATTCTGGCTGCATTTCGAAGCGCTCGGTGGTGTCCAGTGAGCACACGATGGGAAGCTTCTCAGAAGGCAGCCCTTGCTCGGCTGCAACTGTGTAGGCAGCAAATACTTCCTTGGCAGCGTGTGGATCCACGTGGGTGTTCCACTCCGCGGTAGGAGTGGTGTTGCCTTGGTAGTAGAAGGCGCCTCCCATGATGACTACTTTGCGCAGCAACCAGGGAAGTTTAGGTTCTCGGCGTAGCGCCAGAGCAAAGTTAGTGAGTGGTGCGCTGAGCAGAGCCGTGAGCTCACCAGGGTTAGCCCGGGCGGCTTCGATCCAATAATCAATCGCATCAACGGCAGTCGGCAAAGCCGGTGCAGGATCGGGCAGCGTCGCGTAGCCGACTCCTTGGGGACCGTGAGTTTCAGGTGTAGTCACCAGCGGGATCTGCAAGGGCTCCCGTGCACCGATGAGTACCGGAACTTCGGGGCGTCCGCAGAACGCCAGCAACGCACGATTGTTTGCAGCGACTTGATCAACGTCGACATTCCCAGGCGTGCTGGTGACTGCCTCGATTTGCACGTGGTCGCACGCGCACAGGTAGGTGAGCGCCAGGGCGTCATCGATACCAATGTCGTTGTCTAGCAAGAGACGGATCGTCGATTCTCGTTCTAAATCACGTGCGAATGCATAGTGTTCGACCATCTAATTTCCTGCCATTCTGGTTGACCTCACCATCGTAGCCATTTGGCAATGTAACAGAGAATGAGTTGTTTTGGCTGCCCGATCTTTATCAATCGCCATATCAGAACTGCCGCGTGTAACGTATTACCAAGAATGGATCGAAACGCGTATTCAGAAAAATCTCCATTTTTGTAAATTCTGCCAGGTTTTATTCTCCTGATGTTTTCGTTTTACAACTCTGTTGTGTCGCTGGACATCGGTGACAAAATATCGTTGAAACATCCGCTCGTCCAAGGAGGAAAACTGACTTATGATTCGACAACGAACTCACATAAATCACATATTAGAAAGCCAGGGCCTGCGTCATCTAAGCGATTCAACATGCATGGCGCCGAAATCATAATTCAAGTTCTGCCTTACGATCGTTTTTATGGCCAACTAACAGTGTAGATAAAATCAGCGTCAACAATTATATTGAATTTTATGACAGGCTGGGACGTATCGAGACACCCCGAGTGGGATCTAATGTACAAAGCAGGGTTGACCACTCGCGAAATTTCCGAGATTTGCCACAAAAGCGTTGCTACTATCGCCGCCCACTTTCAGAAACGCGAAGAATACGAGCCAGGGTTTAAGGCGCTCCACGACTTGTCTCTTGAGAATAGGGATCCAAAACGACCTAGTACTAGATGGCGCCAAAGCCTAAAACGAGCCTGTCTATTTCTCGAAGAAAATAATCGGTTGCCACGGATCGGTGGAAGCGCCGACGAAAAAAATCTTTACAACTGGATTTCTCGACAACGTTATGATGATGATCGTGGAGAACTCTCAGCCGCAAAGATTTTTCTACTCAAGAATCTCCCCGGGTGGGAAGTCGCGCCAAAAGATCTCGAATATTCGCGGAATTGGAGGACTCGATTACAACAACTTCGAATCTTCATCGACGCTGAAGGTCGCATGCCTCGATACCACAACCACCTCAGTGAGCCTGAGCGACAGCTTGGAGTTTGGCTGCATATTCAGCACCAGCGGCGTCAAGAAAATTCGCTCACTTATCAAAGATTGATGGATCTAAACACAACGGCACCCGGTTGGAATAGTCATTGGTAGTTGCAGATCCCCAGCAAGGAATACTCCATCAAGTAGATCCAACTCACATTCACAGTCAAGGAACCTTCAACTCATTTCAGTTCCTCATGGAATGCGCCTAGTGATCCAAGTACTGCAATTCGTGGTGTCAGATCCCCTCAGGAACCTCAGAACCTATGCATGCATCAACGGACGTCCTTGAATCATCTCTGCTTCTGGCACCTGATTCACCGATAGGACTCTAGAAACAGCTGAAGCCACATGATATGCAAGCTTTGGAGGCACGGCATTACCTATTTGTCTGAAACGAGCCGATTGTGCGCCCTGCCACGCAACGTCTTTAGGAAAAGTCTGCAGGGCTGCAGCTTCCTCAACCGTGATCCTTCGAAGTCGCGCTTCCCTAGGCAGCTTACTCAAGCTACTTTCACCGTCGACAAATAGTTTGTGATGGTACCCAACAATCCAAGACTGCTCATTGTCATAGAGTTCGCCGTCATCTACGATCGGTGTTCGATTTCCTCCCATAGTTGCAGGTAAAGTCGGCGCCGGACGGTCTAATCCCATGACGCGTCCTTGACCGTTAAACAGCATTCCTGCATAAGGTGAACGTCGAAGAACTGGTGACTTAGCCAGCGTAATAATGGCTGTACATAGGGAATCATTACCAACTTCACCCACTCGGGGCAATAACGAAAAGGTCGACCGCACAGTCGGCGGTGAATCCACCGTCGGCGGTTCGCCGAGTTGGAAATCTGGACCATCAAGTGGAACTCCAACTAAAAACATTCGTTCGCGAGCCTGTGGAACGCCCCAGTGCGAAGCGTTAAGAACCACCAGCTCAACTTTGTACTCAAGAGTGGCCAAGGCCTTGAGATTGGAAATGATGTCAGACCACCGTTTGTTTCGAGCTAAGGCCGCGACGTTTTCCATGACGAAAGCCCGGGGCTTCACTTTTGCAACGAGTCCTAAAAAGTCAAAGACGTGACGTGAACGGGGATCATTTGGATCCATGCGTCCCGCGACTGAGAACCCCTGACAAGGCGGTCCGCCGATTACAAGATCCGCCATGCCTTCCTCAAGCTTGGCAGCAGCAATTCTTACATCACCGCACACTGAAGAGTGCCCTTCGAACCGTTTGGCGGCTTCGCGCCATTCCGGATCACGCACTTCATGTAAGCGATTATAGGTTTGTACAGCAAATGGATCAATGTCATTGGCGAAAACTGGGGTAAACCCTGCGCGCGCGAAACCAAGGTCAAGACCACCCGCCCCTGAGTACAGGGAGACAAAAGTGAGTCCATTTGAAGTAACCCGCGTGGTTGAGTTATGTTGGTTTGACATAGCTCAATCTTACAAGCAACTGTCAGCTACTTGTCAAAGATAGATTAGGGGCATGTCATCAGGAACTAGCGCCGAGAGCGATTTTCATCGGGCCCTCGCTGAATTGTTGGCCCAACTTAGAAATGAACGCCACACCTCACAGGGCACTCTTGCCGCAGAGCTAGGGCTTGATCAAGCCGCGGTCTCACGGGTCGAGTCTGGTCAACGCCGACTATCTGTTGCTGAAGCTTTCGGCTGGCTCGAAGCACTGGGATTAGATTCAGACGAAAGCGCTATCAAGCTGCGGGATTTGTGGCGCGAATTCGGTGGTCGTCCTCCAGGGTTTTGGAATGAATCTGCTCGTGTCTGATACATCGGCGCTTGCACAAGTGGTTCGCAGTTGGGAGCTTCCACTCGCGGTAGGGGGCGAGAAAGATACCATCGACGCAGTTAATGTTCTGGGCGCAAATCTTGGAATTCAGTCTGATGATTTCGCGCTCGTGCTTAGAGATACCACTGAGCAATGGCAGCGCGGCGAAGACGTCGACTTAAAACTCCGTCAGGCATTCGACATCGCGCTTAAATTTACACCTAAAGTACTACACGCAATCGATGCGAAAGTATATTTCGATCTATACAAGAAACTATGCGAAGGCGCCGGCGACATTGCCGGTCTTCAACCATCAGTTGCTCGACGGCTGTTGTCTAGAGCGTCGCTAATTGCTCACTTACTCGGCCAGGAGCGTTTCTCCTGTTCACAAGTCGCTCGCCTGCTTGCGACAACTGAAGCCAGTCTCGACGTTTCTCATGGTTCTGTTGAATTTATCGCTCGCAAGTTGCGTCTTTTACCAGAACTAGACCCAGTAGCAGCGGGTCAAGAGCTCTGGAACTCAGATCAAGGACTATCGCTATCGTTATTTCCTGATACGTCATTATTTGAGACGAATGCCATCGCAGGTAGAAATACACATACTTGGCTGCCAGAAGTAGACGTTGAGCAACTATTGACACGACTCAGTCGTTGCGGTCAGAACAATGAAGGCCCATTTTGGCCATACTTGCAAATGCTGCATTGGTGCCTTACTCCACTCGAGTTCTATGACCATCCCGCGAGCTATTTGTACGAATTTAAGCCCCGCGGGAGAATCGGGGACGGCCTGTTCGCGCGCTATCCAACTGTCACTGGTAACGCGATTTTGAACAACGCCAAAGCCGTTCAGACTCTAAATTCGACCTGGTCGCGCAATAGGGGCAGCGATGACGCACACGCACTGGTATCTCTACTTGGCGTCATTGAATCGCTTCCTTTCATCCCAAGACGACAAGTCGCCCGAGTACTTAGGGCTTGGCTGCTACGCACTATAGAGCTTTGCACAGTAGACCCGGTCCTTCTTAATCTCAAAGCTACTGACGCGTTATTTACACAAATAACAGATTACGTAACGCAATATGAGACTTTTACGCAGGGAGTTATAGAACAGAGAGTCGTAGACTGTCTTGCCGTCCTAGCTTTCGGGGGAGTCGGATGGAGGGCGCGAGGTCTGGGAGATGGCGTTAATGCATCGAATTTTAGTCGACATAAACTTGGAGACGTTGAATTCGCAAACGTGGACGAACGTCAAGCAATTGCGCTCGAAGCTCACGGGGGACACTTGTCAGCAACTTACGTTGCAGATCACTCACGTTCACTTAGCCGTATCATTGACCAACGGTTGACTGAATCTTGGTCAGCACTTGACGATCCCGATGCGTGGACCATCACGGTTCTGTTTGTGGCCCATTCTCGTGACCAAGCTTCCTTACTAGCCCAAGATACGATCCATGGTGTAAATGTGAGCTACAAGTACATTGACTACGCTCAACTCCTCGAATTGGCGCTAGAAAATTCGACTCCTACAGAGAGGATCAAGTCGTTGGAACTTCACGTCTTTGAACAGTTGAATGCAAGTACCGTTCGTGAAACCGCACGGGAAAAATTGAGAGAAATTATCTCTCCTCACTAACAGATTGAGTCACTAGTTAACCAACGAGATTCGGATTTATCAGAACCTTATTCGAGGCTTTCTCTCCGATCACAACCGGGTACAGCGTCCACTCTTAATGAGTTTGCCAGCCCCGGTAAAGCCACCATTTCGAATTCCGACTCCCATTATTGCCAAATATGGCTTGATGGTACCGACAGTCCGGCTAAGTGGTGTGTAACCTCGTCACATCTCTAATGGTCTTGGCAGGTCTGGGACCCGCTGGCAAGATAGATGCCACCCACCAAGATGTGACTCATCGGCACATTGTCTTCACTGATATCTGAATGACTTCTCAACGACTTGTCCGTCTTGACGGGTGGCGCCAATCCGGCCACTTGATATGGCTTCATAGAAGGTCGTCCGCGCCCCTTTTGGGACGTGTGACTCGTTAGAGATCCGCCTGCCAAGTACTCCACCCGGACCAGTGCCAACCCAACGGCAACCAACCGGAAGAGGAGGCGAAACCGTCATGACTATCGTTGCAGAAAAATACGACTACGTCATCGGTATCGACACCCACGCACAAACCCACACCTACGCCATCATCAACACCCACACCGGAGCGAGAGAACACTGCCAGACGTTCCCCGTCACCACGCCCGGAATGAACCGGGCAGTAGCTTGGATCCGGCGGAACATTCACGGCGAAAGCATAGCTGCCGTCGAAGGAACCCGCTCATACGGTGCAACCATCAGCCATGCATTAACCCAGGCGCAGATTGAAGTTGTCGAGGCGAAGCCCCCGCGGAGAAAAGACCAAGCCGGCAAAGGCAAATCCGATGAAATTGACGCCACCGCGGCCGCTATGAGCATCCTCCCAAAAGACATTACTAAGCTACTGCAACCGCGCAGCGAAGGAGTTCGCGCCGCTCTAAGTATTCTTTCTGCCAGTCGAGGCAGAATTGACGCTCAGAGGACGATCAACAGAAATTCACTGTCCGCTTTGCTGCGAACCTTTGATCTCGGAATCGATGCGCGACGCAGCCTAACCCCGCGCCAAATCAAGCAGATCAGCGGATGGCGGGAACACAGCACGGATGGGATCGAACAATGCTTCGTCCGTGAAGAAGCTAAATTCCTTGCGACCAGCATCCTCAACGCGGATCAGCAGCTCAAAGAGAACAGCAAAGCTATGTCTGAACTCGATGAACAGCTTGCACCTGAATTACAGCAAGTATTCGGCCTTGGACCAGTGACGACAGCATGGATCTTGATCGCGTATTCGCACCATGGCCGCGTGCGCTCCGAAGCTGCGTTTGCTGCGCTGGCCGGTGTTGCGCCTTTGCAGGCTTCTTCGGGAAAACATGAACGTCACCGGCTAAATCGCAGTGGTGATCGGCAACTGAATAAAGCATTGGACGTGGTGGCCCAAACGCGAATGGGTCATGACGAGGCGACCAAGGAGTACGTGGAGAAAAGAACAGCGGAGGGACTGGGTACTAGAGAAATCAGGAGAATTCTCAAACGTTATATCTGTCGAAGCATTTTCCGGAAGCTAGAGGTTCTGACGGCTTGACAATGGCCATAGAAGCTTCCCAGCGGGCTTCGCCAACGCCGAGGATTATTGAGAATTTGCGCTCTGGTTGCGTCCCTGGCCAAGATCCTTGCAATGAACGTATGGCAGGCGCATCCTGAAGTTGTTGGTGGTGCCGACATGCCGGTACGACTCTGGTGCCTCGAGCCCGGATAGAAGCTTGGCATGTGGGGATTTCACGAGAACCGTGGATTGTTGCTTCGAGCACGCGTACTAGATTTCAACGTTTCACTCCTTATCCCACCGGCACCACCAACGTCACCAGGCAGCATCACAGGGGAAGGAAGTGACGCACGATGGACATCGTGCATGAGCGTGCCGCAGGGATCGACATCTCCAAGCGGGACGCCAAAGTTGCCGTGAGGAAACCGGGGCAGCGCCGTGGCACCTACCGCACCGAAGTCAAGACCTTCGGGGCCACCACCGCCCAAATCCGCCAGCTCATCAGCTACCTCAAGGCTGAAAACGTGAGTGTCATCGTCATGGAAGCCACCAGCGACTACTGGAAACCGTTCTACTTCCTCATGGAAGAAGAGCAGCTTCCGGTGATCCTCGTCAATGCCAAACGAGCACGCAACATTCCGGGCAGGAAAACCGACGTGAATGATGCAACCTGGCTTGCTGAACTTGCTGCACATAATCTGCTGGCCGCCTCCTTTATCCCGCCCGAACCGATCCGCCATCTTCGAGACCTCACCCGGGCTCGCTCCGCGTTGGTGCATGACCGCACCAAGGTCTATCAGCGGTTGGAGAAGTTCCTAGAGTCCTCCGGCATCAAACTTTCCAGCGTTGCATCGAACCTCACCGGAGTCTCCTCCCGGCACATGCTCGACGCGCTGGTGGCCGGCGAACGCGACCCGCATATCTTGGCGGACTTGTCGATACGCAGCATGCGCCGCAAAATCCCGGAACTCGTCGAAGCGTTGGAAGGACGCTTCACTGAACATCACGCTTCTATGGTGAAACTCCATCTGCGGCACATCGACATGCTCGATGAGCAGTTCAATACCTTGAACGAGCAGATCAGCGAAGCGATGGTGGCATTCGACCAGGCGTGCCAGGCACTACGCACGATTCCGGGGATCGGTGAACAGTCCGCGCAGGTGATCATCGCTGAAATCGGTGTTGATATGACGGTGTTTGCCGATGCCGCGCATCTGGCATCCTGGGCCGGAGTGTGTCCGGGGCAGAACGAGTCGGCTGGACGGCAACGCTCATCGCATACTCGGGGCGGCAACGTGTATTTGAGGGCGGCGTTGGGGACCGCCGCACTGGCCGCGATCAAACACAAGGAATCTTTCCTGGCAGCCAGGTATCGGCGCTTGTATCTTCGACGTGGCGGTAGCCGGGCGCTGGTCGCCACCCAGCACACTATCATCGTGGCCATCTGGCATATGTTGGCCGACGGCGAGGTGTTTAAGGAACTGGGACCGAATTACTACGATGAGCACAACAAGGACCGCGCAAAAAACCGAGCGGTCAAAGAACTTGAACGCCTCGGTTTCGAGGTTCGCCTGGACTCGGCCGCGTGAACGCGCTCTTCGTTACCTGCTATCAAAATCGGCATTCCTGACGCTGCCAAGCTTGGTCCTCTGCCTAGAGCTTGGACGATGGTGCGCGTCCTGACGGTGAAAGCGTTGCATCGGATCGTTCTGTATTCACGTACTAGAGTCCAGGTCGTCAGAACATAAGTTCCAACTCGCGCTATTTGGCACCGGTAACTTTTGAGGTTCCGATAGCTACGACCAATGAAACACGAATGAACCGATTAGCATTGAAGAAGCACTAATCATCTCGCCTCCACCCGGTTTATCTCGCGCAACGACGTTAAGTCTCCACTAGCAATAACTGGAACCTTGCCGTCAATAGCACAAGACGGCACCTATGCCAATTTAGAGATATTCAACACCATCACTGCGAGTGCTTAGGCCCTCATCTCTGCCCTAGGTAATGCTTTATAGGATTCCGGATGAAGGTCGCAGGTATCCGAAAGGGATCCATTTAGCTCGTAAAGTTGCACTTTTTTTCGACCCGTCACGGTCGTCGGAAAATCAAATACGCGACTTAGACAAAAATACTCCGGAAATTCTCTCGAGAATTTTAATTCATTCGACGAGACGTAAAACGGAATTACGCCTGAACCAGTAGTGGTCTTGACTTCGATTAGCTTGTCTCTTCCATCTACTTCGAAAGAATGAATATCATAACCAAGTCCGTCCCCTCGTATAACAGAAACGTGCTCGATCTTGTTAGCTAGCTTTCGTGCCCCCAAAGCGCTCAATCGCTTCTCTTCAAAATCAAGAACTGCGAGTTCTCCAGCAAGTCCTAAGCTCGAATTTCGAGCTTCCAGTTCAACGTAGTCCCTTCGAATACCCCGCGCCAAGTCAGTGCTAAACGCACCACCTAGTCTTAACATCTTAGGAATTTGGCTAGCCAGTACAATTTCCAAGGGCCCGCTTGCAGGAGTTCGAGTCACAAGTCTAATGGCAGCTTCATCAAGATTATCAAGACCGTTATATTCCTTGATCGCTCTCGAAACGTGATCGACTAGTACATGTTGAATGTTCGGCAGTGGGCCCATTCCGGGTAGATTTGGCCACCCCAGACCAAGCATGACTGAACTAATATTTGACATCTTAAGTGCCACTGAATCTGCACTACGTACTTTGAGCACGCCAGCGAGGTCACGATATACCTGCGCCTTAGAGAAGTTCTCCCCTTTTGCCGCACGAACATATAATGACAAGTATCGGCTGACAACCAGATCAACTTCATATGATGTCCAGTCTTCGCCCGTAACTCCTAGACGTTGTTCCGTTGCCATCACTGCCTCGAATCCAGTATCTTATGATCCATTAGCGCTTCAGACGCTTTTCAATCGACGATTCATGCCTTGTCAGCCATCACATGTAGCTTACACCGCGTGCGATTACGAAAGCGGCCCTGAAGAAATTTTGACGAGTAAATTAGTTGGGTCCATTCTGAGCAGTCCAGTGGCCATGCGATAGCTAACTGATTGTCTCCAACCCGTCATTCCCCACGTCAAAACTCGCCCTTGGTAAGGCTCTCCGTGCCCGAAATTAGGCACCTGATCCCCCGGAATTCCTGGCGACGGCAACCGGACCGACTACGTCATCCGCTACTCGCTCTGACGTCGAAAGCACCGGCACCGGCACGGGCGCAGCTATGCCATCACAACGCCTGCGGCCACACCCTGCAAACGAGACTGCAGTTCATAGGTGTCACTTGGGGGAAATGAGCGGGCGTTATGTGCAGGGTCGCAGGGAAACGCAAGCACCGGAGTTCCCAGCGCCGTATCTCTGTCTTCCGGACGCTATGCGTCCGGAAGTGATGGTCGGCTGAATATCAGCCGGCATTTTATAGGGATCGTATTGTCGTTCCCTTTAGCTATGATTGATATTTACATCAACTAGGGGGAACCAGTGACGCTCAAAAATGACGTGCTCAATGACATTGAGAAAACGGTGAAAACATCTCTGGCTACGAAGACCAGGAATGACGGCACCATCACGAGCGTTCCTGAGTCCGCGAATATGGCTTACAACGAGGGTCTTTACCTACCTTCGACCTACCTCTATGCGGACATGGCCGATTCATCTGGCCTCGTTGCTATTTCGCCTCCAGACACCGTAGCTAGGGTTATGAAGGCCTTCCTCATGGTGAGCACCCGCATCATTCGCGCCAACAACGGCCACATTCGTAGTTTTGATGGTGACCGGGTCATGGGGATCTATGCCGGGCCAGACCGGGCCGACAGGGCGGTGAGATCGGCGATGCAAATTGAATCCGCGATCAAGCACCACATCCGGCCGGCTATTACTGGTCAGTTCCCAACCATTAAGAACAATAGCTGGCAACTCGATCATGCTTGCGGGATTGCGTCAGGCCAAGCATTGCTCGTCCGTGCCGGCTTCCGGGGCAACGATGACATTATTTCTATCGGTTCAGCTCCGAATCTCGCTGCGAAACTTAGCGATAAGCGCCAGACTGACTATAAGACATTCATCGGCAGGCAGACCTTCGATATGCTGAGTGAGAGCTGGAAGGTTAGTAAGGGAAAAGATATGTGGGCTGGCCCATTCGCCCATGAAATGGGCGGCAAGACCCATAGCTACATGAAGACCCGCTTCTCCCTTGCCGTCTAATGGGCTGGTTCAACCGGTCCAAACCGGACGAGCACGCGCAGGCGATTGAGACAGCATGGCGAATCCACGGTGCCCTGTCCGATTGGACAGGCAAAGTAGACGCGAAGGCCTCATTCGCGTTCGCCATAGAGTCTGCGGGCATAGCTACCGTCGTAGCGCTATCCGGCGAAGGTAAGATTTTCGAGGTCTTGCAAGATTGTTGGCAGAACTATCTGTACTACGGTGGCTTGATCGCGCTCGCAATTGCATCCTTCTTCGCAGTATGGGTGGTCATCCCTCGGCTGCGCATGCGCCATGTGAAGAAGGAGTATAAAGACCATTTCATCTACTTCGGCCACTTGAAGTACTGGGACGCGGCACAGCTTCCTAAGGCGATAGAGGAACGAGACCTCTTGCCTGTTCTATCACAGCAGATGGTCAAGATGAGTGATATCGCCTGGAGGAAGCACATCGCGGTCAAGATTTCGATGTTCGTGGCTATGGCTGGAGGGGCCGCCCTGGCGGTATGCGCAGTCCTTATTAGGTTCTAAGGCACAACCCTTACATCTTACTAGCTAGAAGGCTAAATTGCTCGCACAAATATTGCCGGGGTTCCGTGACTTCCGTACGCCTTTGGTTACCGGCTACCTGTGGCTTGTTGTTCTATGGGTCTGTATCCGGATGCCCCTTCCAGATAAGACTGTTACTGATGGAGCTACGGGAGTAATCAATGCGTTTGGTTCATTCCTAACGCCTACCGTCTATGTGGCTGTACTTAGCTTCCTGGCCTATGTCATCGGCATGCTGTTGATGATGGACGTAAAGGCGGGTACTGAACTCAGCATATTCGGTCGGGTTATTCTCCCACGCGTCAGTAAGAGAAGCAGTGAGACGATAAATCGCGTCATTGAAGGCTCTCTACACCGTGCAAAGCTAGCGCGAGTGAATGGCGTCGCTGTTGCACGAGAGTTCGACCTTATTTATCTTATTGGCGATGCTGAGGACTACAGTCAGCTTCGCGATGAAAACGGAGGGGATGAAGTCCAGATCAATGCCGATATACGCAATCACGCACTAAACCAGGTGTCTACACTGATGCCAACAGACATCGCTGAGGCCCTCCCCTCCCTTGCGATAAAACTGCAAGAGAAAAATGCCGATCTGTATGGAACTTACGACCGAGACAAGTCGGAGTCAGAGTTTCGGCTAAGTATCGCGTTGCCCATTATCGCGCTCTCTGTTTACACCATCTCGGACAATATCGGGCCTCAAAACTACACATGGATCTGGGGTGTTGTTGGGCTCGTGGCAGCTGCCGCCTTGACCTACAAGGGAGTCATCAAGCGCTATAGCGCTGTGAACGTCCTTATCACAGCCCTCGACCTTAGCATGATCGAATCACCCATGATTGAACGATTAAGAATGGTCTTTGAAGATGAATTGAAAAGGGACGAGTCCTAGAAGGATCCACGATTCACTTAGACATCGTGCGCGCTCCTCCATGAGCCGCCGTGACGCACACCGATGCACTTATGAATTGCGTAGCACCTTCAACCGGGCTGACATTCCGAGCTGGGTTTCAGGAGCTGTGGGAATCCTTTCGCTACCCGAGCTCATCGGCGAGGCAACGGCCCGCAGGCTGGTGGACGAAACGTCCCAGACCGTGGAGCTCATCCTCGAACAGTGCCTACTCGCCACGGTTCAAGCACGTCTGGACTAACACAGTGATGCCTCCCGTTATGTTGTTGACAGCTCCTTAACTCCGAGGAACATAGGAGCCGTCGGCCGGCCAATCTCGGCATGGCGTCCTGCCCCTGCTTATCCAGTAGTCCAGGGGGTGTTGCCACCGAGATGCGTATGGCAGCGAGGTGATTGCTAATCAGGGGCGCGGCCCCAAAAACGGACGCTTGTCATAACGTGGATGTAAGGCTTCGCTACCGACGGTTGGTCGACCTTGAACAAAAAACTAGTTCAATGGAGCACTTGCCATGATCACCACGGATGTCGATATTTTCCTCGGCCTGGACGTCGGGAAAACAGGCCACTGGGCCTGCGCCGTCACCCAAGATGGCACCAAAGTCTGGAACAAGACCCTGCCCAACGACGAAGCTAAACTCACAGCCGTGTATCAGAAGCTTTTAGCTCAAGGACATGTCTTGGTGATCGTAGATCAGCCAGCCACCATCGGCGCGCTGGCCGTTGCCGTCGCTCAGCACCTGAGTATCCCCGTCGCTTATTTGCCTGGGCTCTCGATGCGCCGCATCGCAGACATGTATCCCGGCACGGCCAAAACCGACGGAAAGGATGCCATCATCATCGCGAATACGGCTCGCACCATGCCGCATACCCTCCGTAGCATCCAGGTCTCTGACGAAGAGAAAGCCACCCTCGGCACGCTCACCGGATTCGACCAGGATCTAGCCCGTCAGATCACTCAGACCAGCAACCGGATCCGCGGGCTGTTCACCCAGATCCGCCGCCACTGGAACGGATCCTCGGACCGTGGCTGGAACACGACGCCGTCTTGGAAGTCTTCTCTGCTTGGCCCACCCCGGCGCAGCTGAAGCATGCTGGCAAAGCACGGATCGATGCGAAGCTCAAGAAGCAGGGAGCCCGCCGGCACACCGCCTGGGCCGGGGCCATCATGGACGCACTGGATGAGCAAACAGTGGTCGTGGTCGGCACCGATGCTGCCGGAGTGGTCATCCCGCACCTTGCCCGCCAGCTGATCTCGTTGCATGCCCAGCGAGTGGACGTGGCCACGCATTTGGAATCCCTGGTGGAGGCCCACCCTCTTTACCCGGTCCTGACATCCATGCCAGAGGTCGCCGTCAGGACCGCCGCGATCATCATCGCTAGACCTCCGGCAAAACCTTCACCAGCGCCGCATCACTGTCCTCTTACGCCGGGCTGGCACCAACCACGCGCCAGTCTGGCACCTCGATCAAGTCCGAACGCGTCAGCCACTCAGGCAACAAACGGCTGAAGCGAGCGCTCTTCCTCTCGGCGTTCGCCTCGATCAGGTTCGACCCGACAAGCCGTGCTTACTATGACCGGAAACGGACGCAGGGAAAACGCCACAACCAAGCACTCATCGCATTGGCTCACCGTCCTGTTCGCCATGATCCGTGACGGGTCACTCTATGACGTTCCGGAGCTCAAAATTGCTTGACACAGAACATAGGGCCCCCTCTCGGGCATCCCCGGCACCACGGAAACGGCCAGGAACGCCACCGCCAGGATGATCCCGGGGGCTGAAGAGCGCAGTCCAGTCCGAATAGCAGGCCCAGGTGTAGGTGTTTGTGCCGCCCCAGCCGTTGAGCTGGCAGGCGTTCTTGGAGGCGATGGCCAACAAAGCGGCCACTGCGGTGAGGAGCACCAGCACTCGCTCGATGGTGAAGAAGCCCGGGTTGATCCGCCCCGAATTGCTGTGTTTTCCCAGTGGACCGCCGATGAGCTCGGTGAACTTGTGCAAGAACGCGTCGCTGCGACTGGGCACGGTGTTTTGCCTCGTCATCGACGAGCTACTCAGGGGAAAAGGCCCTTACTCGGTGGTCTCTGGGAACTGCGCGGCCAGCCGTTCCAGGGTGCGTTCCATATTGGGCCCGGTGTTCCGGGTGAAGCCCATCAGCCTCAGCAGCCATTGGTGCCGCACCCGGCTCGCGTCCCAGGTTTCGCTGACCATTGTCCCTGACCCTACAGCTTCCAGCTCGTAGCGCCACCGATGCCCGCTGAAGTGCCGCCAGGCGATCTGCCGGTCTTGCTCGAATTCCACCACGGTATTGCTGATCCGGTACGGGACCCCCAAGCGCATCTGCATGCCGAACTCGCTGCCCAAGGTCAGCTTGCTTCCCACCGCATTCGAGGCCCGCACCGTACCGGAGCCATCGATGACCGGGTGCATGGCGGGATCCCTGAGCAGTTCAAAGATCTCTGAAGGCGCGGCGGCCACGAAGCGGCGGCGGGTTTGCAGAAACGGGGATTCACTCATCAGCCCATCCTAGGCAGCATCTGATCCCGTGCCCGGCAGCCGGGCCTATCCCCCACGATGTTGTTGTGCCATTCTTGGTTGACCTGCACCATCAGGAAGGGAATTCGATGAGCCACCGAAACGATCAGGACCTTGTCCTTGGCCCGATGCTGCGCCACGTGAATGCCACCTCCGCCAGTATCTGGGTGGAGACAGCTCGGTCTTGCACCGTCGAGGTCCGTTGCGGTGACTACACCTGGCGTGCGCCGACTTTTAGTGCCCACGGCCACCACTATGCGTTAGTCGAGGTGACGGGACTGGAGGTTGGAAGCGTCAATCCCTACAGCGTGCATCTGGATGGGGAACTGGTCTGGCCGCGCGATGATGGTTTCCCCGAATCGATCATCGCCACCATCGACCCGGCCAAGAATCCACGGCTGGCCTTCGGGTCCTGCCGCACCAGCATTCCGCACGACGCGGCGGGCAACCGCAAGCACGGAGTTGACGCGATGCGCGCCTATGCCCTGTCCATGGCGGGCCCGGCGCACGGACCGTGGCTGGATTTGATGCTCTTCCTCGGGGATCAGGTTTATGCGGACTCCACCAGTGACCAGATGCGCGAGTTCATCCGCAGCCGGCGCGATATCAGGGACGAACCCGGGGCGGAGCTGAAGGACTTCGAGGAATACGCCCACCTGTACCGGTTGGCTTGGTCGGACCCGGCCAACCGCTGGCTTCTTTCCACCCTGCCCAGCGCCATGATCTTCGACGACCACGACATCCGCGACGATTGGAACTCCTCGCGCAGTTGGAAACAAGACATGGAGCAGAGAAGCTGGTGGCACGAACGCATTGTTGCGGGCCTCGGCTCATATTGGATCTATCAGCACCTGGGCAACCTCTCCCCCGAGGGGCGGGCTGCAGATCCACTGTGGCAACGCATCGCGGCCCACACCGGTCCCGAAGAATTGGATATCACTGCCGACTTGGACCGGTTCGCCGAGCGCGTCGATGCCGCACCGGAAGAATACCGCTGGAGCTACTGCCGCGATTGGGATACGGTGCGGCTGATCGTGGTGGACTCCCGTGCTTCCCGCAGCCTTGACCCCGAAGCGCGTGGCCTGCTCGATCCACCGGAAAGTGCGTGGCTCGAAGAGCACATGCAAGGCGGATTCCGCCACCTGCTGGTCGCTACCTCACTGCCCTTCCTGCTGCCCATGGGCCTGCATCACGTGGAAGCGTGGAACGAGGCCAGTTCCTCCGGGGAACGCGGCCCGGCCCGGGCGTGGCTGGGCGAACGACTGCGCCGGGCCGTGGACCTTGAGCATTGGGCGGCGTTCCAAAAAAGCTTCCAGGACGTCGCCCGGTGGGCCACCGAGGTCGCCGATGGCAAGCGCGGGCCCGCCCCGCAGTCCGTCACGTTCCTCTCCGGCGACGTGCATTTCTCCTATGTCTCCGAGGTCGAACGCGAGAATGGGAGCAGGATCCTGCAAGCTGTGTGTTCGCCCATTCGCAACCCGCTGCCCCGGTTTATGCGCTACTTTGCCGCAGCCTTGGCCTTGGGGCCGGCCGTCCCGTTCGGGGCTTGGATGGCGCGCAGGGCTCACGTGCCGGACCCGCCCTTTCGCTGGAACGGCATCAAGGGGCCGTGGTTCGATAACAATCTGGCCATCCTCGAGGACACCGAGGACGGGCTGGCGATCAGCTGGGTCACGGGAATGGTTGAGCACCGAGACCATCTGCACCCGAGATTGGAAACCGTCGAAGTGGCAGCGATCGAACCGCGCGAGGGATGACGCGACCTTCAGGTATTGGGAAGAGTCTGGATTATGACTCGGAACGAGGCAGTGATCTGTCGCTTACCCTGTCTACCTATCTGGAGACTTCCCAGCACCATGCCAACACCCTGTATAACCGGCTGGAGCGGATCAACGAGCTTATTGGCCCGGGATGGAAAGAGATTCCTCACGGGATCTGGACCTCCAGTTGGCGCTGCGCCTGGACCGGCTGATCAGCACCGTGGTGCAACGCTGTGATGGATGCTGAGCCCGGACTCTGATTCAGGCCGTAACACAGACCTGCGGGCGCCTAGCGCCCATGCCGTGTTTATGATTCGAGGCCGCCAACCGGATGAGGCCAAGGAATCCGCCGTGGAGCAACGGTGCTCCACGGCGACTCTCCTTCCAGTTTGCGCGTCAGGAGAAGTTGATCCCGCCGTCAATCAGGACCGTCTGGCCGGTCATATGATCCGAATCCGGTCCAGCCAGATACGACACCAGCTTGGCTACGTCTGCTGGCTCGGAGACGCGTCCGGCCAAGATATTGTCTACCTGCGCCTGCAGAGCGCTGCCGCGCGGGGTTCCGTCACGGGCGGTGAGCCGCTCGTCGATCAGGTCCCACATTGCCGTTCCCACCACTCCCGGGGCATAGGAATTGACCGTGATGTCGTGCTTGGCGAACTCCATGGCGGCTGCTTGGGTCAGACCACGCACCGCCCATTTGGTCGCCGAATAGGAGGCAAGAATGGGGAATGGGCGGAAGGCGACAATGGATGCCGCACCGATGATTTTCCCGCCGGTACCCTGCTCAATGAAGCGTTTGGCCGCTAACTGGTAGGAGTAGAAAACTCCCTTGATGTTCACGTCAAGCATGCGATCCAGCGCTTCGGGTTTCACATCCAAGATCTCGTCCACCTGCGCGATGCCAGCGTTGGCCACGAATACCGTCAGGTCCCCCAGGGCGCCGGTGCCTTCAGCGATCATGCGCTGCACATCCTCAGGGTTCGAAACATCTCCCGTCACCCCGACCGCGCGGCGCCCGCGCTGTTCAACGGCGGCCACCACTGCATCGATGTTCTCCTGGGCTCCCGGGATGTCAGCGACGATAATATCCTGCCCGTCATCGGCCAATCGCTCGGCAATGGCTCGGCCGATCCCTCGTCCCGCTCCGGTGATCAGCGCTACGCCTGCAGTGGATTCTGCCATGGTGATTCCTCCTGTTGGATACTGCTCAGACTGGTCGGCGGGCTGGCTAGCCCGTCGAATGTGCCCAGCTTGTGCCCTGTTCCCAGCGTCGCGATAGCACCGTTCTCACTGAGCGATAAAGCGCTTCTGCTCGCCGCTAGGTCCCGCGGAATGCATTCTCACCAGCTGATAACAGCCCTAGCGGTACTGTGACGCAGGATACACAATTCAGTTAAGGCCTTGTGGCCGGTTCCCCGTTGGAACCGGCACGGGCCGTGACCTGACCGTCTAGTAGATGAGGTGACAACGATGGTGTTCCCCGCAAAATATTCATCTCTTAACGCTCTTGAGCTCTCTGATGAGGCACGTCGGATCTTAACCCGGATCATCCGGGTTTCCTTTCCGCATGCGCAATTCCCTGATGGGCCCTATGAGCGCATGACCGAGAAAATCATTGAGGCTTCGGCTGAATCCAGCTGGTTCCGCATGGCGCTGACCCAGGGCCTGATGACTCTGGATACGCTCAGTGAAGAGCATTTCCTGGACCTGCCCGCTGACCGTGCGCTGGCCGTGCTCAAGCGCATCGCGGATCTGGAGTTCTTCGCCTTCATCCGCCGCACCGTAGTCCTCAATCTCTACGATGACCCGGAAGTGCAGCAGGCGCTGGGCTACGAAGGGGAATCGTTCTCTCAAGGTGGTTATATCAACCGTGGCTTCAACGATCTGAACTGGTTGCCCGAGCCGCGCATTGAGGAAAGCGAAGAGGCCGTGCCGGAGCTGGGCCCGCTTCCCTACGCCGTGACCGCTTATGCACCTGCAGCAAACACTCCGCCCGCGGGCAATGTCCTGGGTGATTCAGGAATCCTTGAGGAAGGGAATACTCGATGAGCGCCGAAGAAAAATCAGCCGTGCACGATCATGATGACGACTCTGTGGTCGTCATCATCGGTTCGGGTGCCGGTGGCGGAACCTTGGCCCACGAACTGGTGACCAAGGGGGTCAAAGTTGTCCTGCTGGAAGCTGGCCCGCACCTGAAAAACGAGGACTACCACCAGGATGAATGGGCCGCCTTCAACCAGATGGCTTGGCTGGATCCACGCACCACCTCGGGTTCATGGCGGGTCGCGCGCGACTTCCCGAACCTGCCAGCCTGGATCGTCAAGGCGGTCGGCGGAACCACAACCCACTGGTCCGGAGCCACACCAAGGTTCAAAGCCCACGAGTTCAAGGCCCGCAGCACCTACGGACGAGTTGATGGGGCCAATCTGCTGGACTGGCCGATCACCTTGGCAGATCTGGCACCGTACTACGACCGCGCCGAGCAGAAAATGGGCAGCACCCACCGCCATGGCCGTCCACCGCTGCCGGCGAATAACAACTACAAGGTTTTTGCCAACGGAGCTCAGCGCCTGGGCTACCGCCAATACGCCACCGGGCCCTATGCCACCAATGCCGAGCCCTATGACGGGCGACCGGCATCGATCCAGGATGGCTTCAATTTCCAAGGCGATAAGAACAAATCCAAATGGTCCACCATGGTCTCGGAAATTCCCAAGTCCTTGCGCACCGGTCTGCTGGATTTGCGTCCTGACTCGCACGCCGTGCAGGTTACCCACACCGCGGCGGGCAAGGTGGACGGAGTCATCTACATCGACTCCGAGGGAAATCCGCAACGTCAACGGGCCCGCATCGTGGCCGTTGCCGGCAATTCCATCGAAACTCCACGCCTGCTGATGCTTTCAGCATCCCCGTTGTTCCCCGACGGACTGGCGAACTCCTCGGGCCAGCTGGGGCGCAACTACATGCGCCACACCACCGGAAGCGTCTACGCGAAGTTCGACCAGCCGGTGAATATGCACCGCGGCGAGACCATGGCCGGGCTGATCGCTGATGAGTCCCGGCATGACCCGGACCGTGGATTCTGCGGCGGCTACTACATGGAGACCATCGCGCTGGGGCCAGCCTTCCTCGCCAGCTTCGTGGAGCCTGGCGGCTGGGGTCCGGAATTCACTGCCCTCTTGGACGACTACCTGAGCACCGCGGGAATGTGGATCACCGGCGAGGACATGCCGCAGGAAAGCAACCGGATCACGCTCAACAGCACCGTGACCGACCGCTTGGGCTTGCCCGTGCCCAATGTCCATTTCGATGACCACCCCAACGATGTCGCCATGCGAACGCACGGCTATCAGCAAGGTTCGCTGCTCTTCGAAGCGGTCGGTGCACGCTCCACCCACCACACGCCCCCGTACCCCTCAACGCACAATCTCGGAACCGCGCGCATGAGCGATCGTCCCGAGGACGGGGTGGTCAACGCCTATGGCCAGGCCCATGACGTGCCGAACCTGTTCATTTCCGATGGTTCGCAATTCACCACCGGAGCCGCCGCCAACCCCACGTTGACCATCGTGGCGCTGGCCATTCGCCAAGCCGAATACATCATCCAGCAAATGGCCCAGGCCAAGCTCTAGCTGGCTGCGGTGCTTCGCTACTGGGCGCTGGCGGCGTCCAGTAGCGAAGTACCGCGCAGGGCACGGCTAACCCTTGAGGCCACATCGCGCAGCAAGACGGAGACTTCTGGCTGGCTGGCTTGGAACTCTTCCGGGGACATCGAGACCGCGACCGAGCCAATGACTTGTCCCGCGGGTGTGGTGACCGGAGCAGCCATGCACGATGCACCCCGGATGAATTCTTCCTGTTCGATAGCGATGCCGGTCTCCCGCACGGAATCCAGCTCGACGGCAAAACTCTGCGAATCGCAGATCGTCGCAGAGGTCATCCCCGGCATGCCATGCTTTTCCAGGTAAGCGCTGCACCGCTCGGCGTCCATGGCGGCGAGCAGCACCTTGCCGAAGGCGGTCGCATGGGCACCATTGTTGAAACCGAACCCCATCGGGGTGATCCGCGGACGGGTCGCTGACTCAACGACGTGCGCGACGACAATATCTTCGCCACGGTGCACCGCATAGTATGCGGCGGCGTCCGCCCGCACATGAAGTTCCCGGATCAACCGAGCCACCGACGGCGGGGTTCCCACCTGCCGACGCAGGGAACTATCCAGGGCATGCAGCTTGTAGCCCAACGCGTAGAGGCCCTCGTCGCGCAAGTGGACCAGATGGCCCGACAGGGTAAGGGTCTTGAGCAGGCGGTAAACGGTAGGCAGAGGCATCTGCAGTGCTGCCGCGATCTCCTTGGCTGCCATGCCCCGGTTATGAGCAGCCACCACGTCCAATAAGGCGAAAGCCTTCTGAACTGAGGCAAGGCCAGCTAGTGAATCGTTGTATCCCATGTCCCCATCTTGTCGATGCGCGCCGCGAACATCAATTTTGAGTCGCAGCTGCATCTGGCCTTGCCGCAGTATTCCAGAACTCAAGCAATGCTCGAGCTAGCCGATCTCCAGCTCGCCCATGCGGTCCCAGGTATCCCCTTCAATCTGCCGGCTCACGATCCGGGGGGTCTCAACCAAGGCCGGGGCCATGTCGATCATGGACTGCTTGAAGTGGTCACTGCCGACATGAACGCCAGCGGCATCATCTTGGAATGCTTCAACCAGCACATACTCGTTCGGATCTTCCATGCTACGGGACCAATCGAACCAGAGGTTTCCCGGTTCCTGCCGGGTGGCTTCGGTGAAGTTGCGTACCAGTTCCGGCCAGCGTTCTGACCATTCGGGCTTAACTTGGAACTTAACGACAATAAAGTACATGATCTCGTCCTTTCAGATGGCAAGACTTCCCTGTGTTGGCAGGGCCTACTGCCAGTGTCTCCGACACCCTGCTACTGGGCCAATGGGCATTATCGGCAGGCGAGAACGCAAACGCGCACCGATTGCGGTTCCAGGAGCTACGTGCTTTCCCATGGAACGAATCATTGCCGGCCAGCGGCTTGCCTGCATGCCGCAATCCCAAGAGGATACTTACGCTCTGCCCCGGCCTTCCCGTGGTCATTGCACGCATTCAGGTGTGGAACGCCGCACTGCCTAGGACAATCACGGATATCTAGGCGGGATCAAGGCAAAAATCCAGAACTTCGCAACTGCCGCACATTTACAACGACTAGTCCAAGAATCCGCGCAGCAGAGTCGCGGTGCCATCAAGGTGTTCTTGCATCAGCTTCTTCGCGCTTGCCCCATCGCCGCGGAGTATGGCGTTCAAGATGTCCTCATGCTGACGGCTTGAGTGGGCGATATTCGGCTTGAGGAACGGAATCCGATCCAACAGTTCGCTGGTTGCGTCGCGTGCCTCTGCAACGGATTTTGCCAGCATGCCAGAGGCCGATAAATCGGCGATCATGACATGGAGCCGGGCATCCAGCGGTCGGTAGTTCGACTCGTCAGCTGAATTGACAGCTTCGTGCGCCAGCATCAAATTGGTTCGCTGAGTAGCAGTGAGCGACGCTCCTGCGGCCAATTCCGCTGCAGCAGGTTCGACAACCGATCTGAAGGCCAGCACATCTTCAATGCGTGCACGGTCCGAATCATCCAATGGATTCTCGTGAGTGTTCGGATGGGCAGCAACAACTGTTCCACCGTAGCGGCCGCGTTGCACCTGCAAGTAGCCGGCGCTCTGCAGTTCCGCCAAAGAATCGCGCAACGTTGCACGCGAAACACCCAGGGCTTCCGCAAGCTCCCTTTCTGCGGGCAGCTTTTCGCCGGGCGGGAAGACGCCGAGCCTCATGGCGCGCAAAAGTTGCCCGAGGGTCTCCTCGAAGACGTTTCCTCGGCGAACTTGCCCGAGGAACCTCATCCCTTCCCGGGAATCCAATGGTTTAGTTTCGGCCATGATCCAAGAATGTCACACTATTTGGTTCAAGAAAACACCAATCGTTTCTTCTTGCCAGGTGCTATTTCAAAACAACCTATTGACTTTCCTCCGTGACCCCTGCCACAGTTGAGCGCATGCAAAGGACTGATTTCAGTCCATTAGATTCAGGACTCATGGACCGAGGAAGCTCACATGACCAAGAATTCACATATCGACTACGCATCGGTTGACAAAGACTACCTACAACATAGGCAGCTCAAGAAAGGCGCCGCAGGCTGGATCCTGCTTGCCGGGTTGGGCATCGCCTACGTTATTTCCGGTGATTTTTCAGGCTGGAATCTCGGCTTGGCCGCTGGCGGCTGGGGCGGACTGCTCATTGCCTTCGTTCTGATGGGCATCATGTACACCTGCATGGTGTTCGGCTTGGCAGAAATGTCCTCGACGCTGCCCACGGCCGGCGCTGGCTACGGCTTCGCCCGCAGAGCCATGGGGCCGCTAGGCGGCTTCGCCACCGGCATGGCGGTGCTCATCGAGTACGCCGTGGCTCCCGCCGCCATCGCTACCTTCATTGGCGGCTACATCGAAGCTCTCGGCCTGTTCGGGATGACCAATTCCTGGCCCGTCTATCTGGTCACCTACATTGTTTTCATCGGCATCCACATGTGGGGCGTGGGCGAAGCGCTCAAGTTGATGTTCGGCATCACCGCTATCGCCATCGTGGCACTAGTGGTCACAGTCTTTGGTCTAATTCCGCACTTTGAGCCGAGCAACCTCTTCGACATCGTTCCAGATGGTTCAGTCGGTTCCTCCGCGTTCATGCCCTTCGGCGTTTCCGGAACCCTCGCTGCACTTGTCTTCGGCATCTGGTTCTTCCTCGCAGTAGAGGGCGTTCCTCTGGCTGCCGAAGAATCGCAAGATCCGAAACGCGATATGCCCAAGGGCATCATTACCGCAGTCATCTTCTTGGTCTTCTCCGGTGCTGCCGTGCTCATCCTGGTCCCAGGAGTCGCTGGCGCCGAGGCCATGAGCGTCTCCGGATCACCGCTTCCCGAGGCCCTGCGCGAAGCCTACGGACAGAATTCGGCGTTGGCGAACTTCGTGAATTACGCAGGCTTGGCAGGTCTGGTGGCCAGCTTCTTCTCCATTGTTTATGCCTACTCCCGGCAGCTATTCGCCCTTTCCCGTGCCGGCTACCTGCCCCGGGTCCTGTCGCTGACCGGCTCCCGCCACACTCCTTGGGTCGCCCTGCTAGTTCCAGGCACCATTGGTTTCATCCTGGCCGCAGTCATCCGCAATGGCGACCAACTGATCAATATCGCCGTCTTCGGAGCCACCGTCTCCTACGTGCTGCTGAATCTGAGCCACATTGTCCTGAGGATCAAGGAACCCGATCTGCCCCGCGGATATCGCACCCCGGGCGGCATCGTCACCACTTCCATTGCACTGGTGCTGGCTATCATCGCTCTCATCGCAACATTCGTCGTGGACATCCTCGCGGCAGGAATCACCGCAGGTGTCTTCGCCCTGGCAATCGCGTACTTCTGGTTCTATAGCCGGCATCGCCTGGTTGCCAGCGCGCCCGAAGAAGAATTCGCCATTCTGGAGTCCGAAGAAAATGCCCTGAAATAAGCCGGCCCCAGCCAATGAACCAAATCCCGACAATCGAAGGAACATTCTCCATGCAAGACATCCAAGAACTCGTCAAAGCCGCGAAGAACGAACGCATGCTGAGCGTTGAACAGCTGACCGACGGCATTCGCACCGGCGCCTATGATTCGGTCATCCTCGCCTTCACCGACATGCAGGGCCGGCTCCAGGGAAAAATCGTCCACGCCCAGTTCTTCCTGGACACCGTGCTGAACCACGGCACCGAAGCCTGCAACTACCTGCTGGCAGTGGATACCGAGATGAACACCGTGGAAGGCTACTCGCTGACTAGCTGGGATACCGGCTACGGCGACATGGAGTTCGTGCTCGATTACGACACCATCCGCCCAGTTCCGTACTTGGAACGCACGGCACTGATCCAGACCGACTTGGCCACCACGGACGGACGCCCGGTTCCAGTGGCCCCGCGGTCCCTGCTCAAGGCGCAGCAGGAAAAAGCCTCCGCACTGGGATTGCGCGCCATGGCAGGCACTGAACTGGAATTCTTGATCTTCAACGATTCCTACGAAGATGCCCAGCAGCGCGGCTACCGGAATCTCACCCCGGCCAATCAGCACAACGTTGACTACTCGATCCTGGGTTCAATGCGCGTCGAGCCGCTGCTGCGCGATATCCGCAACGCCATGTACGAATCGGGCATGATCGTCGAATCGGCCAAGGGCGAGTGCAACTTCGGACAGCACGAGATCGCCTTCAAATACGACGACGTGGTCACCACGGGCGACAACCACACCTTCTACAAGCTCTCCGCAAAGCACATGGCTTCGCAGCGCGGGCAATCCATCACCTTCATGGCCAAGCCCAACCAGCGCGAAGGATCCAGCTGCCATATCCACATGTCGTTGCGCAAGCTAGATGGCTCGCTGGCCTTCTGGGACGAAGCCCGCGGAGAACGCACCGAGATGTACAACCACTTCATCGCCGGCGTCTTGGCCACCATGCGGGAATTCACGCTGTTCTACGCTCCGAATATCAACTCCTACAAGCGCTTCGCCAAGGGTTCGTTCGCACCTACCGCCGTCGCCTGGGGGCTGGACAACCGCAGCTGCGCGGTCCGGCTCGTAGGCAAGGGTTACGGTGCACGCATGGAGAACCGCTTGCCCGGTGCGGATGCCAACCCGTACCTGGCCATGGCAGCCATGCTGGCGGCCGGGCTCTACGGCATCGAGAAGAAACTGGAACTACCCGAAATGGTAACCGGAAGCGCCTACGATTCCGGAGCCCAGCACGTGCCCCAAACCATGGCCGAGGCCCGTGAGCTCTTCGCGAATTCGAAGATCGCCTTGGAAATCTTCGGCAAGGAAGTCGTGGAGCACTACACCCGCTACGCGGACGTGGAAATCGAGCAGTTCAACGCGGCAGTCACCGACTGGGAAGTTTCCCGCGGCTTCGAACGCCACTGATCACGAAGGACAACTACAAGTGAACTATCCATCGGACCCAGCGGCGCAGCGCAGACCACGCATCGGGCTGACCACCTACTGGCAGGAAGCCAAATGGGGTGTCTGGGAAAGCACCGCGGCCATTGTCCCGGGCAAGTACATCAAATCGGTGGTCGCAGCCGGCGGGACGCCAATGCTCCTGCCACCGGTTGCCACCGACCTCGCTGTCTTGGACATCCTGGACGGGCTGATTGTCATTGGCGGCGTGGATGTGGATCCTGCCAACTACGGGCAGCAACCGCATCCGCGCACGGCGGCGCAACCCGAGCGGGATTTGCACGATATGGCTTTGGCAGCCGCCGCGCTGGAGCGAGCAGTTCCGCTGTTCGCCATCTGCCGAGGCGCCCAGGTGCTCAACGTGCAGCAGGGCGGAACCCTGAACCAGCACCTGCCTGACGTGCTTCCGGAAGCAGCCGAAAAGTACCAGCCGGCTCCCGGCGTATTCGGCACGGTGGATTTCACCACCGTGCGCGGTTCGCTGGCTGAGCAGATTCTCGGAAGCCGGGCCAGCGCTCCGTGCTATCACCACCAGTCCCTGCTGGACGTTGCCAAGGGGTTGGCGGTCACCGCGCGGGCCAGCGACGGAACGGTGGAAATCGTTGAAATGCCGCAGGCCCCGGGTTGGGTCTTGGGAACGCAGTTCCACCCAGAAGAGAATCTGGACGACATCCGGCTGATGCAGGCTTTCGTCCAGGCATCCCACGACTACGCCACCCGCAAAACTATCCAGACACCACAGGAAGCGCTATGAGCACTGATACCGCAGTGAAAGACACCTTTACCGTGATCAACCCGGCTACTGGGCAAGCAGTCCAGGACGTCGCGCTGGCTGATACCGCGCAGGCGGATGCCGCCATTGCCCGAGCCTCCGAGGCTTTTCCCGCATGGAGCCAGGTGGCCCCCGCAGAGCGCGCCGCGCTGCTGCGCAGATTCGCGGACGCAGTCGACCGCGACCTCGAGAATCTGGCCCAGCTGGAAGTACTCAATGCCGGGCACACTATTGGCAACGCCCGATGGGAGGCCGGAAACGTCAGGGACGTGCTGAACTACTACGCAGCAGCCCCGGAACGGAACTTCGGCAAGCAGATTCCCGTCGCAGGCGGAGTGAACGTGACCTTCCACGAACCCCTGGGTGTCGTCGGAATCATTGTGCCGTGGAATTTCCCGATGCCTATCGCAGGGTGGGGATTCGCCCCGGCCTTGGCCGCAGGCAATACTGTCGTGCTCAAGCCAGCCGAGCTGACCCCGTTGACCGCCATCCGCCTGGGCGAGCTAGCCCGGGAGGCCGGCCTCCCGGAGGGCGTCTTCATCGTCATCCCGGGCAAGGGCTCTGTAGTCGGCGAGCGCTTTGTCACCCATCCCGACATCCGGAAGGTGGTCTTCACCGGGTCCACCCAAGTGGGCCAGGGGATCATGCGCGGATGCGCGGATCAGCTGAAGCGGGTCACCCTGGAGCTGGGTGGCAAGAGCGCCAATATCATCTTCGCTGATGCAGACCTCGACAAGGCAGCCGCCCAGGCACCGGGTGGAGTTTTCGACAACGCCGGACAGGACTGCTGTGCCCGCTCCCGGATCCTGGTGCAGCGCAGCGTTCTGGATGAGTTCATGGAGCAATTCACCCAGGCCGTCGCGGCGGTTACCGTCGGGGACCCGAGCGACGAAGCTACGGTGATGGGCCCTTTGGTCTCCGCCAAGCAATTGCAAACGGTGTCTTCGTTCCTGCTCGATGAACAAGGAAACCCACGCAGCGATATCGCCTACCAGGGAAAGATCCCCCAGGGCGAGGGTTACTGGTTCCCGCCTACGGTCGTGGTTCCCGAAGATCCGCAGGACCGGATCCTGCGCGAAGAGATTTTCGGACCGATCGTTGCGGTGATCCCATTCGAGGACGAGGCCGATGCTATCCGCATTGCCAATGACTCGGAGTACGGGCTCTCCGGATCCATCTGGACTCGGGATGTGGGCCGCGCCCTGCGCGTGGCCCGCGGGGTCGAGGCCGGGAACCTGTCGGTGAACTCCCATTCCTCTGTGCGCTATTCCACGCCTTTCGGCGGCTACAAGAAATCCGGACTCGGCCGCGAGCTGGGGCCGGATGCGCTGGAAGCCTTCAGCGAGGTCAAGAACGTCTTCATTGACACCGAAAGCTGATTTACCCGCAAAGCATCATCCAACTAAAACAAATCACTAACAAGGAGAACCATCAAATGAGCGAAACGGCCCCATACAACGGCTTGGTCACCAATCGGCTTGCCGGACGAGTCGCCACTATTACCGGCGGTGCCTCCGGCATCGGGCTGGCCACGGCCAAGCGCTTGGCCCATGAAGGTGCCAAGGTGGTCATTGGCGATATCTGTGCCGAGGACATCGGCCAGAAAGCCGCCGCGGAAGTCGGCGGGCTTTTCGTCCGCACCGATGTCACCAATGAGGACGACGTCAAGAACCTGTTCGCCACAGCCAAGTCGACCTACGGCTCGGTGGATATCGCATTCAATAACGCGGGGATTTCCCCGGCAGACGATGCTTCCATCCTGGATACCGGCATCGACGCTTGGCGCAAGGTGCAGGAGGTCAATCTGACCAGCGTGTACTACTGCTGCAAGCACGTGCTGCCTTACATGCAGGAACAAGGCCGGGGCTCCATCATCAACACCGCTTCCTTCGTCGCGGTCATGGGTGCGGCAACCAGCCAGATCAGCTACTCGGCTTCCAAGGGCGGGGTGCTGTCCATGAGCCGTGAGCTCGGTGTGGAATTCGCCCGGCAGGGCATCCGCGTCAATGCCTTGTGCCCCGGACCGGTGAACACCCCGTTGTTGAAAGAGCTCTTCGCCAAGGACCCGGAGCGCGCCGCTCGCCGCCTGGTGCATGTGCCATTGGGACGCTTCGCGGAACCAGATGAGTTGGCGGCCTCGGTAGCCTTCCTTGCCTCCGATGATTCTTCCTTCATCACCGCGAGCCAGTTCCTGGTGGACGGCGGCATCGCAGGAGCCTACGTAACCCCGCTGTAGATAGCAAGAGTACTCCCCAGAATCTGGCAACTGACGGTCCAGATCTGGGGAGTACTCTTGCCTTTATGGCATTGCCAGCGGCCTTCCGCCGACTCACCGAGCAAGCAGGCCTCCCATGGGTGCCATCTGATCCCCGAGACTTAGCGGGTCACCGGCTCGCTCTGCTCCAGCATCCCGAACTAATCGGCGCGGCAACGGTCCGCGGGCTGGCGGATGAAACTTCCCAAGCGGTGGAGCCCATCCTCGAACGCTGCGTGGCCTCCGCTGGTCAGGCACGTCTCGGCTAAACCCGTACCTGCTTCCCCGCCAAAGTATCGTCTTGGGTGGGAAAGTCGAACCCGCGGATCCGCTCCGAACGGCAAGCGACGGTCTGCGTGGAAAAGCCCGCGGGTGCATGAAATGCCTTGGTTAAAGCGCTAGGTTGGAAACGCAGGAATAGTTTACCCGTTTCTAAACGCACCATGTTGAGCCAATCGCCGCTAGTTCAATTCTGCCGATGAGGATCCAAGCCATGAAAACTCCCATCCCTGACTACCTCAACGAAGTTCTCAGCACGCTCCGCGAAGACACCACAGGCGCGACGGCAAGCTATATCCCGGAACTAGCAGAAGCCAACCCCGATCTGTTTGCTTTGGCGGTCACCACCGGCACGGGAAGCACCTATTCGGCCGGTGACGTTGACACAGAATTCTCCATCCAGTCCATCTCCAAGCCCTTCGCCTACGCCGCGGCGATCATGGACCGCGGAATAGACCGAGTGCTGGAGTCCATTGGCGTTGAGCCTTCGGGCGAAGCCTTCAACGAGCTGTCCCTCGAAGGCGACACGCACCGCCCGAAGAATCCGATGATCAATGCAGGCGCCATCGCCACGCACGGCTTGCTCGTCGGCGAGCGCGCGGACCCCGAAGCACGTGTGGCGCGCACGCTGAGCATGTTCTCGCAGCTTGCCGGCCGGGAACTACGCATCGACGAAAGCGTCTGCGCCTCCGAGCTCGTTACGGCGGATCGAAACCTTGCCACCGCGCATATGCTGCGCAGCTACGGAATCCTCACCAGCGACCCGCATGAGGTAGTCGCCGGCTACACGCGCCAATGCTCAATTCTGGTGACCGTGGCCGACCTGTCGATGATGGCGGCCACCCTCGCCAACGGCGGGGTACAACCGCGCACCCACGAGCGCGTCATCGACACGGATGTAGCCCGCCAGGTCATGGCGGTGATGGCTACCGCCGGAATGTATGACGGTGCCGGAGACTGGCTCACCAGGGTCGGCATTCCCGCGAAGAGCGGAGTGGCCGGCGGCCTGGTGGGGGTGCTTCCCGACCAGGTGGGGATCGGCGGCTTTTCGCCGCGGCTGGACGAGCACGGCAACAGCCAGCGCGCCCGGCGTGCCTTTGAGCGCTTGTCCGCGGACATGGGGCTGCATCTTTTTGCGCCAAGCCACGGCCTGCTGGAGGTCGTCGGAGTGCAACGAGAGAGCAGCCGCGAGGTATTCACCTTGCAGGGGAACGTGCAATTCACTGCGGCCGCGGAGCTCTTAGACCTCATGGCCGATTCCACCTCGCTCAGCGAAGTCCACGTTGACATGTCCCGCGTGCATTCCTTCACGGACGTCGCGCGCCGCATGACCCTTGAAGGATTGCGCAGGCTGCGCATGGACGGGCGACGGATCTTCATCAATGACCCGCTGCAGTCCTTGGCGAATCCCGATCTGGGAGACGGCACGTACCCGGAGAGATCCTAGAATCCTCTTGGCAGGCTCCGGCCCTCCGGGCTTCAACCGGACTCAATGGTTCAGCGACGCTAACGAGGCGGTCTCATGACCGTTAATCGATCGTGTCGCGGCCAGCCGGGATAGAGTTCCGCGGTGTCCGTTGGCTGCTCTCAAATCTCCGTTGGCATCTGAACTTCAAGCGCTGCGGCCACGCGTTGCATGTTCTCCCAGGTCTTCACGTTCAAGGTAATGGCCGTGGCCGCTTCGATCTGCGCCGGAACCGGCGCGCGTTCCCCGGGCACCCGGATGGGTTCGGCCGCGTCCTGCAGCTCGCTGCCCTTGACGTAATTGATGAACTCTTCAATCTGTGCCGTGTACTCCTCCAGGTCACGCAGCTGAGCCACGTCGATGGCGATGATCAGCGTTCCCTGGTGGTCTGCGGTTTTCCGCTCGGACACCGTCTGCGAACCCGAAAGCGCTCCGCCGAGCGCCTCGACTAGCAACCCCAAACCGAAGCCTTTGAAACCGCCGAAAGGCTTCAGCAGCCCGTCGGCGCCCACCCATTCCTTGGACAGCGTGTTGCCGCGATCCCGTTCCTCGGCCAGACGCCCGCTGGCCACCGCGCTGGTCGCGAAGTCGATAACCAGGTGGGGTGCCTCGGCGCGAGGTACCCCGGCTGCCAACGGGTTGGTTGAGAGCCGTGCTTGGGTTCCACCGGGCGGCACCACAATCTGTCCGGCACCATTGTTGTTGCCGAAGATCAGCGTCACCACACCGGCATCGGCGGCCTGTTCGCAGAAGGGCGCCAGCCGCCCGGCATATTCGCTGCTGTGCACCGCTACCGCCGAAATTCCGTACTTCTTGGATCGCTCTACGGCGAGCGCGGTCGCATCGCGCAGCGCAAAGTGCCCATAGGTTTCGTGGGCGTCCAGCCGCACCAAGGCACCGCTGTCCAGGTCCACGGTCGCCTGGGCGCCGGGCTTGGCGTGGCCGGCGACCGCCCGATCCACATATTCTGGAAGGCGGCGCAGTCCGTGCGAGGCGTGCCCCGCCAATTCGGAGGAAATCAGCTGCCCGGCCATGTACCCCGCATCCGCAGCGGATGCGCCGACTGCCTGCATGCAGTCGGCAATGAAGCGGTGCAACTGGACCGGTGAGCTAGTCACCGCGGTGAGCTGGTTAGACATGAATTCCTTAGGAACGTTGGGGCCACCGTGCGCCGTAGTTGGACCCTTGGACACGGATAGGCTCGCTTGACTGGTCCTTCTAGCGTACGTAGTCGGCGCCGGTAATATCGATTGTCGCTCCGGTGACGTGTCGGGACCGTCCGCTGGCCAAGAATGCGGCCAGCTCGGCGACCTCTGCGGCCCGGGTGATCTCCCCCAGCGGCAGGGCCGCAATGGACGGATCTTCCGGGTCCAGATGCGCAGCCGGCAACGCCCTTCGTGTTGAAGTCCGTACTTACAATTTCAACGATCGCGGCCGGGCCGTCCGTGGGGTGCACGGTGAGCACCCCTAGACAGCCGTTCTCAGTCAGGAAATTCCCGGCGATGGTGCCCCGCGTGATGGCCCAGGTAGGCCATGCCGTTGCGCAGGTAGTACATGGGCCTGCCGGAAATCCACCCTCAGCAGGCACTGGGCCCATCTTCGTAGATATAGCGAAGTACCCGGCGACGAACATCCAGAATGCCGCCCAGAGCGTGCGGTTGCTTGCGCTTGCCGCGGATGTTCAACCCGCGCGGCCAAATGGTGAAGAACAGCCCGCAAACTACCAGCAACGCGACGCTGCTCGGCGCCCGGTGCCGAAGAACGGAATCTCGAAAATACAATGTCGGAAAGCACCTGGGCGAATAGATCCACCCGAGGGTACTTCCCTGTTATGAGGACACCGGCTACCGGCTACCTATTGACCGGTGGATGTTCGGCGATGCAGAAAAGATTGCCTTCCGGGTCAGCGAGAGTACTCCACTGAACGTGCGCCACTTCTTCGAGCACATCCCACTTGTGCGTCGCCCCCAGGGCAATTACTCGCTGAACTTCCTCGGCGCGTGAACCCCAGGGGACCGTCAGGTCCCAGTGTGCAACCTGAGATTCGGGACGCGGCCGCATACTCGGCTGGAAGAACATGCCAAACCCGCCGGCTCCATTGGGCGGCAAATAAAAGCTGTCTCCGCCACCGGAAATTTCGCTTCCGGTCACGCCGGCCCAGAAATTCGCCAGGGCTTGGGGATTCTCTGCCTCTAGGTTGATTGCTCCGAGGGTGACTTTGCTTTGTTGTGTCATGGCCCTACATTAGACCTCTCGACCGGCAAGTTCTCACGGTGCTCTTAAATTCTGCGTTCGGCGTCGCTTCGCAGGATGCAGAATTCGTTGCCTTCCGGATCGGCAAGAACCACCCATCCGGTTCCGTCCGGATTACGCAGATCATCGACTTCCCGCGCCCCTAGGGCCAGCAATCGCGCTAGTTCCTCGTCGAGGGTGCCATTCGCTGGTTTCAGATCAAGATGCACACGGTTTTTGAGCTGTTTGGCATTGGGTACCTCGATGAACAGCAAGCGCTGCGTACCGTCAGCGGAGAAGATCATGCATTCCTCCTCGCCGGCAAGGTTCGGGTCATCCGGGTCTTCCTGAAAACCGAGAACTTGGCCCCAGAATACCGATTGGGTGAAGGCATCGATGCTGTCAAAAGTCGTATGGGAAATGAGCGCTGTCATGGGCTTCAGCGTAACGCCCGCCGAGCGACCGGTCCACGGTTCAAAGCGACCGGAAACCCCGAACGACCGAATAAGTTCAACTTCCGGCAGCCTTCGCCTGCAGGAGTGCACGCTCGCGTTCGTTTCCGGCCAGCGAGGCGGCAAGCGCGAACTCCAGCCGGGCCTCTTCCTCCCGTCCCAGGCGCAGCAACAACTCCGCTCGGGTGGCAGGCAGCAGGTGGTATCTGCGCAGCGCACCGGTTGCCCGGATCCCATCGATAATCCGCAACGCGGATTCCGGTCCGGTGGCCATCGCCACAGCCGCCGCCCGGTTCAGCTCAACCACCGGCGAGGGCGCCAGCCGCCCCAGCGCCTCATACAAAACCACTATCTGGTCCCAGTCGGTCTCCTCGATGTTCGGCGCGAGGGCATGGCAGCGAGCGATCGCTGCCTGCAGACAGTACGCACCGCGGCCCCGGCCAAGGGCGTCCGCGCGCTCCAGCACTTGGCGCCCCCTGCTGATCTTTCCCTGGTCCCAGCGTTGGCGATCCTGATCGGCAAGCAGTACCGGTTCGCCTTTGGCATCCACCCTCGCCGGGAATCGCGCCGCGGTCAGTTCCATGAGCGCAAGCAGCCCATGGACTTCCGGTTCTTTGGGCATCAGGGCGGCCAGTCCACGGGCCAGCCGGGCCGCTTCCTGGCCGAGTTCCGGACGCATCCAGTCGGTTCCGCTGCTGGCGGTGTGCCCCTCGTTGAAGATCAGATATAGCACGCCCAGCACGGAACCAAGACGTTTGGGCAGCTCGCCGTGGCTGGGAACCTCAAAAGGGACTTGAGCCGCCGCTAGGGTCTTCTTCGCACGTACTATCCGCTGCTGCACCGTCGCCACCGGCAGCAGGAACGCCCGTCCGATTTCTTCACTCGATAATCCGCCGACTACTCGCAGCGTCAGCGCAACCCGCGCCTCGCGGGCCAGCACCGGATGGCAGGAGATGAACACCAGGCGCAGCACGTCATCATCAATCTCATCCGGGTCCCATGGCAGCTCGTCCACCGCGGACTCTTGTTCACGTTCCAATTCTTGGCCCATCACGGCGAGCCGCTGATCCAGCCGCTCGCGGCGGCGAAACCCATCGATGGCCTTGCGCTTGGCCACGGCGGTCAACCAGGACGCCGGATTGCGCGGTACGCCCTGCTCGGGCCATTGGCGCAGCGCATCGATGACCGCTTCCTGCGCCAGATCCTCTGCCAAGCCGAAATCGCCGGTGAGCCGGGTCAGGGTGGCGATGATCCGCGCGGATTCGATCCGCCAGATCGCGGCCACGGTGCGCTCAACCCCGTGAGATTCGGTTGAGCGCGCCGTCGCTTCATCGTGCGAATTGTTCATCTTAGGCTTGGCCGCGCTGAGCCTGTTCCTCGCGCCAGCCTTCTTCTTTTTGAATCCACTCGTTGTCGGCTGGAAAGTCCTCGGGTCCGTGGACACGCCGGACTTCCAAAAGTGCGCCGGTTCCGAGTGGAGCGCGCTTGGCCCACTGAATGGCCTCTTCCTTGGAGGAGACTTCAATGATCCAGAAACCGTTGAACAGTTCCTTGGTCTCGCCGTAGGGACCGTCTGTGACCAATGGTTCCTCGGAAGAGAAGTCGACAACAGAACCTTCCGCGGCATCGGACAGTCCCTCGCCGGCAAGCATCACCCCAGCCTTCATCATGGACTCGTTGTACTTGCCCATATCTTCGATGATCTGCTCGAAGGGAATTTCCTGGTAGGCCTTCACGCCCTCATCGGTTGCACGCATAATCAGCATGAATTTCATGGTGTTCCTCCTTGAATCCGGGGCCAGCTTTTTTGACCCTCTCATAGAAGACGTCGAACCGGAAGAGCCAGGATCGACAGAACTTTCAAAGAACTTTAAAAGTTTTTTGGGCGCTGCATAACATGGCGCAGGCTGCTTCTCTTGCCGGCCGTTGACTTGGCCGAATGCCTGTCCGAGGCGGTCACATGATGCCTCAACGTAGACGGGCAATAGAGTTTCACCGCGACAGCATTGTGGTGCTCTGCCGATCTCCAAGGTCTTGGACCCATTCGCCGGCATCCCAGCAGAGGTTGCGTGCCAAGGGCAGCTGATGGGATCCGCTCTCGATGATGTGCATGAGATATCCGCCGGTATTAGGAAAAGCTACGAGGTCCCCGGCGGCCACGCCCTGCGGGAATTCGAATCGACGCCGCAGGATCAGCTCTTCCTCGATGCAATAGGCCCCCACCAAAAACGCGCTGAGCGCCGCACGCTCGCCTCGGGGCGTTCCTGTATGGAGGAGCAAGGGATCCACCAGGAAGTCTGCCGACGTTGAGCGGCATTGCGTTCTGTTCATATGCAGGCCCACTAGCGGGAGCCCATCGCTGCGGGTTTTGACGAAAGCCACCTGGGCAAGCGTCATCCCGCAGCCGTCCAGCAGCGTCCTACCTGGTTCGCAGCGCAGCTGAATGCCGCGTTCTTTGAGCATCTGCGCTACGGACTCATTCCCGCCTTCGGGATGGCTTGCAAGAACTTGAGTCAGCCATTCTCCGCGGATCAACTTCTGGTGGTACGGATACACCGAGCCGCTTGGCTCGGCCCCCATGGCGCCCAGCCGGTCGGATTTCCATGTCAAGGATTCATCCCCGGCAGGCAGGGCGGCAAGGCCCTCCCAGAAACCGGCCCATTGCGCGGCATCATCCAGATAGGACATCGGGATCCCGCCGCCCATGTCCACGAATTGCGGGGCATGGCCCAACTCCCGCAACACATCGATGAGCCGCAACGATTCGGCCAACGCCAAGGCCCGCTGCTCTCCGCTGTACCCGTTGAGGTGGAAATGGATGCCGCACACCTCCAAGCCTGCGGTTCGGTCCGCAGAGTCGAGAAAGTCCAGCCACCGCGCGGCGTGGAGCCCGAAACGGGTGGGAGCAATCCTTGGGTTCGCCGAGGCGAGGCGCAGCGCGACCCGAACTCGGCGCCCGGACCGCTCTGCAATGTCCAGCAGATCCAGCGCCTCGTCGACATTGTCCAGGCTCAGCACCACGTCGTTGTCCACCGCCAACGTGAGCAGTGCCGGTGACTTAACCGCTGCGGTGACGATCAGCATCTCTGCCGGGATCCCTCGCTTCAGGCACTGGTCGAGTTCGTTGAAACTCGCCACGTCGACGCCGCAACCCTCGGCTGCGGCTTGGTCGATGGCGCCGATCGTCTTGTTTGCCTTACGCGCCAAATAGATCTGGAAATCGATCCCGTGTTCCTCCGCGGCTTGGCGCAGCTCACCGATATTCCGGCTCATCGGCGCAAAATCGTGGAGGTTCAACGGCGAGCCGTGCTCTTCGATCAATTCTTGGCATAGCATCGGGTCGGCCAGGAGCCGTTCCATCCAAGGTTCCAGACGAGCGGTGAGCGGAGCGGTTCCGTGCATCAGTGGTGGCATCAGGGAGCTACTTTCTGGCTTGCGGAGGTAATCTTCGTTGCTATTCGTTGAGCCCAAGCCCGGTATTCCGGGTGCAGGTCGCGGTTCAAGGTGTCGTGGCCCAGCGTGGGGTCTTCGGTGGGCCTGCCCAGGGCAGCCAGCGATTCGTTCCGTTCGCCTCGGGCGTTCAGGCAGGTGCCGTCGGTGTCCGTCAGCAGCCCGCGTTCTGCGCGGCGGATCTGGATTTCTTGATTGGCGAGCAGGCTGCCGAACAAGGAATGAGCGGGACGGCCCTCCGGTGCCGGGCCGCTGAGCGCCCCTGCTGGTGCGGTCACCGCATCGATCGTTATCGCATCGGTAGCTGCGGCATCGGCGAAAGGTACTTGGTGAAGTATTCCCGCATCGAACAGTGCCAGCAGCTTCAACGCGGTGGGCTCGGGCGGTCCGAAAGCCATGCGTTCGAGATTTGCGGCCAGGCGGTTGAACCGCTCGCGGTCCCCGGTACGCCACTGGATTCTGGACAGCGCCTGAACCAGCTGCGCATAAAGTCCTGACCAGACAATGGACCAGATCCATTCGTGGGTGGCAGGATCCACTCTGCGGTTGGCCCGGAGGCTCGCACGCAGCTTTTCGGCGGGAGAATTGATGGCCGAAAAGGCCTGGGACTGTCCGGCTAGGACGGTGTTGCACAGCTCCGTGGCGGAGGCGCGGATGCCGCTATGCCGCGCGCACCGCAGGGCGCAAGCCAGCAGCATCTGCCACAGCGCATCCAGATCAGCTTCGGGCCGGTCCGTGGCTTTGCCGCTGGGTGCCGCGTTCGCCGCGCCCCATCGGCGAATGCGAGTTCGGAAATCATCCAGAACCTCGCGCAGCGGCCCTGGAATGCGCTGCGGTTTGGGGCTCATCGGGATATTGCTACGCGAAGTCATGGTGATGCGCGCCGGTTCTTGCCCACCGGGAAGATAGCGCACCGCGGCTAACCCGTTGCGCGTTACCTGTTCCCAGCGCCCGCCCCTCCCCTCGGTCAGGGCCAGGACCACGTCATAGGCGGTCAGTGCCGCGCCGCGAATGAGAACTTTGCTTCCCGGCGGCACCTTGCCCATGGCATCGGCTTCGCGTTCAACCGTCAGTTGCGTAGCGCTGAGCGCCCCGCCAAGCATGCCTTCCGAACGGTATCCGGCCAGTCCGTGCCCGGTCGCGAGCACCACCTCATCGTAGAGTTCGGATCCTTGCTCGGAGAAAACTTCCCACTGCGCTCCCTGGCGCACGATCCCCGTGACCACCGAAGGCCGGTGTGCCAGGTTCAGGCACCCGTCTTCGACGAGCCGCTCGAATTGCTCGCGCAAGTACTCCCCGACCAGGGCTCTCGCGGGGTAGGTGTCCTCCCCTCCAGCGTTTTCGCCGCTAACGGCCCGCCACTGATCGAAGCTCTGCAGACACAGGGTGGATGACGCATCGATAATGCGGGAATTGACGTTCAGCCGCAGCTCACGCGGCTGGCCGGTATTCCAGACCCTGCCGGCCCCCGGCGGATAAGGATCATAGACGTCAACCCGAACCGGAGTTTCCTGAATGCTTGTCAATGCGTCGTTGAGCTCAAGCAACGCGAACAGGCACTTCGGGCCGCCGCCAATCATGGCAATGCGGGTCATCGGGCCGGAGAGTCTTCCAACGACTGCGAAGAATCCAGATCCGGCTCCTCGCCCAGATTGTCGCGGACCCAGTCATCGTTGTAGACGCTTTGCAGGTAGGGCACCCCGGAGTCGTGAACCAAGAAGGCGATGCGTGAACCATCCGGAATCTCCGGGAGCAGCTGGTCCATGGCGGAGACAATCGCACCGGTTGACGCTCCGGCGAGAATCCCTTCGCGTCGGGCGAGCCGCCGGCAGCCGCGGACCATCTGGATCTCCGGAATTCGGCACACTCGATCCGGTTCGGATTGGAGGGCCAGCGCCGGGACAATCCCTGCCCCGAGTCCGGGTAGCCGCCGGTTGCCGGAGTCGCCGCCGAAGAGCACCGAACCCAGCGCGTCCACGGCCACCAGCTCCGTGGCCAGGCCATGCTCGCGCACGTACTGCTGGCAGCCGAGAAGAGTGCCGGTGGTGCTTGTGGCGACGAAGAGCATGTCCAGACGCCCGTCCATCGCTTCCATGATTTCGGGCATGGTGGTTGAATAATGCGCCTCGGGGTTATGCGGTGAACCATACTGGTTGGTTGTCACGGCGCCCGGATTGTCGGCGAGCAGCTGCGCTACCCGGCGGCGGCGGGCCGCGAGCTTGTTCCCGTCCGGCGGGTCAAGCACCAGATAAACCTCGGCACCGTAGGCGCGCATGATCTCCAACGCCGACTTATTGGCGTTCTCGTCGACGACAGCCACGAATTTGATCCCGCGCACCACGCACTGCCTGGATAAGGCGATGCCCAGATTTCCGGATGTCGACTCGACGACCATGCCGCCGGCCTGCAGCTGGCCCGATCGCATGAAGGCATCGATCAGGCTACCGGCGGTGCGTTCCTTGGTGCTCCCGGAGAGCTGCAGCAAATCCAGTTTTGCAAAAACCTCAACACGAGGCGTGCCAAAAAGCCTGTCCAGTTTCACCGTTGGTGAGTTGAACGGACTCAAAGTTCCTACACTATCCATGATCATTACTCGCATTCGGGCGGTGACAAATCCTGCTGACAAGTGCTTGGCCAAATGAATGCGGTGTGACCTCCACCGCTACCCAGTTTGGCAAGTCTAAACATGGAAGATCGGAACTGGCTGGCAAAACGCACGTTTCAGTGTCGATTTTCGTTTTCCGCTAGCTGACCACTGCTAAATTCCACGAATACCTGCAGAAACTACGCCTTGCCGAACGGTCCCGGCCCTCTCCTGGATTCACTGAGCGCGTCGCCGGCCGGCCCCCAAGCAGTTGCTCCGCAGGCAATGCTGCCCGGCGGGCCCACGCAGGATTTGCGCCAATAGTCTAATCTAAGTGATAATCATTCTCATTATGACAGTTAAGAGCACCCTCGCTCAGCACGCCACGGATGGCCACGCGATTGGGCAACAGCCCATCACCCTGCTCGCTGCGCCATCCGACCCACTGATCCGCCTCAAAAACGCCCGCGTGGTCGCTGCGCGAACTCAGCAGTCCCTGCTCGAAATCGATGAGCTTGCGCTGTTCCCCGGCGAGCGCATTGTCATCACTGGCCCCTCGGGCAGCGGCAAGTCCCTGCTGCTGGCCACGCTCACCGGACGGTGGGCCGCGGGCTTGGCTTTCACCGGCACCCGCACGGCGAATTTCACCCGCATCGGATTCATTCCGCAGCGCGGGCTCGATGCTCTGCACCCGCTTCTCCCGCTGGGGCGGCAGCTGCGCAAGGTCACCGGAAAAAACGCCGGCCAGGTCCACGAGGCACTGAACGCCGTGGGGCTGACCGACCCGGCACTGAGCCAGCGCAGGCCCGCGGAACTATCTGGCGGGCAGGCGCAACGCGCTGCGGTCGCGCTGGCAGTGCTCAGCGATGCTCCGCTGATTCTCGCCGACGAACCAACCAGCGCCCTGGACCACGAATCGCGGGACCAGACCCTGGCCCTGCTTGACCGTGTCATCACCACTCGGCAGACGCTCGTGGTGGTGACGCACGATCCTGCGGTAGCCAATGCGCTGGCGACTCGTCGACTCGCGCTGGAATCCGGGAAGATCTGCCAACTCGCCGGGCCCACCATGGAACGAGCACGGCCATGAGCCGGGCCGTACTGGAAGTAGCGCAGGTCAGCGCAACCTACGGGCGCGGCGCCAAGGAGCGGCAGGTGCTCGCTCCGACAACTTTTGAGATTTCGGCCGGTGAATCAATCGCCGTAGTGGGCGCCTCTGGATCCGGAAAAACCACGCTCGCCGAGATGGTCCTCGGGTTGCGCGCACCATCCTCCGGCCGGATCAATGTCCAGGGCCACGAGTGGGCCGCACCGCACAAGCTAGTCTGCACGGAGCGGCGCCGGCTGGTGCAGGGAGTTCCGCAAGATCCGGCGGCCGCCCTGGTGCCGCGCTGGACGATTCGCCAGTCAATGGCACATGCCATCGCGCGGCTCTTGCCAGGTGAATCCGCCGAGCATCTGATAGCGCAAGCCACCGAGCTCGCGCATTTTGACCCGGCGCTGCTCGGGCGGCGTCCGAGCCAGCTTTCCGGCGGCCAGGCACAACGTGCGGCCCTTGCCCGGGCCTTGGCCGTGCGCCCGGCGGTGCTCGTGGCCGACGAACCGACCAGCGCCCTGGATCCGCAGACTGCGTGTGCGGTATCCGCCGATCTGCTCGCGACCATAGCCCTTTCGGGTGTGGCGCTGCTTCTCGTAACCCATGACCCCCAGCTTGCCGCGCGGTGTTCGCGCACGGTGCGCATCTGTGCACCCACCCAAAGTCGCCTCAATTAGCCAAGGAATAGACAACCTATGATTCGACCACGTGCCAGATCCCTCGCACTGATTCTCTTCCCCCTGGTTGGTGCACTCACGCTCACCGGGTGCTTTTCCACCGCCAGCCCCGGAGAAGCCGCCGCGGACCGCATCTCCGTGGCGCATATGCAGCCGCCGCGTTCCGGGCTCAGCCCGCTCAGCGACGACGCCTTTAAGCTCTCCCGCTGGTCCGCCGCGGAAACCCTGGTCAACCTGGATGATGCCGGTGACGCGGTAGCTGGACTGGCCACCGAGTGGACCCGTGAAGGAGAGCTGATCTGGAACTTCAGCATTCGTGAAGGCGTCAGCTTCCACAACGGGCAGCCGTTGACCGCAGAATCGGTGGTGAACTCGCTGCGCCGCGCGATCAACTCCACCCCGGTACCGCGCATCCTGAACGGCACGCAGCTGAGCGTGGAAGCCCACGGAGAGCAAGGCATTCGCATCACCACCGCCGACCCGGACCCGCTGCTGCCCCAGCGGCTCTCCAGCCCGCAGCTGGCCATCTTTGACGCGGCCGCCTACACGGAATCCGGGGTGAACCCGCTGGGCACGGGAACCGGACCGTTCCAGCTCGTGGCCGTAGACGGCGTCTCCGGAGCCACCCTGGACCGCTTCGATGACTACTGGGGCGAGGCGGCCAAGGCTTCGGGCATCGACGTGAAGTTCGTCCCGGACGGAACCGCCCGCGCCGCGGCGCTGCGCACCGGGGAAGCCGATGTGGTGGAGGCAATCCCGGCGGGGCAGGCCGCTTCGGTGGATCAGGAACTGCTCACCGAGGTGCCGATGCCGCGCACCAATACGCTCTACCTGAATACCGAGCAAGGACCATTTAAGGATCCGGCCGTGCGCGCCGCGGCACGCGAGGCCATCGACCGCGCCGCCATCGTCGGATCTGTCTATGAGAACCGGGCCGATCTCGCCGACGGCCTCTTGGGCCCGGCCCTGCCCTACGCGGCCGGCTACCGCCAAGACGCCGACTACCAGCAGCTGCTGTCCGGCCGGGCGGAACCGGCCAAGGTGAAGGGTGTGAAGATCAATCTTGGCACCTTCACCGATCGGGCGGAGCTTCCCGAGGTCGCCGTGCTGCTGGAACAGCAGCTGGAAGCCGCCGGGTTCGAGGTGAGCCAAGATGTGCGCGAATACCAGTACATCGAAGCCGATGCCCTCGACGGCAAATTTGACGCCTTCATCCTCTCCCGCGCCACCGTGCTGGACTCCGGGGATCCGGTGGCCTACTTCGCCTCGGACTTCAGCTGCGAGGGCGGCTTCGCCATTTCCCAGCTCTGCTCTACGGAAGTTGACCAGGGGATCGAGACCGCCGCGGAAACCGAAGCCGGCAAAGAACGCCAGCACCAGATCATGCTGGCCGAAGCCAGGATTCTGGGCACCGATGCCGCAATTCCGCTGCTGCACGAACGTGTCATCCAGGGCGAAGTTCCTGACCTTCAGGATGCCTCACGGGATCCGCGCGAGCGCCAGCTGATCACCGCCACCACCCGGCTCGGCGCCGAGTAAGGCAACTGCCCGATGAAAAACAGACGTCCCGGCGGGCGGCAAAACAAGCTGCTTTCCCTGGTCTCACGCCTGCTCAGCGGCGTGGTGCTGCTGTTGATTGCCGGCGCCCTGCCTTGGCTCTCGCGTACCGACCCGGCCGCCGCGGTGCTGCGGGCGCGCTACGCAGAACTGGAGCCCACGCCCGAAGCCCTGGCGGCAATCCGTGAGCAGCTGGGGCTCGATGGCGGCCCGCTGGCCTCCAGCCTGCGCTGGTGGTCCGCGGTGCTGCGCGGGGATCTGGGCAATTCCTGGGTCAGCGGGGCCGAAATCGGTCCGGGCGTGTGGCAGGCGGTATCCGTCTCCGCCACGCTCACCGCCTTCGCCATCATCGTTGCGCTGCTCGTCACCAGCTGCCTGATCGCCCCGGCCGCGGTGCGTGCGCTGCGCGGCCTGGAGCACCGCGGTTCAGGGCCGGTCGGCGTCGCGCTGACCGCACTGCCCGAATTCCTGCTGGCAAGCATCCTGCTGGTCATCGTCTCGGTGCAGCTGCGCTGGCTGCCGCCCTACGGCTGGACCGGCCTCGAGACCGCCATCCTCCCGGCCCTTGCCCTTGGCATCCCCGCGGGAGGCCTGCTCGGACGCTTGCTCGCGGATGCGATCTCCGGGGCCGGCGAGGAACCCTGGGTGAACGTCTGGCGTCTGGCCGGAGCCGGCGCCCCGGTCATCCTGTCCGGGGTGCTGCGCCGGGCGGCCGCGACAACCATCGATCAGCTGGGTCTGGTGTTCATCGGCCTGCTCGGCGGCGCGGTAGCCGTGGAACAGGTATTCGCGATTCCCGGGCTCGGCCGCTATCTGCTCGGTTCGGCCAATGCCCAGGACATCCCGGCCCTGCAGGCCGGGGTGCTGCTCATGGCGGGGGCCGCGGTGCTCATCGGCACCCTCACCGCGTTGGCCAGGCGCTGGTTGCGCGGCGGACCGCTTCCACCGGGCTCACTGCCTCCGGCGCCCGAGGCGCGCGGCGATGGGCGGATCGCACGCTTCACCGCAATAATTACCTGCTCCGCGCTGCTGGCGATCCTCGCCTTCGGCCTGCCCCGGGACCCCTATGCGATTGAGCATCAACGACTGGCCGCGCCGAGTCTCTTCTTGCCCTTCGGTGCGGATTCCAGCGGACGCGATCTGCTCGCACGCGTCGCCCATGGAACGCTCGGGACGATCACCCCCGCGGTGTTGATCGTCTTGTGCGCCATCATCATCGGCCTGCTGCTGGCGGTGCTCGGCGACATCTCCCGCGGCCCGGCAGAAATCGCCAATGCCACGCCGCCGATTCTTGCCGGGGTGATCATTGCGGCGCTGATGGGCCCCTCCGTCGGCGGAGCCGCGCTTGCGGTGCTGTGGGTTACCTGGCCGCCGCTGACCGCGCATGCCGCCTCGCTGATCGACGAGGCGCGGGCCATGGGCCACATCCGCTGGCTTCCGCTGGCCGGGATGTCACGCTTCGAGATCTTCACCCGGCATATTCTTCCCGCAACGCTTCCGGCGCTGCTGCGCCACGGCATGCTGCGCCTTCCGGGCGTTGCCCTAGCGCTTGCCGCGCTCGGCTTCCTGGGTCTCGGCGCGCAGCCGCCCATGCCGGAGTGGGGCCTGCTGCTCGCCGAAGGAATCGGCTACGTGGAGCGTGCCCCGTGGACCACGCTCACCCCGGCGATTGCCTTGGTACTGACCTCCGTATGCGCGGTGGCCGTGGCCGGGATGCGGCGCGCGCCGCAAAAGCCGGTCCGAGCCATGGCCAAGACCGCGGAACCTGCACCGGCAGGCATTTCGGGAGCATAGCGCGATGCGGCCGCGACGGTCCGGCTGCTTAGGAGGATTGGATGCGTTCCCAGAGCTGGGTCACGCGATGCTCAATGTCGGCGTAGATCTCTCTCGCCTCGTCAAGCGTCATATCCTGCGGATCGGCGACGTCCCAGTCCAGGTATTGCTTGCCTGGATAGATGGGACAGGTGTCACCGCAACCCATGGTGATGACATAGTCGGCGGCTCGCACCACGTCATCGGTGAGCGGCTTGGGGAACGCATCTTCCAAGCTAATATTGTGTTCCTTGAGCAGCTCCACCGCCAATGGCTGAATCTCTCCGGCGGGCAACGAGCCCGCGGAGCGGACCTCCACCCGCCCGCCGGATACTTCCGCGAGCAATGCAGCGGCCATCTGCGAACGCCCGGCATTTTGCACGCAAACGAATAATACCTGTGGATTGTCCTTGGCAATGCTGCCCATGGATTGAGCGAGCGCGCGCAGTCTGTCATCGGCGAAGCGGGTGGCAATGGCCGCCAGGTAGGTCCGCACACGTGCGGTACGCCCCAAGGTGGCATACGACTCGAAGACATAGCGTTCTATCATCTCGGGAGTGAACGTGCCCGCGTAGCGTTCGGCTAAATGCTCGGACATCCGGCCCAATACGTGGGTGTCCTTGGTGGGATCGGTGTCGTTCGGTGTCCAAGTCATGTGAACTGCCCTATTCCTTTTCTCAGCTGGCAACTCATCGCTACGCAGCAACTTTGTGAAGAACGGTGATTTATCCAAGGCGTTTTTGACACCGGCGGCATAAAAAACACCCACAGCAAACTCGTCGGCTCTGGAAGAGCATGGTCCATCTCGCTTAACCATCAACACGTACGTCGCTAGACATCGATGACTATCGATATCTAATCTTCGGCAATACATCGATGATTGTCAATATCCCAGGTTGCCGGTCAATGCCGAATTCATTTGGCTCACCACAGGCCGCCGCACACTCCCGACGGCCGCCAGGCAGGCGCGTGATGGCGCAATCCGGCCCCGCCTGGCCATGCACGGTGCAACATCAAGCGTTACAAAGGCGCCTGATGCGGCAGAGCATGAAAGAATCCATGCGTATGTCTCGGATCACGGAACTTTTTGCGCGTGATCCAGCGTGGAAGGACGTGGCATGGCGACAGGACCCACCCCGGCTATCGCGCATCAGCGCACGGATGCGGCCTGGATAACAACGGTCTTTGCGGGCATTATGGCGGCCTTGCATATCTGGAAGCTCCCTTCGGCGCTTCCGGTGCTGCAAGAGGAGCTGCACATTTCGTTGATCCTCTCCGGCGTGCTGCTGGGGGTGGTCCAGGTCGCCGGCATGCTCGGCGGCCTGGCTATGTCGCTGCTCGCCGAAATCTATTCCCAGCGAAAAATCATGATCCTCGGCCTGCTCCTGCTCATTCTCGGCTCGGCCCTGGGTTCCTTCTCCCCCAATGCGGCCATGCTGCTGGGCACGCGAATTATCGAGGGGGTCGGGGTGATCATGTGCAGCGTGATGGGCCCCGGCCTGGTGCGCGTCCATGCGCCGCTGCACCGCATGAATCTGGCGGTGGGCTGGTGGGCCGCCTTCATGGGCATCGCCACCTTCTTCGGCGTCTTGGGCACCGCGGTTGCCCTGCGCTTCATCTCCTGGCAGAGCTGGTGGTTCATTCTTGCGGTGCTGACCGTGCTCCCGATCCTGCTGATTCTCAAGTTCGTCTCCGCCTCTGCCCCGGGCGGAGGCACCAGCGCCAAGGAAGCCTTGAGGAAAATCGTGGTGACCGCAGCTTCCGGCCGCATCTGGATCAGCGGCATCATCTTCGGCTGCTACACCGTGCAGTGGATGGCAATCGTCGGATTCTTGCCCACCATTTTCCGTGAAGACGGACTGTCGCCAATCCTCGGCGGGTTATTCTCGGCGGTAGTCGGCGGGCTGAACGCGCTCGGAGCGATTATCACCGGGCTGCTGCTGCACCGCGGAATCGCGGGCAAGAAAATGCTGCTGGCCTCCTTTGCGGTCATGGCCGTGATGGCCCTGTTGACCTTCGCGATCGACTACCCGGCATCGCTGGTGCTCGTTCAGGTGCTCTGCGTGGGGCTGTTCTCGCTCTGCGGTGCCGCCGTTCCGGCCACGATGACGCGCCTGGCGGTTGATCTGGCACCGGAGGGCGGCTCGGCCCCGGCCGCCATGGGCCTCATGCAACAGATATTCAATATCGGAAACTTCACCGGGCCGATGCTCGTCGCCTGGCTGGTGGTCCTCACCGGCGGATGGTCTTCCACCTGGTGGGTGAGCGCGTTCTTCGGGACGCTGGGCTTGGCGATGGTCATGGTTCTGCTGCCCAAGAACTCGCCGCTGAACTCGATCCAGCACGCCTAGGATACCCACCAGCCGCCGCCATAAATGAGCACCGCCGCCATGACGCCCAAGAGCCCTCAACGCGTGGCGCACTACCCAAGGCATCGCCGCAATGGGCACAATGTTCCCATGCGCCTTTTCCTCATTCGCCACGGACAGACCCCCTCGAACGTCGGGCACCACCTCGACACTGGTGTTCCGGGAGCGCCGCTGACCGAGCTCGGGCAGCAGCAGGCCGAAGCCCTGGTGGCCCTGCTTGGCGAAACCGGCATCGAGGCCATTTACGCCTCGAACCTGGTGCGCACCCAGCAGACTGCGGCCCCGCTGGCGGACGCCCTCGGCCTGGACGTCGTCGTGCACAGCGGATTGCGTGAGATCTCCGCCGGTGCACTGGAGATGGCCAACGATCAGCAGTCCGTCCAGACCTACCTGTCCGTCGCCCTCGGATGGGCCGACGGGAAGCTGGAAACCCCGATGCCCGGTGGCGGCCCGGATGGGGCAGCCGAATTGGCGCGTTTCGATGAAGCCGTGGCGGAGGTGGCAGCCTCCGGAGCGCAGACCGCGGCAATCTTCACCCACGGGGCCATCATCCGCGTCTGGGCCGCAGCCCGGTGCGAGAACCTGGATGCAGCGTTCTCCGCGGAGCATTCGGTGTCCAACACCGGAGCCATCATCCTCGAAGGTACCCCCGGAAATTGGCGCGCAACCCAGTGGCAAGAGCAAGCCATCGGCGGAGCGGATCTGGAAGATCCGGCCACCGACGGCGCGGCCGCAGATACTCTCACCCGAGAGTAGCGGGCAGGTTTAATTCAGAGGTTTTCCGGGCCCGTCTCGTTCCGCTTTCCAAGGTCAACGCCTTCGGTGTCCGCATCGTGGGGATACAGGTCCGCTCCGGTGCGGTCCTTCAGCGTCAGGGTCGCGAGCAGCGAGGCGGCCACCCAGATGAACAGGTACGTGGATACCGCCACGGTGGTGTCGAACTTGCCCACCAGCGCGGCGGCAATCGTCGGCGCGAACGCGCCGCCGACCACCGAACCCAGCGCATAGCTGATCGAGGCCCCGCTGAGCCGGATGCGCGCCGGGAACAGCTCGGCGTAGAGCGCCGGCAGCGGCCCGTAGGAGAAGCCCATGAAGGCACCGAAGACCACCAGGGACACGGTCACCCAGGCGAGGTTGGCGGTTTCGATGAGCAAGAACAGCGGGAAGAGCCAGGCAAGCAACAGCACCCAGCCGATGATGAACATCTTCTTGCGCCCGATTCTGTCCGAAAGCACGCCGCCGAACCAGGTGGAAATCAGCCAGGCCACCGACCCGATGGTGATGATATTGAGGATGTCTCCGGCGGTCAATTCCAGCTTGTTTGTCGCATAGCCGAGAATGAAACCGCCGGTGAGCATGTAGCCTGCGGTGTTGTTGCCCATGAACACCAGGGTCGCCTGGATGACCTTCTTCGGGTGCTTGCGAAACAGCGTGGACAGCGGGGCGGTCTCGGTCTGCTTGGTCTTCTCCAGCTCGTGGAAGACCGGGGACTCCTGGACTTTCACGCGGATGTAGTGGCCGATGAGGATCAGCACGAAGCTGAGCAGGAAGGGAATGCGCCAGCCCCAGGCCATGAACTGCTCCGCGGAGAGCACCGCGGCGATAATCGCGCTGACCGCCGAGGCCAGCAGCATGCCCGCCGGAACGCCAAGCTGCGGGAAGGCGCCGAACTTTCCGCGGGCATTGTCCGGGGCGTGCTCCACTGCCATGAGCGCGGCCCCGCCCCACTCGCCGCCGGCGGAGAAGCCCTGGACGATGCGCAGGAAGATCAAGAGAATCGGGGCCCAGACGCCAATGGTTGCGTAGGTTGGCAGCAGGCCAACGAGCGTGGTGCCCACGCCCATCATGATCAGCGTGGTGATCAGCACCGCGCGGCGGCCATAGCGGTCGCCAACCCGGCCCATGACCACGGCCCCCAAGGGGCGGAAGAGGAAGCTGATGCCGACGGTGGCGAAGGCGATGATCGAACCGAGCGACCCTTCGGCCGGCGTGAAGAACTGCGGAGCCAACACCAGCGCCGCGGCATTGGCATAGATGAAGTAGTCGTACCACTCCACGGTGGTTCCCACCATTGTCGCACCGGCGACCCTTTTCTGCTCCGGCGTCATACGCCCCGATGCGGAAGCTGCTGCAGTCATTGCTCCTCCTCGATATAGCGAGTGTCTGGGAGCATTTTCCTGCACATATCCGGGCGCTCGGCGCCGGACTTGGAACGACTCCCTAGCCCCGATATTAGGCTTGTATTTATAGTCCTACAAGGGCTGCAACAGCACGCTGGTGCCCGGGAAGCCAGCGTGCTTCGGGGTGGAACGGCTCCAGTCCGCTCGTGTGCCGGCGGCACGGCACCGCAGGATCACCGGCCCGGCGTTGCCGATTCCCGCGCGCTGCCGGCCCCGGGGTAAGCGAGGCCGCCGCGGCTAGGAGCCGGCGGTGATCGAGTCGATGGCGGTGCGGGCTTCTTCGGCCAGCTGCTCGGGCATCGGGGCACTCTTGGCCGAGTCGGCGGACACCTTCTGGCCCTCGTCGCTGACCACGTATTGGCCGAAGGTCTTGGCCAGTTCCACGGTCTGCGCATCAGCATAGCTGCTGCAGAACAGCAGATAGGAGACCAGCACCAGCGGGTAGGCGCCCTCGGCGGTGGTTTTCCGGTCCAGCTCCAGCGCGATGTCGTGCTCCTTGCGGCCTTCGGCGCGTTCGGATTCGGCTACGGCCAGGGCCGCGGCCTCGCCGCTGACGGCCACGAATTCGCCGCCGACCTTCAGCTTCACCTTGCCCAGGTTCTCATCGACCAGGGAGTCATCGGCATAGGTCACCGCGCCCACCGCACGGGTCACCGTGGTCACCACGCCGGCGTTGCCCTGGGCCTTTTCCAGGCCGGTCGCATCCGGCCAGCCGCCATCGGGCTCATGGGCCCAGGCTTCGGGGGCAACGCTGTGCAGGTACTCCGTGAAGTTCTCGGTGGTTCCCGAGTCATCGGCACGGGCCACCCCGGTGAGCGGAACATCGGGCAGTTCCACCCCCGGATTCAGCGCGGTGATGGCGGGATCCTGCCAGGAGCGGATCTCGCCGGAGAAGATCCTGGCGATGGTCTCTGCGTCCATATTCAGCTCGCTGATCCCGGGCAGGTTGAAGGCGATGGTGATCGGGGAGATGTAGGCGGGGATGTTGATCGCGCCCTGCGGGCCGCAGGTTTCGATCGAGCGCTGGATCTCTTCTTCCTTGAGGTACGCATCGGATCCGGCGAATTCGGTGCCGCCGGCCAACAGCCCGGCGCGCCCGGCGCCGGAGCCCACCGAGGCGTACTGCACCTGGACCTTGGGGTGCAGCGTGGCGAATTCGGTGGTCCAGGCATTCATGGCGGAGTTCTGCGCCGTGGATCCGCCTCCGGTCAGCGTGCCTTCAAGATTCGAGGTATTGCCCTCCGCGGCATTCCGCTGCGCTTCGCCCAACGGGTAGTCCGACCCGCATCCGGCCAGCAATAGTGTCGCAGCCAGGCTTGCGGCGACTATGAGCTTGGGTGAACGGGCAGATGCCGACCGGCGGGGGAGGCTGGGGCGCACGGGTGCTCCTCAAATCTTGGCTGAATGTTGGACAGGCTAAAAACACAAGTCAAGCATCATACTGCTCAATGCTCGAAACTCATTACTTCGCGCTGGTGCAACTACCTTACGTCGAATCGGGTACGCGTGCGGTGCGCGATTGCTCGAAGTCTTGAAGGTCCTGGGCAAATCACCCGGTCAGCGCCCCAGCCGCTTGGCGGCCGCTGGAAAGATCAAGACCGTCAGCGCGCCGGTGACCCTCACGGAAGCGGTCACCTCGGAGAGAATCCCGCGGGCGGCCGCGGGCCTCAGCGTTCTGAGCGGCGCGAGGTTGAAATTCACGCCGCTGGTCACGGAGAATACCGAGATCAGAAAGCTGAATCCCACGATTTCCACCTTGTCCATCACCTCGGCGGCATACTCGGCCTTCACCTCCTTGAGCACCGCGTTGGCCAGGATCCCGGCGGCGAACATGCCAAGGGCCGCATCCAATTCGAAGACGGCGGCCACCAGCATCAGCGAGACCAGGAGCAGCTCGGCACAGAACTTTTACTCCAGAAGCAGGTCGTAGCTGACCTGTACGGTAAAAATCCAACATTTTCGGTTAAAGATGGGATTATTGCCCAAATAAGCTTGGTATTTGCTGGACGCTTTGCTATTCATTGAATGGTGAACAGAGTAACTGCATGAGCCAACGCCGCGTATTCCGCCGCTTCATCCTTCCTTCCGCCTGGCTGCTGATCGGCGCCCTCGTCGCCGTCAGCCTGGTCAAGCTCGCCTTCACCGGCAGCAGCTCGGCCGCCGAGGACCAGCTATATCCCACCGGCGAGGTGCCGGCCGAAACAATCATGGTGGAAACGGGCACCGTGGAGAACACCCTGTCGATTTCCGGGAGCATCAAGCTCGATGCGGCGCAGCCGCTGAACGCCCCGCTCGACGGCGTAGTGAACTGGGCCTTCGTGAAACCCGGTGACCACGTGAGCAAGGGCGACCGGATCTTCCAGATCCGCGCCGAAACCCAACCCGAAGCCGCCGAGACCACCGAGTCCGATCAAGAATCCTCCGCCGGGGAGGAACCGGTGCAGGCCGCCGAGCCCGTGGTGACTTACCACGACGTGTACGCCCCGGCCACCGGCAAGGTCGGCAAATTTGCCATCGAGCTCGACGACGAGGTCACCAAGGGCGCCGACCTGGCCAAGGTGCAACCGCAGAACTTCAAGGCGGTCGGGGCGATCAGCCCGCTCGACCGCTACCGGCTCATGGATGGAACTCTCGAAGCCACGATCACCATCGAGGGCGGGCCCGAGCCCTTCACCTGCAAGGATCTGAGCGTGGGCGATACCGCCTCGGCCACGGTGGACGCCGATTCACCGGAGCAGGAGCTGGACCCGGGGATGGGCTCGATATCCGCCGAAGGGCAGGGCTCCAGTGCCTCGGGCAGCGAAATTTCCTGTGACGTTCCGGCGGACACCGTCGTTTTCGATGGGCTGTCCATGGCCATGGACATCGAGGCCGGAACCGCCGAAGAGGTGCTGACCGTACCGGTCACCGCGGTCCGCGGACTGGTCGGCAGCGGCACCGTGTGGCTGCTCGACGAGAACGGCAAGGAGATCCGCACCGAGGTGCAGCTAGGGGTCACCGACGGCAAGGTCGTCGAGGTGGCTTCCGGGCTGGAGGCCGGAGCCGAGGTGCTGCGCTACGTGCCGGGCTCCGCCCCCGAGCCGGCTGAAGGCCCGGGAATGGAGATGTACCCCTGATGAGTTCTGCTCAGCTGCTGAAGCTTGAGAACGTCACCCGCAGCGTCCGGCTGCCCGATGACAGCGAACTGCACATTTTGTCCGGCATCAACCTGACCGTCACCGAGGGCGACCATATCGCCATCGTCGGGCGCTCGGGCACCGGGAAGTCCACGCTGTTGAACATCCTCGGACTGCTGGACCGGCCGACCTCCGGCGCCCTGGCCTGGCGGGGAAAGGACGCCACGAAGCTCAGCGCCCGGCAGGCGGCCGCGGCCCGCGGCCGGGACCTGGGTTTTGTCTTCCAGCAGTTCAACCTGCTGCCCGGACGCACCGCGCTGGAGAATGTGATGGCGCCGCTGATGTACTCCAGCGGCCGCGACTTCTGGCAACGCCGCAGGCTGGCCGCCGAGTCGCTGGACCGGGTGGGGCTTGGCGCCCGGCTCGATTCCATGCCGCAGACCCTGTCCGGCGGCGAGCAGCAGCGCGTGGCCATCGCCCGCGCCCTGGTCCGCCGCCCGCGCGTGGTGCTCGCCGATGAGCCCACCGGCGCGCTGGACGTGGCCACCGGCCGCGCGGTGATGGAGCTATTGGATGCGGCCACCGTCGAATCCGGCGCCGCGCTGATCACCATCACCCACGATTCCAATGTTGCGGCGCTTGCCCGCGAGCGCTTGAGCCTCGACGGCGGACGGCTGCATCCGCTGGACCAGGAGGCCGCGCGATGAACACCCTGGCCCGTATCTTCACCGGATTCATCGCCGCCCTGCTCGAGGCCTGGCAGGAGCTGCGCATCCACCGGCTGCGGGTGCTGCTCTCGCTGATCGGGGTGACCATCGCGGTGGCCTCGCTGACCACCGCGGTGGCCGGAGCGCAAATGGCCCAGCAGCTGATGACCGAACAGCTCGAGCGCAACGGGCGTCCGGCGATGATCAGCACCTACGCCATGGACCCCGCCAGCCAAGGTCCGCCGCAGAGCTCCGCGGAGATCACCGCGGCTTTCGAGAAAACCAGCGAGCGCTTCAAGATCGAGTACACCTCGCTGATCGGCCGCACCTTCGGGACGCAGGCGGTCCGCCAGGGAATGTCGGTGGATACCGAGATGCAGGTGGTCGACCCGGACTATGGTCCGATGCACCGGATCTTCGCCCAGCACGGACGCTGGCTGGAGGACGCCGACGCGCAGAACCTCTCCCCCGCGGTGGTCGTGGACAAGACCACGCTCAGCGCGCTGGGCATGGAAGATGGCACGCTGCCGGCGACCATCGAGCTGCGCGGCCTCGGCGGCGACGTTTCGGTCACCGTCATCGGCGCCACCTCCACTCGGGGCTACGGATCGATGGGGCAGATGTGGATGCTGCCCGAGACCTACGAGCACTGGTTCGCGGCCGCCGCCCCGCTCAGCGATGTCAGCTATGCCATGTGGGTGCCCATCGAGGGCTCCGAGGAACTGGCCAGTCATTTCGCCCGGCAGATGCAGGCGGAACTTCCCGGCTACGTCGTCGATTCCCAGCGCCAGGACTATTTGGCCTGGGGCAACGACGAGTCCCTGAAGCAGGTCGCCCTGGTGGTCAGCTCGATCGCCGGCATCATTTTGCTGCTGGGTTCGCTGAGCCTGCTCAACGTGGCCATGGTGACGATGAAGCAGCGGATCCGCGAGGTCGGGATCCGGCGCAGCTTCGGCGCCACCACCGGGCGGGTGTTCTTCTCGGTGATGATGGAAAGCGTCGTGGCCACCGCCGTGGCCGGCGGGCTCGGGGTGCTGATCTCCGTGGCCCTGGTCTCGAACCCGAAGCTGATCAATGCCGTGATGGCCACCGGGCTGGATGAGATGCCCGGGTTCCCGGTGCAGGCCGCGCTGCTGGGCATGGGCGTGTCCATTGCCGTCGGCGCGTTGACCGGCGTTTTGCCCGCCCTGGTGGCCGCTCGGGTGCGCATCGTCGACGCGATCCGCGTCTGATACGCCGCTCGCCGGGCAGGCCCACCCGGGTTGGCCCGGTGGGGGTCCTGGCTACCGGAACAGATCCAGGTGGGCCAGGGCTACCCCCACCCGGTAGGCGGAGCGCGGGCTGCTGGAGACCAGTTCCCTGTCGTGCAAGGCAATATCTACGCTGTCGGTCACGATGCCGTCCACTCCGAGGCTCAATAGTTCGCGAATGGTCGCCTCGTCATTAACCGTCCAGACAAAGACCGGTTTGCCTTCGGCTTGAGCCGCGCGCAGCACCGCTGGATTGAAGGAGGCCTGTTCCACGACGATGAAGTCGGCTGCGACGTCGGGTATGGCTCCGATGCTCATGGCAATCGTCAGCCCCACCTGCAGCTCCGGGCGGCGCTGCTTGATCTCGCGCACGGCTTCTGGATCCAGCGAGTGATAGATATTCGCCTCGGCACTCCCCGTTGCATCCACCTCGGCGAGGAAACGATCCAGGTAGCCGGCGGACTCATGCCCGGTCACCTTGAGTTCAACCAGCAGCGGGATCTGCAGTTCCGCTGCCCGGTTCAGGTACTCGGTCATGGTGGGAATCTTGCCGGTGAACCCTCCCACGGATTGGGTCACGGCGGTGACCTCGGCAACGCTCATGTCATAGATGTTCTCGTTGCGTCCGGCGACAACCAGCAGATTGGTATCGTGGCTGGCCACGAAGTGGCCGTCTTTGGTCTCCTGGAAATCGGCCTCGACGTAGTCCGGCTGCAGCTTTGCGGCGGCTTCCAACCCGCCGATGGTGTTTTCCACTCCGCCGCCGGAGAATCCACGGTGCGCCAGAATGGCGGTGTCGGCGGCACGCGAAAAGGTGCCGGCCATAACCGGGGCCGCATTCACGCTTCCGGCCAGCACCAGTGCGCAGGCAGCCGCGGCTCCCATCGCACGGAGCAGCCTTGACCCAATGGCGGGCGCCGGTTCCCGCAAGCTGGCCAAATTATCTGGCAGCCCGAGCCGGGACCGGGTAGCTGCCACGAGCACCTGGATGATCACCACGGTCGTCGCGCCAATGACCAGGAATCCCAGGCCCTGGCCAACACCGATGCCGAGCGAAGCGGCCCAGGCCGCCCCTTCGGGCTCCAGGAATCCGCCAGCGGCGGCCGAGCCCCACACCAGGAACTCGACGATAAATGACATCAACAGGGCGGAAGCCAGCACCGGAACACCCAGCAGCGCCGCGGAGCGCCAGAAAGTCCGCCGGGTGGCACGCAGGCTCTCGACGATCGCACGATAGGGCCGTCGCCGGCCCACCACGAACATTGGCAGCGTCAGCATCAGGCGCAGATTGAGGTAGATCACTGCGCCGATGATGGCGGCGTACAAGCTGCCGCTCAGTGGTGTCTTCAGGTACTCCCGGGTGATGAACGGCGGGATATCGATGCCTTGGATGAGCACGGAAGACAGGCCGAGCCCACCGAGCGGAAGCACCACGAATAGGTAGGCCATGAGCAGCGGCGAGGGGTACCGGGCAAAGCGGCCCAAGGCGCTGCAGGTCTCGCTGGCTATGCCGCGCATGGTTGGCGGCAGGCCGGCTTGCTGTCGATTGACCATGACGATGAGGGCAGAGAACTGCAGGCCCATCGCAAGCAGCACCAGGACGGCGATCAAAAGGAGCAATAAGACGGCGCTCGGGTCCGCAAGCATCACCGGCAAATTGCGATCGGTGAGGTTCGTCAGCCCGCAGGATTCCAACGCCAGGGAAAACAGCGCCTTGACCCCGGGGATCACGGCCAGTGCGTTGACCAACTGCAGGGTGATGATGACGGCGAGATACCGCAGAGTGTGCGCATGCCCCAGGCGCAGCCCATGGGTGATGAGCCCAAGAGCCGAAGGCGCAGCCAACCGTCCGCGGCCTTGCCCGGACCGGTCCGAACCACGCGTTGCGGGGCCGGCGCTTTGGTCCGTTTCACCGGCTCCCGAGGGTTCCTTCATCGTCCGGGTCCTACTTTCAGGTTTCGTGTGCAATATGGCGCCAGTGCAACGTTTTGGAAGTAGTTGACCTTGGTCTCTTCCTATTCTAGAACTGCACGACTTGCGCGCCCTGCGGCTGGGATCTTCGGGCGGAGGCCATCTTCGGCGGATCGGCCAATGGCTGGTGCGGTCCTGCTATTTTTTGGCGAAGGCCGGCGTGCTAACCGCACATTCCACCGGCTTTCCGGGCTCCCCGGTGACCGCCGCGATTTCCTTGACGCCATCGAGCAGGACTCGGCAGGTGGCTGTGGCTCCGGCACGTGGGGCGGCTGAGACTCCGGCTTCTTCTTCGGCCGTCACCATGACCGTTTCCTGCCATGTGGCGCTCCGCTTTTTTGCCGGATCATTTGTTGTCGCCACCTCGCCAACCGCGTTCTCACTGGAAACTTCGCCTCGAGTCGGTGCCTCCAGGTACTTCACGTCATCAATGCCATTGACGGTTCCCCCGGTCACCGACACTTCGTAGGTGACGCTCCAGGCATCCGCGGTCTGTCTGCCGAAGGACTCAACCATGCCGCAGGCGGTGGCCGATAGACCCAAGACAACAAGCAATGAACATGCCCCGAGAATTTTCGAGATTCGTTTCGTCTTCGTGTTCTGGGAAATTTTCATTCTTTTCCTTCGTTCATGCGTACTTTGCTAGGTGTCGCCACCATATCTACGGTACAAGCCAGATAGTCGGCTTCGCCTCGCCCGGCAAAGGGAGATCTCGGCATTAGTGGCTCCACCCACGGGACTAGATGCCAACGGGCTGAACTGCCTATTGATGCCAGCGAACGGTCCACGCAAGCCAGCAGAGCCATGACCCAGCGGCAGCTCTCATCCCGGACAAAGCACTAGGTCCAAGACCAAGGGTGGTGCCAGCCGCTTTCGCGCACTCATGGCGAGCGCTAATCCAGGCCGAAATCCCGAGTTTTAATATTTTTCGAGAATTTTCAATCCTTTCCCCATCCGGCTCCGAATGCTTCATGACAGCCCGCACCGACAGGGTCGGGGAAGTACGGCGAGAGTAGTCGTCGTAAGGCAAGGAGATAGACATGAAACGCATGAATCGCAATTTCGCCGGCGCTCTCGGATTGATGGCAGTGGCCGCGATGGGGCTCACCGCCTGCTCGACCGGATCAGAAACCGCCGAGCCTTCGGCCTCCAGCTCCATGGCCGCACCAAGCAGCTCGGCCATGGCCAGCGAATCTGCCATGGGTGACGCGGAAATGGATCCCGCAGCGAATCTCGTTGGTTCCGGTTGCGCCGCCTACGCCGAGGCAGTTCCAAGCGGCGACGGATCGGTCGCAGGCATGGCCAAGGACCCGGTAGCGGTGGCAGCCTCGAACAACCCGCTGCTGAAGACCCTGACCGCCGCCGTGTCGGGAGAGTTGAACCCTGATGTAGATCTCGTGGACACCCTCAATGGTGACGAGTTCACGGTCTTCGCCCCGGTTGACGACGCTTTCGCAGCAATCCCGGAAAAGGACCTCAACGCGGTAGTTGAGGACGCAGATACGCTCAGCGGCATCTTGACCTACCATGTGGTCCCCGGCCAGATTGTTCCTTCGGATCTTTCGGGCTCCTACACCACCGTTGCAGGCCAGGATCTCGAGGTCACCGGCAGCGGCGACGAGCTCGAAGTCAATGGTGCTTCGGTCATCTGTGGTGGCGTGCAGACCGCCAATGCGACCGTCTACCTGGTCGACGAAGTGCTGATGCCACCGGCAAAGAAGTAACCTCGGCCGGTAGCAGCAATTCTCCAGGCGTTTAGCTGGTCGGTGTTTGGTGGTTCACTCTTCAAACACCGGCCACTAGACGTTTAATGGGCAGAACTCGGGATGGCCGTCCGGGGCATGAACTACGAACAGAGGTAATTTGGTACGCCTGTATGCGAGTCCCGGTGCTAGGCTCGACTCCATGGAATCACCACGGAGCGCGGCTGGCACAAGGCCTCCGGTTGGCGACCGTTCCGCCGAGTATTGGACCGATGTTTGCCAGCGGGTCGCCGACGGCGAGCATCAGGCGTTCGATTCGCTGTACGCAGAGCTGTCTCCGATCGTCTATGGAATCTCGGTGCGGCTGATACGCAATTCGGCCCAAGCCTCGGAGGTGACCCAAGAGGTCATGCTCGAGATTTGGAACAACGCCCAAGGCTATCGTGCAGGTTCCGGCACCATCTATGCCTGGGCTTCGACGATCGCCCGCCGCCGGGCGATCGACCGGATTCGTTCCGAGGAAGCGCGAACCCAGCGCGAGGACCGCAGCTTCACCGTCGAGCGGGAAGTCCCCGAAATCGATGAGTTCCTCATGGAACAGGTCGATTCGCAGCGGGTGCGCCATTGCTTGGACACCTTGACCGTTAAGGAAAAGCAGACGGTTTTGGACACCTACTACGGCGGGCGGACCTACGCCCAGGTGGCCGAAAGCCGGGAGATGCCGCTGGCTACGGTGAAATCAAGAATCCGCAGCGCCCTGCAGCGCTTGAAAACATGTTTGGAGGTGGCCTAAATGAATTACAAGGAAACTGACGGCTCATTGAGCGCCCACGAGCATGAGCTGCTGACCGGGTTGGCGCTGGAAGCCCTCGACTCCCCCGAAGAACGCCAACAGGCCGAGGAACTGGCCAGTTCCAACCAGGAAGCCGCCAACTGGCTTCGCGGCTACCGCGAAACGATCGCGCAGATCGACCAGGCGGCCTCGGTCGAGCCGCCGGCGGAGTTGCGCGACAAGATCTTCGCCGCGTTGCCGGCCCAAGCCGACCAGGCACCGATTTCGCTCAGCGAGCGGCGCGAGCAGAAGCAGCGCCGCGCCCCTCGTTTCGGCTGGCTCGCCGCCGCGGCGGCGGCAGTGGTGCTGATCGCGGTGCCGACAACCATTGCGGTGAACCAGCACGAGCGGGCCACCACCGCCGAGACCCAGCGCAACGAATTGCTTTCCATCCTCGACGGCCAGCAGGTGAAGGTCATCAGCTCGGAAATGGCAGAAGGGCAGGGCAAGATGATGCTGCTGGCCTCCTCGACAGGGTCGGTTGTCCTGGGACAGGATCTGCCAGCAATCGACGATCAGCACGATTACCAGTTGTGGACCATAGCCGCTGGCGAGTCCCCGGTTCCCGCCGACGTGATGCCCCATGGCAATTGGACCGCGCAATTCCCCGTCATGCCCGAGGGCACGGCCATAGCCTTGACGGTTGAACCTGCAGGTGGCTCACAAGCCCCGACCACCGATCCGGTGATGGTACTCGCCGGCTAGAGATGACAGTGCGGTTGACCTCCATCGGCGTTATTTAGTTAGCCTAGCTAGATATACACTAAGCTTTGTTCATGAGGAAGAATCCATGAGCCAACCGCAACAGGCACTTCAACTGGTCTTGTTCCGCGATGATTTACGCACCGTGGACCATCCGGCGCTTCACGCGGCGCGGGACGCAGGAGACACTGTTGCCCTCTACATCCTCGATGAGCAATCCCCCGGCATCCGTCCGCTCGGCGGCGCCGCGCGCTGGTGGCTGCATCAGGCACTGCTCAGCCTGCGCGAATCACTGGATGACCTCGGCATCCCGCTGATCTTGCGCCGCGGCCCCGCGGCCAGGATCCTCGCCGAGCTGAGCCAGGACGGCAACCTAGACGAGGTGCACTGGAACAGGCGCTACGGCGAAGCCGAACGCGCGGTGGACGCGGAACTCAAGCTCCAGTTGCGCGGCGACGGGATCGCCGCGCACAGCTACTCCGCCGCACTGCTGCATGAACCATGGGAACTGCTGACCCAGAACGGGACCGGCTACAAGGTCTTCACGCCCTTCTACAATTCGCTGCGCGCGCAGGAACTACGCCCGCCGTTGCCCGCGCCGGCGCCGCAGCAGCGCCAGGGCTTTCCGCTGCCGCCCAGCGAATCGCTCGATGATTGGAAACTGCTGCCGACAACCCCGGATTGGTCGGAGGGGCTTGCTGCGACCTGGACCCCAGGGGAGCCAGCGGCCCAGGAACGCTTGGCCGAGACCCTCTCCTCGATAGCGCAGGACTACGCCGAGCATCACGACCGCCCGGACCTCGATGGTACTTCCGCCCTTTCCCCGGCGCTGCGCTGGGGCCATCTCAGCGCCCACCAGGTCTGGGATGAGCTCAGCAAATATGCCGCCCACTCCCCCGGTGCCGCCCAGGGAGCGGCTGCCATGCGCCGCCAAGTGGCCTGGCGGGACTTCTGCTGGCATCTCTACTACCACCACCCGCAGCTTCCCACCGAAAACCTGCGGTCCGAATTCGACGATTTCGCGTGGGCCTGGCCCGCAGACGGCAAAGAGGTGGCAGAAAAAGTTGCCTGCTGGCAGCGCGGCCGTACCGGCTTCGGGCTCGTGGATGCCGGGATGGCGCAGCTCTGGCACACCGGCTGGATGCACAATCGCGTGCGGATGGTCACCGCAAGCCTGCTGGTGAAGAATCTGGCGGTCCATTGGAAAGTCGGCGAGCAGTGGTTCTGGGATACGCTCGTCGACGCGGATGTGGCCTGCAATAGCGCAAACTGGCAATGGGTCGCCGGCAGCGGAGCCGATGCCAGCCCGTACTTCCGGGTCTTCAATCCCGAACTGCAGGCCAAGAAATTTGATCCGCGCGGATCCTATGTGGCCCGGTACGCGCCGTTGGCCGCGGAACCACTGGTCGATCTCAAGGAATCACGCGAACAAGCGCTGGAAGCCTACAGCGAGATGAAATTGCGGCAGGGCAAGTAATTTCCAAAAACTTCCGCATCCGCCAATCCAGATGCGCTACAGTTCCGAATACCCAGTAGGCGGTCCCCTTGCCTATTGGGGGCATGGGCATGACAACGTTTGAGGTGGTCTGAGATGGACGATTCAAGAGGACAGAAAAGGTCCGGGCTTTTCGCCTTTGGATTTGCGGGTTTGGTATCCGCAGCGGTGCTTTTTGCGGTCGCCCAATTGGTGTCGGTATTTTTCGCCACCTCCTCTGCGCCGGGAGTAGCGCTAGGCTCGACCTTCATCGACTTCACCCCGCCGTGGCTGAAGGATTTTGCCATTGCGACCTTCGGGACCAACGACAAGCTCGCCCTGTTCATCTCCATCGGAATTGTTGCCGCGCTACTCGCGGCGCTGGTGGGACTGCTCGCTCGGCGAAGCTTTGCCGCAGCGGCGGCGGCCATCCTCGTCCTGGCTGCGGTGATCGGCGCTGCCGTCATCACGCGTTCCGCGACCGACCCCATGGATCTGGTCCCGGTGGTGGTCGGTACGCTGCTGGGGCTTGGAACGCTGAAATGGCTGACCGGGCTGGCCACCACGAGCTACTCACCGGCGGCCGCGGAGGAAACCAGCCCTGGCCCCTCCCGGCGGAAGTTCCTGCTGGCTTCCTCGCTCTCCTTGCTGGGGGCGCTTGTTGTCGCAGGTGTCGGAGCCTCGATTTCCGCAACACGAAATGCCGCCGAGGCGGCCCGCCTGGCGCTCGGTTTGCCTGCGGCCAAGGTGAAAGCCGCCAAGGTTCCGGCTGGAGCGCAGGTAGAGCTTGCAGGAATGCCGAAGTTCGTCACTCCCAACGAGGATTTCTACCGCATCGACACCGCGCTGTCGGTCCCGCGGCTCGACCCCGCCGAGTGGTCGCTGCGTGTGCACGGCATGGTCGAGAACGAATTCACCATGAGCTTCGATGAGCTCTTGGGCCAAGATTTGGTGGAAAGCTACCTCACGCTGACCTGCGTCTCGAACCCGGTCGGCGGAGATCTTGTGGGCAATGCCAAATGGCTGGGCTACCCGCTGCGCAATCTACTTGAACGTGCGGTTCCGCAAAACGGTGCGGATATGGTGCTGTCGACATCCAGCGATGGCTTCAGCGCTTCGACGCCAATTGAGGTGCTCACCGATGACCGCATGGCCCTGTTGGCCGTCGGCATGAACGATGAGCCCTTGCCGCTGGAGCATGGCTTCCCGGTGCGCATGGTTGTCCCGGGCCTCTACGGCTACGTCTCGGCGACCAAGTGGGTAGTGGATCTGGAGGTCACCCGTTTTGCCGACAAGGAAGCCTACTGGACCACCCGCGGCTGGTCGGAGCGCGGACCAATCAAGATGTCTTCGCGAGTGGACGTGCCGCGCTCCTTCACTCAGCTCCCGCCCGGAGAGGTCGTCATGGGAGGCACCGCGTGGGCGCAGACAACCGGCATCTCGAAGGTCGAGGTCAAGATCGACGACGAACCCTGGCAGGAGGCCGAGCTGGCCGAAGAAGCCACGCTGGATACCTGGCGCCAATGGCGCTACGTCTGGAAGGGCGGATCCCCGGGCAACCATTCGGTCACGGTGCGCGCCTACGATGCCGAGGGTGAAATGCAAACCAGCGAGCGGGCTGATCCGGTGCCCAACGGGGCCAGCGGCTGGCAACGCGTGCAGTTCTCCGTCACCGACTCATAAACGCTGCGTGGATCCACCCCTCGTTGACGGCGCAGCGGCCTCGGCAGCTATCGTTGAGCGCTAGAGTTCGACAATCTCGAATTCCATCAGATCCGCGCCGGAAGCGACAGGCTTCTTCTCCGCGCCTGAGTGCGCGGCATCCGCACGCGTCTCGCGCCAGTTCTCAAAATCCTCGCGCGTAGCCCACTGGGTGAACACAAAGTAGCGGTCCTCGCCGGACACCGGGCGCAGAAGCTTGAACCCCTCGAAGCCCGGCGAGCCATCCACCGAGTGCTTGCGAGCCGCGAAACGCTTTTCCAGCTCCGGACCGGCTTCGTTTGGCACCTTCAACGCATTGATGACGACGATCGACATGAATTTCCCTTCATTGCCCAACTGGCGTTGGGCTACCGATGATTCATATCTCAGCCTACCTCCGTCCCCTCAGGCCACGCGAAGCTGCTTCGCCTGCAACCGCTCTAGCTTGGACTTCCTGGCCAGCTTGTTCGAATTGTCCACCGCCATGTACCAGGAGGCACCAACAACCAGCAGAATCAGCGAAAGCCCGATACCGCTGGCCAGATCGGCCGCGAACAGGATCGGGTTGATGACGGAAACAACCATCACCGCGGCACCGGCCCACTGGGCGAATTTGCAGAACCCCGGACGGGCACGCCCAATCAGGAAGGTCAGGAATCCCAGAATGAGAAATGGCAGCGCGATGAAGCGGACAATACCGAAGAAATCAACGTTCTGGAAGATGCCTCCGGTGAATCTCATCGAACCGCCGGCAACCCCGCTGATAAAGAACACAAAAACGCTCGTGACCACCGCGCTAAACGCGGCGATGACAACTTGAACGTAGTTGAAAGGCATCTTGTACTTCATTTCAGCACTCATGGCTGAACATCTCCTCGACCAATCGAAAACGGATAACCCTCCAATTTAAATGTACGCCCGTTTGGATGACTTGAACCCAGGAGATTCCGCTTTCGCTTCCCATGGGAAGCTTGATATATGGATATAGAGATCACGCGCGCACTGAGCATTCCGGAGTCGGAGCTCAACTGGCGCTTCTCACGTTCCTCCGGTCCCGGCGGGCAACATGTCAATACCTCCGATAGCCGCGTCGAACTGTCCTGGTCCGTAGCGGGTTCGCGGATGCTCAGCGATTACCAGCGTCAGCGCCTGCTCGATCGCTTGGATTCTCGGCTCATCGCAGGGGTCCTCACCGTCAGTGCCTCCGAGCAGCGCTCCCAGCTGCGCAACCGCGAGATCGCCATGCAGAAAATTGCCGATCTGGTCGGCACGGCGCTGGCTCCCGACGGCCCCCGCCGACGTGCAACGAAGCCGACCAAGGGATCGCAGCGGCGCCGCCTGGCTACGAAGTCGCGCCGCTCGGAAACCAAGCAGCAACGCAAAAAGCCCTCCGCCGAGTAGGCCACTTGGGTGAATCATGGACTAAATCACCGGCAAAAAACGCGCGTTGGCTCTTCCCCGAAGCAGAGCAGTGAATGCCTGCGGCATTTCCGGTTCCGCCTATTGGAGCGCCTAGGGCCCGGGAGCTAGCCTTTTCCCGCCTGCTGGCGGAGTATGAAGGTATTGAGATCTTCGAGGGTCTGGCGCATATGGCCATCCATGGCTTCGCGGGCGCGGGAACTGTCGCGCTGCCCCAGCGCCTGGCGGATTTTTTCGTGTTCCGCGATGGCATGGGCCTGGATTTGCGGAAAGGCGCTGGTTTCCCGCCGGCGGGAGGCCAGCACCCGGCCCAGCGGCTCGAAGAGGGCCGCGAGGAAGACGTTGCCCGAGGCGCGCAGGATCTGATCATGGAATTCGAGGTCTGCATCCACGAAACGATCCAGGTCGGCTTCTTGGTGGGCGGCCTTCATCTCGGAAACCAGTTCATCGAGCCGGGCCAGCTGCGCGTCGCTGATCTTGCTCGCCGCCAGCTCGCAGGCTCCGGTCTCCAGCATTCTGCGCAGTTCGATGAGCTGCACGGCGGCCGCAGCGGCCCCGACGCCCTCGGTGGTTGCCCGGAGCACCGCTTCCAGCGAACTCCACATGCCCACGGGATTCACATAGGTGCCGCGGCCGCGCTCAACCCGGATGATGCCCTGCGCCGCGAGGATCTTGATCGCTTCGCGCACGGTCATCCGGCTGACGTCGAGCGCCGCGCAGAGCTCCAGCTCGCCGGGAATGAGCTCGTCAACTGCTAATTCCCCGCCGATGATCCGGTCAAGCACGTCATCCGCGACCTGCGTGACCAGTGACTTTCGAGACACGGTTCCTCCATCCTTGAGGCCCGATGCCCCCTTGCAGACTTATCCAGTCTATGTGCCCGCGGCTGTTGCGGTGCGCGGAATTCCGTGGAACACTATTCCTCATGACAGATGTCTGACATCTTACCAATGAAGTCAGTTGGTCGCCCAAAGACGAAGGAGTCCTTGTTCATGCTTGAGTCCGAATTGCTCGCCGGATACCTCCCGGAACGCGAAATCGAACCCGCTGAGATCGCCGCCGCGGCACGCGCCACCGGCCGCGTCCTGGTGGTGCTCGACGATGACCCGACGGGCACCCAATCGGTCAGCAACCTGCCGGTGCTCACCAGCTGGGACGTCGCGGACTTCCGTTGGGCCTTCGGCCTGCGGCTGGACGGCGAGCGCGCGCTGGCCGTCTACGTGCTGACCAATACCCGTTCCCTCGACGCGGCCGATGCCGCCGAACGCAATGCGCAGATCGTGGCCGCCGCCTCGCAGGCCGCGGCGGAGGCGGGTATCACCCTGGGCTTTGCCAGCCGCAGCGATTCAACCCTGCGCGGCCACTTCCCGCTGGAAACCGACACCATAGCCGCAACCCTGCGGGACATCGATGCGCAGAATGCGGTGGACGCGGTGCTCATGGTCCCGGCCTTCGGCGACGCCGGACGGCTCACCGTTGGCGGCGAGCACTATATGCGCACCGGTGGCGGAGAGCTGGCGAAGGTCAGCGCCACCGAATTCGCCAAGGACGCCACCTTCGGCTTCAGCACCAGCTACCTGCCCGACTACGTGGCCGAAAAGACCGGCGGCCGCGTGGCGGCCTCCGATGTCCTCGTGCTGGATCTGGATACCATCCGCTCCGGCGCCCAGGGCATCGCCGGCAAGCTGGCCCAGACAAAAAACGCGCAGGTGGCCACCGCCGATATCGTCACCGAAAATGACATGCGCGCGCTGGCCGAAGGCCTGGAACTGGCCGAGGCGGCCGGCACCCGGGTGCTCTACCGCGTCGGCCCGCCCTTCGTCCGTGCCCGCATCGGCCAGGACATGCGCCAGCCGCTGAGCACCGAAGAGATCTTTGCCGGGAATGACGCCGGGATGCGCACCGCAGGCGGGCTGATCGTCGTCGGCTCCCACGTGGGGGTGACCACCCGGCAGCTGGCAGATCTGACCGCGCAGCATGCGAACGCCACCGTGATCGAGCTGGAGGTGCCCACCATCCTCTCGGAGCAGAGCGAAAGCTACCTCGCGGCCAAGGCCGCCGAGATCGGCACCGCCCTGGCCACCCAAGACGTCATCGTGCACACCTCGCGGACACTGGTGAAGACCGCCGACGCGGCCGAATCCCTGGAGATCGCGCGCACCGTGAGCGCCGCGGTGGTCAGCGTGGTCAACCGGATCCTGCACAGCACTCCCCCGCGCTTCGTCATCGCCAAGGGCGGGATCACCTCCTCGGATGTCGCCGCCCACGGCCTGGAGATCCGCCACGCGATCGTGCGCGGGCCGATGCTGCCGGGCATCGTCTCGCTCTGGGAATCGGTGGACGGCCCGGCAGCGGGCATCCCCTACGTGGTCTTCGCCGGAAATGTCGGAGATGACAGCTCGCTGACCAAGGTCACCCGCACCCTGAGCACCACCTTCTAGCACCACCCCAAGATTTGGAGACACCAATGAGCACCACCACTGTTGCAGTCCTCGGCCTGGGCGCCATGGGCCTTCCGATGGCCACCCGCCTGGCCACCGAACTGACCGTGCACGGCTTCGACATCTCGGCCGAGCGCATGGAACTGGCCCGCAAGGCCGGAATCAGCACCTTCGAAAACGCCCGCGAAACGGTCACCGGCGCCGATGCGCTGCTGCTGGCCGTGCGCAACGGCGAGCAGCTGGACTCCGTGCTGTTCGGCGAAACGGGCGTGGCGCAGTGGCTGAAGCCCGGAGCGGTGGTCATCCTGACCTCCACCGTCGGGCTGGATGCGGTCCCCGCCACCGCGGCCCGCTTGGGTGAGCTGGGCGTCGGCCTGGTGGACGCGCCGCTCTCCGGCGGCCCGGTGCGTGCCGGCGAAGGAGATCTGCTGATCGTGGTCGGCGCTAAGCCGGCGGAGCTAGCCAAGGTCCGCCCGGTGCTCGAGCTGCTGGCCTCGACCCTGAGCATCGTGGGCGACAAGCCCGGCGATGGCCAGGCACTGAAAACCGTGAACCAGCTGCTCTGCGGCGTGCACATCGCCGCGGCCGCCGAAGCGCTGGCGCTGGCCGAGAAGCTGGGCCTGGACCAGGAAACCACCCTGCAGGCGCTGCAGGCCGGAGCGGCGAACTCCTTCATGCTCGGCAACCGCGGCCCGCGCATGCTCCAGGCCTACGCCGATCAGGGCGCCGAGGTGCTCTCCCGGCTGGACATCTTCGTCAAGGACATGGGCATCGTGACCTCCGCGGCCCGCGCGCTGCACCTGCCCACCCCGGTGGCTTCGGCCGCCGAACAGCTCTACCTACTGGGCGAGGCCCACGAGCTGGCGGCCGCAGATGATTCGGCCGTGATCAAGGTTCTCGCCCCGAAGTCCGCCAAGTAAAGTCGGCTGCACGCAGCTGCCCCTGAGCATTCCCGTCAAAGGAGACGAAATTTTCATGAGCCCACTTCTGCTCTTACTGATCGCGGTAGCCGGCGTTGCCCTGCTGCTGGTCGGTGTCATCAAATTCAAGATGCCCGCATTCATCGCCCTGCTGCTGGTCAGCATCCTGGTGGCCCTGGCCGCGGGGATCCCGCTGCAGGATGTGGCCGGGCTGATCACCGAGGGCATGGGCGGCACGCTAGGCAGCGTGGCGGTGCTGGTGGGCCTCGGCGCGATGCTCGGCAAGGTCATCGAGATCTCCGGCGGAGCCCAGGTGCTGTCCACCCGGTTCACCAAGCTCTTCGGCCCGCGCCGCGTCATCGCCGCGCTGACCACCGCGGCGTTCCTGCTGGCCATCCCGGTCTTCTTCGACGTCGGATTCATCGTGCTGGTGCCGATCATCTACGGCTTCGCCAAGGCGCTGAACGTTTCCCCGGTGAAGATCGGGCTGCCGGTCGGCGCGATCATGCTGGCCATCCACGTGGTGGTCCCGCCGCACCCGGGTGTCGTGGGAGGCGCCGAGATCCTCGGCGCCGACGTCGGATGGGCCACCATTCTGGGTCTGGCCTTCTGTGCCCCGCTGGGCGTGCTGAGCTACTTCGTGGCCAAGCGGATCAACCGCCGGGATGTCCCAATGCTTCCGGAAACCGCGGAACAGTTCGCCTCCTTCGGCAAGAGCACCGATGAGGGCGACACCCTGACCAAAACCAAGGCCCCGACCTCGTCCATGGTCATCTCCATGATTCTCCTGCCCATCGTGATGATCATGCTCGGCACCGTAGGCGGCACGCTGGTCACCGCGGAATCCACCGAGGCGAATGTCCTGGGCTTCGTCGGCTCCCCGGCCATTGCGCTGCTGACCACCGTGCTGGTTGCCTACTACCTGCTTGGCGTGCGCAGCGGCTGGTCCAGCGAGCAGACCGGAAAGGTCATGGACTCGGCGCTGGCCCCGGCGGCTATCGTGATCCTGGTGACCGGCGCCGGCGGCGTGTTCGGCAAGGTGCTCACCGAGTCGGGCATCGGCACCGTGCTGGCCGAATCGCTGTCCTCCGCGGGCCTGCCGATCATCGTCATGGCCTTCGTGCTGGCGGCCATCCTGCGTGCCTCGCAGGGTTCGGCCACGGTCGCGATCATCACCACCACCGGCCTGCTGGCCACCGCCGTCGAGGCCGGCGGCTTCTCCGCGGTGCAGACCGCGCTGATCCTGGCGGCCGTCGGTTTCGGCGCCTTCGGGCTGAGCCACGTGAACGACTCGGGCTTCTGGATCGTCACCCGCTTCCTGGGACTCTCGGTCGCCGACGGGCTGCGCACCTGGACCGTGCTGACCACCGTTCTGGGTGTCGCCGGATTCGCGCTCACCTCCCTTGTCTACGCCATCGTCACCGCCGCAGGAGTCTAATCCATGCTCATCCCCATGAACCAGCTGGTCGCCGAGGCCATGGCCGCAGGCCACGCCGTCCCGGCCTTCACCTGCTATGACTTCACCACCGCACTGGCGGTGGTGGCCGAAGCCGAAGCGCAGAACCGCGCGGCCATCCTGAATGTCGCGCCGAAGACCGCGTCCAGCGCCTCCGGGCTGCGGCTGATCTGCGCGCTGCGCACCCTGGGCGAGCAGGCCGCGGTGCCGGTGGCGGTGCAGCTGGATCACGCCAGCGACGCGCAGCTGATTGCCCGCGCGGTGCAGGCCGGCGCCACCGCGGTGCTCGCCGATGGTTCGGCCGGCACGTTGGAGGAGAATATCTCCTTCGTGCAGCAGGTGCGCTCGCTGATCGGCCCGGGCATCGTGCTGGAAGCAGAGCTCGGCGCGCTGCCCGGCAACGAGGACAAGGCCTTTGAGCAGAGCGCCTCGCAGCTGACCGATCCGGAACAGGTGGCCGAATTCCTTGATGCCAGCGGCGCCGACCTGCTGGCGGTGGCCATCGGCAACGTGCACGGCCGCTACAAGGGCGAGCCGAAGATCCACTGGGATGTGCTGAAGGCCATCCATGCCGAATCCACGATTCCGCTGGTCCTGCACGGTGCGTCGGGAATCGCTGCGCCGGATCTGTCGCGATCCATCGCCTATGGGGTGGGCAAGGTCAATCTGAATACAGAGCTGCGCAGCTCGACGCTCACCATGCTGGCGGATCAGCTCGAGCCGCGCCGGTCCGACGGGCAGAATATCCTGGGCCTGCTCGGTGACTGGGAGCGCGCGGTCACCGAGGTCGCCGCGTCAACGTTCGCCGCGCTGGTGTCCAGCTAGCCTGCCGCCTTCAGGGCCGTGGCGCGGGGACTTCGCGGTTCCCGCACTGCGGCGCTCCGGCTTTGCCACTGCTAGCCGGTGCGCGCGCAGCCGAACCTGCGCGCAGTCCAGCCGATCCGCACTCCGGCCTGAACAGCGTCCGGCCTTGCATCCGCATCCATGATGCAATGGATCCATGATGTTGAAGCAGTTGGAATACTTTGTGGCTCTGGCCCGCGAACAGCACTTCGCGAGGGCCGCGCAGTTCTGCCGCATCTCCCAACCGGCGCTCTCGGAATCCATTCGCAAGCTCGAAGACGAACTGGGCGTGCCGCTGGTCCGCCGCGGGCATTCTTTCCAAGGGCTAACTTTGGAAGGCGAGTCGGTTCTGCGTTGGGCGCGGCGCATGCTCAGCGACAGGGACTCCCTGCGCCAAGAGGCTCATGCTTTGCGATCAGGGATCAAGGGATCTCTGCGCTTGGGCGTTGTTCCGGCCGCGGCGACCACCGTGGTCCAGCTGACGGACCCATTCGCGCGCGTCTACGACCAGGTGGGCATCGTCCTGGAATCGAGCCTTCGCTCGGCTGACATCGTGCGCCGCATCAAGAACTACGAACTGGACGCCGGGCTCATCTATGCCGTGCCCGAGGACCTCGTGGGGTTGCGGGTAGTCCCCCTGTACGCCGAAGAGCATGTGCTGCTCAGCGCGGTCGGGATGTTGCCCGAAGATCGCACCCTTGCAGGCTGGAGCGCAGCGCTGGAACTTCCGCTATGCCTTTTGGACGGCAGCTTGCGGGGCCGGCAAGTACTCGATGCCGCGCTTGCCGCTAGCGGAATGCGCGCCGAGCCACGCATAGAGTGCGATTCCGTGGCTTCGCTCATTGCCTACGTGGCTACCGGCCAATGGGCCAGTATCGTCCCCAAGCAATGGCTGGATCCCTTCGGGCTGCTGCCCGGACTTGAGCAGACGGCCTTGGTCGCTCCGCACGTCACAGCCCAGATGGTGCTCGTGATGCACTGCGCGCAATCGCTGCCGCCGGTGCCACGAGCTTTCTTACAAACTGTGACCAAGATCTTCCCGAACGCCGATTACGCTACTGACCTAGCATAATAAGGTCGATCTATTGATCCATTGGAAGTAATTCTTGGACATGATCAAGCCTGCTCACGGACACTTGAACCACCGGGTGATTTTGCGCCGTCGCGAAGCTCAACGGACTAGGGAAAGTAGGTTCAACGGGCATGGACGTCAGGCTTCGCACGACGTCCGCGTGGGGCACACCAAACTGGCAGCTGCTGCGCGCGGCGCATCGACCCGAGCTGCGGCCGGCCTTGCGGGTGGGGTTCGGCCTCGCCATTCCCGGAATCGTCCTGCTGATCCTGGGCCACGGCGAGCTGATGGTCTATGCGGTCTTCGGCTCGGTCGTTGGAATGTACGGAAGAAATCCGAATCGCCTGCAACGACTCAAGGACCAGGCACTCGCGGCGGCGATGATGCTTGCCGCGGGCATATCGGCAATTTTCATCGCCCCGTGGCATCTGGCCCCGTGGCCCTTCCTGGCCGCCGGAATCATGGTGGCATTATGCAGCTCGCTGTGTTCGGATCGGTTCGGCCTGAAACCCGGAGGGTCCTTCTTCCCCCTGTTCGCGTTCGGCGCCTTGGGAAGCCTGCCCGTCGGAGAACAGCTTGCAACATCGGGTCTCGCGGCGTTCGTTTTGACCGCGATGTTCAGCATCGTGCTTGGCCAGACGACCCGGTTCGTGGGATCCGAAAGGCGGAACACCGGACGCGGACTGCCCTGGCAAGAGATCTTGCGCCGAGCGGGCTGCTATGGCTGCGTCGTCCTGCTGGCAGGATCCATCGCGATGCTGCTGGGCGTGGATCATCTGGCGTGGGTCATGGCCAGTGCCGTCGTGCCGCTGGCGGCAGGCAACGCGCGCGGCAGACTGAGCCGAGGGGCGCATCGCGTCGCCGGCACCGTCGCCGGCCTGCTCGTGCTGCTGGGCATCTATTCTCTTCAGCTTCCCGAGGTTTGGCTCGGGCTGGCCGTCATCTTCTTGATGTTCCCCACCGAAGGCTACATGACCCGGAATTACGGACTGGCACTCAGCTTCTTCACCCCGCAGATCATGCTCATGCTGGAGTTGGCTGACCCGAGTGTGGATGCCAGCGTGATGCTTGAACGGGCGTTGGCGAACCTCTTGGGCGTGTCGGCCGGAATTCTAGGTGCGCTTTTTTTCGACCCGAAACAGCGCTGAGGCTTCCAGCTCCGCGCCGGGCACCGCCAATGCCGCCAAAAGCGCCAGGGCGAAAGCCGCCCATGATTCGATTCCCCTGCCAGCCCTCCGGTCCGCCAGCATGTTTCCAGACTCAGACCAGGCGCCAGATTCGTCAGGATTTGTCCATGGTTGGGTCAAAGGGCAATTCGGTCCAATCTCCTGAATTGGATTCGGTTGAATGGGCGGTACCGGAATTACTGCAGGTGGATGAGTCCATGCCGAACAAGGAAATCGCCGCCAAGGTCGAAGTAGCCCCAACACCTGCTTGGAGCGGATCAGGTGGATGCGCCGCAATGGCTCCGTCGAGGCCGCTTGCGCCCATGCGCTGCCGAGTCTGCAAGGCGAGGGCGAGCAGGCATTCTTGGGCATCCAGATCCGTCCTCATGCCCGCGACACCGCCAACGACTTCGCGCAGACGGCACCGGCCTTGCCCGAAACTCTCGCGCTGTACAACGTCAGCGGCAGCCAGGACTACCTGGTCCATGTCGCGGTGGCCAACAGCGGCGAGCTGCAGCACCTGATCATTGACGAGCTGCTCGCCCTGCCCCTGGTCGCGCACTGCGAGCTGTTATCTCTTCCTCAGGACATCTCCACTGGTCCTGGCAGGCCTGGCCCGGTGACAAGATCAATGACGCCACTCCAATCGAAGCCCATGAGGAGCTTGCCCTGCCGAATTACGGCCGGCCCTTCAACGACCCTTCCGGATTGGCCGCTGGCACGAATCCTGCTTCTTGATACGGCTTCACAAATTGCATCTCTGAGCGCGCCTTTTACGAGGCACCGAGATCGATCTTTCAGGGAAGAAAAGTGCCCTCCGCGCATCGCACGCAGGGCACTGTTCAAACACCACTGAGGCCAGCTGGCTACTTGGTGGCCGGCCGTTTGCTCTTGGCTCGATGAATCCAGCCAACGACCAGGTCCGCGAGCAGGAACAGGGCCAGGCTGATCCCCATAAGAGGCAGGAAGACGCCGACGGCAGCTGCAGCCAGCAAGACCAACGGGATGCCCCACCATGGGGCGCGGGTTAAGCCGCCACGTGCAGGAGCTTTGCCCATGCGTAGTGCGGGATTCTTCGTGGGGCGGCGCTTCCACCACATCGCATAGCCCAGCACCACCATGGAGGCGATGGCCGAGGCGACCAGGAACAACAGGATCTGGTTGGGAAGTCCGAACATGGAGCCCATGTGGATATCGATTCCCCATCGCGAGAGTTTCGCGGCGAGGCTGAACTCCCTGAAATCAACACGGTCCACGACGTCCAGTGTTTGCCCATTGATAGAGACCGCGTCGACTTCGGTCGGGTAGGACCGCTGGATCTCTTGGACCACCCACGCCTTTCCTTTCGCGGCTGGCGGCTTGATCTCAACCAGTCCCGTATTGACGTTGACTTCCTTGGCGATCGAGAGCATGGTATCGAATGCCGCCGGGTTCACCGAGTCGCCGGTTGGCGCGGGCGCGGCCCCGTGGTGATGGGCGTGCTCATCACCTGCACTGCCCTCCGCGGCAGACAGCTCCGTGCCCACCGAGGGGGTTCCCCAGTTCAGCGCGGCGCGCAGCTCACTGACATTCGCGCCACCGTAGGTCGACCAGGTGATGCCGGTGGCGGAGAGGAAGAATGCGCCGAGCAAGACCCAGATCCCTAGCGATCCATGCCAGCTGGCCAGGCGCCGGTAGCCTTTTGCCTTGACAGCGGGGCGGATGAGGTCTTTTTTTCGCTTGGTTTTCCTGATGCGCAGAATCCACAGGCCAAATCCTGCCAGGGCGATAACTCCCAGCCAGGAGGCTGCCAGTTCGCTATACATGCGCCCCGGCTCACCGAGCTGCAGGTTGCGGTGCAACTGGTCAATCCAGGTCCGCAGGGGCAGCGCACCGCTGGTCCCGTAGGCGGTCAAGTCTCCGCGGATTTCAGCGGTGGCCGGGTCGATGAAAATGGCCCTGGTTTCGCTGGCTCCCAGGTTCTCGTCCGCATACATCACCCTGGTGGTATCACCGGGGTGCGGTGCCGGGCGAACCGCAACCAGCGCATCATCACTGCCCAGGTAGGTGTTGGCCGCCTCAACTTGATCGGCCAGCGGCAAATAGGAATCAGCTATCGGCGCGCGCAGCTGATCGGCATAGACAGCCTGTTCGATTTGCGGAGTAATTGCATACAAGGCGCCGCTCACCGCGGCCACAAGGATAAACGGGCCGATGAAGATTCCCGCATAGAAGTGCAGCCGTAGCAGCAGCTGGCCGAGCCATCCCTTTCGGGTGGGCCCCGAAGGCACGGGCGGTGGCTGGGATTCCGGGGTCGTGGTTTCCAGAAAAGTCATGAACGGTCCTTGAGGGAAAAGTAGGAAGAGTACAGGTGGCTAGGCTGCGAAAAGGGTTTCACCGATGAATCCTCCTTCGGCGCAGCCCGGGGGGATCAGGAAGACGGCCGAGCCGATGGGAGTCGTCCACTGGTTCAGCGCGTCAAGGTCCGATAGGCGTTGCTGCATCGGGGTGTATTGCTTGGCCACGCTCTTTTGGTAGGACACGAAGATCAGCCCCGAATTGGAGATGTCATTCCCGTTGGGCGGCTCGTCGTAGTTGTATCCACGCCGGAAGATCCGCTCGTTCGTGTTATCGGACCGGGCTCTGCGGATGTGCGCCTGCGCGGCGATGACCGTGAACCCCAAGGCGTTGGTCGCTTCGAAGTCAGGCTCATCGTGTTCTTGGGTTCCCGTGGTCGGAGCTCCGTTGCCCAGGGTCCGCCCAACACTGAATTCCCGGCCGGAGCGGTCAAGCTCATCCCAGGTATCAACATCCATTCGGATGCGCCGAAGGACCATGGTGGTGCTCCCATCCGCGTTCCACACCACAGAGTTGAAATCCTCCGAACCGGGGATGGGATTCACGGTCCCGTCGACTTGTCCGAACAGATTCCGCATCGTGGTGCCGCTGGCCTCGGATCCCCGTGATCGGCGGAACCCGGACTGCACCCATTTCACCGAGGCAAACCGGCGGGCATCCTTGAGCATCATCCGTTGGGCATGCGCAACGGACAATGGATCGTCCGAAGCGATATGCAGCAGCAGATCCCCATCGTTCCAGCGTTCTTCGAGCCGGTCGATCTTGAACCCCGGCAACGGTTGGCCTTCGCTGGCCGAGGACCCCGCGAGTTCCATGAGTTTCGGACCGAATCCGAAGGTCACGGTGAGCCGTGCTGGAACCGTGCCCAGTTCCGGTTCGGTGTCTGCCAAGGCCGCTTGGCCTTGGGTGAGCCTTGCCGCGTCATCGCTGAGCAACCGGAGCAGGCGTTGCAGGGACTCGTGGTCAAGGTCATCGCGCAAATCCAACGCGATGTAGTTGGCGTGGGCTTGGGGCTCGGTGGCGATTCCTGCCTGGTGTTCGCCGTAGAACGGAATCACGGTTTGGCCGTGCAACGGCTCCGAAGCGCCGGCTGGCGCAGCAGCGCCGGCCAGGGAGTCGATCCCCAGAGCGGCGATCGCTCCCAGTCCGGCTGCGGCGCCGCCGAACAGAATTCCTCGCCTGCTAGGGCCTGATTTGGCGGGTGTGTCTTCGTGTGGCATTAGTGATCGTGGGCGCTTTCGGATGCGGAGTCGCCCTTGTCCAACTCGTCATGACCCATGCCCTCGTGCTCGGAGCCCTCATAATTTTCATTCGCGCCGGCGAAGTCCTTCACCGGGGCGGTGATCTCGAAGCTGGTGTCATCGGAGAATTCCAGGCTCATGTTCACGACGCTGCCGGGCTTGAGCGGTTCGGCGAGGTCCATGAGCATGATGTGGCTTCCCCCTGGTTCAAGATGCAGTTCGCCGTGGGCGGGGATGGTGAATCCGCCAGTTTTTTCGCGCATCACCATGGCCCCGGATTCGTTGGCTACCGTTTCGTGCAGTTCCAGATCGCTGGAGGCCGGGCTCGTGACCGAGGTGACGGTGATGTCCTGGTCTCCGGTGTTTTCAATTGTGCCGAATCCCGCCGACATCCCCTCGTCGATAGCCTTCACCCATGGATCTTTCATGGTGACAGAAGCGCCAGCTGGAGCCGGGTTGCTGTTAGCAGCAGGGGTGGCGGCGCAACCCGCCAAGGCGATCAACGCGGCAGCGGATAGGGCAGTGGTGCGCAGGGCAAAAGAAGTTTTCACGGTTCATCCTAGGAAAATGAGGGAAGCACAAATAGGGTGCTCCGAATCAGTGCTGCTGTGGAGCCTGAAAACACCGATGTTGCTATCGGCGGTCAGGGAACATTGTGCTGGGCACAGCAGGGGAGAAAAAAGCCCTGGTCGAATAGGGCTTGCGAAGGTGCGGTGCGAGGCAGGACTGGTTGGCCTCCGGGGTTCAGGACGGAGGACGCACTGGAGACTGGAAAGGCAACGCTGATAGAACGAACTCAGTGAGATTCGTTCGCCAGCATGCTTTCAGGAAAAATCATTGTGCACGAGCGCAGTAGCTTGTCCTGGGATGGGACATGGCAGAGCCCGATTCCGGGTCCTTTGCAAACAGGAGCGGAAAAGTCGCAGCCCAGAAGGACTGCAAGGTTGTCTTACACCGTTGCCAGTACGGGCGGGCCCCTGCGAACGACAGACGTGGCATACACGGCCACCGTGCAGGCAGGGATTTCGCGCGGTTCCACAGGCGCTGTCTGCGGGCGCACTGGCTGATAAGCGAAGTTGACCAGGCGCCAGAAGAGTTTCCAGGTGAACAGGCCGATGATCTCCGAAGCCGCGATGAGTACCTGCTCGCTGCGGTGAAGCACCAGAACGGTAGCGAACCCCGCAAGGAAGTGCGCCAGCAGCATGCTGCCATCGCCGTGGCTTGCCATGGTGGTACTGGCCGAGCCGGTCACATCGACCGCCAGGGATATTCCATGATGTGCGTGGATGCCTTGCCCCGCGGTTGAAAGAGCGGAATGACCTGCTCCCATGGAGAACAGGAGGTGGAAGAGCATCTGGCTGAACCCCACCATGATGGACAACCGCCAGAACGTGAACCGTTTGCCGCTGAGCAAGATGCAGACCATGAGCGACAGGGACAGCGGTAGCGCGATGTTCAGGATGTCCGGTATGGCTCCGCCCGCAAGTACGTGGGAAACCAGAGAAACGGACGTCGCGAAGAACGCGGCGGCGGTGCCTCTGAGAGCACGTGTTGAACGGGAGGATTTTTGCACACCACCAGTATTACAGACCGGGCACCGTATTTCGACATCCTGTAAAACTCTAGAATACGGCCCTCTTGCTCCGGGGTGCAGTCATTTCCGCAGACGAGGGCGGACCCCGCAAGCCAACCCTGGCACGTTGAAGGATCGATACCGTGCTCGCGCGGCGGTCATCCCGGTGCCAAGGCGGTGCCGGTCTTCAAAATTTCGGGCATAGCCTACCGGGGGTACCGGCGGTATTGCCGGGGTGAAGCGTTCCGTGCAGCTCCGAATGTCGCGGGCCTGTCCGTTGTGCCTGTCTGGGACTTGGCGTGCTGCACACGATCCCTTGAATCCACCAACTCAGAATGGCTCGCTGACCGACAGTACCCTCAACCCGTGGCACCACTCGCCCGTCACGGATGACGGTGCGGTCGGCGCCGCGCTCCATGACGGCCGAGGCAACCGTCTGGCCATCCATCAGCACTAGGTCCGCACGGTCTCCCACGGCTATGCCCGGTCGGTCGGCCACGGACGCCAGCCGCGGCATCTCGCGCTTCATGATCGACGCGCCGCCCATGGCGGCCACGGCGAGCGCATGTTCGATCTGCTCGTCTTTGGGCATGCCGTACACGAAGGCCAGCTGCCAGGTCCGGTCCAGCATCTCGCAATTGACATAAGGGCTCCAATAGTCCCATTGCCCGTCCTTTCCCAGCCCGAAGCGCACCACGGGTTCGGCCAGGCCCAGCAGCGGCAGGAGGGTGGAGGTGCTCGGTGCGACCGAGGTCAGCGAGAAGTCCAGCTCGGCGAAGGTGTCGCTCAGCTTCCGACTGGTGGCTTCGCCGACTGCGCCCAGTCCATAGGCGTGGGACAGGTTGACCCTGCCTTCCATGCCCAGCGCCCGGGTGCGCTCGGCAATCAGTTCCGCGGAAAAGACTCCCTGCGTGCCCGCCTCGTGCAGGTGGATGCCGATGTCCACCTGCACGAGGCGGCCAAGCCGAACACCACATCCAAATGGCGGACCGGGTCGCGGTCCAGCTCGCAGGGATCGATGCCGACCATGAAGTCGGCACCTGCCTTGAGCGCGTCTTCCAAGTATTTCCCTGTGCCCGGCTCCCGAAGGATGCCGGGCACAGGGAAGACCATGATCTGCACGTCGGCCTCGTTGGCGAATTTCTCCTTGATGGCTACCACGGCTTCATATTTCACGAGCATGCAGCCCACGTCCACCTGGGCAAAGGTACGCCAACTGGTGGTGCCGCGGGCGATCATCCGTTCCAGGGTTCCGGCCACGCGCTCGGGCAATCCAATTTCCACGTCGCGCCAGTTCTCCCGGTCGTTGCCCATCATGCCCCGGACCCCGGGACGGCTGGTGTGCTCGCGGAAGGGCAAGCCGACGCGGGTCGAGTCCAGGTGCACATGCTGGTCACCAATCGGTAGGTTTCGGTGCGTCTGGTTGTCTCGGCATGCACGGTGATGTTCGCGGTGAGCCCCCGCACCGGTTGTCCGGCCAGCACTGAAAGATAGAATCCGTCCGGCAGTATCTGGCGCACCGGCAGCTGCCGTCCGAGCTTGACCCGCACCAGGAACTGCGTGCCGGTCTTCCGGAGCTGGTGCAGCAGCCCGGCGGAGGCGAAGTTCCGGTCGGCCATGATCAGCATCCCTTCATCCATGGAGCGCAGCAGCTGCGGGGTGTAGGTGGTTTCCCCGATGGTCGTCGGCCCGAACACGACATCCATGATGCTGCGCGTGCCGCAGGCGATCAACGCCAGCAGGCGGGCTTGCGGGTACCCGGTCCCGCCGTGGTGACCGGCATGCTTCGAGTATTTGTACCGGTTCTGCTCGATGTCCGCCAAGGTCAGGATCGTCCCATCGATCGCGCAGAGCCGGTACCGTCCGTAGAACGATCCTTCCCGGCTGGCCGTGGCGGTCGGGCCGCGCAGCGTGGCGTGGAAGAGCTCCAGCAGTGGGCAGGCCGATTGCCGGACGACGCGGATATGGCAGAAGCGCTCACCGGATATGTCATGGACCTTTTGGGCGAGAACAGCACCGCCGCCGTCTTCGAGTCGCACCTCTATGCCCTGGCCTACACCAGGCTGGCACTGCGCAAGGCCGCCGCGGATTGGGACCTCGGATTGACCCGGGTCCTGTGCCACCGCTCCGATGAGATCACCGGCAAGATGCTGGGCGTGGCATTGTGCGGCCTGCAGCTGCAGTTGGTCCTGTCCGATCAGATACCCGACCGGGAAGTAGTCGCGAAGATCTTCCGCCGCGCATTGGCCGGGGGCGCGGGCTAGTCGGGAAACCGACGGTCCGGGAGAACTGCGAGACCGCATCGATCTCGCCCGCCTGTTCTCCGTGCGAGCGCGAAACAACAGGTCATGCAGGCAGGCCCCGGGTCCCGGTGCCAGCCTGGTCAGGCTCGATTCCCTTTCGGCAAATGCGGCAGGAACGCCGGGGCTTCGAGGGACTGAGAATTCAATGCGCGCATGGATTACAGGCCCTCCAGCCGATACAACGCCAAAGCCATATGCAAGGAAGTGCGCGTGTCCGCATTCTCCACGTCGATGCCGAACTCCTCGTGCAACCGCCGAAGCCGCGCGTAGACGCTGGGGCGGCTAAGGTGCACCGACCTCGACAGTTCCGCGATATTTCCCGTGGCGCCCAGATATGCCTCCAGAATCGCCAGCAGCTCCGGCTCCTCTTTCAAAGGACCAAGCTGATCCCGAACGAAAGCTGCGCCCTCGGGGGTGCTCACGAGCGTCTGAAGTATCCAGCGGAACCCCAGATCGTGCGCCAGGTAGTACTTGGGCTTGCGCACCACCATGCTCAATGCCCCGCGCGCCACTCGATAGGCTTCGAGCAGTCCGTCCGTCGCGGCCCGCTTCAATGATTCGAAGCTTCCGGCAATTCCCATACTCCATTGCCGATGGCCAATTTCTGATTCAACGAGCCGGTAAGCTCTTTGCAGCAGCACCTCGGGGTGTTCATGAGAAGCCAAGCAGAACATCATTCCAACGGCTTCCGATTCGTCGCCTAGTCCATTGCGCACAATCACCGGGACCGGGAAATCCTCGAAGGCGATCCGCAATCTGCGAATCAGCGAACTGAGATCATTTTCTTCGTCTGCGCCCGAAGCAATGCACAACACCGCGGGAATCAGCTCCAGCACATCTGTGACCCCGAAAAGGCGCAGGCGCAGCCATGCGCCTTGTTCCGTTACGGTTTGATTGGTCCGCAGATCCGCAATGGCATCAGCCAAGAATTCCTGGCGCAGCAGGTGCAGCCGGTCAAGGTCTCCGCTCAGCTTTTGCCCGAGAATTCGGGAAAGCCGATCCAGGATGACCGCGAATCCTGCCGACTCGCGCCACAACGGGCAGACGATGCGTCCGACCCTCCGGCCATCGACGAATACTGGATTGTGCACCCACTGCTCGCCGGCCAGCTCAAAACGGCCTTGCTCCAACCCCCATGCTCGCTGGCGAGACTGCGCATAAAGGGACATCTGCTCCATGCCTAAACCGCGCTGGAACAGGACTACCGACAGCTCGTCTTCCAGGATCAGCGGCCTATCAAGCAGGTCCGCCGCGGTGCGGAGCAGATCAAGAGCCGAAAGCTGTTCGGCGACCGGAGAACTCAGAAAATCCGCCACCGCGTCGGGGCCGGAAACCACCATCGCGGATCGCGAAATCTCATTATAGGCTTCGATGATTTCGATGAAACGCGCGCGGTCATCGAGCAAGACCACGGGGAAGCTCATGGAAGTAGCCGCCGTGCGAAGTGCCGCCTTGACCGGGGCCTCGTCGGCCAAGAAGGAGAAGACCACTCCGCTGGCCCCGGAGCGATGGAGCTCGTCGAGGAACGCGGCTGCCTGTTCAACGGATTGACTCAACCCCAATCCCGAGCACAGGATCAGCTCCCCGCCCTCGATGAGTCCTGCCAGATCCGCGGATTCGGCGATGTGGATTCCGCGCACGTCATCGTCCAATCGTGTCCCGTCACCGAGGATGTGGGGACGCGATCTGTTGAACGCCGGGTTCTGAAGAAATTGGCGGATCGTCAAGGGCATTTACAGAGTGTAACACCGCGCTCCGCCAAGTGATTACAGTTCACCTGTTGCCCGGATCACATCCTGGCCGGAAGATGGATACAAGTCCGAAACGACCGAATACATCACGTCATACCCGGATTTATGGAATATCAAAGTACGCGGCCACCAGAGGAAACCCTCAACGGATGAGCCGCCGTCCGGCTCGATTCACCACACCGGGCCTTCAAGCAGCAACTCGAAAATCTACACAGAAGTGGTCGCCATGAACACTGCAAGCTCACACGACGCCACCCCCGACGAGCAGGCCTTCCTCACCGAACGAAGTCACGTGTGCGAAGACTTCGCAGCGCATGAAGCAACGCATCAAAATGGGCAGCTCTCCCGCGGCGAATACCTCGTCGTCGGACTCCTTCTCGCCATTGCCTACGTCTTGACCCTCGCACTCCAATAGCCTCTCGCCCGGAAATTCTGAGAATTCCGGACCCTCCTGAAAGCGAATTCACATGGATTACGCCATCGAAGCAGAACGCGGCAGGGCACCGCTCCCGCCGAGCAAGCGCCTCTGGGGCTTCTGGGAATACACCTGGGCCAACGCTGCACTTGCCATTGCCACCTGGGGTTTCCTGATCGGTGGGTCACTGGCGCTGGTGGTCGATGTTAAGCAAGGCTTGTCGGCAATCGTTCTTGGCAACGTTCTAGGAGTGCTGCTCGTCGGACTGGCGGTCTCGGTCAGCGCAGGCAAGTACGGCACCGAGCAATACACGTTCATGCGCAGCGTCTTCGGACACCACGGCAGCCGGCTGATCTACATCGTTGCCATGATCCTGCTCACCGTCGGCTGGCTGGTCGTGCTGGGCATCATGTTCGGCCGTTCCATCGACTCGGCCGTCTCCGTGGTGCTGCAACGCGAACCGGAGCCAACCGGCTGGCATATCTACGCGATCACCCTGGTTGCCATTGCCATCACCGCATTCGTCGTGGCCAAGGGCCCCACCTCCATCAAGGTCTTCAACACCATAGTCGCCCCGGCCCTGTTCCTGGTGATGGGCGTGATGATCTACATCTTCCTGAAGGATTCCAGCCTCGCCGAGCTCCTGTCCCTTCCGGCACTGAGTCAGCCGTTCGATTCGAACGCCGTGAACTTCATGATCGCCGTGGAAATCAACATCGCCGCAGGCTTCTCATGGTGGCCGTATCTGGGCAACCTGTCCCGCATCACCAAAAACGAGCGCGTGGCGTTCTGGCCAAACCTGATCGGAATCGGCGCAGCGGCCTCGCTTGGCGAAGCGGTGGGCCTGGTCGGCGCCATCAAGTTCGGCAGCGCGGACCCCACGCAGTGGATGACCGAGTCCGGCGGTTTGTGGCTCAGCGTGATCGTCCTGCTCTTCGTCGCTTTTGCCAACGTGACGAGCATGGCCAATATCCTGTACACCGCAGTGGTCGGATTACGGCAGATGTTCGACACGCTGCTCAGGAGATTCAGCTGGGAACAGCTGGTGGCAGGATTCTGTCTGGTCCCTGCCGTCGTCCTGTTCGTCCTTCCCGGACTCTACGACGGATTCATGGTCTTCCTAGTCTGGACCGCGGCGCTGTATAGCGCCCTGACCGGCATCATGATCGTGGACTACTTCATTCTGCGCCGCACGCACGTGGCGCTGAAGGACCTGTTCATCGAAGGCAAGGCCTCGCGCTACTACTTCACCGGCGGGTTCAACATCGCAGCGATGTCGGCCTTCGCCATCGGAGCCGCCGTCTTCACGGTGACCTTCAACCCGTATTCCTTCGAGCACAGCGAATGGTTCCGCTACACCACCGCTTCGCTGCTGGCCGCCGCCGCGGCCGGCAGCGTGTACTGGATCGCTTCAAGACTCTTCATCCTGCCCCGCGGACTGGGTGCGTACACCTCCGATTCGACCACTTCAACTACCACTAAATAGGAGCTGAACCGCAATGACCAATACCATGCTTGCCGCCTTCTACACCGAAGACAACGCCCCGCTCGACCTTCGCCAGACCCGGATCCCGACCCCGGGCAAGGGCGAAGTGCTGATCAAGATGGAAAGCTGCGGCGTCTGCCACACCGACGTGCATTTCTGGAAGGGCGAAGACGAACTACCTCGCGAGAAGCCGGCGATCCTGGGCCACGAAGGCGTGGGCACCGTGGCCGTCCGGGGCGAAGGCGCAGACCTTGCCCTCGGTGCCCGGGTGGGCGTCGGGTTCGTCTACGAGGCCTGCGGCAGCTGCCGCGAATGCCGCCGCGGCCTGGAAACCTACTGCCGCGATTCGAAGGCCACCGGAGTCCATGTAGATGGCTGCTTTTCCGAGTATGTCATCGCCCCGGCCGCCTGGGTCTCGCTGATCCCGGAAGAACTCTCCTCCGCGGATGCCGCACCGCTGCTCTGCGCAGGCGTCACCGCCTACAGCGCGGTCCGCAAGGCCCAGCTGGAGCCGGGGTCCGTCGCGGTGGTCTTCGGTCTGGGCGGCCTGGGCCAGTACGCCATTCAGTGCGCGGCCCTGTACGGCGCCAAGGTGATCGGCATCGACCTGGATCCCGCCAAGCTCGAAACCGCCAAGGAACTGGGCGCCTACGCCGCCTACATCCCGGGCGATGACGCGGTGGCGGCTATCCAGGCCCTGGGCGGCGCCGACGCCTGCCTGAGCTTCGCCCCCTCCCCTCAGGTCTTCCGCAGCATGTTCGATCTGGCCGCACCGACCGCTCGTTTCATCCAGGTGGCACTGCCCAATAAGCCGTTCAGCTTCGCCGCGGCAGAAATCATCGATCTGGGCATCACGATCATCGGCAGCGCCGACGGCACCCGGCTGGAGCGCGACCAGGTTCTCGCCCTCGCCAAGGAGGGCAAGATCAGGTCCACGATCAAGACCCTCCCCTTCGCCGAGATCAACGATGCCTTCCAGGCCCTGGACCGGGGGCAGGCCGAAGGCCGCCTCGTCGTCAACTACTAGAGCTCTTCGAGCACGAATCCTTTGGAGCAGACCATGACTTCGCCAATCAATACCGAGGCAGCAATGAAGACCTTCGAGAACCCGCAGGCCTACCTGGCCGCCTACAACGTACCCGCCGGCGTCCAGGAATTCCTGGGTCGCCAGCACGAGCTGTTCATCAACAACGTCTGGCGGCCGGCCTCCGACGGCGCCACCGTGGCGGTCATCGAGCCCTCCACCGGCCAGCAGGTCTCCACCCTTGCTAGCGCCACCGTCGAGGACCTGGAGGAAGCCGTCGCGGCGGCCCGCTGCGCCTTCGAATCCGGTGGGTGGGCTACGCAGACCCCGTTGGCCCGCGAACGCATGCTGCACCGCTTGGCGGACCTGATCGAAGCGCATTTCCAGGAGCTGGCCATCCTGGAATCCATCGACGTGGGCAAGCCTCTCGCCGAGGCCGAGATGGACATCCAGGGCACCATCGATACCTACCGCTACTTCGCAGGCTGGGCCTCGAAGATCTCCGGCCGCAGCGGCGAGCCAGCAGGACTCGAAGGCAACTACGTTGCCTATACCCGCAAGGAACCGGTCGGCGTCATCGGCGTCATCGTGCCGTGGAATTTCCCGTTGCAGACCTTGGCCTGGAAGCTGGGCGCGGCCCTGGCGGCCGGCTGCACCACAGTCGTCAAGCCGCCCGAGGTCACCTCGCTGACCACCCTGCGCTTCGCCGAATTGGCGCTGGAGGCCGGCATCCCGGCAGGGGTCATCAACATCCTCACCGGTAAGGGCTCCACCGTGGGCGCGGCGCTGGCCGCGCATCGGGGCATCGACAAGATCACCTTCACCGGATCTACCAAAACCGGGATGTCGGTGGGCCATGCGGCCCTGGAGAACATGACCCGTATGACCCTGGAACTGGGCGGCAAGTCCGCGGTCCTGGTCTTCGAGGACTGCGATCTGGACAAGGCCGTGGAAGAAGTCGCCTTTGGCATTTTCTTCAACGCCGGGCAGATCTGCGACGCCGGTTCGCGCTTGTACGTGCAGAGCTCGATCTACGACGAGTTCATGGACAAGCTGGTTGTCAACGCCAAATCATGGAAACTGGGCCCGGGCCTGGATCCGGAAGCCACCATCGGCCCACTGGTCTCCGAGGCCCAGTACCGTTCGGTGACCGACCTGATCAGAGCCGGTGTGGAGGAAGGCGCCAAGCTATTGTGCGGCGGCCCAATCGACGACGGCGCCACCAACTACGTGGCGCCGGTGATCTTCGGAGACTGCACCAACCAAATGGTCGTGGTGCGCGAGGAGATCTTCGGCCCGGTTCTGGTGGCCCAGCGATTCTCCACCGAACAGGAGGCGCTGGCCCTGGCCAACGACAGCGATTACGGCCTGGCCGCCACCATTTACTCACAGTCCCTGAACCGCGTGCACCAGTTATCCAAGGATCTGAAGGCCGGTTCCGTCTACGTCAACGCGCAGAGCTCCATCGACGCGGCCATGCCGTTCGGCGGCTACAAGAAATCCGGCTTCGGCCGCGATCTGGGCGCGGAACAGCTGGACTACGTCACCGAAACCAAAACCGTGTGGATCACCCTTCCATAGGCTGCGCAAAGAATTCCAAGGAGAACCATCATGGTTGATTTCGTCCCCGTCGGCCCCGTGCCCGCCACCGAGGTGCCACGCTACGCAGGCCTGGGCACCTTCGCCCGCCTGCCACAGCTTGGATCAGTGCCGGACTACGACGTCGCAATCGTCGGCGTACCCTTCGACGGCGGAACCTCGTTCCGCCCGGGAGCCCGCTTCGGCCCCTCCAACGTCCGCGAGGCCTCGCGCCTGCTGCGCCCGGGATTCCACCCCGAACTGCAGACCACCGCGGTCCAGTCCGCGCAGTTCGTGGATGCCGGGGATTTGTCCTGCACCCCCTATGACAACGCGCTGGCCGTGCAGCAGATCCAGGAGCAGGCCACCCGCCTGGTTGCCAAGGACAAGACCGTGATCGCCATCGGCGGCGACCACACCATTGCCCTGCCGATGATCCGCGCGACCGCGGCGGTGCACGGGCCGGTGGCCCTGCTGCACTTCGATGCACATCTGGACACCTGGGACACGTACTTCGGCGAGGAGATCACCCACGGCACAATGTTCCGGAGGGCCTTCGAAGAGGGGCTGCTGGTCGAGGAGCGCTCCATGCATGTGGGCATCCGCGGTCCGGTGTACGACAAGGACGACTTCATCCGCGACCACGAGTTCGGGTTCCAGATCATCCGTTGCTCGGACATCGACACGATGGGCATCCCCGCGGTCGTGCAGCGCATCAAGGACCGCATTGGCAACACCCCGGTGTACCTGTCAATCGACATCGATGTGCTCGATCCCGCCTATGCGCCGGGCACCGGCACCCCCGAGATGGGAGGCATGCACTCACGCGAGATCCTGCAGACCCTGCGCGGATTGGGAACCCTGAACATCGTCGGCGCCGATGTGGTGGAGGTCGCTCCGGCCTATGACCACGCGGACATCACCTCGCTGGCCGCGGCCACGCTGGTCTTCGAAATGATGTCGCTGCTGACCGCGAACAAGTAACGGGCAGTAATATGCTGGCAGCCGCCTGCTCACCGGATAATCCGGTGAGCAGGCGGCTGCCTCTGCGAGGCAGCACTACCAGCGATGGCCAATATGATGCAGTGCGCGGACCATGTAGCCCACGGCGTCGGGCATATGCCGCGCCTCGGTAGCCGCGAAGCCGATGAGCAGGGCCGGCGGAGCCGGCTGCTGCAGCACGTAGTCCCCCAGTGCATAGGTGTAGACCCCGCGGTCGGCCAGCTGCGCTGCCAAAAGCTGATCGTCGATTCCCGGCGGCAGTTTGGCGATCAAATGCATCCCCGCGTCCACCGGGCTGGCATGGATGAACGGATCCACCTGCCGGTGCAGTTCTTCCAACAACGCCGCCTGCCGGGTTTCGTAGATTTTCCGGGTGCGTCGGATATGCGAGTTCAGGTGCCCCTCGCGCAGGAAGTCGGCCGCGGCCGCCTGGATCAGTGTGGATGGACTCCGACCGGTCACGGAGATCGCGGCGCCGAAGGGCTGGACCAGGTCCTCTGGCAGCACCGCGTAGCCGACCCTGATAGAAGGGAACATGACTTTGCTGAACGATCCCACATGCACCACGTGCGCACCGCGATCCAGACCGAACAGCGGCGGCAAGTGCGCCCCGCGATAGCGCAGTTCGCTATCACTGTCATCCTCAATGATCCAACTGTTGCGCTCATTGGCCCAGGAGATCCACTCCATGCGACGGGCCAGGGACATGCGCACACCTAAGGGGTGCTGTCGGGCGGGAGTCAGGAACATGAGACGACCGGCCGGAAAGTCTTCCGTTGCGGCCAGGTTCGCACCCTGCTCATCAATAGGGACGCCGTGCACGGTGCAGCCGTTTGCCAGCATCGCCTTGGCCGCGGCGATGTGTCCCGGGTCCTCCATCCAGACGTGGTCCCCTGGATCGGTCATCAGCAGCATGAGCGCATTGAACGCCTGCTGCGCGCCGGTGGTGATGACGATCTGTTCGGCCGCCGGTGTGATGCCCCGAGAATCGCGCAGGTATTCGGCCACCGCTTCGCGCAGGGGCAGGTAACCCAGCGGCTCGCCGTAACCGAGCATGTCGATGGAGCGGCGTTCGCTGTGGCGAGCCACCAGGGTTTTCCAGGTGCGGGCGGGGAACAGGTCGGTCCCGACTTGGCTGGCCACGAAAGTTTCGGAGTCTTCCGGGTTCCAGGAGGTCAGCGCCTGCTTGTGCAGCTCGCTGCCGCGGGTTGAGGTGCTCAGCCCTGCGCGCACCGATAGTTCGGGGCGTCGAGACACCGGTGAGAAGCTGAAGTCGTTGTGCCATTCGTCGCCCACGTAGGTGCCATCGCCAGCTCTGGAACGCAGGAATCCTTCGCTGGCCAGAGCCTGGAACGCGTTAACCAAGGTAATCCGGGAAACATTGAGCTCGGTGCACAGGGTTCGGGTAGAGGGGAGCCTCGTGCCGCCGGGAAGCTGTCCGCTGAGGATCATGGTGCGGATCTGCGTGTAGATCTGTCGATGCAACGGGCTGTCTCCAGCTCGGTCCAGCCGCAGGTCGCCCAGCAACTTTCCTCCGCTTCCCTTCACCATGGATCCTTCTCCCCCCAGCAGCTTCGGACCGCAGGACACGGCCGACGACGGGCCAGCCCAGTATACCTTCGTATTCTATGGGCCGACCCGCCGTGAAATGCGCTGCCGAGGTCGCTAGGCGCCAGTGGTGACCTTTTTCGCCTTCTTAGCGGTCTTGGCCACCAGCATGGCGATCACGCTGCCGATTACTGCCAGCCCGCACATGATCGCGAAGACCAGATGGAATCCGGTGGCTCCCGGGTATGCGTCAAGGATCGCTCCGTAGATCAGGAATCCGAACATGCCCGGCGCATATCCGATGAGACAGGCAACGCCAAAGGCGGTGCCGCTGATCTGATCAGGGATGCCGACCTCATCCATCGGCGCCCAGAAAACACCGCGCATCGAGAACACGATCAATGAGAAGACCAGACAGGCAACCATGACCGGTACGGTGAATTTCTCGTCCTGTGGCAGGAAGACAATAAGCGCCATTACGGGAAGCAGGGCCAGAAAAGAATAGCTCAGGTACTTGCTGGAGCTCTTGACTTTCTTGTCGGCCAGGTAGCCGCCCAGCGGACCGCCGATGATCTTCAGTCCGTACTGGTTGATGATGCCGAAGATGCCTACCAGAGCCACCGGCAGTCCGTACACGGTGGACAGGTACGGAATGAAGTAGGTCAGCCCCACATAGACGATGTAAACCATGAACACGGTGAAGCTGACCAACCACAGCTGCGGCATGCGCGCAATCAGCTTCAAGGAATCCCCTACGGTCGGCTTGTGCGCCTTAGTCTCAGTTGCCGCGGCATCCTGGATGTCCGGCGCAGAATTGCCGCGCAACAGGAAGAAAAGCAGGATGCCGATCACGATATTGATCGAAGAGTAGGCGATGATCGCGGCACGGAATCCAGCGAGGCCCGAGCCCATGGCGATGAAGATTCCGAGGGCCGAGAACGCCACGATGGTATCGATGACACCGCGGCCACCCTCGAGGAAACCGAACATGCGTCCCTGCTCGTCGCCGTCGCCCAACTGTCTGACGCTCTTAAGCAGCGCTGGCCAGAACAGACAGTCCGAGCACACCGCGAGCAGCGCGAACACAACCATCATCATGTTGAAGTCCGGGAACGAGGCCATGTAGAAGCCGATGGCACCGGCGCCGATCAGGCCTGCACTGATTACGGTGCGGGTCTGGAAGCGGTCAGCCAGGTATCCGCCGACGACAAACAGGGCGGTGGCCACGATCGAGTTGATGCTTAACAGCAGTCCGATTTCGGTGTTGCTCAGCCCGAGGTGCTCCTGCATGGGGACATAGAAAACGTCCTTGAGATTGGCCAACTTGTAAATGGTGCCGCCGCCCATGATCAGCAGGACGAATTTGCCCCACTTGGCCTTGTTGATCGTTTTCATTAGCAGGTCTCCTGAAGAGTTTCGTTGCGGGCCGTGTCCTCGGACGCCGATTCCAGTCGGCACATGGCAAGTTCACGCAGTTGGGCAAGGACTGTTCGAACATAGGTCAGCTGGTTGACCGCCCACTGCGGCTCTTCAACCAGCATTTCGTCCAAGGTCAGTGAGGCCGGAAGGTCGGTAGTGCTCAGATCGCGGTAGGCGATGAACGGATCTTCCGGGTCATCTGCGCGGCGGAAAGCCGGAGCACGGTAATGGTTTTCCTGCTCTAGGGCGAAGGCGACCAACTGCGGTTCGTCCTCTCCCAAGAGCAAGAGGTCCATCAGCATGCGCGGGCTTGGCATGTCGTCGTCATCGCTGCCTTGCAATACCCCACGGTGGCCGAAGCCTCCATCTTCCGGCATGATCTTGATGCCCTTGAGATGAACTTGGCCGATGTGCGGAGCCAGGTGATTCAGCGCGTCCAAGGGGCGCTCGTAGGCGTTGATCATGTTCCCGAAGTCGAACAGTGCATGCAGCCGGGGATGGTTTGCACGTTCCAGGATTGCTGCGATTTCGAAGCTCTTGAATTCCTCGTGCTGTTCGAAGTAGAATTGAAGGTCGTATTTCTCGGCCAGCACGATCAGGTATTGCAAGTCGCTGTCGACCATGGTGAGAACCTCGGACAGCAGGCCTTCGTAGCGTGAATACACTCGGATGTGCTCGACGTTCAGGATCCGCGCAATGCGCACCACGTCGTCGAGGTCCGTCTTGTGGGTGCTGCTGATTTCCAGATGTACTTTGAGCCCCAGCTGGTGCGCGGTGGCTCCGAACTCCCGAAGCTCCGCGTCGCTGGCCTGCCCCAGGCTGCGCTCTTCGCCATCAAGCAGGTGGATGCAGACACCGTCCAGTTCATGCTCAAAAGCGTAGGTCAGCAGGTCGCTGGGGCGGTAGGTGCCATAAGTGAAATTTCCCAGTAGCGAGTAGGCATGCGCGAACAGAGGAATCGTGTCGATTCGATCGATTAGCTTCTGTGCCAATTGCGGCGTTAGCTCTGGAATCTGCTTCTGTTCGGCGGCATCTAGATTCATTGACAGAATCTTTGCGAATCGAGACTGTACGTTCAAGATTTCCTCCTCGGCTTCGGCGTGCTGCGCATCACCCGGTGTGCTGACTCTCATTTTTAGCAAGATATTAGTCATCGAGGTATGTCCATTATCGAGGCCAGGGTTAATACCAATGGCCTAGTCCAGGAGGCGCAACGCACGGTGCCTTGTGGGCATGGGAGCCATATTGCATCTCTTCCGATGATCTTGGCAGCCAAACGGGCAGAGGGTTAGGCCAACGTGACGTGGGACCATGAGCCGGAATCATGTGATTCAAAGACGAATCCATGTCCTTACCAAAGCACGAGCCTCCAAGAGCAAGACTTCCAAGCTTCCAATTACCCTCTGAAAAGCGAAGGATGCCGGTCGGCCAGCAACACCGCGGGCTACCGCATCGCGTCAGCTGACCGTTTCCTGCCCCGGGCATGTCGACGGGATCCGTGCGCTTACCCGCGGCCTGATCATGAACAGCTCGCAGCGCAATTGCAACCCACCTTCAAGAACTCGAACCTTAGCTGGTATGCCTGCACCGGCTTGGTCCGAGAACTCCAACGCACCAGCACCGACGAGCTTGGAACTGTAGCGGGCCGCCTGCCCGAGCGACTCCATATCGATCGGCAACAGGAGCCAGCTTGTAGCAGCCGACCGTTTTGATTCGCCTTTTCCCTTGGGCCGGCGCAACGTGTGAATTGCCCACAGATGTTGGTTCCTGCATTCCCAGTCCGACTTCTGGCGAGCAGTTCACTGCATTCGCGACCCTTCACGAACTTGGCAAGTGCGTATTGCGTCCCAGTTTTCCATAGGCTTGCGCTCTGCTTGTTCCCGACTGGATTCCCGCGGAGAGACGTCGCCCAGGCGCACTGCCAGTTACATCGCGGTGCCCGACTTCAGCAGTCGATGAAGAAATAGCCTCCATTCAGCCCATCCACCATGATGCGGTAGGACTTTCCGTCGAGTTTCGCGTCGAGCACCCAGTTCGGCTTCCACACCTTGTTGACGCTGCGGTGTTCCCGCACTCCGCCTTTCCACGCCAATCGGGCGCGGCGCAGCGCGGCGGTTGCCAGCAGCGACTTGGCTTTCTGCCGTGCGGTGTCGAAATCAATGGTGTTCCATTGCGGGTCTTGCACCGGGCTGAGCTGCGTGGCCCGGTCCGGATCGGCCGCCTGCCACGGGCCGCTGATAAAAGCCTTGCCGGTGTAGTAGTCCACCAGCGCGTGGGTCCTTCCGACGCGACCGGCCAGGTGCGAGACGTCGAAGATGAAACCGGCAAACGGGTGGTGCCGCAGTCGAGCGGAGGTCACCTCCAGGCCCGGAGCTTTCGCTTGCAATATCGACTGGGCATAGTCCTCATCGACCAAGGTGCGCAGCACCAGCTCACTCATTGCGGCCGGCCATTTCGGCTTGCCCCGCCAGCAACGCGTCCTGGCCGATGAGCATCTTCGTCGGGATCGGCCCGATCTTCGCCGTCTCGTCCAAGGCCCGGACGATGCGCTCTGGAACGGGGTGGTTCGCCTGGGAAGCCAAGCTGCCGATGATCATGGCCGCGGTGGAGGCCAAGATTCCGGTGACCATCGGATCGATGCCGGTGGCCTCCGGGGCACCCGATACCTGCCAGAGGACGGAAACTGCCGTGCCGGCGATCATCGAGGAGATAGCCCCGACGGTATTGGCCTTCTTCCACCAAACCGCGCAGACATACGCCGGGACAAAGGCGCTGCCAAGTACCGTGGTGGAGAAGATCACGATGGCCGCCACCGCAGGCGGTTCAAAGGCCGCAATGGCGAAACCAATGAGCGCCAGAGCCAGCACGGTGATGCGCGAGACCCACACCATCTGCCCGTCGCTCATTTTCTTGTTGATGAAGCGCGCGTAGATATCCTGGCTGGCAATGGTTCCGGCCTGCAGCAGCAACGCGTCGGCGGTAGACATGATGGCCGCCATGATCGCAGCCATCACGATGCCCACGGCAAAGGTCGGCAAGACCGCGTCGGCGACCTCGAAGATCGCGGTTTCCGGATTGGCCAGGTTAGGCAGCAGAATCAACGCGAACATGCCGACAAGGTACGGGCCGGGAATGAATAGCAGGTTGAAGATCAGCGAGTAGGCACCGGCGGTGCGGGCTACCGACGGCTTCTTCATGGCCATGTGGCTGACCACCACATGCGGCCACCCCATATAGCCAATCGAGAAGACCAGCAGCGCACCGATGATGACGCCCCACTGTCCTTGGAACCCGAGGTCGGCGCCCCACATGGTCAGCATATTCGGGTTGATGGCGCCAATGGCTTCGTTGCCCTTGGTGAAGCCGCCAATGGCGATCAGGGTGGCAATGAGGATCCAGACCATGCCCACCACCATGATGATGGCCTGGACGAAGTCGGTGTAGGCCACCGCGAGGTAGCCGCCGAGGAAGGTGTACAGCACGATCACCCCGATGGCGATAGCCAGCGCCACGGGGAAGGACACCCCGGTGACCATCTCCAGCCCGCGTCCCCCGGCAATGAACTGCGCCAGGACATAGAAGAACATGCAGAACAGCGCCACCGGGGCGGCGATCAGCCGGATCCATTTCGACGGGTAGCGGTGTTCCAGATATTCAATGGAGGTAATGGAACCCAGAATTTGGGACAGCTTGCGCATGCGACGGCCCAGGACCGAAAGGTTCAGGATGCCGCCGCCGAGATCGCCCAATGCGTACCACATGCCAAAGTAGCCCTGTGTGTAGCCCAGGGATCCGGCGCCCATGAACATGTAGCCGGACATCGAGGAACTTTGCAGCCGCAGGGCCGTCACGCCCGGGCCGATGCTGCGCCCTCCGAGCAGGAATCCCTCGGAGTCCTGCTGGCCCTTTTTCATCGCCCAGAAGCCAATACCTGCCATGGCAATGAAGTAGATGATGAGAAAGATGATTTCGAGGCTCACCGGTTGTCCTCCACGTCTTCACGCTTCCATCCGCGGCTGAGCCACATAAATACCGCCGTATAGATTACCCAGAGGGCCGGGACCCCAAGGATGACAACGGTCGTGAACGTTGGTAGACCAAACATCGACGCATTCCCCTTCCAAAGCCAAACATTCTGTATCGTGTGAACTGAATCACCAAAGATCCATGTCGTTGACAGTTTTACACAGCGAGAGGCTTACCAACAGTGACACTTGTCGGAAAAATGCCGGCCAATCGGACAGACTGTCCGGGCAATGCGATTCTCACCGTCGAACAGCTGCTGCAACTGCCCTGCATGCTGATCGGCAGTCCGCAGGTAATCGCCGATGCCCCGTCATTGAAGCGTCACATTGGCTGGGCGCATGTCTTGGAGAACCTCAACCCCGCCGCCTACCTGCGCGGCCAGGAGCTGGTCTTGACCACCGGCATCGGTTGGAGTGCACAGGCGGAGTTTGAACCGTTTGTTGCCGAATTAGTTGAGCTTCGAGCAGCGGCCTTGGTAGTGGAGCTCGGGGCCCATTGCCCCGAAGCCCCCGCGGGTCTTGTCCGCGCCTGCAAAGAGCAGCGCCTGCCATTGATTCTGCTGCACGAGCCGGTGGCATTCGTCGAGATCACCGAGACCTTGCATCAGCTGCTGTTCTCCGCGCAAACGCGGAGAATCGAAGCAGGCGGTGAAGTGACCGAGCATTTCACCGGCCTGATGCAATTAGGCGCCCCGGCCGCAACGGTCTTGAACGACTGCGCCAGGCTTCTTGGCTGTCCGGTGGTCTTCGAAGATTCCGGATACAACCTGCGGCGCTACGCCAGCACGGTGGAACTGCCAACGGATTTCTTTGACCACTGGCAGGATCGATCACGAGCCTTGCACCTCATGGGAAATACCGAGCGCCAGGTGATTCCGGTGCAAATCCATGGCAAGAATTTTGGCTCCTTGATCGCACCGGGCTCCGCCGCCCACCCGGCCGGCTCGCTGCATGTGCTGACCATGGCTGCCATCGCCTTGGGTACCGAGCTATTGCGCACAAGAGGTCCGGCACTGTGGAAGTTCGATACGGCCTGCGAGCTGCTCGACGATCTGCTCAATAGCCGGGAAACCAGTTTGAAGCTGCTGACCGGAAAATTTGAGGCTGCCGGATTCCCGGTCAGGCAACGGGCCCTGCGTGGCTTCGCTGTGCGGCTTGCTTCGGGGCAAGACCCGAAAGCCGCAGTGAAAGAATTTGAGCAGCATGCCGGAAATGGGATGAATCTAGTTATTGGTGCACTTCATTCACCAACGCCCAAACTCTTTGGCATCGTTTCGACCGCGAGCATCCAGCTGCAAGACGCCTTCCAGCAAGCGATGCGTCTAGCAGTGGAATCCCATGCCCTCGAAGGACCCCTCTATCTGGGCGAAATAGTTGCGGGGCTCGGGCAGATCCGGACCTCGATCGAGCAGGCTACCGAGGGCTGTGAACTGCGCTTGGAACCAAGCACTTCGGTAGTCTTGGCCGCCGACTACCCGCTGGCTCTACTCACCCATGAATTGCGCCACGAACCAGCCGTGCAACGCCTGCCACAGCAAGTGCTGGCGCCGATTTTGGCCTTGGAAGCCAACCGGCGCGATGAGTGCCTTCGCGTGCTCGAAGCCTATCTGGCCTCGCCAACCAACCGCTCCCAGGCAGCAACCCGCTGCCGGCTGTCGCGTTCGGTGTTCTACCAGCGCCTCGCGCTGCTGGAATCACTGCTTGAAGCGGATCTGAATGATGCGCGCACGCTGACGGTTCTGACGCTGAGCCTGAGCGTTTACCGGCAGAGCCAACGCCACTGACGGGACCCGATAGACAGCAGAATGCTCGTGGACCAATTACCACTAACGGTCCACGAGCATTCTTCAATGCCATACAGTGCACGGTCCTTCACGCGGAGCTCTCGGCATCGAGAGGCTAGCGTACGGGAAAACCTAGCGCAGCACCACGGTCCGTGAACCGTTGAGGAAAATCCGGTCTTCACAGTGCCATCGCACCGCGTCCGATAGCGCCTTGCATTCGGTATCCCGACCTGCAGCAACAAGATCCTCGGGCCCGTAGCTGTGATCAACGTTTTGGACCTGCTGGGCAATGATCGGCCCCTCATCCAATTCGCTGTTCACGTAGTGCGCCGTCGCGCCCACGGTCTTTACGCCACGCTCAAAGGCCTGGTGATACGGCTTGGCCCCCTTGAAGGACGGGAGGAATGAATGGTGGATGTTGATCGCGCGCCCGGTGAGCTGCCGGGTGAGATCATCGGAGAGGACCTGCATGTACCTGGCGAGCACCACCAAATCCACGTCGAAACGGTCAACGAGCTCCATGAGCCGGGCCTCTGCCTCCGGCTTGGTCTCGGCGGTGACCGGTACGTGGAAGAACGGTATTCCGTTCCATTCCACCTGCTGCCGGTGATCCGGGTGGTTGGAGACGACCGCTGCGATCTCGACCGGCAGTTCCCCCATGCGTGCGCGGAACAACAGGTCATGCAGGCAGTGACCGAACTTTGACACCATGATCACCACGCGCTTCTTCTTGCCCGAGGCCCGCAGGCCCCAAGTAGCGTCGTGCTCTGTCGCCAGATCGGTCAGACTTGACTCCAATTCGGCAATTTCGGCAGAAACGTTGGAAGTTTGGGACACTTCGAACTCAATGCGCATGAACAACGTTCCAGAACGCTGGTCATCATGCTGCTTCAGTTCCCGGATGTCCCCGTGGTGCTTCAACAGCAGACCGGTCACGGCATGGACAATCCCCGGGCGCTCTGCGCAGGTGAGGGTCAAGACATATTTATTGTTCAGTTCGGTCATTTTGCCGCTCCTTTGGTTCACCGAGATGACAGTGTCCCGTCATGCCTCGTACATTTCGTGGGGAATCGATGTGGTCTACGCCTGCGCTGTGTTGATCAACCACGCCCCTCTTCTAGCATTAGCTCACCAATGCCAGAAGTTCCGCACCCCTCCCAAACAGGGTATCGCTGCTGTGGGCAAAGATTTAGATTAGGGGTTTAGCCAATGCCTGCATCCCGCACGGGCCCAAGACCCGTTCCGAATGCGGAGGTTGTATTCTGCGTTTCAACTTCGGCAATCGACAGCTCAATCCCGGACCCCCATCCCTGATATATCAATAGCTGATCACAAGTCTATGTTCGCTGCATCACAGCGTCAATAAGAATCTAAGGGGATTTTTTATTGTCCCGAAAACCGCTGAATCAACCGATTCTGAAACCCCGAGAATCCTAGAACCCCTAGGCAAACGAGCGTATCTGCTTGGCTTGCAGGGCCGCCTGTGGCGGAAGCGCGGATCGGCCTCACCTTCCAACTGGCGCCGCTTCGGTGAGCGAGCTGCTCGCACCTAGCCCACAACGACTCTTCCGCAGCTCTGAGGAAGTGACCGATTGGCACTCGAGCGATACCCTTTGATTATTGGCAACTGATATATGACCAGTGAAGAGAGCGAAAACTTGATGCCCCCTAAGACCGCAGGCACCGATATGGGTACCCAATCGATGGCCGATCATGCCTACGGCGTACTTCGCGATCGTCTGGTGTTGCTCGAAATTGCTCCCACCCACCCAATTCATGAGCCGCAGCTAGCCGAAGAACTCGGCGTGGGACGCACTCCGATTCGGGAAGCGTTGAAACGGCTGGAAACGGATCACTTGGTGGTCTCCTACCCGCGCCGCGGCACCTTTGCCACGGCCGTTGACTTCCACGAGCTGAACCATATTTCCGAAATTCGCCAGACCCTCGAACCCCTGGCTGCCCGAAATGCGGCGGCTAACAAAGATGCCGGAATCAGAGCCGAGATCACCAACTACCTGGACACGATCGATGCCCTGGATGGGAGCGTCGATCAGCGTTCGCTGCTGCTGCTAGACGTGCAAATCCACCGGCTCATCTACAAAGCCAGCGCCAATAAGCACCTTGAGGAAACCCTCGTCCGCTTGGATAATCTGGTGACGCGGATCTGGTGCCTGGTGATTGACCAAATGCCACCGATCGCCGAGCACATCACCGAACATACGGCTTTGCTCCGCGCAATCCTCGAAGGCGAAGATGAGCTGGCGGCGCAGTTGGTGTCGGCACACGTCACGCACTTTGAACAGGCCTTGCGCCGCGCACCCTGACAGACCGAGCTACCAGATGGGTCGCTCGGCCCGTCAGGCCTAGTGCGGAGGCACTTGGCTTATTTGGTTGCCTTTTCGGTTTCCAGATCCCCGTCGGAGCCAAGGGAATCGGGCATGCCATTCGGGGAGCCCAACTCCGCAACGTACTCCTCGTCCAAATCTACAAAAGCGTCCTTCGCTTCACCGTTCAAGGGCGCATTCTGCACCGTCACGATTGCCTGCTCGGTGGTCATCAGGCAGAACTGCTCTCCATCGTGCCGATCAATCCCATCGTCTACGGCCTGTTCGAGGACTTCGAGCGCAACCCTGCCCCGCAGCACCAGGGGATCCTTGCTCAGATCCTTCCAAATCGCCACGCAGAGTAGCAGCATCACCAGCACGAACGGCAGCGCCGAGACGATGGTGATGTTCTTCAACCCGTTCAAGGCCGCAGCCGGGTGGTCCCCGCCGGCAAGCAGCATGACCGCGGCCACCGCACCAACCGAAACACCCCAGAAAATCACCGACTTCTTGGACGGCTCCTCGGCACCGCGTTCGCTCAGCGCACCCATGACGATGGAGGCCGAGTCGGCTCCGGTGACGAAGAAGATCGCGATCAGCACCACGGTCAACGCTATGAGCGCCGTGCCAAACCATGCGGGGAAGGGCAAGCTTCCAAGCAGATCGAAAAGTACCGAATTGAAGTTGATATTCGGCACCCCATCCACCATCTGCGCCATGGCTTGGCCCATGTCTCCGGAACGTTCCGCCCGCTCCTGCAGGCCGATCGCTCCGCCGCCGAAGATGGCGAACCAGATCAACGTCACCGTGGACGGCACCAGCAGCACGCCGGTGACAAATTGCCGGATGCTGCGGCCGCGCGAGATGCGGGCAATGAAGAGACCGACGAACGGGGTCCATGAAACCCACCAGGCCCAGTAGAAGATGGTCCAGGACGACAGCCAGGTGGCCATGGTTCCGTCGCCGGAAGAGGCCGTGCGCGAAGCCATTTCAGGCAGATCGCTGATAAAGGATCCCACCGCGTTTGGAATCACGTTCAAGATGAACAACGTTGGCCCACCGATGAATACGATAAGCGCGAGGATGACCGCAAGAATCATGTTGATATTCGAAAGCCATTGAATTCCGCGCTCAATGCCGGAAACCGCCGAACCGACGAACAAGGCGGTGAGAACCGCGATGATCAGAACCAGAACTCCGGAGCCCACGGTCGGCAGGAGTCCGGCCGACTGTATTCCGCCGCCGATTTGCAGCGCACCGAGTCCCAACGAGCAAGCCGACCCGAAAAGCGTCGCCAGGATGGCCAAGATGTTAATCGTCTTGCCACCCCAGCCGTTGACCACCCGCTCGCCAAAGATTGAGCTGAACATCGCAGAGAACAGCTGCGGCCGCCCCAAGCGGAAGCTTCCATAGGCCATGCCCAAGCCGACAATCGCATACATGGCCCAGGGGAAGAGCGTCCAGTGGAACAGCGTGGTGCCCATGGCGGTGCCGACGGCCGCGGCGCTTTGGCCCTCCACCGTTCCCGGCGGAGGAGACATGTAGAAGAACAATGGTTCGCCTACACCGTAGAACACCAGGCCGATGCCCATGCCGGTGGCAAACATCATGGAAATCCAGGAAATGGTGCTGAATTGCGGCTTTTCGCCATCTTTGCCCAGCGGGATGCGCCCAAAGTTCTTGGCCGCCACAACCAGCACGAATATGGTGAAGACGGTAGCCGCAATCACGAACATCCATCCGGTATTCGTGATCACCCAGTCCAAGGCCTTACCCGCGGTGTTTCCCAGACCGGTCGGCGAGGCAAATCCCCAAGCGATGAACGCCAGCGCCAGGGCGCCGGCAATTCCAAAAACCCAATAGTCGGTCCCGCCCGACGGATATTTCCGCGGCCTGCGCCGGCGAGCCGAATGCAGCTCGCTGACTAGATCTTGAACTGGTTGATCATTGCGATTCATAGATTTTCCTTTGATGGTGGAACATGACGGCCTACCGCGATGGTTCCTCGGCTTGGCCTGCCCGCAACCGGAAAACGGGCGCAACAAAGTCGTTGCTCGGTTATATTAAAGGCGGCGACCGCCGTGCTCAATGTACTGGCAGGGGCACGGCGGTCGCCGAATGATGCACCGGCTGCGCCGGAAACGCGGGGCCGAAGGCAAAAACCTTGCCTCCCCGCGCTGCGCTCCGCCGGCTAAGCGCCGATCAGGCCGTGCGGGTCGAGCACGAACTTCTGCGCCGCGCCCTCGTCGAAGGCCGCGTATCCCTTGGGCGCGTCGGTCAACGGGATGGCGGTCGCATTGACGTTTTTGGCGATCGAAACCTTGTCCGAGAGAATCGCCTGCATCAACCCTCGGTTGTACTTCATCGCCGGGCACTGGCCGGTGACGAAGGTATGGGACTTGGCAAAACCTAGCCCAAAGCGCATGGAAAGCGAGCCCCGCTTGGCCGCTTCGTCGCTGGCTCCGGGATCTCCCGTGACATACAACCCGGGGATGCCGAGGCTGCCGCCGGCCCGGGTGATCTCCATGAGCGAGTTCAGCACGGTGGCCGGCTGCTCCTTGCCGGCGTCGTGCCCGTGTCCGCGCGCCTCGAAGCCGACGGCGTCGATGCCGCAGTCGACCTCGGGCGTGCCCAGGATCTGTGCGATCTGCTCGCCCGGATCACCGAGCGAGACGTCCACCGTCTCGCATCCGAAGCTGCGCGCTTGCGCTAGCCGGTCTGCGTTGAGATCCGCGACGATGACGGTTGCCGCGCCGAGCAATTGTGCCGAGGTGGCCGCCGCCAGGCCCACGGGACCGGCGCCGGCGACATATACGGTCGATCCGACGGTTACCCCGGCGCCAATGGCTCCGTGGTAGCCGGTGGGGAAGATGTCCGAAAGCATTGTCAGGTCAAGGATCTTCTCCATGGCCTGGTCTCGGTCCGGGAATTTCAGCGCGTTCCAGTCTGCGTATGGAACCAGCACGTATTCGGCTTGCCCGCCGACCCATCCGCCCATGTCCACGTAGCCGTAGGCGGAACCCGGACGGTCCGGGTTGACGTTCAAGCAGATGCCGGTCTGTCCGACCTTGCAGTTGCGGCAGCGGCCGCAGGAGATGTTGAAGGGCACCGAAACGATGTCCCCCACCTTGAGGAATTCCACGTCGCGGCCGACTTCGATCACTTCTCCGGTGATCTCGTGGCCCAGCACAAGGCCCTCCGGGGCAGTGGTGCGGCCACGGACCATATGCTGGTCGGAGCCGCAGATGTTGGTGGCGATGGTGCGCAGGATGACGCCGTGGTGGACCTGGCGGCCAATGTTTGCCGGGTGGACTCCCGGGCCGTCCTTCAATTCGAATTCCGGATACGGCGAATCGATGAGTTCGACCTTGCCTGCGCCGGCGTAGCTTACTGCCAAGTTGCCCATGGTGGACCTTTCCCTTGAAATATCAGTTGGATACTAATTGGAATTAGGCCAAGTCTCCTCATGAGTGTGATCTATGTCAATAGGAAACCGAAACTTGACTCGCGCTCCCGCCGATGCCAGAGGGAGGGGCTACCCGTCCAATTCCTCGGTCAATCGCTGGGAAATAATGCTCTTTGCGGTGCTCTGCAGAACCGTCAAAGATTCCTCGATGAGCGGCGCCCCCTTGCTGCCCTTGCGCGTCACCGCGACGATTCGCCGCGATGGCTTGATTGCTCCGGAGATTCGGCGGCGCACCACATTCTCCGCACTGCCCAAGGTCGCCAAGCGCGGCATCAACCCCACTCCCAGTCCCGCCCCGATGAAGGCGATCATCGTTTCCCACTCGACCGCCTCGTGGGCAATATGCGGGGTGACCCCCAGCGAGGTGAAGGCGGCAACGAACAGGGCTCGATAGACCGATTGCTCCGAGTCCGAGATCCACGGATCCTCGGCGAGCTCTGAGAGCGACACCGATTTATTCATCGCCAGCCGATGCTCCGCGGGCAGCACCACATCGAGCGGGTCATCGAGCAACACGGTCTGCTCAAACTTTGTGCTGCCGCCACTTGACCCAGGCGTTTGCGACGCCACAATGACGGCGAGGTCGATCCGCTCGGCGAGCAATAGATCCAGGCAGCGCTGCGGCTGGGCCTCCATGAGCCGCACCTCGACATGCGGCCGCGTTCTGCGCAGGGTCGAAGCCAGCGGAGCCAGCAGCTGCGCGGCCGCCGTCGAAAAACCGCCCAACCCGAAATCGCCCTGAACCTGCCCTTCAGTCGACAGCGCCGAGGACCTGAGCAGCTCCCATTGCGTCACAATGTCGTCGAGTCCCGCCACAAAGTGCCGGCCGGCGACGGTCAACCGCACCCCGCGCCCGTCCTTGATCATCAGCTTGATTCCCAGGGAACGCTGCAGCTCACGAAGCTGCGCGGAGACCGCCGAAGGCGAGTATCCGGTGAGTTCGGCGGTGCGTGCAATGGTGCCCGCCGAGGAGAAGACTCGAAGGGTGATGAGGCGAGGATCGATCATGCACCCATTCTGCACGATTTCGTTCACTTTCTTGCGCTTTTCTTGTTGGCAAATTGTTTCTAGTCTCGACTCATATGGTGATTCGACTCACAAGGATCTTCCCCAATTTCCCCCTTCGTGGACGCCCGCTGGCGTCCGGCTTCTAGGAGTAAAACATGACCGCTTCGGTAAGCACTCCGCACTCGACGCGTGGCAAGCTCGCCTCAACGGTGAGCGATGAACAACTCGCCGAGATTACCGAACTCTTTCAGAATCGGCGCAAGGGCTACTCGCTTGAGGCTCCGTTGTACACGGATCCTGCGGTATTCAAGGTCGAAATGCAGGCAATCTTCGGAACCCACTGGCTCTTTGCCGCCAGCGTTGCCGAAATCCCGGAGGGCGGAGACTACGTCACCCTCGACTACGGTCCGCATTCGCTGATCGTTTTGCGCACCGATGACGGTGGCGTCAATGTGCTGCACAACGTGTGCCGGCACCGCGGAGCCCGCGTGCTGACCGAAGCTTCGGGCAGCACCGGCAACCTGGTGTGCGGCTATCACTCGTGGACCTATTCCCCGGAGGGCAACTTGATCCACGCCTCGGCTCCGGGCGAGGGAACCTTTGACAAGAATTGCTTTGCGCTCAAACGCGCCCACGGCCGGATCCACGCCGGGCTGATCTTCGTGTCCCTGGCCAAGGAACCACCTGCCGATTTTGACCAGGTCGCCGAAATTTTCGAACCCTACCTGGCGCCGCATGATATTTCCCGCGCCAAGGTCGCCTACCAGCAGAACATCATCGAAGAGGGCAACTGGAAGCTGGTGATGGAGAACAACCGCGAGTGCTACCACTGCGATGGCCACCCGGAACTAGCCTGTTCGCTGTTCCCCACCTGGGGCCTGACCGACGAGACCGTGCCCACGCATCTCGAAGAAGTCTGGGAACGCAATCAGAAAGCCCAAGCCGGGCTGGAAGAGCGCTGCCGCCGCTACGGGATCCCCTACGAAGTCGTCGAGGAGCTGGACACCCGCGTCGCGGGGATCCGCATTTCCCGCGAATCCCTGGATGGCGACGGAGAGTCCTTCTCCGCCGACGGGCACCGGCTCTCGAAGAAGCTGCTGGGTGAGCTGCGCGACTTCCGCTTGGGCCGCTGCTCCATGCACCTGCAGCCCAATAGCTGGTTCCATTTCCAGTCCGACCACGTGATCACCTTCGCGGCCTTCCCTATTAACGAGCACCAGACCCTGGTCCGCACCACCTGGCTCGTGGCCGACGACGCCGTGGAGGGCGACGACTACGATCTGGAGACGCTCACCCACACCTGGAAGCAGACGAATCTGCAGGACAAGGCCTTTGTCGAGCTCTGCCAGTCCGGAGCCAACAGCCCCGCCTACGAACCCGGCCCGTACATGAAGAGCGAATACCAGGTCGAAGCATTCATCAACTGGTACACGCAGCGCGTTTTGGAGCACCTGGCATGACCGGTACCGCCAAGCTCCTGAGCACCGCCAGCGCCCAGCGCCTGCGCGGGCTGGAAATGCCCTGGAACCGCGTACTCAGCAGCCAAGAAGGCCCGGCGAGCGCAGCCCGCGCACTGGGCCCCTGGCACCCCCAGGAATTCCTGGCCGAATGCGTGCAGACCATCGAGGAAGCCGGCGGGCTGATGACTTTCGTCTTCCGCCGCCTCGATGGCGCCCCGCTGGCATTCCGCGCAGGCCAGTACCTGAACATCGCCTTTCCCGTACATGGCGAAGACCAGGAGACGGTGGATCGCAGCTATTCGATTTCCAGCGCGCCCACCGTGCCCTGGACCTTCAATGTCAGCATCAAGCGCGACCCCAAGGGACTGGTCTCCACCTGGGCGCACGAGAACCTGCGTCCGGGCATGGTGCTGGACATGCTCGGCCCGGTCGGGGCCTTCCACCTAGGCGATTCCGACCGCCGCGCCCGCTTCCTGTTCCTGGGGGCCGGGGCCGGGGTCACCCCGATCATGTCGATGGTGCGCACCATCCACTCACTGCCCGGCCAGGCCGATGTGGTGGTGCTCTGCCATGGCACCGTGCCCGGAGACTTCCCGTTCTGGCGCGAGCTGGAATACATCAAGCAGGTCGATCCGCGCATCAGGGTCTCCTACTCGCTGGGCAACCGCGAAAAACCCGCAGACTGGGACGGATACTCCGGACGGCTCACCGCTGAAATGATCGAGGCGGTAGCCCCGGATGCCAACGGCCGCAAGGTGTTCGCCTGCGGTCCGGAAGGATATCTGAACTCGGCCACCAAGCTGCTACGCGAAGTCGGCGTGGATGACACCTCGGTGTTCATGGAATTCTTCTCCGGCGACCGCAAGACGCTGCTCGAATACCAGGCAGAAATCGCACTGGCAGAGGGCATCGCGGAAGAAGTCGCCGAATCGGTGGAGGAGTTCTACGAGAGCCAGCCCCCGGAACTGAGCATGTACGAGCCGGACTATGACGAAACGGGCACCCTCGAGGCCGTCGGCCAAAAGCTGGTCGTGGTCGACTCCGACGTTCCGCTGCCGCCGGCCGAACCGCTGGTCAGCGAAGAAGAGCCGCCTGCCGCCTCCTCCTTCCCCACCGTGGGCGAAGGCGAGCTGACCATGACCTTCCTGCGGACCGCGATCAACGTCAAGATCAACTCGGATGAGCGCATCCTCGGGGTAGCCCAACGCGCCGGAGTGCGCATCGGGGCCAACTGCCAGGAAGGCATGTGCGGCTCCTGCAAGGTCGTCAAGCTCGAAGGGGACGTGGAGATGAACCACCAGGGCGGAATTCGCGCCCGGGAGATCACCGCCGGCAAGTTCTTGCCCTGCTGCTCCACCGCGCAAACCGATCTGGTCATCGATGCCTAGCCGTCGCGGCCCGATCCCCCAGTACCGCCAGCAGTTGCTCCACCACACCATCAGTACATAAGGAGTCCCCCATGTCTCAAACTTCACCTCGGGTCGTCATCATCGGAGCCGGAATCGTCGGCGCTAACCTGGCGGACGAACTTGTCCAACTGGGCCACACCAATACCTTGGTTATCGAACAGGGCCCGCTGGATATCCCCGGCGGCTCCACCTCGCACGCCCCGGGCCTGGTCTTCTCGTCCAACGGCTCGAAATCCATGACCGAATTCGCGCAGTACACCATCGAGAAGCTCGACTCTCTGGTGGGCGCCGACGGTCGCGGCTCCTACCTGCGCGTGGGCGGGCTGGAGATCGCCACCACCGAAGCGCGCTTGGCAGATCTGCATCGCCGCGCCGGGTGGAACCGCTCCTATGAGGTGGAGGCCCACGTGGTCGACGCGGAGGATTGCCTGAAGAAGTTCCCGATGCTCAACCCCGAGCTGGTCCTCGGCGGCCTCTACACGCCGAACGACGGATTGGCTCTGGCCGCCAAGGGAACCCAATTGGTGATGGAACGCGCCAAGGCCGCGGGCGTGGAATTCCGCGACCGCACCGTGGTCACCGATATCGAGCAATCCGGCGGCAAGGTCACCGCGGTCATCTGCGGCGAGGACCGCTTCGAGGCAGATATCGTGGTCTCCTGCGCGGGTTTCTGGGGCCCGAATATCGGAAAGATGGTGGGCACCGAGATCCCGCTGCTGCCTTTGGGACACCAGTTCGCCTGGACCACCCCTGCGCCATCCCTCGCGGGCATCAACGAACTGCCGGCCGGCGCCAGCCGGCCGATCCTGCGCTACCAGGATCGCGACCTCTACTACCGCGAGTGGGGAGAGAGCATCGGCATCGGCTCCTACGCGCACCGCCCGATGCCCGTGGACCTGGACACCCTGCGGACCTACAAGCCCGAGGAAATCACCTCCGAGCGGATGCCCTCCTCGCTGGACTTCACCCCCGAGGACTTCGCCGCCGAATGGGAAGCGACCAAGGAACTGCTGCCGGATCTGCGCAATACCCAGATCCAGCGCGGCTTCAACGGGATCTTCTCCTTCACCCCGGACGGCGGTTCGCTGGTGGGCCAGTCCAAGGAGGTCGACGGCTTCTTCGTGGCCGAGGCCGTGTGGGTCACCCACGCGCCGGGCATCGCCAAGGCCGTGGCCGAACTGATCACCACCGGCACCTCGAAGACCGATCTGAGCGACTGCGACCTGAACCGCTTCGAGGACATGCAAACCACCAAGGAGTACGTCAGCGAAACCTCGCAGCAGAACTTCGTGGAGATCTACGATATCCGCCACCCGCTGGAGCCGCGGCTGAAGCCGCGCAATGTGCGCACCAGCCCGTTCTTCTCCCGGCAGCAGGAACTGGGAGCCTTCTTCCTGGAAGGCACCGGCTGGGAGCGCCCGCATTGGTACGAGGCCAATGCCTCCCTGCTCGAGCAGCTGCCCGCCGAATGGGCCGCCCCGGCGCGCGATGACTGGTCGGACATGTTCCACTCGCCGATTGCCGCGGTGGAAGCCTGGAAGACGCGCACCGCCGTCGCGATGTTCGACATGACCCCGCTCAAGCGCGTGGAGGTCACCGGCCCGGGCGCCGGGCAGATGCTCCAGGGCCTGACCACAGCGAATATGCTGCGTGCACCTGGCATGGTCAGCTACACCCTGTTGCTGGACGTCGCCGGCGGCATCACCAGCGATATCACCGTGGCCCGCATCTCCGAAGAGCTCTACCAGGCCGGCATCAACTCGAATGTGGATGTCGCCTATCTGGACCGCGAGGCCCGCAAGTTCAACGAGGCGAACCCGGGCCAGTGGGTGTCCGTCCGCGATATTACCGCCGGAACTTCCTGCATCGGGCTCTGGGGTCCGCTGGCCCCAGAGGTGATGGCCAAGGTCAGCGAAGACGATATGAGCAATGAGGGGCTCAAGTACTTCCGCACCAAGCAGATCTCCATCGCCGGCATTCCGGTGACCGCGATGCGCCTGTCCTATGTGGGCGAATTCGGCTGGGAGCTCTACGCCTCGGCGGATGTCAGCGCCAAGCTCTGGGATGTGCTTTTCGAAGCCGGCCAGGAGCACGGCATCATCGCCGGTGGACGCGAAGCGTTCAACTCCATGCGACTGGAGAAGGGCTTCCGCTCCTTCGGCACCGATATGACCAGCGAGCACGAGCCGGAACAGGCCGGGCTGGGCTTCGCGGTCAAGGCCACCAAGACCGTGGACTTCGTGGGCAAGGCCGCCCTGGCGGACCGCGCCGCCGCGGCCACCAAGCGGCTTCGCTGCCTGACCATCGATGATGGCGTGTCCGTGGTCCTGGGCAAGGAACCGGTCTACGTGGACGGGGAACCGGCAGGCTATGTCACCAGCGCCACCTTTGGCTACACGGTGCGCAAGCCCATCGCCTACGCCTGGCTGCCCAAGACGGTGCAGACCGGAGACGCGGTGGCGATCGAGTACTTCGGCAAGCCGATCGCCGCCACCGTGGTCGATGATCCGCTGTACGATCCGCAGATGGACCGGCTGCGCGGAGTTTCGCTGGCCACCTCGGCCAGCTAGCCACATCCGGCCTCCGAGGGGCCGGGTAGCCGTTCATAACGAACAGCTGCCCGGCCTTTTGCCGTATATACGCATATATAGGTACGAGACGCGCGCTGCGTTCTGGTTTCCGCGTCGTTTGATCAGCAGTGGAACTACCCGGGGTTCCTCAAGACCGGGCTTCGTCGTTGGCATCCTGCGGGTTGGGCTACCGAGCACGTTAGGGCGTTCAGCAAATAACTTCACTCCGCCGGCGACGAAACAGCGGCATTACCTGAACATGCCATTCGCGAATAGACCTAGGGCGAGCATCATTGAGCGCATACTGCAGGATTCGCTGGGTTGAGGAGTCCTGTCGTCACGGCCTTCGGCAATACAGCACAGGGATTTTGCCCGCTGATAGTGGTGTCAATTTTATACTGTTAACGGTATAATATTGACATGAAGCAAAGCTATAGAGACATCTTGCGAGAGATCGCCTACGACAACTATGGCTACGTCACTGTCACCGGCGCCACCGACGCTGGTGTGCCGGCGGTGGAGCTGCCAAAACTTGCCGCCCGAGGCGGTTTGGAACACACCGGGTACCGCCTTTACCGGGTCACCGACATTCCACCAACTGACCACGATCAGTTCGCGGAAGCCACCTTGCGGGCGGGCGCCGATTCCCACCTGCGAGGAGAAACTGTCCTTGCCCTCCTGGGCCTGGCGGATGTGAACCCTCGAAAGATTACAGTTGGTACAACCCATCGCGTACGTCGAGCCATGCCTAGCTATATAAATCTCGTTCGAGCTTCCGTAGACACAAAAGTGACTCACTATCAGGGGATTCCGGCGCAACGGGTTGCCGAAGCCCTCATTGAATGCCGCGGACAAGTACCCGCATCACGACTACGAGACGCCGCGACCAGGGCCCGCGCCGAAGGACTTCTCACCTCTGCAGAATGGCGCCAGGTACGTAAGGAACTTTCCGTATGAAGTATCCAACCCCACCCGCAAATCTCACAGCGCTCAACCAGCGCATTAGAAACTTAGAAGGTGAGGAAAGCTTAGTCACCCGGCGACGCACCTCCATGGCACTGGTCATTGTCGGGCAAATGCTCCCCGGAGGATCCGTAAAAGGTGGAAGTGCTATGGCATTGCGATATGGCACTGGAACACGATTCACGCGTGACCTCGACGCCGCACGGGCCAGTGGACTGGCAAAGTTCCGCGATGATTTCGCAGATCGCCTCCTAGAAGGATGGGAGGGCTTCACCGGACGTCTTGTTGAAAAGAAACAACTGAAACCCGCAGGAGTCCCGGCTTCCTATGTAATGAAACCCTTCGACGTCAAGCTCGACTACAAGGGTAAAGCATGGTGCACCGCCCCCTTTGAACTGGGCCACAATGAAATCGGCGACGCGGAACACCCCGTACTGGTTCTTGCTGAGAACCTTATCGACATGTTCACTTCTCTCGGCTTACCATCCCCAGCTCCTGTGCCGGTAATGCCAGCAGATCATCAAATCGCCCAGAAAATCCATGCATCTACCGCTCCTGGAAGTGACCGAGCCCGGGACCTCGTAGACCTTCAGCTGCTGGGCACCCAAGAGCAACTAGATCTCACGCAAGTACGATCAACCTGCGTCCGACTCTTCACTTACCGCAAAGCGCACCCTTGGCCACCTGTAGCGGTTGAAGAAACCGACTGGGAATCCCTCTATGCCGAAGCAGCAAATGGACTCAACGTAGCCGCTGATGTCATCTCCGCCGTTCAATGGGTCAACGAATTCATCGCCCAGATCGATCACGCCCCATCTACCACTTCTAACCCCCATTCTTCATCAACTGGGCCCAACCATTGAGCCGTGATGATGCGAAGCTCTCTCACTACCGCAGTAGACTTCGAGACTTGGTGTCCAATTTGTCCCAGTTCTACGTGGAGCTCATTCAACCGCATACACCTGGCTCATTTACAAGGTGGCGGCACTTCGAATTGCACTGCCCGTTGATCTGAACCACCCGCAACACGGCATGGGCCGTTTGCGGTGGGCAGGCCACGCCAACGCTCGAACGGCAAATATCTCTGGAACACAAAGAAAGCCGCTGCATCATCGGCCTTCCAAGCGATGATGCAGCGGCTATTTTTTCCAGCGCGGCGCCGGCGCCAGATCCCACTCCGGATCCAGGCCAACGCGCACCGTGAAGATACTATTGTTGCCTTGTACCTGCCGGTTCAACGTCCTAAGCAACCATGCGGGCTGGCTTGCCTTGCACTTGTGCCCTAAACGCTGGCGAACAGCTACCGGCGTCCGGCCATGGGAGCTCCTTTCGATGCGGCATTTTCAAGGGCGGCTAGCGCCGCCTGCGTTGCGTGCAGGATCAACAGGGCGGTGGTTACCGTGCCTACTCCCCCGGGCACCGGGCTCATCGCCCGGACCAGTGGCTGCACCGACTCCGCGTGAACATCGCCTACCAGCTGGCCATCCTCGGTGACATTGGTGCCCACATCGATGACTACCGACGAATCGCTGACCTCGTTGCCGGTAAGCAGGTTCGCCCGGCCAACCGCCACAACGGTCACCGCCGCGCCCCTGGTAATCTCGGCGAGATTGGTGGTTCGAGAATGGCAGATGCTCACCGTTGCGTCGCGCTGCAGCAAGAGCTGGGCGAGCGGTTTGCCCACCACCGCGGAACGGCCCACCACCGCAACGTGCTCTCCGGCGAGTGGGACTTGATAGTGTTCAAGGATTTCGATGACCGAACGTGCCGTAGCCGGCGCAAAGGCCGGCTGGCCCACGCTGAGCCTGCCCAGGCTCAGCGGGTTGGCTCCATCAATATCCTTGGCCGGGTCAATCAGCTGCACCAGGGAGGCCGGGTCAACCGATTCGGGCAGCGGCGTCTGCAGAATGATGCCGTGCACCGTCTCGTCTGCGTTCAAGGCCCGGATCGCTTGGGCAATCTCCGACTGGGTGCCGGTGGCCAAGTCGAGCACCTGGCAGTGAACTCCGAGCCGTTCGGCGGCGCGTTCAATGGAGCGCACATACCAGGACGTTGCCTCGTTGTCGGTTGCGAGCACCACCGCCACCCGGGCGGTGATCCCTTCGCTCGCCAGCCGCGAAACGAGTTGGCCGGTGCGTTCACGGATGGCTGCGGCCACCGGCTGTCCGGCGAGGCGTTGCGCGGTCATGCAGCCACCACCAAGCGGACCTGCGCGCTGAGTGCTTCTGCCGCCACGATCGCGTCGGCGGCTTGGCTGGCCACGAGGCTCAAGCGTTCGCGCTGTTCGGCTTCCTGTATTGCCGCAATATTCATTTCCAGCGTCACCAGCGCGGTACCCAGGGCGGCTCGCGCCGCTTCGGCGGCTGCAGCCACATCGCTGATCACCGATCGGTTTCCGATCTCGACCAAACGCTGGGCGAGCTCAATGACCACCGCGGAGGATTCAACGGTTGAGACCAACGGTGCGGCCGCGGCAATGGTGGCGCTTTGTATGGCCGCGGTGCGCGCTGCCTGCTGCTCTTCATCCTCCTTGGGCATCCTGTATGCATCGCCTAAGGCCCCGAACAATCGTTCGTCTTCCTGCGCCTCGAACAGCGCCGAACGCATCAGTACGCGTGCGTGTTTGGCGATCGGCTGAGCTTTGTCCTCGACCTCTCGGAATCGCGGTCCGGAGGTAAACTCGGCAACCATGGACACCAGCGCGGCGCCCTGGGCGGCGTGCAAGGCCGCGGCAGCACCTCCCCCCGGAGTAGGCGCCTTAGAAGCGAGCCGTTCAAGGTAGCTGGTGATTGTTTCATTGGAGATCATTGGGTTTTACCCTCGCTCAGAATGCTTGGCTGTGGATCCCTAGGCCAACCGGAGAGAAGATTTTGCGTCTGGGTCGGAGCCGCAAGCAAGTGCAGCGCCGGCCATTTGTGACGGTTATTCGTATGGCCTCAAGACCGTTGGATTTCGCGCGAATCAAGTGCCTCCTTGGGGCCCAGCACAAAATCTTCATTTAGTATCCAATTGGTATATCAGGTTACCTTGAAGCCTAAAACACATTCCGAATGCAGGTCAAGAGTTTTTGATCCTCTCTGGAAAAGAAAAGTTAGCAAGGATACGTTGAGCCATCCGCAAACCCTGAACATATGAGAGCAGCAGTGAACTGTCTGGTCGATATTTATGATGTCGTACCGGTAATCGGTGAGCCCATCAGCCAATCAATAGCCGGGCGCAAAGCGATATCTGCTCGTCGGGGATTTCGTTAGCGCGCACCCGCTTACGGCGGATGCGCGCTTCCTACCCGTCCGCCCGGTGCTACTGCCGAGGGACAGCGAATTCGACCCCTGATCCAGGTGCTCCGGGTTGCGCGAAAAGGACACCCAGCTTGCCGCGTCCATGTAGAACCGTGATCGTCAGTTTTACAGGGCTGTCCTCGGAGACCACGCATTCAACGTTCATCTGCTGCGAGTACCGTGAACTCGACGAGCAGTTCTGTCCGAAGCTAGCCCAACCCCAGTAGCGGCGGTCCATCTTCATGCTGAACTCAAAGGTCCCTCCGGGCGCTACAGCTCCGGGGACGACTGTGAAAACATACTGCGGTAAGAAGCGGTCGCTAACTCGTTCCACCGACACGTCAAAACTCGATGTCGATTCGGGCTCTTCTGGATCAACCGGTTCTTCGGATGGATCCGGTGTCGGCTCGACCGTTGGGTCCGCCGTAGGTTCCAGCGAAGGCTCAACCGTCGGCACTGGCGTTGGTTCCGATGTAGGTTCCAGCGAAGGCTCCACAGTCGGATCAAGCGTTGGTTCCGATGTAGGTTCCAGCGAAGGCCCCACAGTCGGATCAAGCGTTGGTACAAGCGAAGGCTCGACCGAAGGCTCCACCGTCGGCTCAACCGTAGGCACTGGCGTTGGCTCCGATGTAGGTTCCAGCGAAGGCTCGACCGAAGG
>NZ_PCPU01000002.1:0-54043 GCF_002975455.1 Arthrobacter sp. MYb224 | reverse complement strand
AGGCTCGACCGTAGGTTCCGGCGAAGGCTCCGGCGTTGGTTCCGATGTAGGTTCCAGCGAAGGCTCGACCGTAGGTTCAGATGTAGGTTCCAGCGAAGGCTCGACCGTAGGTTCCGGCGAAGGCTCCACCGTCGGCTCAACCGTAGGCTCCGGCGTTGGTTCAACCGTAGGCGCAGAAGCCGGAAGATCGGACGCTTCTTCTACAGGAGGCATTGTAGGAGTGCCCGGACTACCCAAATTCAAAGGATAGTCAGCAATGGCGTTATCGGGGAGATCCGATCGCTGGCCCTCGGGGCTCTGCAGAGGCAAGCGCATTTGGCTGTCGTCCAGCCCCTCCCGGCCCTCCGATTCAGGTGTGGCGGACTCAAATGACACGAGATCCATGAGGATGTCCTCCAATGCGGAGGGCGCATCGATCGGATCTACATTATCCGGCTCTTGTTCAACGGACCGCTCCTGAGGCAATGCAACGGGTGCTGTTGAACGGTCGTCAAATAGTGGCGTCAAAATACCGACCGCTGAAGCGGCCACCGCCAGCGCAGCTAGGCCAGCTCCCACTCCAGCTGCAACTGCCGAAGCACTCACGGTTCCCGTCACCACAGCTGCAGCCCCGGAACCGGCAGTCGATACTGCAACCGAGGAACCACCAGTAGCGGCGGTAATTCCGCCGCCGAGTTGCGCCAGTCCCCCTGACGCTGAAATACCTAAGACAGTGGTTCCCCCAACGAACAATGGCAGCACCACGCTGCGCATGGGCGCGCCGATGTTTTTAAGCTCGCCGTAAACAAGCGAACAGTCTGGGCAATTCTTAAGGTGCGACTTCAGGGATCGAGTGGCCTTGGGACTCAAGTTATTTCGAATAAACGCGGGAAGCTGCTTGCGCGCAGACGCGCAGTCGGCAACGAGGCCTGCATGTTCTTTGAGGTGGGCAGCAAGGTAAGACTCACGTAGCCCCTCACGGGCTCTAACGGCCAACGCAGACGCTGCGTTGGGAGTGATACCAAGAATCGTCGCGATCTCGCGGGGAGGAAGCCCATCGACTTCGTTATGCCACAAAACTGCACGCCATCGCTCCGGCAGCGATTTGAAAGCGCGGATAACGATCTTTGATTCGGCGCGCCGCATGACTTCGTCAGCATCCGGGGTTTCACTCGCGAACTCTGCGATCTCATCGATGTCGGCTTCACGCCGCGCAGCTCTGTTTCTAGAGAAGGCCTCCCTGGAAACCGAGGTCAACAGATACGCGCGGAAGAATTCGGTCGGCCCGGACCCATGCTTGAGGCTTGCGAAAACTCTCAAAAAAGCTTCGGACACAATATCCTCTGCTTCAGACGGATTATCGGTATGCCGATAGGCAACTGCCAGCGCAACTTGCTTGTGGCGCTGGTACAGCCGCTCTTGGCACACCCGGCTTCCAACGCGTGCGCCCTGAATCAGTTCCGAATCGCTAGCCCCCGCAATTTCGGCTCCCGAATCAATTGCCATAAAGTCCCCATACTTCGAAAACGATGCGTCCACTAACCGAATTCACCCCGGCGGATTTTTCAAAACCTCGCACTTATCCAGTTAATATTTGTAGACCCTATCACCAAGAAGGACCAAGGGGCTCCAAACAGACCATCCGTTCCGATATTCACAGGATCTCAACAGATCCCAACCAGTGGTTGCTCTTTATTGCTCCAGTGACTGAACGGCTTGCGCCCCAAGCAGCAAGCCATTCAGTCGCCGACGCGAACGGCGTGAATTCGAGTCCCCCAAGCACCCGGTTCATCGCCTCTACACGTTAAGAGTCCCCAACCACCGAATCATGACGCGAGTTTAGGCAAGTTCTTTTAATTTTGTTTTGTATCGGGACATCGGTAACTGTTCTGTATCAACACATCGGTAGCGCTTCCCACCACTTTTACCCCCGCTTGTCGAAACAGGCAGCCTCCCAAGTTCTAGAGTCTAGGCAGGTTGTCAAACTGGAAGATCTGAAAAATAATCCAGTCGAAGCTATGCTGAATCTCCCCTAGCCACTCAGCCTGACTTAGTCATGCACCAGGGAATTCATGCCATCTGTTCATGACAGAAAGCCCATTTCACGATCAATGGCTACTACTCATTCGTTGAGGACCTTGCGCCGGTGGCGCATTTTCCGATTGCTGTTGCTCTCCAATTCCTGTGCGGTTCCCACAAGCGAGGCTAAGCGACAGATCTCGCTGTTCTGCAAATTGAACTGGTGCATGCAGAGCCAAGTGCCATACGGTGTGCCCGGGAGAAAGAATGACTGCGGCACGGAGGTTCGGATCTTCTGCCAGCTGCTGATCAAGCATCGCCAACTCGGAGCAGTCGCTGTGCGACTTGGCGGAGAAATCATGGACCTCTCCTGTCCCGTCGCCGATTCAGGAGTTGGCGAACCAGAATCTTCCCGTGCCCTGAGCCGCACGAACAAGCAGCAACCTTGCGCTGGGGTTGGCCCAGCCTACGAATCGCTGAAACGCCGGGTGCGGCTGGAACTGGGCAGTCACTCGTTCACCTTCCGGTGCGGTGTCGGGATGTCTCGGAGAAATGCGGGTGATCCCGTCCGCAGAATTCGGGCTATCCGGCGGCGCTGCTGGATAGCGCCCAGACTGGTCATTGTATCTACGAATTGCCTCCAGCCAAGATGCCGCTTAATTGGCCACGCCTCCACACGTGTGGTTCGTGGCCCTCCACGCCGTTGCGCCGGGACTTCAGCCTGAGTCTTCGAGGCCGCGCTTCATCCGTCCGCTTCCGCGCAGGTCTCCGAGAGTCGGCAGTATTTCGATCCGCGGTGCAGGACGTTGCCGCGAGCTCTGTGCTGGTTGCTTGGCGCCATCTTCTTCGGCCGATGGCTCGAAAGATTGGGAGGTCTTGGGATGCCGCCGCCAATGGACATAGGTCTTGATCCCGAAAGCAAGGAGCACAGCCACGACAATTGAGCCTAAGACCAGTGAAGCATGCACCACCTCGGCCAAAGCCAGGTCATCGACGTTCTTGGTCATTATCGAGGCAGCAGTATTCGCGTTCATAACCATTCCTGTACTCGAAGTTACGACTGCTCTATCCCCATATGGCTCACAGTCTATGAGCTGGGAGGCTCAATTCGCGCGTGCCTCGTCCAATCGATACCTCTTTGTTATAGGTGAGCCGAACACCAGGCAGTTATAACAGTGAATGCACCTGGAAGCATTGGAATCTGGAGGAGTTGAGGCTACGATGCAGCCTTGCCTGGAGGCCAGCGCGCGGTCCGGCACGCGAAAACCCCTCTCCCGCCAGTAAGGCAGAAGAGGGGTCCGGCAAAAGCCAGTTCCTAGTGCTCGCGGCGGATCAGCTTTCCGCCAGGAGTCTGGAAGTCCACGTCGGCCCCCGCGATGATCGACCGGCGGACCACGCCACTCAGGGTCTTGCCCTGGTACGGGGAAATCGGGTTCTTGTGATGCAGCTTGGCCACATCCACCTCGAAGGTGTCCTCCGGAGCGAAGATCGCGAAATCCGCGTCCTTGCCGGTCTCGATGCCGCCCTTGGCGCTCAGCCCGGCAAGCTTGGAAGGATTCACGCCCATCCATTGCACCACCTGCTCCAGCTTCAGCCCGCGCCCCTTGGCTTCGGACCAGATCAGCGGCAGGCCCAGCTGCAGCGAGGCGACGCCGCCCCAGGCGACGCCGAAGTCGCCATTCTCCACGTCCTTCAAATCGACAGTGGACGGGGAGTGGTCCGAAACGATGCAGTCGATAATGCCTTCTTCCAGGCCCTTCCACAGCAGTTCGCGGTTGTCGTTCTCGCGGATCGGCGGGCAGCATTTGAAGGCCGTGGCGCCGTCCGGGATGTCCTCGGCGAGCAGCGTCAGATAGTGCGGGCAGGTTTCCACGGTGAGCTTCACGCCTTCGGCGCGGGCCTCGCGGATCATCTCCAGGGCATCCGAGCTGGACAGGTGCAGCACGTGGGCGCGTACCCCGGTCTTGCGGGCGCGCTCGATGACCTGCGCAATGGCGGTATTCTCCGCATCACGCGGACGCGAGTTCAGGAATCCGGCGTACTGTCCGCCGACAGGATTCGGCGAATTATCGATGATGTCCGAGTCCTCGGCGTGCACGATCATCAGCGAATCGAAGTAGGCAAGCTCTGCCATGTCCTCTTCCATCTCGTCGACGGTCAGCGAGGGGAACTCGTCGACTCCGGAGTGAAGCAGGAAGCACTTGAAGCCGAAGACGCCGGCTTCGTGCAGCTGACGCAAGTCCTTCTTGTTGCCCGGAATGGCGCCGCCCCAGAAGCCGACATTGACATACGCGTTCTTGCTGGCAGCTTCGCGCTTGATTTCCAGTGCTTCGAGGTTCACCGTGGGCGGGATGGAGTTCAGCGGCATGTCCACGATCGTGGTGACACCGCCTGCCGCTGCGGCCTTGGTGGCAGACTCGAAGCCTTCCCACTCGGTACGCCCCGGCTCGTTGACGTGGACGTGGGTATCCACCAGGCCCGGGAGCAAAACCTCGTCGTCGCCGACCTCTAAGGTGCGTGCGCCCTGCAGATTATTTCCCAGCGGCTCGATGGCTACGATCTTTCCGTCGCGGACGCCGATTTCGCGGGCGGCCATGCCGGCGGTAGTCAAGATGCGTTCGCCCCGGATAACCAGATCGAAGTCCAGATCTGCGTTGTCGTTGGTTTCGCGTTCAACAGCTTCGTTGATGCTCATGAGTCGTTCCCTACTCGTTACGTTTAAAGCTTGAGACTAAATTCAGTAGTGCGTGGTGCGGTTATTTCCATGATCTCCTATCTTGAAAATAACCGCACCCGCAATTTATGGGAGTTGCCAGTGGCAGCGACGACCGACCTCAGGCACTCACACCGGCACTGGATTTCATGGGTACTAGCGCGGTAGGCGCGTCCCCGATCTCCAGTGCAAGATCTTCAAATTCATTAACCGCATCCAGCTGCGCACCCATGGAAATGTTGGTGACCTTCTCCAGGATCACTTCAACCACCACGGGGACCTGGTGCTCGTCGGCCAGCCTGTTCGCTTCGGCGAATCCCTCGGCCAGCTTCGCCGGATCATTCACCCGAACGGCCTTGCATCCGAGCCCTTCGGCGACCTTGACGTGGTCCACGCCGTAGCCGTCGGTTTCCGGGGAGTTGATGTTATCGAAGCCCAGGGAGACGTGATAATCCATTTCGAAGGGACGCTGCGATTGGCGGATCAGGCCGAGGTAGGAGTTGTTGACCACCACGTGCACGTAAGGCAGCTTGAACTGGGCGCCTACTGCCAGCTCTTCAATCATGAATTGGAAGTCGTAATCCCCGGATAGCGCCACAACTTTTTCCCCTGGCTTGCCGCGCACGACGCCCAGGGCTGCCGGACCGGTCCAGCCCAAGGGTCCGGCCTGGCCGGCGTTGATCCACTTGCGTGGTCCATAGACGTGCAGCATCTGCGCGCCGGCGATCTGGCTGAGCCCGATGGTGGATACGTAGGTGGTGTCCTGGCCGAAGACCGCGTTCATCTCCTGGTAGACGCGCTGCGGCTTGATCGGAATATTGTCGAAGTTGGTCTTGCGGTGGTTCGTTCCCTTGCGGGCCGTGCACTGGTCGGCCCACTGCGAGTAATCGGGGATCAGCCCAGCGCTCTTGCGTTCGCGCACGATCTCCAGGATTGATACCAGCGCCGCCGCGGCATCCGAGGTAATTCCCAGATCCGGTGCAAAAACGCGACCGATCTGCGTGGGCTCGATATCCACGTGGATGAACTTGCGCCCTACACGGTAGGTTTCGAGGCCACCGGTGTGCCGGTTCGCCCACCGGTTTCCGATGCCGAGCACCACATCCGAGGCCAAGAAGGATTCGTTGCCGTATTTGGTGTGGGTCTGGATGCCCACCATGCCCGACTGCAAACGGTGGTCATCCGGAATGACGCCCCAGCCCATCAGGGTGGGCGAAACCGGGATGTTGAGCTCTTCGGCCAGCTGCACGAGCTTGTCGCTGGCGTTGGCGTTGATCACGCCACCGCCGGCAACGATGATTGGACGCTTGCCGCTCAGCAGCAGGTCAACGATCTTCTCGGCCTGGCTGCGAGTTGCCTCCGGCTTGGTGGGCGCCAACGGCTCGTAGGCATCGATGTCAAAATCAATCTCGGCCAACTGCACGTTGATAGGCAAGTCGATCAGCGCAGGACCGGGGCGGCCCGAACGCATGATCTGGAAAGCCTTGGCGAAGGTTCCCGGAACGAGCCCCGGCTCCAGCACGGTGCTCGCGTATTTGGTCACCGGCTTCGCGATGGATTCAATATCCACCGCCTGGAAGTCTTCCTTGTGCAATACGTGGGTTGGTGCCTGGCCGGTGATGCACAGCATCGGGATCGAGTCGGCGATGGCCGCATACAGGCCGGTGATCATGTCGGTGCCGGCCGGCCCGGAGGTACCCAGGCACAGGCCGATCTTGCCGCTGGCCCGCGAGTAGCCGTCAGCTGCATGCGAGGCTCCCTCGACGTGGCGGTGCAGCGTATGGCGGATTCCGCCATGCTGTTTCATCGCCGAGTACAGCGGGTTGATTGCCGCGCCGGGCAAGCCGAACGCTTCGGTGGCGCCTTCCTTTTCCAGGATCAGCACGATGGCATCTACTGCGCGCATCTTAGGCATTGAAATCACACATCCTTATCGATGGTTCGGCCCCGAATGGAGCGGTGAAAGAAGAAACAAGATTATGAGGGGATGACCTGTGGCGGGCCGACGAAGTGAATCGACCTCACGCCCACCCCGAGCACCGGAAGCCGGACTCGAACTGGAACGAAGGACTCCATCGGCTGGCGAATACAGTTGTTCGCCAGCCGATGGGCCGGCTACCGAAGGCAGGCGCAGGACCCGCCACAGGAAGTTTGAGGGGAAGAGCAGGAGAGAAACTTACTCGCTTTGACCCGAAAGGCGCTGCACTCCGCGGAAGAGACCCGAGTGATCCAGCGAGCCGTCGCCGCTGGCGACGGTGGAACCCACCAGCTGGGCGACGAGCGAACCCATCGGAAGCACCACGCCGGCTTCGCGGGCGGCCGAGGTGACGATGCCCATGTCCTTGTGGTGCAGGGCCAGGCGGAAGCCCGGTCCGAATTCACGGTCCAGGATCTTCTGGCCCTTCTGGTCAAGCACCTTGGAGCCGGCGAGTCCCCCGCCGAGCACTTTCAGTGCCGAATCGGTGTCTACGCCATAGGCTTCGAGGAAGACCACCGCTTCGCTCAGCGCCTGGATATTTGCCGCGACGATCAGCTGGTTTGCGGCCTTGACGGTTTGCCCGGATCCGGAGGGACCGACCAGGACGATGGTCTTGCCCACCGCTTCGAGGACCGGCTTGGAATCTGCGAAGTCCGCCGGTTCGCCGCCGACCATAATGGAGAGCACCGCGTCGATGGCGCCCTGCTCGCCACCGGATACCGGCGCGTCCAGTGGACGCAATCCGGCCTCACGCGCCGCATTCGAAAGGTTCACCGCAACGTCGGGACGGATAGAGGAATTATCGATCCAGATGGCCCCGGATTTTGCGTGCGCGAACAGGCCCTCTGCGCCGGTGGTGACCGCTTCGACATCGGGAGAGTCCGGAACCATGGTGATGATGACGTCGGCGCCCTTGACCGCTTCGGCGATCGACTCTGCCGCGTGGCCACCGGCTGCCGCAAGCTCGGTGGTGGCTTTTTCACTGCGGTTGAAACCGGTGACGTTGAAGCCTGCGGTGACGAGGTTCTTGGCCATGGGCAGTCCCATGATTCCCAAACCGATAAAAGCTACATTCTGTGACATGTGATTCTCCAAAGTGTTTTGGCGGCCCGCACGAGGGGCGAGTGGAAGTTTAGGAGGCGTTGGCGCCGGCGGTGGCAAGCCATTGAAAGGCGGTCTGCGCGTCCTGCTTGTATTCCAGGGCTACCTTGCCGGTGTATCCAAGCTGACGGGAGCGTTCAATCCAGGCAAGCAAGGGCAGATCACCAGTTCCTGGCGCCCCACGGCCCGGCGCGTCGGCGATCTGGATGTGGCCGAATTCTTTCGCGTGGCTTTCGATAACCTGCGGGACATCATCGCCGTTGACCGCTAGGTGGTAGAAGTCGGCCAGCAGGGCAATATTGTTCTTGCCCGCTTCCTTGACCTTAGTGACCACGTCCAGTGCCTCGGCGGCGGTCTTCAGCGGGTAGGCCTCGGTGCCGGAGACCGGTTCGATCAGCACGGTGCCTTCGATGCGTTCGATGCCCCCGGCGGCAACCAACAGGTTTTCAAGGGCCAGCGCGTCTTGAGCCTGCGCAGTGGATTCCGCAAGACGATTTCCATAGAGGGCGTTGAAGGATTTGCATCCGGTGGCCTCGCCGATCGCGGCGACCACGTCCACGTTCTCACGGAACTCTGCACTGCGCCCGACCCAGGAAACTAGTCCGCGGTCCCCCGCAGGCATGTCACCGGCGAAGAAGTTCAATCCGTCCAGCTGCACGCCCGCGTTCTTGATCGAGCTAACGAACTCATCTACCTGCTTGTCGCTTGGCACGGCGGTGGCAAATGGCCACCAGAATTCGACGCTGTCGAATCCCGCCTGCTTGGCTGCTTCGGCACGCTGGTTGATGGGTAGTTCGGTGAGCAGAATCGAGCAGTTCAGAGTGTAAGACACTGGATTTCCCTTCAAAACCTATTTCAAATATTCCACTTCATGGAATGTTTGTTTTGCTTTATGAAAACTCTAAGTCGAGACACAGATCACTGTCAACCCTCTAGGGCCCTTCGTTTCGCGCATCGCAAACAGGTGCGTACTACGGAAGCCAGCCCTTGCGAAATGCACGAGGGCCACCGGAGGGAAGGGCTCGAAAGCGGGTAGGCAGGACACCTATTTCGCATTATGGAAATAAATCATTTCGCATATCGGAATTTCTATTTTTCCTTGCGGAAATCCTGTGACGCACATTACAGTTGGGTCAGTCCTTCGACATGGCATATATCTCGCGAGTAATTAACCTCTGGAGCAGTCGTGAAAAAATCATCATCCAAAGACTTTGCCAAGGCAAAGCAAAAACCCAAGAAGCGCCTCTACAAATCATTGTTCGTCCAACTCGGAGTCGCGGTCCTCGCCGGAGTCCTCATCGGCCACTTCTGGCCCGCGGTCGGCTCGGAGCTCAGGCCACTGGGTGATGGCTTCATCATGCTGATCAAGATGATCATCGCGCCACTCATCTTCTTGGTCATCGTCACCGGCATCGCCGCCGTTGGCGACGTGCAGGCGGTGGGCCGCGTGGGAGTCAAGGCGCTGGTGTATTTCACCAGCGCAACGCTGTTCGCCCTGGTCTTCGGATTGATCATCGCCAACGTCTTCCAGCCCGGGGCAGGATTGAATATCGACCCGTCCACGTTGGACGACTCATCACTTCAGGAGAAAACAGGCGAAGCCAAGGGTGCTGCCGACTTTATTCTCGGCATCATCCCGGTCAGCGTAATCGGCGCCTTCGCCGAGAACAATCTGCTGCAGGTCCTCTTCTTCTCGGTATTCTTTGGAGCGGCGATCGTCGTTGTCGGCAAAGAACGATGCATGCCGCTCCTGGCGGTTTTCGAGAACATCCTCGAATTGATCTTCAAGGTCATGAGCTGGGTTATGAAGGTCGCCCCACTTGGCGCCTTCGGCGCCATGGGCTTCATCATCGGCCAGTACGGCATCGCGACCTTGGGCACCTACGCCAAATTGATCATCGCCTGCTATGTTGCAGCACTGCTGTTCATCGGCGTGCTGTTCATCATCGCCTGGACCTTCGCCCGAGTACCGCTATGGCAGTTCATTCGCTACACCCGCGAAGAATTTCTCCTGGCGCTGGGCACGGCATCCACCGAATCGGTAATGCCGCGCATTATGACCAAGCTGACCAATGCCGGCTGCTCGCGCGCCACCACCGGGCTGGTGGTACCCACCGGCTACTCGTTCAATCTGGACGGCGCAGCTATTTATCTTTCCATCTCCCTGCTCTTCCTGGCCCAGGCTTTCGGGCATGACTTGAGCTTCGGGCAGCAGCTGGCCGCACTGGGCGTCCTGCTGCTGACTTCCAAGGGCATGGCCGGCGTCCCGGGTTCCTCGTTCCTGGCGCTGTCAGCCACCGCCGCGGCATTAGGCATCTTCCCGGTGGCTGGGGTGGCCCTGTTGCTGGGCGCCGATCGCATCATGGATTCCATGCGCGTGGTAGTCAACCTGCTGGGCAATTGCGTGGCGACGTTCGTGGTCGCCAAGTGGGAGGGCCAGTTCGACCGTGAAAATATGAAGAGAGCCTTCGCGGGAGAAATCACCAATGAGGACACGGCCCGCATGCTGGGCAAGGAAGAGGAATACGAAGCGGCCGAACTTGCCCGCTTGGCCTCTGGCGAAAAGCCCTCGCCGAAGTTCGGCGGCGGTCCGACCGCAGATGACATTCCCGAGATCACCCTGCATAAGCGCCAGTAGCTGCACCCCCGTCCCCAAGATCCGGCCCGGCGCGTGTACGCACCGGGCCGGAACCAGGTCGGCGGAATTGTTGACCAAACGCTGCAGCCGTCTTCCGCCCGGGCAGGCAAGCTGGTTCCGCGGGCACCGGTGCGGCTCTCAGAATGTCGCCCGGAAATTTCTTTCGACCCTAGGCACTAGTCAGCGCGCAAGGCCATAACTTCCACAACGTGAAATCTAGATTTTCTATTGCGGTAATGTGATCCACGGCATACAGTTGGTGGACAATCGATGTGGCACACATCTCGGAGTGAATTTCTCTAACTCAGGAGCAGCCATGAGCACACAACTCATAGGGACTCGCGCAGTAAAGCCAGCCTGGCGACTGCAGCACGAAGCCCAGCCCGTGGTGGGCACACCAACCGAGTTCTATCTGAACTTCGGCCAGCCGATCTATCCGTAACGCGTCATCTCGTCCCCTCAGCGGACATACACGCAGCTTCTTCCATACGCATAGACCAGCATGATTCATACATGCGCGCTGTCGATAATTCGTTGTCCCTAAAGCTTCTCACTGTCGAGAACAGACTTCGATCCTCAGCACGCACCTGAGAATAGGACCTCACCATGGGGCAAAAAACTCCGGAGACCACCTCCGCGCCGACGATCATTACCCAATCGCACAACGAACGCATTGACCGTTCCAACCCGCATGAGCTCAGCGCCACACTGTACAACGAGGACCTCGCGCCGACTACCCGTGCCGGACGCACCTGGAACTCGTACAGCATCTTCACCCTCTGGGCCAACGACGTGCACTCGCTGGGCAACTACGCTTTCGCCATCGGCCTGTTCGCCCTGGGGATGAGCGGTTGGCAAATTCTCGGCGCCCTAGGCATCGGGGCAATCCTGCTCTTCGCCCTGCTGACCCTCTCGGGGTTCATGGGCGAGAAGACCGGCGTGCCCTTCCCCGTCATGAGCCGCATCGCCTTCGGCGTCAACGGTGCGCAGATCCCGGCGCTGTTGCGTGGCGCCGTGGCCATCGCCTGGTTCGGGATTCAAACGTTCTTGGCCTCCCAGGTGCTGAGCGTCATGGTCATCGCATTGGCGCCCAGCGCAGCCGGCTTGCAGCAGACGAGCTTCCTGGGACTCGACACCCTTGGCTGGATCTGCTTCGTAGCCCTCTGGGCCATCCAGCTGGTGATTGTCAGCTACGGAATGGAAATGATTCGCAAGTACGAGGCCTTTGCCGGCCCGGTCATTCTCGTCACCTTCTTGGCGCTGGCCATCTGGATGCTCTTTGAATCGGGATTCAACGTCTCCATGAGCACCGGCGAATCAAGGTCAGGTCTGGACATGTGGGTCGGCATCTTCGGAGCCGCCGCCTTGTGGGTTTCGATTTACGGAACTTTCGTTTTGAACTTCTGCGACTTCACCCGCGGCGCCACCTCGAAGAACGCCATCGTGCGCGGAAACTTCTTCGGCATTCCACTGAACATGCTGTTCTTCGGGGCCATCGTGGTGGTTCTCACCGGAACCCAATTCTCCATCAACGGCGCGGTCATCACCTCGCCTTCAGATGTCGTCGAGGCCATCCCCAACACGCTGCTGCTCGTCCTGGCCTCCGGTGCGCTGCTGATCCTGACCATCGCGGTGAACCTGATGGCAAACTTCGTGGCCCCGACCTACGCGCTGACCAACCTCTTCCCCAAGCGGTTGAACTTCCGCGCCGCCGCCTTGATTTCCGGCTTCATCGGCTTGGTGATTCTGCCTTGGAACTTGTACAACTCCCCGGAGATCATCAACTACTTCCTCGGTGGGCTAGGTGCGCTGCTCGGCCCGCTATTCGGCATCATCATGGCCGACTACTGGCTCGTGCGCCGGGCCCGAATCAATGTCTTGGACCTTTACCGCACCAATCCGGAAGGCACCTACTACTTCACTCGCGGCGTCAATTACCGCGCAGTGGCTGCCCTGGCGGTCAGCTCGGTCGTCGCCTTGCTCCTGGCATTCCTGCCCGCACTGCACGTTGTCGGACCGTTCGCGTGGTTCCTCGGTTCCGGAGCCGGCGCAGTTGCCTACCTGATACTCGCCAAGCGCCGCCTCGACCTGACGGATATTGACGGCGAAGCCATCGCGGTAACCCCAAAGCACTGATTTCTAAGGAACTGATCATGCGCATTCTCATTGTTAATGTGAACACGACCGCCTCGATGACTCACGCAATCGGCGAATCGGCTCGCAAAGTCGCCTCGCCGGGCACCGAAATCATCGAGCTGACTCCCGATTTCGGCGCGGACTCCTGCGAGGGGAACTTCGAAAGCTACCTCGCCGCCATCGCCGTGATGGACAAGGTCGTCAACTACCCCGGAGACTTCGACGCGGTCATCCAGGCCGGCTACGGAGAGCACGGACGGGAAGGACTGCAGGAACTGCTGGAAGTCCCGGTCGTTGACATCACCGAGGCCGCCGCCTCCACCGCACAATTCTTAGGGCACAAGTATTCGGTCGTGACCACCTTGGACCGGACCGTTCCGCTGATTGAGGACCGCCTGAAACTCGCAGGACTCACCGACCGGCTGGCCTCGGTGCGTGCCAGCGGCCTGGGAGTCCTGGAGCTGGAATCCGATCCCGAACGAGCCGTCGCGGCCATCGTGGAGCAATCAAGACAGGCGGTGCAGGTCGATAAGGCGGAAGTGATCTGCCTAGGTTGCGGCGGCATGGCCGAATTGGAGGCGAAGGTCAGCGAGGCCACCGGCGTGCCAATTGTTGATGGGGTGCGTGCCGCGGTGACCATTGCCGAGTCTTTGGTGCGCATGTGCTTGAGCACTTCAAAGGTGCGCACCTATGCAACCCCGCGCCCGAAGAGCATTACCGGATGGCCGATCAGCCGAGTAAAAAGTGGTTTGCCCGTCTGAGGCCGGGCGCCCAATTTGCACGGTAAAGCCCAAGGCGCAACTCAGTCTATTCCCAGAGTGCCCGCCTAGAGTCGTAAGTACCTCTTGAAGGTGCGAGTGATGACAAGAACCCTCCAACGCGGCAAGCGTTGGAGGGTTCACTCATGTTCAGGGTCTTTCAGGCTTCGGACCGGATTGGCCACTCCTCGGCTAGGAGCGCGTAGCTCATGCCGTCCAGCCATTGACCGCCGCGGTGCAGCGCATCGCGTTTGCTGTACCCCTCACGCCTCATGCCGATTCGTTCCATAAGCCTCCACGATGGCTCGTTCGCGGCGAAGCATTCGGCAACAACCCGTCGTAGTCCCAACGGCCCGAAGCACAGGTCGATAACCCCACGGACCGCTTCGGTGGCATAGCCGAGACCACCGTATTCGGGGTTGAAGCTCCAGCCGATTTCGGCTTCGACCCCGCGAGCCGCGTCTTCAATCTCGCTCTGGCCCCAACCATCTTTCACCTTCACCATGACCGTCCCGATCAACTGCGGCTGCCCTTGCGCATCCAGCAGCTGAACCGCGACATCACGGGAATACCGCTTGCCCTTCATGAATTGCTCCAGATACTGCGGGAAATCATCCGCGCGCGAGGTGATCCAGCGTTGCACCTCGGGTAGTTTCCGGTAGTCCCACGTCGCTTGGGCATCGGCAACTTCGAGTCGTCGCAGCGAGAGCCGCCGAGTAGCCACGGGCCAGTTAATTCGGTCGAGAGAGTCACTCATCTTCGTATCCTAGTGCGGTGCTTCGCGCCTTTTTGCCGTGGAGCGCGCAGTTCATGACGGTAAATGAACATCCAGAGACGACCGGCATCGCCTAAAAATGAATAATTTAGCAACGCTTCGCTGCACTATATTCCTTGCGCAAATAGCTTGCCTCACCTAACTAAACGCGGAAAATCCCTCATGAAATCCTTTTTTTCGACGAACTTGCCGGAGTTGAGTGAGCTAAGTAACAACGGTCTGGCTTATTCGATTTAGGTCAGCTTAGGCTAGGCTAATTATCAGATCACTCATTTGCGCGGCCAATGTCGGTCGCCTGTTCCGAAGGATGACATGGCTTCCATGAAACTTCGCGCCGCAGCTTTGCTGGGCGTTGCAGCACTCTCCCTGACAGCTTGCGGCTCCAACGCCGAAGCCCCGGCAGAGTCCGCACCAGCGGCTACATCCACGGTGACTTTCACCGATAACAATGGCGAACACACCATCAACACTCCGGCGAAGTCAGTGGTCGCAACCGACAACCGCACCTTCGAAACTCTTGAGGCCTGGGGCATCGAGCTCACCGCCGGCGCCGTGGCGCTGATGCCGGACACCATCGACTACGCCAAGGACGAAAAGGTCATCGACCTCGGCAGCCACCGCGAGCCGAACCTCGAAGCAATTGTCGAAGTGGCCCCGGACCTGATCATCAACGGCCAGCGATTCACCCAGCACGCAGAAAAGCTTTCGAAGCTGGCTCCCGAAGCCACCATTGTGAACCTCGACCCGCGCGAAGGCGAGGCCTTCGACGCGGAGCTCAAGCGCCAGACCACCGTGCTGGGTGAAATCTTCGGCAAGCAGGCAGAAGCCAAGGCGCTGACCGATGACTTCGACAAGGCCGTTGCACGCGCCAAGGCCGCGTACAACAAGGACGCGACCGTCATGGGCCTGATCACCTCCGGCGGCGAGATCAACTACTCCGCTCCGGGTAGCGGACGCAGCGTCGGCCCGGCCTTCGACATTCTGGGCCTCACCCCGGCACTGGTCGTCGAGGACGCCTCCACCGATCACGAGGGCGACGATATCTCGGTAGAGGCAATCGCCAAGTCGAACCCCGATTGGATTCTCGTCCTTGACCGCGACGGCGCAGTTGCCAGCGATGAAGCCGGCTACACCCCGGCGGCCGACCTGCTGAAGAAGTCCGAAGCACTGGCTAACGTCACCGCTGCCAAGGAAGGAAACGTCGTGGTCATGCCCGCAGATACCTACACCAACGAAGGCATCCAGACCTACACCGAGTTCTTCAATGATTTTGCAGAAGCGCTGGAAGCCAAGTAACCAGAACGCTGAATAGCGACTACGTGGCGGAGCCGATAACCGGCCCCGCCACGTAGTCGTATCCACCACATATCGAATACACGGCGGCACCATGACTACTACGACCCCCGCGGTCAAGCCCAAGGGCAGGCTCCTTGAACCCAAGCTGCTGCTTGGCATCCTCGGCGTTCTCGTCCTCTTGGGCTTCTCCCTGTTCACCGGTGTCTATGACATCTTCGGCGCCGAGGACGGGTCCGCGATGTTCGCCGTGACCCGCATCCCGCGCACCATCGCCCTGGTCCTCGCCGGAGCCGCAATGGCCATGAGCGGGCTGGTCATGCAGCTGCTCACGCAGAACCGTTTCGTGGAGCCGACCACCACCGGCACCACCGAATGGGCCGGGCTGGGACTGCTGACGGTGCTGATCATCAACCCCGAAGCCTCGCTGCTGGCCAAGATGACCGTGGCGATCGTCTTCGCCTTCATCGGCACCATGGTCTTCTTCCTGTTCCTGCAGCGAGTTTCGCTGAAGGCCTCGTTGACTGTGCCCATCGTGGGGATCATGCTCGGCGCCGTGGTGGGTGCCTTCTCCTCCTTCATTGCCCTGCAGACCGACATGCTCCAATCCCTGGGCATCTGGTTTGCCGGTTCCTTCACCTCCGTGATCCGCGGGCAGTACGAGGTGCTGTGGATCGTGGCGTTGGTGGCCATCGCGATCTTCATCGTCGCCGACCGATTCACCGTGGCCGGGCTCGGCGAAGAGATCGCCACGAACGTTGGGCTGAACTACCGCCAGGTGATGCTTCTGGGCACCGGCCTGATCGCGATTGCCACCGGTGTAGTCACCGTGGTCATCGGCAACCTTCCCTTCCTGGGGCTGATCGTGCCGAATATCGTGTCCATGTTCCGCGGAGATGACCTGCGCAGCAACCTGCCGTGGGTGTGCCTGCTGGGCATTGCCATCACCACCGTCTGCGACCTCATTGGCCGCACCATCATCATGCCCTTCGAGATTCCGGTTTCCCTGATCCTCGGCGTGCTCGGCGCGGTAGTCTTCATTTCCCTGCTTCTAAGGCAGCGCAAACTTGGCTAAGCTCATGACTCCCCCGCGCACCACTCCCAAGCTGCCCTCGCCGCCGGTCTTTGGCCGTGCCTCCGGCGCACTGCCAACGAAGAAGATCCGCAGTCGCTACTGGATCATCTTCTCCATCATGTTGGCCCTGGCGCTGAGCTTCAGCTTCGGGCTGCTCGCCTGGGACAACCCGATGCCGGTGGGCTCCGACGGGTTCTGGCTGATCGCGAAGATGCGCGCCAGCAATATCCTGACCATGGCCATCGTCGCCTTCTGCCAGGCAGTGGCGACGGTGTCATTCCAGACGGTCACGAACAACCGCATCATCACCCCATCGATTATGGGCTTCGAGTCCCTCTACGTGGCGGTGCAGACCGCCTCGGTGTTCTTCATGGGAGCCGCCGGCGTGGTCGCCCTGCAGGGGCTGTGGCAGTTCAGCTTGCAGGTAGCGATCATGGTGGTCCTCGCCTGCCTGCTCTATGGCTGGCTGCTGTCCGGCAAGCTGGGCAATATCCAGATCATGCTGCTGATCGGCATCATCCTGGGCGCTGGCCTCGGATCGATCTCCACCTTCATGCAGCGCATGCTCTCCCCCAGCGAGTTCGACATCCTGACCGCGAAGCTGTTCGGCTCGATGAACAATGCGGATATGAGCTACTTGCCGGTGGCCATCCCGCTGATCCTCATTGCCGGGTTCTTCCTGATCTCAAATTCCCGGAAAATGAATATCGTGTCCCTCGGCCGCGATACCACCATGAACCTTGGCATCAATCACCGCTCGGAGGTGATGCGCACGCTATTCTTCGTCTCGATCCTGATGGCCGTATCCACCGCGCTGGTCGGCCCGATGACCTTCCTCGGCTTCCTCGTGGCAACCCTGGCCTACCAGCTGGCGGACACCTACGACCACCGCTTCATTTTCCCTATCGCTTTCCTGACCGGCTTCGTGGTGCTCGCCGGGGCGTACTTCGTGATGAAAAATATCTTCTACGCCCAGGGCGTGGTGGGCATCATCATCGAGGCCGTGGGCGGCGTGACATTCTTGATCTTCATCCTGCGAAAGGGCCGGCTGTGATTACCCTCAAAGAAGTGCATAAGAAGTACAGCTCCGAGGTGGCCATCGGACCGGTCACGCTCGAGATCCCAACCGGCGGCATCACCGCCCTGGTGGGCCCCAACGGGGCCGGAAAGTCCACCATGCTCACCATGGTCGGACGCCTGCTGGGCATCGATTCGGGCAGCATCGAGGTCGCCGGCTACGACGTGGCCTCCACCGCTTCCAAGGATCTGGCGAAGATCGTGTCGATCCTGCGCCAGGAGAACCATTTCGTCACCCGGTTGACCGTGCGCCAGCTGGTCGGTTTCGGACGCTTCCCGCACTCCAAGGGGCGGCTGACGCCGGCGGATGAAGAGATCATCTCGCGGTCCATCGATTTCTTGGACCTCTCCGAGCTGGAGGGCCGCTACCTGGACCAGCTTTCCGGCGGCCAGCGCCAGCGCGCCTACGTTGCCATGGTGCTGGCGCAGGACACCGAAACGGTGCTGCTGGACGAGCCGCTGAACAACCTGGACATGAAGCACTCCGTGCTGATGATGCAGCACCTGAAGCGGGCGGCCCAAGAGCTGAACCGCACCATCGTGATTGTGCTGCACGATATCAACTTCGCCGGCCATTACGCGGACTACATCTGCGCGATGAAGCACGGCAAGGTCGTCCAGTTCGGTTCCCCGGAACGGATCATGAATGACGAAATCCTGTCCGAGGTTTTCGAAACTCCGGTACAGGTGATCGCCGGACCCAACGGCCCGCTGGCGGTGTACTACTAAACGAGATCTGGCGATTCGGTTCAACGCCGGATAGCCGAGATGATGATCCGCTTGAGGTCATTGCTGCCAACTATTGCGCTGGCCGCATCGGAAAGGTGGACCAACGTGTTTCCTGAGGTCCGATCCGCACGTGCATTTGCCGCGCTTGCAGCTGCGATATTGGTGCCCCTAGGCGACGACTGGACTCCAGTCAACCAACCCGGTCTGCAGATCATAGACGGCCGCAATGACTTCGGTGCGCCCGGCGTTAACCGCCGCACGGATGATCTCCGAGCGTTCAACAAGCGCGGCGGCGACCGCGACGGTATTCATCCGGACCACGTTGTTGATGTGTTCTGACTTGTCCGGCACCGGTTCCGCCTCACGCGCCGCCGGCGCGATCTCGCTGATGAAATCGATCATTTCTCCCGGGGCCTTCGGTGATTTCGCGTTCTTCTCGAGGGCTTCGACCGTGCCAGTCACCGCTCCGCAGGCGGTGTGCCCGAGGATCACGATGACCGGGACCTCATAGGGGCTGCTGACCGCAAACTCCATGCTCCCCACGAGGGTGTCGTCGAGTACCGCCCCTGCCGTTCGCGTGACAAAGAGGTCGCCAATCCCTTGGTCGAAGACGAGCTCGGGGGCAACCCGAGAATCAACGCATCCGTGGACCAAGGCCCATGGTTCTTGGTGCTCTGCAAGGTCGCTTCGCAGCTGGCTTGTTTGGTTCGGGTGCTTTGGCCGGCCTTCGGCGAATCTGCTGTTGCCGGTCTTGAGCATTTTAAGGGCTTGGCCGGGGGTACTAGGTGCCTTGGCGGCGGCCGGGGCGTGATCGCCTACCGGGCTCGGAGCCGTTGTGGAATTCTGCGGCGATGTGCAGGCTGCAAGGCCGGCCAGGGCAAGCACTCCACCCGCCGCCGAAAAGAACCGGCGCCTGTTCAGCTGAACCGGATCTTCCTGTTTGGAAGACGCTGCGCCGGCAATGGAGTTGGCGGATTCAGACATGTGTTATCCCCTCGGCACGCTCTGGCCAACCCCACCCGGATAAGTCGAGCCAGCACCGACCATGCTCTCGATGTGGTGAGTTAGATCGGTTTACGTTCTAAATAGTGACTTGTATTCTACGGCGGCCTAATTGATTCATTAAAAATGAGGTGTCATATTTCGCCGGCATCGAACCAAGATGACGTCCGAGGGGTGTGCGGGCCGTGAATTAGCGTTGCTGGCGCGGTGCTTTTGCCCGCAGCACCGGCGAGCACAACAGCACGATGACGCCCACCAGCGGGACGAGCAACAGCCCGGCTCGAAGCCCCCAGCCCTCGGCAACAAATCCAACCAGCGGCGGCGAGATCAGGAATCCCAGACGCATCAGCCACGAGACCACGCTCAACCCGGTGCCTGGGGCAAGGCCCGGCAGCCGGTCTGCGTGTTCCATCGCGGCCGGAACCAGGGTCGCCACGCCAAATCCGGCAGCCGCGAAACCCAGCACGCTTCCCGGCACCGACGGGAAGGCGAGCGCCAACCCCATACCGAGGATGAGGCAGACGGCACCCATTTGGGCGACCAAACGCTGTCCGAAGCGGTCAACCATGCCGTCGCCAAGAATTCGACCCACAAACTGGGCGCCGACGAGCGAAATATAGCCAAGCGCCGCGAAAGAGGCCGAAGTCCCCAGCGAATCGGCAAGATACAGCGCGGCCCAGGAGTTGCCCGCGTCCTCCGTCATGACCCCCGCGGTGGAAATCAGCACCAACGCGACCATGATCCACAGGGTGTGGTTGCGCGCCGTGCGCGCGGTGCCCGGGGAGGGATCGGCAGGGCGGTCCTCGGATACCTCTTCGAGTCCGGCTTGCGGTTTTCCCATGGGAAGGCAGAATTTGAGGGCGGTCAAGGCGACGACCGCGAATATCAGCAGCGAGATGCCCAAGTGCACGCTCAGCGACAGGTTCAACGCCATGGCTCCGGCGGCCATGGAACCGCCAAGGACGGCGCCCACCGACCACAGTGCATGGAAAGAATTGAGGATCGAGCGTCCATAGCGTCGCTGCACAAGGAGCCCGTGGGAATTCTGCGCCACATCGGTGATGGCATCCATTGCGCCGCCGAGCAGGAAGCCCGCGGCGAGCAGCGCGAGGCTCGGGGCCGAGCCGGCGCCGAGCAGCGCAGCTCCGGTGAGCATGGTTCCGGCCACGGCCACGAGCGCCGAGCCAAAGCGGCGAATGAGCCAGCCGGCCGCCAGGCCGGCAATGATTGCGCCTACCGGCCAGGCGATCACCAGAAAACCGTAGGCCGCTTCGCCCAGCCCGAAAGTGTCCTTCAGCTCGGGAAGGCGCGGCGCCATATTTGCGAACAGCGCACCATTGGTCAGAAACAAGGCCGATACCGCGCCGCGCGCCCGGCGGTCGGCGCTATCGATGGAGGTCGGGGCCACCGAAATTTATCGCTTCTGCGTTTCGAAGGGCGCGGTTGCCCGGACCAATTCGATGCCGCGCGAGATGGCCCCTTGCAATGCCACCTCCGCGCCCAGCTCGGAAACGGCCAACTGCACACAGGTGAGCTCTGGTTCCCTGGCTAATTCACGGTCGGCGATATCGATCACCGGCTGCAGGATTCCCGCCATGGCACCCGAGAGAATGACCTTCTGCAGCCCGGCGAAACCGGAAATCACGGCCACGACCTTTGCCAGCCGCCGCCCGAGCGATTCCAGGATTTCCAGTGCCAACGGATCTTGCTGCGCGGCCGCTTGGAAAACATCCTCGGCGCGCACCAGTTCGGCGGGAATCCGCCGAAGCGAGCTTTCGGCCCCGCCTGCCAATGCATGCCTCGCTTGTTCCCGCGCGAGGTAGCCAAGCCCCAGCGCATCGCCCACCCCGGTGACATGCGAAAGGAAGCGCATCTCTCCGGCTAGCCCGTGGGTTCCGCGCAACAGGTGCCCGTCGATGACCACTCCGGCACCGAATCGTTCGCCGACCATCAGCGCGGCGAAGGAATCGGATTCTTCGAGTCCAAGTTCCGCCACCGCCGCCAGGTTCGCGTCGTTTTCAACCGAGAACAGGTGGGTATATTCCGCCAGCTGCGCACGCCAGTCCGGGTTCATCGCGGCCCAGAAGCCATCGGCCACCTTTGGCGAAAAACCACCGGAATCCACCGGAGCGGGGACCCCGATAACCAGGGCGCCGAGCTTTTGAACTCCGTGCTTCTCCAGGGTTCCGCGAAGAAGTTCCTCGGTGATGCGAAGCCGCTCTTCCCCGCATGCGCCCGGCTCCACGCTCAGGGACCGGCGTTCAATCTCCTTGCCGCGCAGGTCGGCGAGCGCCAGCGAGATCCGGTGTTGGCCGGCATCGATTCCGGCGACTACCGATTTGGCGGCGTCGAGTTCATAACGCAGGGCCGGACGGCCTTTCGAGTATGCTCCGGCGGCACGGGTGTCCTCCGCTTCACGCAGCCAGCCGGTGGCCACGAGCTCTTTTGCCTGGTTCAGCACGGTTGCCCGGGTGAGCGAGGTGAGCTCGATGAGCTCGCTGGCGGTCACCAGCCCGCGATCCCAGGTCGCCTTGAGGACCTTTTGGGTATTCAGGCGTCGCATGGAGGTGGCGCCGGGCTCCGTCGCGGAATGCTGGTTGCTGGAATCGGTCATTGATTTCACCATTTGAGTATAGACGGATATTTATTTAGATGCTAAATTTACTGAGAAAATAAAGTGACCCACTTCATTCGACCGTCGGAGATACCCATGAACATAGGATCTACCACGCTGTCCAGAGCCCTGTCCCGCAGAACATTCATCTCGTCTTTGGCAGCCGCAGGGACCCTGATGCTCGCGGGCTGCGGCGCTACCAGCACTCGCACCTCGATTCGATTCAACCAGTCAAAGCCGGAGGTCGTCCCCTACTTCCGCGACCTGCTCAGCGAGTTCAACGGCGCACAATCTTCCATATCCGCGGTCCACGAAGTGACGGCCGGACTCTCGGCGGCCTTTGCCCGCAACGACCCGCCGGATCTTGGCTGCTTGAACTACAACTACGAGATGGCACGCTTCCAGGAACGCGGCGCGCTATCGGACCTCTCGGATCTGCCCCAGGTCCAGATGAACGCTCCCTTCGTCGACGAACTGCTCGCACTCTATCCGGATTACCCGGGGCGCACCTCGGTGCTGCCCTACTCGATGATGGGTGCCGCCGTCCTGTACAACAAGGATATTTTCGCCAAGCACAAGCTGGCCATCCCGCAGCGCTACTCGGAATTCGTGGCATTATGCGAAGAGCTCGTAGACCTGAAGGTCACCCCGATCTACTCCACTTTCAAGGACGCGTGGACCGCATCCCAGGGACTGGCGGACTACACCCTGGGCGGAGCCGTGGACATCAACAAATTCTTCGCCGCGCTGCGAAGCGTCGGCGCGGATTTCGCTCCCGGCTCCGAACTGTCCTTCTCCCAGGCCTTCACCGACCCGCTGCTGCGGATGCAGGAACTGGCCAAGTTCTCCAATAAGGATGCGGCGAACCGCGGCTACGGCGACGGCAATCTCGCCTTCGCCAACGACCAAGCGGCCATGTACCTCCAAGGCCCCTGGGCACTGCCCGAAATCTCCAAGACCAACCCCAACGCCAATATCGGCACCTTCCCGCTGCCCATGACCGAGGATCCGGACGATCTGAAGGTCCGCGTCAATATCGACCTGGCACTCTGGATCCCGGAACAGTCCGAGCACCAGGATGAAGCGCGCGAACTGCTCGAATTCCTCTGCCGGCCAGAAGTCCAGAACCCCTATAACGAGATGGCCCTCGGTTTCGGAGTGCGCTCGGACTCCCCTCCGGCCAAGGACAAACGCCTGGTGCAAATGCAGCCCTATATCGATCGCGGCAAGGTCTTCCAGGGAGTTTCCACCGCCATCCCGCGCACCATCCCCTTCGAGAACTACATGCAGGGCCTCGTGACCGGAAGCAGCGTAGAACAGACGTTGGCCACCCTCGACGCGGACTGGGCTCGACTAGCCCAGCGCGGCTAGTCAGCTAAGGACGAATCATGGCTCTGACGACCTCAATCAAACCCACGCCCGAAGCTCAACCCGCCGCGCCTGCGCGCCCGCCACGGCGCCGGCGCATCGAATGGACCTATCTGGCATTCCTGCTCCCCGCGCTGATCTGCTTCACCATCGCCATTACGGTTCCCGCATTGATGGGCATATTCTTCAGCTTCACCGACTCGGTCGGCTTCGGCGACTACCAGATCATCGGCCTGACCAACTACCTGGCCCTGTTCACCGACCCGGCCATCATCGGCGCCTACGGCTTCACCCTTGGTTTCGCATTCATCACCGTGATCATCACCAACCTCATCGCCTTTCTGCTCGCCATCGGGCTGACCGCGCAGATCCGTGCGCGGGTCGCGCTACGGGCCATCTTCGTGATGCCCATGGTCATTTCGGGCATCGTGATCGCCTACGTTTTCAATTTCGTCTTCTCCAACACCTTGCCGGCCTTCGGAGAAACCATCGGACTGGACTTCTTGAAGTCCTCAATTCTGGCCAACCCCGACTACGCCTGGATCTCCATCGTGATCGTCACCGCCTGGCAGGCGATCCCGTCGGCCATGCTGATCTACATAGCCGGGCTGATGGCGATTCCCTATGACCTCTACGAGGCTTCCTCGCTCGATGGAGCCAGCGCCTTCGGGCAGCTCAAGGCGGTGACCTTGCCGCTCATGGTGGGGTACATCGGAATCAACATGATCATTGGCTTCAAGAACTTCCTCGGTGCCTATGACATCATCGTCGGCCTGACCAATGGCGGACCGGGAGTAGCCACACGCTCCATCGCCATGACCATCTTCACCGGATTTGAACGCGGCGATTACGCCTACCAGATGGCCAACGCCACCGTCTTTTTCCTCATTTCGCTGATGATCGCGCTGCTCCAGCTGCGCCTGACAAGTAAGGGAGTGGCCAAATGAGCGTTACCCTCCAGCAACGGCTGAACAAGCGTTCCCGCGCACGGATTGGACGCGAACGCATCAATTGGTGGGCCACCGGAGCGCTGATGGCCTGCGCCCTCACGGTGCTCACCCCCTTGTTCGTGACCGTTTCCATGGCGTTCAAGTCGGCCGCTCAAGCGGTTGACGGGAAAGCCTTCTCGCTCCCGCGCCCATTCTCCATCGAGGGTTTCACCGCGGCCTGGGAGCTGGTCAATTTCCCCCGCGCCTTCACCATCTCGCTGCTGATCACCCTGGCCACGGTGCTCGGCGGAGTGATGCTCGCTTCCATGGCTTCCTATGCGATTCACCGCAACTGGCATAAGCGCCTCTACCGGCTCAGTTTCTACTACCTGCTGGCCGCGATGTTCCTCCCGTTTCCGGTGCTCGCGCTCTCCCAGGTGAAGCTCACCGGACTCTTCGGGCTGGATAACCCGGTAGGCGTAGCCATTCTGCACGTGATGTTCGGGCTGTCTTTCAACGTCCTGCTCTTCACCGCCTTCCTGCGCGGCCTGCCCGGAGAGCTGGAGGAAAGCGCCCGCATCGATGGTGCAGGCACCTGGACCACCTACTGGCGGATCATTTTCCCACTGATGGCGCCGATGAGTGCCACCGTGGCGATCTTCGCGTTTCTGGCCTCATGGAATGACTTCATGATGCCTTCGCTGATCATTGCCGAACAGGCCGACCAGACCCTGCCGGTAGTCCAGCAGCTTTTCCAGACCCAGTTCTCAAATAACTACAACGTCTCCTTCGCCTCCTACCTGATGGCGATGGCGCCAAGCATCGTGGCCTACCTGTTCACCCAACGCTGGGTCATGTCCGGGCTCACCCAAGGGGCGGTGAAATCCTAAGCCGCCCCTCCCCTGAACCATCTACATTTAGAAGCAGACAACTTTTCCGGAAGGAAGCAAGATGACCTTGCAAGATACTCAGAACTCCGCCGGCCTTTCGCCGGATGCCAACTGGTGGCGCCAGGCCGCCGTCTATCAGATTTACCCGCGCAGCTTCGCCGACGCAAACGGCGACGGCCTGGGCGACCTGCCCGGCATCACCTCCAAGGTCCCCTACCTGAAGGAGCTCGGAATCGATGCCGTCTGGCTCTCCCCGTTCTACCCCTCGGCCCTCGCCGACGGCGGCTACGACGTGGACAACTACCGCGATGTTGATCCCCGCCTGGGCACGCTGGAGGATTTTGACCGGATGGCCGCAGCGCTGCACGCTGCAGGCATCCGGGTCATCGTGGATATCGTGCCGAACCATTCCTCGGACCGCCACGAGTGGTTCAAGGCGGCGCTCGCCGCACCGAAGGGATCGGCCGAGCGCGAGCGCTATATTTTCCGTGACGGCCTGGGCCAGGATGGCGAGCTGCCGCCGGCCGATTGGGAATCCTTGTTCGGCGGACCGGGTTGGACCGCCGTGGGCGACGGCCAGTGGTACCTGCATCTTTTCGCCAAGGAACAGCCGGACTTCAATTGGTCCAATGAAGAAGTCCGCGCAGACTTCCGCAAGACCTTGAGATTCTGGTCCGACCGCGGGGTGGATGGCTTCCGCGTGGATGTGGCCCACGCGCTGACCAAGGACATCCCGTTGACCGAGCTGCCGGATAAGGCACAACTCGACGCCCACCCATGGGACGGCACCCATCCGATCTGGGATCGCGACGAGGTGCATGAGGTCTATGCCGAATGGCGTGAGGTCTTCAACGAATACGAGCCACCGCGCATTGCGGTCGCCGAAGCGTGGACCAATGCCGACCGCCGCCCTGCCTACGCCCGGGCCACCGGGTTGGGCCAAGCGTTCAACTTCGATCTGCTGCAGGCGGACTTCGAAGCCGAGGCGTTCAAGAAGATCATCTCCTTCAACCTCGCTCAGGCTTCCGCCGCCGGATCGTCGACCACGTGGGTGTACTCGAACCACGATGTGGTTCGCCACGCCACCCGCTATGGGCTGGAAGCAACCGGCGATCCGGACGCAGCGAAGACTTGGCTGCTGCAGGGTGCGGATCCGGCCCGGGTGGATGTGGAGCTGGGGCTGCGCCGCGCTCGCGCGGCGACCCTGCTGGAGCTGGCGCTGCCTGGCAGCGCTTACCTGTACCAGGGCGAGGAATTGGGACTTCCGGAGGTGACAGGCATTCCGGATGAACAGCGCCAGGATCCCGCATTCTTCAGGAATAAGGCAGTGGAAGTCGGCCGTGACGGGTGCCGCGTCCCGCTGCCCTGGGAAACGAGCGGTTCCTCCTTCGGGTTCGGCTCCGGCGAAGCGCATCTGCCGCAGCCAAAGGATTTTGGCCGGTACGCGGTAGCGGCACAGTCCGGGGTCGAGGGCTCGACGCTGGAACTCTACCGCGAGGCACTGAAGCTGCGCCGCGAGCTGCAAAGCGACGAATCGCTCTCCTGGCTGGCTACCGAGTCCGGCACGCTCGGCTTTTCCCGGCCGAATGGTTGGGTGAGCTTCACCAACTTCACCGCGCAGGCTCAGCAGCTGCCGGCCGGTGAAGTCCTGCTGGCGAGCGGTCCGCTGGATGCAGCAGGCCAGCTTCCCGCGGCAACCACCGTGTGGTTGCGCCAGCGCTAAACGAGGAGCTTTCCGGCAAATCCGCGGGCCGGGCCGAATGCGCAAGCATTTGGCCCGGCCCGCAGCCTTCTCCCCGCACTGACTAAAGTGACCCTTGACACAGCTCGCATTTCCGACTTGACTGAGAGTCAATCAATCGATTGATTGACTCTCAGTCTTTGGGCGAAAGCGATTCAAGAGCATGGACATCGACCAGGTGCAGCGAGCGGCCGTCGCACGCTTCGCCCAGCAGGGCTTCGCCGCCACGGGAATCAGGGAACTGGGCACCGCGGCCGGCATCAACTCGGCCACCCTCTATCACTATGTCGGCAGCAAGCAGGACCTGCTCATGCGGATCATCTCCGACTGCCTGAACGCCATGATCGCCGGCGGCCGCGCAGCAATCGCCGGCGAGCAACAACCCACCCGGCAGCTCGCGAGGCTGATCGCTTTCCATGTGGCATTCACCGCCACCAATCCGCTCACCGCGCGTGTCGCCGAATACGAGATGCGCGCCCTGACCGGTCCGGCGCAGGAACAAATGCAAGCACTCCGGGACCACTACGAATCGCTCTTCTCCAAGGTGCTGGCTGCCGGCCAGGCGGCCGGCGAATTCGCCACCGATGACCTGACCATGGCACGACTTGCGGTGATGGAAATGGGCACCGGCGTGGCCCACTGGTACCGCCCGGACGGCAGGCTCAGCCTCAGCCAGGTCCAGCAAAACTTCGTTGCCATGGCCTACAGAATTCTTGCGGTCACCGAAGCGCCGCAGCAACTCGGCGACCTATTGGCCATTCCACGCCGGCTCGCGAGCGAACCGGCCACCATCCAAGCCCAGCAGACCGTCAGCTAAGGAACCCAGTGAAGACCCTGCACTCACAGCTCGACACCAGCTCCGCTGCCTACCAGCGCAACGCGGCCGAATACACGGCGCTCACCGATGAGCTCCACCGCCGCCTGGAGCGCGCCGCCCGCGGCGGATCCGAGAAATCCCGCCAGCGCCATGTGGACCGCGGCAAGCTGCTGCCCCGGGACCGCGTCAACCAGCTCCTGGACGACGGCTCCCCCTTCTTGGAAATCGCCCCGCTGGCCGCCGAGGACATGTACGACGGGGCGAGCCCGGGCGCCGGCATGATCGCCGGCGTTGGGCTGGTGCACGGCCGGCATGTGCTGGTCATCGCCAATGACGCCACGGTCAAGGGCGGCACCTACTTCCCGATCACCGTCAAGAAGCATTTGCGCGCCCAGGAGATCGCGCTGGAAAACGTCCTGCCCTGCGTCTATCTGGTCGACTCCGGCGGCGCGTTCCTGCCCATGCAGGACGAGGTCTTCCCGGACCGCGAGCATTTTGGCCGGATCTTCTTCAACCAGGCGAACCTTTCGGCCAAGAAGATCCCGCAGATCGCCGCGGTGCTCGGATCCTGCACCGCCGGCGGCGCCTACGTCCCGGCGATGAGCGATGAAACGGTGATCGTGCGCAACCAGGGAACCATCTTCCTCGGCGGCCCTCCCCTGGTGAAGGCCGCCATCGGCGAAATCGTCACCGCCGAAGAACTGGGCGGCGGAGATCTTCACGCCAAAACCTCCGGAGTGGTGGACCACCTGGCCGAAACCGACGAACATGCGCTCATGATCGTCCGCGACATCCTCTCCACGCTCCCGGAGAATCCCGCCCCGGCCTGGAGAATCGCCGAGCAGGTCGCCGAACCGCGCTACCCGGCCAGCGAATTGGCCGGCTGCGTGCCGGTAGACGTCAATGCCCCCTACGACGTCCGCGAAGTCATCACGCGGTTGGTAGACGGCAGTGAATTCCATGAATTCAAAGCAGAATACGGCACCACCCTGGTCACCGGTTTCGCCCGTATCCACGGCCACCAGGTCGGCATCATCGCGAACAACGGCGTGCTGTTCTCCGAGTCCGCGCTGAAGGGCGCGCACTTCATCGAGCTCTGCGACCAGCGCGGCATTCCACTGCTCTTCCTGCAGAACCTCGCCGGGTTCATGGTGGGCCGCGACTACGAGGCAGATGGCATCGCCAAGCACGGAGCCAAGATGGTCACCGCCGTAGCCACCGCACGCGTGCCCAAGCTGACCGTGGTGATCGGCGGATCCTTCGGCGCCGGAAACTACTCGATGTGCGGCCGCGCCTACTCACCGCGCTTCCTGTGGATGTGGCCGGCGGCGCGCATCTCGGTGATGGGCGGAAACCAGGCCTCTTCCGTGCTCTCCACGGTCAAGCGCGACGGCATCGAAGCCTCGGGCGGAAGCTGGAGCGCCGAGGACGAAGAGGCCTTCAAGGCGCCCATCCGTGAGCAGTACGAGAGCCAGGGAAACCCCTACTACTCCACCGCACGCCTGTGGGACGACGGAGTCATCGATCCGGCCGATACCCGCCGGGTCCTGGGCCTGGCCCTGGACGTCTGCGCCCGTCAACCATTGCCGGAGACCTCCTTCGGCCTATTCCGGATGTAGCGCGAGGAGACAATCATGGATACAAAACTATTTGACACGGTCCTCATCGCCAACCGCGGCGAAATCGCCGTACGCATCATCCGCACCCTGCGCACCTTGGGGATCCGTTCGGTGGCGGTGTACTCGGACGCGGATGCCGGGGCGCTGCACGTGCGCGAGGCCGATACCGCCGTGCGCATCGGGGCATCCCCTGCCAATGAGAGCTACCTCAGCATCCCCGCGGTGCTCCAAGCCTGCAAGAACACCGGCGCTCAGGCGGTCCACCCCGGATACGGTTTCCTCTCCGAAAACGTGGAGTTCGCCCGCGCCCTTCAGGACGTCGGAATCACCTTTATCGGGCCTCCGGTGAACTCGATCAACCTCATGGGCGACAAGATCCGCTCGAAGAATCACGTGCTCTCCCACCAGGTGCCCGTCGTGCCGGGCATCGCCGAGCCCGGGCTGAGCGATGCCCAGCTGCGCGAGGCCGCCGAACAGGTAGGCTTCCCGCTGCTGATCAAACCCTCCGCGGGCGGCGGCGGCAAGGGAATGTTCGCCGTCGAATCCCCGGACCAGCTTCCCGAAGCACTGGCCAGCGCGCGGCGAACCGCGCGCAACGCCTTCGGAGACGAAACCTTGTTCCTCGAACGCCTGGTGCGCAACCCGCGCCATATCGAGGTGCAGATCCTGGCCGATGCGCACGGCAATACCGTGCACCTGGGCGAACGTGAATGCTCGCTGCAGCGCCGGCATCAGAAGGTGATCGAAGAAGCTCCGGCGCCGCTGTTCGAGAACCTCGAACAGGGCGCGCAAATCCGCGCACGCATCGGGGCGGCGGCCGTGGCCGCCGCAGAGTCGGTGGGTTACGTGGGCGCGGGAACCGTCGAATTCCTGGTCAGCGACGAGAACCCGGACGAGTTCTTCTTCATGGAAATGAACACCCGGCTGCAGGTGGAGCATCCGGTCACCGAAGAGGTAGCCAGGGTCAACGGCACCCGGCTGGACCTGGTGGACTGGCAGGTGCGCATCGCCGCCGGGCAGCGGCTGGACTTCGCCCAGCGCGATGTCACGCTCACCGGTCATGCCATCGAGGCACGGCTCTACGCCGAGGACCCCGCGGAAGGGTTCCTTCCTTCGGTCGGAACCATCCTGCGGGTCAGCGAACCGGCCGGCGAACATTTGCGCGTGGACAGCTCGCTGCGCGATGGACTCGAAATCAGCGCGCACTACGACCCGATGCTGGCCAAGCTCATCGCCTGGGGCGAAAACCGCACGGAGGCCTTATCCCGGCTTGACCGCGCCCTGTCCCGATGCGTGGTGCTCGGCGTGCTGACCAACAGCGAATACCTGCGCCTGCTGCTGGCCGACGCGGACGTGGCGGCCGGGCGGCTGGACACGAACCTGATCGAACGGAAGATGCACGAGTTCTCCTTCCGGTCCCCCGGGGCGCGCGAACTGGCGCTGGCGGCCCATTTGGAGCACGTCCGGCTGCACACCGCGGATACCCCGTGGACCCGCCGCGACGGCTGGCGGGCGCAGCACAACCACGGGACACCGCAGCACTATGAAGTGCAAGAGCGGCAAGTTGCGCTCGCCGTGCACGGCGGGGAGAGCTCAAGCCGCATTCTGCTTGCCGGGGACGAGTACGCGGTGCGGGATCTGGGCTCCGGGAACTACTCCATCAACGGGCAGCGCACCGGGATTCACCACGCGTTCGCCGCGGACGGCACCTTGTGGCTCAGCGAAGACGGGTGGACCGGAGCGGTGCGCAAGCTCCCCCGCGAAGAGGTGCTCGAACGGCACCTGGCCACGCTGGCCAAAGCGTCGGGCACGTTCTCCCCGCATGTCGAGACCCCGATGCCCGGCACCGTGATCTCGGTCCAGGTAGCCGACGGCGAACAGGTGTCCGAGGGGCAGCTGCTGGTCAGCATAGAGGCAATGAAAATGGAGCACCAGCTGCTTTCCCCGGCGACCGGCACGGTGCGCATGACCGGACTGAGCGTCGGCGATCTGGTGAAGGCCAAGCAGCTGGTGGCCACGGTGGAACCACAAATTCAGGAGCAAAACGCATGAGCGAGCCTACGCAACAACGTTTCGAACAGCGCGGACTGTACTTCGATGAGCTGAAGCTCGGGGCCGCATATGTGCATAAGCCCGGGCGCACGCTCACCGAGGCCGACAACGTGCAATTCACCACCATGACCATGAACAATCAAGGTTTGCACCTCGATGCGGCGTGGGCCGCAACCCAGCCGTTCGGCAAGCCGCTGGTGAATTCCTTGCTGACCTTGAGCACCATGATCGGCCAATCGGTGGGGCAGCTCACCGAGGGCACCATCGTGGGGCAACTGGGAATCAATGATGTGAAATTCCCGCACCCCATGTTCCACGGGGACACCCTCTACACCGAAACCGAGGTCACCGCCCTGCGCGAGTCGAAATCCCGCCCCGGACAAGGCCTGGCCTCGATGACGCACACCGGACGGAACCAGCACGGGGACATCGTCGCCACCGCGACCCGCACCTGCCTGATGTGGACCCGGCAAGCGCACTTGGACTCCCTGGATTCCACTAAAGCCGCCGCAAATGACTAGCTTCGCCATGGGCCCCGCGATTCTCTTCTGCCCGGCGGACCGCCCCGAGCGCTATGCCAAGGCCGCCGCACGCGCCGACGCGGTCATCATCGACTTGGAAGATGCGGTGGCGCCGGAAAGCAAGGAATCCGCCCGCCGGGCGCTGCTGGACAGCGCCCTGGATCCGGCACGGACCATCGTGCGGGTCAATCCGGCGGACTCCGAGTTCTTTGCTGCGGATCTGGCGGCGCTGAGGCAGACCGCCTACCGCACGGTGATGCTGCCCAAGAGCGAATCGGCCGCCGATCCGGCGCGCTTGCAAAGCTACGAGGTGGTTGCGCTGTGCGAAACAGCGAAGGGCATCACCAGCGTCTCCGAGATCGCGGCGGCTCCCAATGTGGTCGCGGTGATGTGGGGGGCCGAAGATCTCATGGCTTCGCTGGGCGGAACCTCTTCGCGCACGGAAGAGGGGAACTACCGCGAGGTGGCACGCTTCGCCCGTTCCCAGGTGCTGCTGCACTCGGTAGCCCAGGGCAAGGCAGCGATCGACTCGGTCTACCTGGATATTCCGGATACCGCCGGACTCTTGGCCGAAGCGCGAGATGCCAAGGCCTCGGGCTTCGCCGCCAAGGCCTCCATCCATCCGAATCAGATGCCGGTGATCCGTGCAGCCTTCCGGCCCGGCGAGGCCGAGCTCGAGCGGGCCAAACGGATCCTCGCCGCGGCCGAAACCAATCCGGGGGTCTTCGCCTTTGAAGGCCAGATGGTCGATGAACCGCTATTGCGCCAGGCACGGGTAACGCTGGCCGCTGCCAAGCATCTCGAAGACGGCTAGGCAAACTCAGCGTCTCGCAAACCACCAGAGCAGGCGCAGAAGTGCGATATCACGATCAGCGCAGGGGACGAATCCACGCACTCCAGCCCAGCGGGTTCCAGGCAAGCCTCGCCTCGGATGGATCAAGTCACCGATGAGGACCACCCACTGCACCGGCAATACGCCCGCATTGTGGTGGTCCTTTCGCTTTTGCTGCAATCCCTCCTCTCCGGTGGATGCGTCATCTTTTCCGCAGGATCCATGAATCAGCGGTGCGAGTTTCAGCCTCCCTCCCCACTAAAGGATGAGGGTCGGATCGTTGACTAGGGTAATTACTCAGGGCTAGGGTCTTAAAGGAGACTAATCGACAAGGAAACTTTCGAATGCGCAATGCTCCAACATGTCACGAACACCGGTAGTTGGACGCTGCCATTTTGTTGAAGCGCAAAAACTCGCTGACGGGGAATCTACCTTTTGCAGGAAGCCAAGGCGTCGATTGCCGATACGGTTGCCAGCCCTGCTTCGGCATGCGCAAGCAGGAGCTGCTGCAATGCCAGCTGCCGGGTTAGGCGCACTTATCCGGACATTGGAATCCCTGCCAGAAGATCCAGAAACAGCCGGCCCCACGAGCCATCGCGCGGGCCAAAGGAATCTGGGACGCGATTCGCGGTGGTTCATTCACCGCGCAGATGGGCCAAGGACCTGCAGATGCCAGCAAGCAGTTCTTGGCCCAGATGGCGCTGCCACCGCCTGTTCCGCGTAAGAAAAGTAGTAGGCAGGATTAAAATGAGTGCAGATGAAATCAGGTTTCCGACGCTCGGGAACGCCATCGCGGGACGACTGACGACGGGTGCGGTGAAAGGACTACTGGCCCTGGCCGTTGCCTGGCTGTGCACATGGTTCATCAGCGTGGACGCGACCTTCGGCAAACTCGTTATTGCCTTGATCGTGTCGTTCGTGGTTTCGGAGGTGCTCGGCGCCGTCATCGAGCGCCCAATAGTTGTGCGGGAGTATCGGGCCGCTCCCGGCGGGCTCGGCTACGTGCTGCTCCCGTTGTCGGCGTCGGTGTTGATCGCGTTCGCTTCTGCGTTCGCAGTCACCGGAGCCATGGATGCAGCCGTGTTGATAACTGTCATCGTTGCGGTGATCAACACCAGCGAAGTGCTCTGGCTGCGAAGTTGGGAGCCCGGGCCAACCCCGGACGAGGAGCGAGCCAAGTTCCAGGATTTCAAGGCGATGACTAGTGAATATTTCGCGGAAGATGCCGCGGAGATCAAACGCCAAGCTGGCCACAAGGCACGGGAGCGGTACTACAAGAAGAAAGCCCGCGGGGAGTCAAAGAAACATGGGAACGAGGGCAGCTGACAGCCGCTGAGCCGCCGGCGGCTCAGCGGCGAACCCAGCGATAGCGGTGTTCCGGGCGCCCCGCCGAACCATAGCGCGGGCGCAGTTCCACCTGTCCGCGCCGCTCCAGCAGGTCCAGATACCGCCGGGCGCTGACCCGGGAGACCCCGCAGGCCTCGGCGACCTCGGCCGCCGAAATATCCGCGTCCACCCCGCGCACCGCGTCGGCGATGAGATCCAGGGTGGCCTGCGCGTAGCCCTTGGGCAGGCTGCCGGTCGGGGCCGGCGCCGGCACGGATCCCGTCGATTCGGCCTCTTCGCGCAGCAGCACGTCGATATCCGACTGGGCCAAGCGTTCCGGCGCGGCGATCCGCGCCTGGCGGAACAGGTCCAGCCGCCTGCGGAATTCCCCGACGGCGAAGGGCTTGACCAGGTACCCGTCGATCCCCTGGCCGATGGCTCCGCGCACCGTGGGCGCATCGGCGGCTGCGGTGATCATGATGACCCCCACCTGGCTGAACCGGGCGCGCACCTCGGCGAGGACCTCGACGCCATTTCCGTCCGGCAGGTGCACGTCGAGCAGGATCAGCTCGATTCCCGCATTCGCCTCCAGGCAGGCCAGCGCCTCCGCGGCGCGGGTGGCGGTGGCCGCGACACGGAATCCGTCGGTGGATGCAACAAAAAGTTCGTGCATGGCCAGCACATCCGGGTCGTCGTCGACGATCAGCGTTTCGATCTGGCGCATAGCTTAGTTCCCCTGCCCTGTTGCCGCCGGCCACCGGGCGGCGAATTGCGCGCCACCCAGCGCGGAGTCTCCAACCTCGATTGTCCCACCTCTGCGCTGGATAATCCGCTGGACCAGGGCCAGCCCGATCCCATGGGGCTGCGTGCTTTGATCCTTGGCGCTGACTCCGCGAGTGAAGATGCGTTCGGCTTGCTCCGGGGGCACCCCGGGGCCGCTGTCCTCCACCCGTAGTTCGGCCTGCTGCCCGGCCAGCCGGACAAAGACCTCGACCCGGCCCCCGTCGCCGGCCGCCTCGATCGCGTTGCTGAGCAGATTGCCCAGCACGGTCAGCAGGTCGCCGTCGGCCCCGGCGCCCGCCGCGACCAGCGACTGCGCCGACACCTCGAAGGACACCCCATGTTCCCGGGCCACCGCGGCATTTGCCGAAAGCACCCCGGCCAACCCGGGGTCCGGAAGTTCCACCGCGGTGCGCTCCTGCGGACCGGCGATCCGGGTTATGTATTCCTGCGCTTTCTGGTGCGCGCCGACGGACAGGTAGCCGGAGAGCACATGCAGCCGGTTGGCGAACTCGTGGGTCTGCGCGCGCAGGGCATCGGCCAGTCCGCGCTGGCCGGCCAGCTCGCGCAGCGAAGCCTCCAGCGCGGTGCGGTCGCGCAGGGTCAGCGTATAACCTGCATCGGCCCGGGCAGCCCCGGCCACGGCATTGCGCCGCGAGACCACCAGCACCCGTTCGCCCACCAGCACCTGCCGGGCCCCTTCCTCGGGCATCGTGCCGAGCAGCGGGTCCAGCACCTCCTCGGCGATGCGGCCCACCACCGATTCGCGCAATCCGAGCAGCGTCTCGGCCTCCCCGTTGCACAGGGTGATCCGCCCCGCGGGTCCCACGCCGAGCACCCCGTCGCTCACCGCGTAGAGCAGCGCATTCTGCGACTGGAGCAGGCCCGGGACCTCATCTGGCTCCACCCCGAAGATGCGGCGGCGAATGGCTCGCGCCGCGGACAGGCTGAGCAGCGTGCCCAGGCCGGCGGCGCCCAGAATCCACGGGGCGAAGCCCACCACGATGGAGTTCAGCTGGGCACGCACCTCGCTTTGCAGGATCCCCACGGAGATCGTGCCGATGATCTGGCCGTCGGCGCGGATCGGCGCCTTCACCCGCAGGGTGGGGCCCAGCGTTCCGGATTCGATCCCGGAAAAGCTCTCCCCCTGGCGCATCAGCGAATGATCGGTGGACACCGGCCGGCCGATCTGCTCCGGGTCCGGGTGCGAAAGGCGGATGTTATCCAGCCCCACCACCACGACGTAGTCCACCCCGGACACCTCGCGGGCCAGCTGGGCGATCGGCGCGATAACCCGTGCGGCGTCCTCGGTGTTCAGCGCGGCGATCACCGCCGGCTCGTTGCCCACATGGCTGGCCACCGTGCCGACCCGCGCATAGGCCTGGTCCTGCACCCGCTGGTCCTCGACCACCATCACCGCGACCGCCACCGCGAGCACGACGGCCAGGACGATGACCACCTGCAGCCCGGCCAGCTGCAGGCGCAATCGACGGCGGCGCGGTAGCGGGGTCGCGGTGGGTCTCATTACCTGCCTTCCGGCGTTAACTTTATTTTTCTTATGGCACCTATGACCCAAACCACGTTTTCGATAGTGGTTTGGATCACTGCATGGGATCGTAGCTAAGACGCTTCCGGCCTGCCGGAATCCCCCTCATCACTCGAACCCTACGGATAGCTATGAGCAAACTCAATTTTAAGAACGTGGCCTTCCTGGTCGCCAGCGTTCTGATCGCCACGCTCGCGCTGGTGACCTCGGCCGCCTCGGGCGGCGAGAACACGGTGCGCGCGAAACTCGTGATCATGGCCCCGGCCTCTCCCGGCGGCGGCTGGGACGGCTTTGCCCGCGAAGCACAGCAGGCCATCAAATCCGATGGCATCAGCAACAACGTGCAGGTGGTCAACGTCCCCGGTGCCGGCGGCACCATCGGGCTGAGCCAGTTCGCGCAGATGACCGGCCGCTCGGACATGCTGATGGTCACCGGCGGGGTGATGATCGGCGCGATCGAACTCGCCGATTCGGGCACCTCGCTGGAAGACGTCACCCCGATTGCCCGGCTGGCCGATGACTATGCGGTGATCGTGGTCCCCGGCGACTCCGAGCTGGAGACCCTGGCGGACTTCGTTGAAGCCTGGAAGAAAGACCCGGGCGGAACCTCCATTGCCGGTGGTTCGCTCGGCGGCATCGACCACCTGCTGATGGGCATGGCCGCCCGCGAGGTGGGCATCGACCCGCAGCTGGTCAATTACATTCCCTACTCCGGCGGCGGCGAGGCGATCACCTCGGTGCTTTCGGGCACCACCAGCGCGGCCGTTTCCGGCTACAACGAGCTCTCCGACCAGATCGAGACCGGAAGCCTGCGCGCCCTGGCGATCTCCTCCGAAGAGCGCCTGCCCGGCGTGGATGTGCCGACCTTCAAGGAGGCCGGGGTCGACGCGGCCATGGCCAATTGGCGCGGCTACGTCGCCGCCCCGGGCATAACCGCCGAGCAGAAGGCCGAACTGCAGCAGATCGTGGCCGAATTCCATGCCACGGAGCAGTGGAAGGACGCCGTGGCCCGGAATAACTGGACCGACAGCTACATGGTCGGCGATGAGCTCGACGCATTCATCGACGCGGAGATCGCCACGACCACGGATCTCGTGGAAGGACTCGGACTATGAGCACCACCCAGAGCAGAGAAACCACCGAAGACACCGTACGCATTACCGGTTTCTTCTCGGGCCGCAGCGAGCTGGTGGTTACCGCGCTGCTGCTGGCCCTGGCCGTCGCACTGACCATCGGCACGGCCTCCATGAACGTCATGGGCGATACCGTGCCCGGTCCGCAGTTCTTCCCCTGGATCATCTGCATCGTGCTCTATGCGCTGACGGTGCTGCATGGCCTTTCCGTGCTGCGCACCCGGCGTTTCCCGCAGGGCACCGACAGCGGCAACCCCGATTTCTCCGCCGAAATGCTGGCCGAATTGGGCGACACCCAGCGCACCGAGGTGCTCGGGGCCAGCGCACAGCGTCCGCGCCGCACCGGCCGGGTGCGCCTGTACTCGGATTGGGCCACGGTCGCCTGGATCGTCGGCGGCATCGCCTGCTTCATCCTCGTGCTTCCGGTGCTGGGCTGGATTATTTCCGCGGCCGGATTGTTCTGGGCCATCTGCAAGGCGCTGGGCAGCACCCGCCCGATTTTCGACATCGGGGTCGCCGCCATGGTTTCCTCGATCAGCTATTTGGCGTTCGGCCTCGGGTTGGGCCTCAGCCTGCCCGCCGGGCTCCTGGGAGGTTTGCTCTAAATGGATCAGCTCAGTCACTTAATGGCGGGTTTCGCCGGCGCGTTGACGCTCGTGAACCTCATGTGGGTGCTCATCGGCGCCTTGCTGGGCACCGCGGTCGGCGTGCTGCCGGGCCTCGGCTCCTCGATGGCCGTCGCCCTGCTGCTGCCGGTCACCTTCAGCCTGGACCCCACGGCCGCGTTCATCATGTTCGCCGGAGTCTACTTCGGCGGGATGTTCGGCGATTCCACGGCCGGAATTCTGCTCAATACGCCCGGGGCCTCCTCGGCCATCGCCACCACCTTCGAGGGCCACAAGATGGCCAAGAGCGGGCAGGCGGCCCGGGCCTTGGCCACCGCCGCGATGGGCGCCTTCATCGGCGGGCTGATCGCCACCACGCTGGTGGTGTTCTTCGCCCCCTCGCTGGTGAAACTGGCGACCGCCTTCGGCCCGGCCGAATACTTCGCCTTGGCCGTCTTCGCCTTCGTCGCCATCTCCTCGGTGGTCTCCGAATCGATCATCAAGGGCCTGGGCGCGCTGTCCATCGGCCTGGTCCTGGCGCTGATCGGGGTGGATGGAATCTCCGGCTCCGTGCGCTTCACCGGCGGCCTGCCGCAGCTCTTTGACGGGCTGTCCATCGTGGTCATCACCGTGGGCCTGCTGGCCCTGGGTGAAGTCATCCATGTGGCCTCGCGGATCCACCGCGACCCCAGCGCCCTGCGGATCCCGGCCAGCGGCCGGATCAGGCTCAGCGGCGCGGACTTCCGCAAGGCCCTGCCGGCCTGGCTGCGCGGCACCGCCTTCGGCGTTCCCTTCGGCGTCATCCCGGCCGGCGGCGCGGAGATCCCGACCTTCCTTGCCTACGGCACCGAGAAGCGCTTGGCCGCCAAGCGGAAGGATCCGGAGTTCGGAACCACCGGTTCCATCAACGGCGTGGCCGCCCCGGAGGCCGCCGGAAACGCGACCGCCGGCATGGCCATGGGCGCCCTGCTGGCCCTGGGGCTTCCGGTCTCGGCGACCGCGGCGCTGATGATCGCCGCGTTCCAGCAGTACGGCATGCAGCCAGGCCCGCTGCTCTTCGAACGCTCGGGCGACATGGTCTGGACCCTGCTCGCCTCGCTCTTCGTGGGCTTGGTGATGCTGCTGATCATCAACATGCAATTTGCCGGGCTTTGGGCCAAGCTGCTGCTGGTGCCACGGCACTACCTGTATGCAGGAATTACCGTGCTCTCCATGCTGGGCGTCTATGCGGTGAGCTCCTCGGTGATCGACCTTTGGTTCCTGCTGGCCATCGGCATCCTCGGCTTCATCATGCGCCGCTACCAGTTCCCGGTAGCCCCGGTGCTGATCGCCGTGATCCTCGGGCCGCTGGCCGAAACCTCCCTGCGCCGGGCGCTGACCGTGTCCGAGGGCGACCTGGGCTACCTGGTCTCCTCGCCGACCACGATCATCATGTATCTTCTGCTGATCGCCGCGGTGGCGCTGACCATGGTCAAGCATGCGGCGAGCCGTCGCAAGCTGCGCTCCGAGGCGATGGTCCTGCAGGATTCGTAGACCGACTGACTCCATCAGCTAAGGGCCGCGGGCCGGGACAATCTTGGGATTGTCCCGGCCCGAGGCCTTGCAGTTCTAGAGCACAACTCAATAACTACGAGCTCACAAATGCCTGCTGCCCACGGATTTCTATCCGTGGGCAGCAGGCATTTTGCGTCGAGTTGCAGGAGCTCGGTTGCTAGTTCGTGTGCAGGCTCTTGTTGCCGTAGTGCACCGCGAAGAACAAGCCAAGGCCCACGAAGAGGTGAATGATGCTTAAGGTGAGCGCGGTAGCGATGTCGCCGGCGGCCATGATTGGCAAGATGATCGAAACAACCGCAACGACCAGACCCAACCACTGGGCGACCTTGCAGAATGCTGGCTTGGCGCGGCCGATAACAAAGACCACCGCACCGAGGACGAGGATCGGCAGCAAGGTGAAACCGTAGACCTGAGCGAAGCCAATGTGCTCACCGGTGTTCTCACCGAGCACCATGGTGGCTCCTGCGGAACTGCCAATGAAGTAGGTGATGACGTTGAGGAAGCCAGTACCAGCGGCGGCAATCAGGACCTGAACGAAGTTAAACGGGCTTTTGGGTTGAGTCTCAGCGTTCATGAGCCGGAGCGCTCCTCTAAATAGTTGATTTTATCCAACTAAGTCTAGAACCTGACCCGCGTTCCGCGCGTCTCACTTGCCAGTGAAATCCGCAACACCCATGCGCCGGCGAAAAGCCAAAGGGGGCTACAGCCTTACGCGCAGCCCTCAGCTCGGGCCGAGCACCAAGATCATTCCGAACACGCCGATGGCGATCAGCACCAGGGTGGTCATGAGCACCGCGACGATATCCGGCCTGACCCGCTCGGATTTCACGCCGAGGGCCATGCGCCGGTAGCGAGCGCGCTGCGAGGCAAAGATTCCCAGCGCCATGGTCGCGGAAATTGCGATCATCAACACGATACCCACGCCATAGTGCGGCAGCCAGCGCAAGAAGACGGCACTGACCACAAGGAATGACACCAGGGTACGGCTCCACGCAAATACCGTGCGCTCTGGCTGCAGCCCCGGGTCGGCGATCTGGATGGGCTCGCGCATCAGGCTCGCGAACCGACAATCATCGCCACGGCCGCGATGGAAGCGGCCACTGCGCCGAAGCCCAGGAGCGGAACGATGGCAGGTATCGGCAGCGGGCGTCCGGTGCGCATGCTGCGCTCCACGCGGACCCAGCGGACCGCGGCACCTGCGGCAATCAGAATTCCCACGCCGATGATCAGCACCGCGAGCCAAGTGCGCAGCGGCGAGGGGAAAGCCTCGGCGGCGAAGGCCTCAAGCGCGGTACCACCGGCAAGGAATGCCAGTGAGGTGCGGATCCACGCCAGGAAGGTGCGTTCGTTGGCTAGCGTAAACCGGGGATCCGGCTCCGCGCCATGAGGCAGGACCCAGCGCGAGAGGCGGCTTCGTTCGTGATCAGACATGCCACTCCTACAGGTACGTGTTGCTTCCACTCAGTACATCATGCGCAATGCTCCCTCATCGCCTGAGGATGCTTCGCGTCGCGTTGAAGTCTACAGACCCATTCATAAGTAAAACCATTGTTAATGGTAGATAAAAACAGTTTTACGAATGTGAGCCAGCGCATAAGAATGGTTGGTAGATACTAGAACAACGAAAGGTCGCAGAGACATGGCCTCCACCAATTTGAATCCCCACGTCGTCACCCTCGGCACCGCAGGCGGTCCACGCTGGTGGACCGGCGAGCACGCCGGCGAGCGGGCAGGAATCTCCACCGCGGTAGTCGTCGGTGACAGCGTCTACCTCGTAGATGCCGGCACCGGCGTGGGAAACCAGCTGATGAAGGCGGGCTACAGCCCGGCGAACCTGCGCGGCATCTTCCTCACCCACCTGCACTCCGACCACAGCATCGACCTGGCCTCGCTAGCCATCTTCGGGCTGTTCACGCTGCCCGCCGATAAGGAACCCATCGCCATTGTCGGCCCCGGCGAGCGCGGCGCCTTGCCACCGGCCTCCCCGAGGGCGAGCGTTCCGCCGCAGGCGCTCTACCCGCAGAATCCGACGCCGGGCACCGCCTCGATGTTCGATCATCTGATGCAGGCCTACGCAACGGACCTCAACGACCGGGTGATCAACGCCTTGCGGCCCTCCCCGCTGGATCACTTCTCGGCCCAAGACATCCAGATTCCTGCGGGCACCGGTTATCACCCGAATGAGAACCCGACGCCGGAGGCATTCAAGCCATTCGTGATCTACCAAGATGAATTGGTGACGGTGAGCGCCACGCTGGTGAAGCATCCGCCGATAGCGCCGGCCTTCGCGTTCCGCTTCGACACCAGCGAAGGCTCGGTCACCATTTCCGGAGACACCTCGCCTTGCCAGAACCTTGTCACGCTGGCCCGGGACACGGACCTGCTGCTGCATGAAGCCATCGATTTCGAATGGGTCCAGCGCACCTACGGTTCGATTGGAACGCTGGAATCCCAAGCCTCCATGGACCATCACCGACGGGCCCACACCTCGGCCGAACAGGCCATCGAGATCGCGGCCCAAGCCGGGGCACGCACCCTGGCCCTGCACCACCTGGTGCCGGGCACGACCCCGCTATCCGTCTGGCATTCGCACGCCGATAAGTTCTCCGGTACCTACTTGGTCCCCGACGACCTGGATAAAATATCCTTCTCCCGCATCCACAGTGAAATGGCGGCATCCCGATGAGCAATGCAGTGAAGCCACAAAACCAGCCGACGGGCGATGGTGAGCTCAAAGTTCCCTCGCTCAATTCCCCGCAGATGCGTCGCATCCTCGCCTCGAGCTTCATTGGAAGCGCGATCGAGTTCTACGACTTCATCCTCTACGCCACGGCCGCCTCGCTGGTCTTCAACAAGGTGTTCTTCATCGGGCTCACCCCCGGCGTGGCGCTCTTCGCCTCCTTCTCCACTCTTGCCGTTGGCTACCTGGCCCGCCCGCTGGGCGGAATCGTCTTCGGCCACTTCGGCGACAAGGTGGGCCGCAAGGGCGTGCTGATCACCTCGATGGCAATGATGGGCGGCGCATCGACGCTGATCGGCCTGCTGCCTCCGGCCGCTCAAATCGGCATGATCGCGCCGATCGCGTTGATCACGCTGCGCATCGTCCAGGGCCTGGCCGTGGGCGGCGAATGGGGAGGCGCCATGCTGATGGCGCTGGAGCACGCCCCGAAGGAACGCCGCGGCTTCGCCGCGAGCTTCGCGAATATGGGTGGACCGGCCGGTGCGGTGCTGGCGACCCTCGCAGTTTCCGCGGTCTCCATCCTGCCCGATGACCAGTTCCTGGCTTGGGGCTGGCGAATCCCGTTCCTGATCAGCATCGCGCTGGTAGGCATCGGCCTGATCATCCGGCTCAAGGTTGCCGAGTCCCCGCTCTTCCTCGCCTTGGAAGGCAAAGCCGAAGAACGCAAAACCCCTTTCCTGGAGGTCATCACCAAGTACCCCGGTTCGGTGATCCGCGGAACGCTGGTCGGCATGAGCTCCTACACGGTGCAGGGCCTGATGACCGTCTGGGCCGTCGCCTATGTGGTTGAAGAGGTCGGCATGGACCGCACGGCCGTGCTGAATGTGAAGGCCATCGGCGCTACGCTGACCGTTATCGGCATCTGGTTCGCCGCCCGCTACTCCGACAAGCTCGGTCGCCGCCCGGTCATGATGGTTGGCATCGCCGCCGGCGCGGTAATGGCCCTGCCGATCATGTGGATGCTGGAAATGGGCGAGCTGTGGCTCTTCGCCATCGCCCTGTTCATCGCCAACGGCATCATCCAGGCCACGATCTTCGGACCCTTCGGCGCTTTCACCGCCGAGCTGTTCCCCACCCGGATCCGCTATACCGGCGCTTCGCTGGTGTACCAGCTCTCCTCCACCGTGGGGGCAGGCTTCACCCCGATGATCGTTACCGGCTTGGTGCTACTCGGTGGCGGAACGCTGTGGATCGCCGGCGCCGTCTGGGCGGGCGCATTCATTGTCGCCGGGCTTGCCATACGTGGGGTGAAAGAGGGCCGCGAGGCGGATCTCGAAGCGGAGAACCTGTAGCCTCGCTGAACAGATCCAGGGTTGGCTGGAGTCGCAAAGACTCTAGCCAGCCCTGTTTTCTTTTTCGGCTCCAACCTCTTCACAGAAGTCGAGGAATGCGCGCAGCCGCAGGCTCGGACGGTTTGATGCAGTATAGGCGACACAAATATCGCTCTCGCCGACCGGACCCTCAATTTCCAGGATCGCCAGCGGCAGTCCGTCATAGCTGAGATTGACCGGGGGCCGCTGCACCAGCACCGTGTAGCCCAAACCCCGGGCAACCAAACCGCGCACGGCCTCGAAGCTCTGCGAACTCCAACGCACCTTGGGATCCAGGCCCGACATCCGCAGATTCACCAGCTGGTTATCGCGCACCGTCGGAATGTCCAGGGACACGAAATCGTCTCCCGCCAATTCCGACAGCGCCACACTGCCTCGCTTGGCCAGACGGTGGTTGCCTCCGACCAGGACATATGGCCGCCCCGACATGACGCGGCGCCACCCCACGTGCGGCAGGAGATGCCGAGTGTGCGTGAGCACCGCATCCAGATGCCCCTGCAGCATCCGCTCCTGCAGCTCGGCGCCATCTCCCTCGAGGAGGGTCACCTGCAGGTCCGGGTGCACGTTGGTGAAGCGTTCGCAGATCACCGGAATCCAGAAGGCCGCCAGCGAGGAGTAGCAGCCGATGACCAGCGGTCCGGAGAGCTTGGTTTGGCGTTCCACGATTTGATCCTGCACCTCTTCGGCATGGCGCACCAGCTGCTTGGCATCGTGGAGGAAGTCCGTACCTACCGCGGTGAGGACCACGCCGCGCGCCCGGCGCCGCACCAGCAGCTGCGATCCCACCACCCGTTCAAGTTCGTCCATCGCCTGCGACATGGCGGCCTGCGAAATATGGCAGGCGCCGGCGGCCGCGGAGATGGACCCGGTTTCGGCGACGGCGACAAAATACTGTATTTGACGCAGGGTGTAGTTGATCACCCACTCAGTCTAGCCAGCGGCCTAAAACCCACCGAAGCGGATTCCATGAAGCATGCTGCGCACAGCCGTTCGGAACAACCTGGTCGGAGGCGCCTTGGAGCGGACACCTACAATCGAGATGCCCGTTATCTTCAGGCATGCCCGCTTATTGAAGAGGATATAAGTTGCCGCGATGCAGAACTTTCAGAAATACGCTGAGGATCCTCTTCGGGAGGGGAGCAGCCCAGCCCCTATCCCGAGCTGGACTTCATCGAACCGATCATCGCGGTCGTGGCAGACGAGCGCCAGCGCTACAAGCTCGAACAAGAGCTTTCAAGCATCGAGGTCAGCTGGGAGACCCGCGGAGTTTTCGACTGCGGCGAGCATCGGATTGCCGCTGGAGATGTCCTCTACCTCGCGCATTCATTTCTGGCACCATATGCCACGGATTCTGCAGGGAACATGCGCTACGGAATCATGCAATCGCCGAGTCCGAGCGCCGCCTACTATCGGAAGGACACCGCGGACCGCGAGTTACCAGTGCTTTATCTGCAGCGAGTTGTTGTGGGCGAGGTGCATCCAGGGGGTACCGGCGAGCTGCTCGGTGATTGTTGCGCTACACGCTGCAGGCCCGGCGCTCAAGATGAGGGCTGGGCCTGCCCGCTCTGTGGATGCTACTTCGAGGCGCCGATGGCCCAAACCCGCGGCAGCTCGGTGCCGTTGACCGCCAGGTCGCCGATCAGCCGGGCCTTGAACACCCACGGGTTGTGGTTGCCGGCGGTGCGGGCATTGCGCCAGTGCCGATCCAGGTTCTTCGAAACGCTGGTGGCCGAAGCGGCCAGCGCGTCGAAGGCGTGGGTGATCGCGTTGAGCACCAGCGGGGTGAGCACCACCTGGGCCTGCGCACTGGCCAGCTCGGCCGCATCATTGGCCGCCTCGTCTTCCTCCGCCGTCGCCTCGCCCTCGTGCAGCGCCAGCGCGGTTTCATAGGCTCCCTGCAGGGACTGCGACACGCGTTCCACGGTTCCGGCCGCCGCGAACGCAGCCGCCGACACCTCGCCGATGACCTGCAGCAGCTGCGGATCTTCGGCGGCCACGTTGGCGGCGCCGTGGCTGAAGGTGCGCTTGCGGGCCTTCTGCTCGGCGGCGAAGTCGCGTTCGGCGGCCTTGGCGGACCCGGCCAGCACCACCAGCAGCACCTGCTGGTAGAAGGCGGTCTGGTACTTGAAGCGGGTGTCGAAGTCGATCAGGTCCTCCTCGGCGACGACCGCGTCGGTGAAGGTGGAGGTTCCGGTGCCGGTGGTGCGCTGTCCGAAGCCGTCCCAGTCATCGGCCAGCACCACGCCGGGCTGGTGCCGGTTGACCGCGGCGATCACGCGCTTGCCGGTATCGGTGCGCTCGGCGTAGGTATCCAGCCAGTCGGCGAAGATCGAGCCGGTGGAATAGTACTTGGTGCCGTTGACCAGGAACCCTCCCTCGCCATCCGGGGTGACCTTGGTGATCACCTCGCCCACCTTCACGGTGCCGATCTCGGTCCAGGAATTCCCCACCAGCTCCCCGGCGGCAAAGCGGGCCAGCCACTTGTCGCGCCCCGGCCCCGGGGCGGCTACCAGGCGGTCTTCGACGAAGGCGAAGTGGGCGCGCAAGGCCTGGGCGATGCTGGAGTCCGCGGCGGCCAGCTCCACGAGCAATTCGAAGAGCTCGGCCAAGGTGGCCCCTGCCCCGCCGTGGGAGACCGGGACACGCAATGCGCCGAAGCCGGCGGCGGCCAGCTCGGCCACCTGCTGGTGCGGCAGTTCTCCGCTGCGGTCGCGTTCGGCGGCGCCGGCGGCGATCTTTTCAAAGTGCGGGGCGAAGCGGGTTTTCAATTCAGCCAGGCGGTTGGCGGTGGCAAGTACGGTCATCAGTTCGGTCCAATCCGTGGGTGCGGTTGAGGTTTAGGTGTAGAGCGAGAGCGGCTGGGTTTCCCCGCGCAGGAAGTACGCGCCGACCTCGATTTTCTTGTAGTCCACCGGGTCGTGCAGCGAGTGGGTGCGCACATTGCGCCAGAACAGATCCAGGCCCACATCATTCTGCGTAGAGGAGGAACCGGTGACCTCGAAGATGCGGTTGGCGACCTCCACGCCGATCTCGGTGGAGACCACCTTGGCCTCGGCGATTTCCACCGCCAGCGCCGCGCGTTCAGGCTGGGTGACATTCCCCGCCTTGGCCAGCAGCGCATCGAATTTGCGGCCGAGCTTCTCGGCCAGGGCGGCCACCGCGGCGGTGCGCGCCTTCAGCTCGCCCACGGTGCGCTGGAAGACGACGTCCTGGGAGTAGGTCTCCGCCGCCGAGAGGAACCAGGCGTTCTTGCGGCCCAGCAGGATTTGCTTGCCGCGGGCCAACGCGCCCTCGGCGATGCCCAGGTAGAAGTTCGCGAAGGCCAGCTGGATCCCGGGGGTGAGCAGGGTGGAGACCGGCTCGTCGGTCACCGCCCCGAGCAGATCGGCGGCCTCGATGCGCACGTTGTGGTACTTCAGCGAGTTCGAGGCGCTCAAGCGCTGGCCCAGGTAGTCCCAGTCATCGACGATTTCCAGCCCTTCCCGGTTGCGCGGGAGGACGAAGGCCAACACTTCGCCGTGTCGCGGGCCTCCGGAGACCTCGGCGTTGACGACGATCACCTCGCCGACTCCGGAGCCGGTGGAGAAACGCTTGAAACCGTTCAGCCGGAAGCCATCGTCCTCCGCGGTGAGCGTCAGCTGCGGGTCCACCGGATTCACCGAATCGCCCCAGAGCCAGCCTCCGGCCACGGTCCGCTGCCACCACTCGGCCTGGGCTTCGGCCGGAGCGTAGAAGGCGATGCCGGACTGGTTGATGTAGTGGTAGGCCAGCAGCTGGGAGATGGACCCGTCGGCCGCGGCCAGGATGCGGATGGTTTCAAAAGCGGTGGCCCAGTGCGCTCCGGCTCCCCCGAATTCGGCCGGAACCAGCAGGTTCAGCAGCCCGGCCTCGCGCAGCAGCTGCACCTCGGCGAAGGGCTGCTCGTTTTTGCGGTCGCGCTCCAGCGCGTCCGCGGCCAGGGTGGCCGCGACCTGCTCGGCGATCTCGCGCCAGTGGGCGAGCTCGGCCTCGTCTGCGCTCCCGGTGTAGGGAACGCGGGGCAGTTGCGTGCTCAGTACGGTCATTTTCGTTCTCCCTTAGAGTCTTGCTCCGAAGGAAGCAGAAAGTTGCTTTCTGCTGATCCATCGAACCTGGCGTTAGCACTAGCTGCCGAATGCAGGCTTGCTGCGGCGTCGTCGAGCCAGGTCTCTCAGCCGCTCTGGATGGTTGGTACTTCGAGTGAAACACCGCGGCATGAGCGGATGGAAGGAGCACGTCATCCGACGGAATAGTCGGTCAGAAGTCGTCACAAAGCGAGATTTCCGGCGGACTTGGACCGCCCCGAAGGCGCTGGGACGCCGTCATACTTCTGGAGGTTACGTCATCGGCGATCGGAGAGCTTGATATCCGGATCCAGCATCAATCGACCGGGCACCTGTCAGGGGGATCTCGGTTTCTCAATTAGCCGACAGCGATAAGCGTCAGCGAATGCGGGGGTGGATCATGGATCCAGCGATCAGGCATCCCGGATGGCCGGATTGCCGGTCGTTGTTCCCATGCCCGTAATCCTTGCCCAGCAAGCCAATGGGGAAAGCTGGGCTGTGCTCGAAGTTGCAGCCTTGCCTTGCCTATTGCGGCCATCCCGCCAGTTAAACCAATAACCGCGCCATCCTCTGATGGCGCGGTTATTGGTTGATGCAGGCTTCTTGGATTTACTAGAGCAGGAATGCCCCGAGGATCCAGACGGTAGCAAATGCGGCGGTGCCCTGGATGGCGGTGGCCACGCTCAAGGTCTTGTAGGCCGTGATCACCGGGATGCGGCTGAGCTGGGAGACCACCCAGAAGTAGGAATCGTTGGCATGCGAGACGACCATCGCGCCGGCGCCAACTGCCAGGACACTGAGCACCATGCCCAGTTCGGAGTCCAGACCGAGGGATCCGAGCATCGGGGCGACCAGCGCCGAGGTGGTCACCATCGATACGGTGGATGAGCCCTGCGCCGACTTCAATGCCGCGGCGATCAGGAATGGCACAGCCAGTCCGAGACCCAAGCCGCTGAGCGAATCGGAGAGGATCGTGGTCAGCTCCGAGGCTGCCAGCACAGCACCAAAGGCTGCGCCGGCACCGGTAATGAGCAGGATGGGCGCCGCGGTGCGCACGGCTTCGTGCATCTGCTCGTTGAAGTCGGCAAGCTTCTTATTGCCGTTCAGCAGCAAGGTCGCGGCGAGCAAACCGAAGATCAGCGCGATCACCGGGGTGCCGATGAAGGACAGTGCTTCCAGTGCGGCGCCTTCGCCGAAGGGATGCGATGGAAGCTTGGCGATCGATGCCGCGCAGATCAAGACCAGCGGAACGAGGATCGGCAGGAAGGCCAAGCCAGGGCTTGGCAGCTTGCCGAAGCTTGCACGCAGCTGCTCGTAATCTAGTTCGGAGATGTCGTTCTCATCCTCGGATGGCAGCGGAGTCCACGTGGACTTGTTGAAGCGGCTGGCATAGAACAGCCCGGCCATGGCCGAGACCACTGCCACCGGCAGGCCGATGGCGATGATCAATCCGAGGTTGTCGGCGATGCCGATGGACTCGGCGGCTGCCAGCGGTCCTGGGGTCGGCGGGACCATGGTGTGGGTGGCATACAGGCCGGTCATCAAGGCAATGGAGGTGGCCAGCGTGGAAACACCGGTGCGCAGGGTGATGGCCTTGCGCAGGGAGTTGAGCACCACGTAGCCCGAGTCGCAGAAGACCGGTATGGAAACGATGTAGCCGATGAGCGACAGCGTCAGGTTGGGGAATCTGGTGCCCAGCAGCTTGATCAGCGCATCGGCCATGGAGATCGCGGCCCCGGAACGCTCCAGGATGATGCCGATCATCGTGCCGAAGAGGATTACGAGGCCAATATTGCCCATGGTGCTGCCAAAGGCGGTGGTCACCGTGGAGGCGACCTCGGCGATGGGGATCTTGTAGGCGAAGGCCGCGAGGATGGCCGCGCCGATGAGGGCGAGGAAGGGGCTGATTTTCCAGCGTGCGGTGACCAGCACAATGGCCACCACGAGGATCAGCAGAACGAGGAGTTCATACACGGCGAGTTGGCTCCTTTGCCAATATCTGTGGCCCCCAGCCCGAACCTGCAATGGCGCAGGCGGTCGTTCTGGGTGCGAGTTCCGGCCCGTTGCTGCCGCCCGCTATTCCGCCAGGTCAAGCTGCTCAGGCTTTTCCTGCGAAGGCTGTTTCGGCCGGGAGGACCGGTTCAGCGGGCGCTCAACTTCGAGCATCTTGCCAATACTAGGGACTGCGGACTCAATCGCCTATGGGCGCACGCCCATATTCTTATGCCGGAAATTCCTAGAATATGTGTTTCTGGTCTAGGGCTACCGCTGCGTAGATGGCATGCTGCAGCCGCACCGCCTGACCGGTGTGGCGGATGTCCACCCCGGCGATCAGGGCTATGCGCTCCAGACGCTGCACCAGGGTATTGCGGTGTATGTGCAGTTCGGTTGCGGCCTGAGTCATCGATGCTGCGGCTGTGACGACCAGCAACGTCTTCGCTTGCTCTTCGCTCAGGTCCCGGGCGGGCCTGGCAATATGGCTCAAGCTCTGCGCCGGTGTGCGCGCGATAGCGGTGGCGATTTCCGGGCTCCAGATCTCCCGGTTTCGTCGCTGGGGTATCAGCGCCGGGAGCGCCACGAGGGCACGGAGGGCTTCGGCTTCGGCCAGCAGGTGTCCGGCGCCTTCTGCCGGGGCGGAGGCAAGATAGCGCTCCGTTGCGCCTTGGTCTTCCTCGAAGGCCGGTTCGTTCGCCAGCCGGATCCGCCAGAACGCACCGGAGAGGTTGATCCAGGAAGTGCGCCGGCCCTCAACGGCCGGCACATCCAGCAATGGATCCTGCGCGCTGCGCGGGATCCATGCCTCCAGTTGCGTTGGTCCGCGCAGGCCGTGCGCTGCCAGGCTCCGGTCAATGGCTTCTGGCTCGGCCCATCCGGCCAGCAACGCGGAGATAATGTCCCGGGCTTCTGTTTCACGGCGGGTACTGCGCGAGTGCTCGCGTTCCTGGGTGAAGAGCAACTGCACGGTCAGTGCAATCAGATCGGCTAGCGGCTCGACCTCATGCGGGGCTCCGGTGACGCCGACGACCCCGCACAGCTGATTATCCAGTGTGAGCGGAACGTTGACCCCGGGCTGGGTTCCGGCGCTGCCATCGGCCTGGCTGACGCGGATGATCTGGTTGCGGCGGATCGCCTCGGCGCTGCCCTCGTGATGCGTTCCGATGCGGGCCGCATCGGTGGAAGCAATGATCACCCCGTGGGAATTCATGATATTGACATGGCGGTTAATCGTCGGCGCGATGGTGTCGACGACCTTTTGCGCCAGTGCGCTGCCTAGCCGGGGCTGCTCCTGTTCGCTCATGGTTTTATCCTAGCCGTCCGAGTAGCTGGGACCCTTTCCATACCCCAGCCGGACTGCTTGAAACCGCCAGATGGCATGTTCGCGTCCATGCCGGCTCCGGTATTCACGCGGAGATTGCCAGCCTGGATTTTCTTCGCAATCAGCAACGCCTCGGAGATGTCTCGGGTGAAAATGATCGAATTCAGCCCGCAGCCATTGCCGAAGGCTTGGCGCAGTACGACCGCGCGGGAATCTTCATCACTGAATTTTGTGTCCGAGAGCTCCGGCCCAATGATCTCTTCTTTTGACACCGACATTTCGGCTTCACATTGTTCAGGACGGTTGGCGGAACGAAGGGCCCTCCGCGCTCACCGGTTCTCCGCAGGTAACCAGTTCGGCACCTTCTGCGAGGCCCGCGGCCATGTACCCGAGCACGCATACATTCAGCACGTCTCATTATCACCGGTGGCAGCTTCAGCATCCAGGTAGTAGATGAAGACCGCCGCTGGGCAAGGAAGCCCTCGCTTAGATCGAACCCGCGGGCACGTGCACCTCATCGGGTTGCCACAGGGCAGGCCACTAGGACTCAACGCCATGCTAGGCATGCCCATGCACCAACGCAGCCTGCACGGGATTTGAAAGGGCCCCTCGAACGCCCGCCAGGGCGCTCCGTACTAAGCGGAACTTCATCAACAAGGTCGGCTGAACTTAGATGATTTGACCGCGCAGGAGATTCCGCTGGAAAAGATCAATGAGGACTACTGGGCACAGGAGAGCGGAGCGATCGCCAGGGGCGTGATCCGCTTCGAAAGCGCAGCATTTCAGCGAACTAGCTCGCAAGCCGCTCGCGCGCCATTCGGCTGGATCGGGCACCGCTGGCGTCCGGCTCTTGGGCAAGCACGGAATTCCATAGTTCATCCAGCGAGAGTCCAAGGACCCCCGCGATGGCGGCAATAGTTGAGAATGCGGGGGTGGCCACTCGCCCGGACTCGATCTTGCGTAGCGTCTCCGGGGAAATTCCCGCGTCAAAGGCAATGTCAACCATGGTCCGCTCGGCTCTTGCCCGGCGCAAGAGGGCGCCGAGGCGCTCGCCGCGTTCGAGTTCTTCAAAAGTGAGGGGCAATCTAACCATAAAACCAATTATAGTACCGGTATAGTATGGACGGTATTGTTATTGGTTTTATGAAAGGCTTCGCATGATCGAGATCCTGAATTCCCACGAAGCTGCCCGGGCTAAGGTCACCGGAGCTCTCGTGGGGCAGATCCTGCAAACCCTGCGGGACCGCAGCGTGGTGGGCACCAACCTTTTGGACATCAACGCTTGGGCCCGCGAGATGATCCTCGGAGCAGGCGCAGAATCCTGCTATGTCGATTACGCACCAGCTTTTGGGCGCGGACCATTCGGCCACTACATCTGCACCGCGGTCAACGATGCGGTGCTGCACGGATTACCCCACGACTACGCACTGGCCGACGGTGATTTACTGACCCTGGATCTTGCGATTTCCAAGGAAGGCATCGCCGCTGATGCTGCCATCAGCTTTATCGTGGGGCCGACCCAGGACACCGTAAGCACCCAGCTGATCCAAGCCACGGAACACGCGTTAGCTGCCGGAATTGATGCGGCCCGGCCAGGGGCCAAAATTGGCGATATTTCCTATGCCATCGGCACAGTCTTGCGCGAGGCCGGGTACTCGATCAATACCGAATACGGCGGCCACGGGATCGGCTCGACAATGCATCAGGAACCTCACATTTCGAACAACGGACGGCCCAACCGAGGCTATAAGTTGGTTCCCGGATTAATGCTCGCGCTGGAACCATGGGTTATGACAAACACCGCGAAGCTCATCACCGATCCCGATGGCTGGACCTTGCGAAGCGCAACGGGTTGCCGTACCGCGCATACCGAACACACGGTACTGATCACCGAGGGGGCGCCTCAAGTATTGACCCTGCCGCCCTCCTCCTAGGCCGGGCTTACTCGGCCTCGGCGCGCTCCTTGACGATTGCCTCGGCCACGCTGGCAACATCTGGCGCGAAAGCGTACAGCTTGCCTGCATCCTGGTGCACCCACCAACGTCCACAGAGCGCGGTGCTCTGCAATTCAGCGTCCGCCGGCCACCAGTCGGCTTCGAGGGTTCGGTAGGTCACGAAATCCTCTGGTGCCATGTCCTTGGTCCGCGAATCGGCGGCGTAGCCATTTTCCAGTTCCTTGGCGCTGGGAACGCCGGTGTTAGCCAGCGGCTCGCATTTGCCGCTTGGAAGTTCACCTGAGTAGTCCATGGTGAAAATTCGTTCGTGCCCGGTGCTGCGTTGCTCCAGGCGGACGTCGGTTCCACCATTGGGAGCCCAGCTGGGAAGCAACCCGGAAGCTACGCCTTCTGCGGAAGTCTTTGCGGTTTTGGAGGCCGACTGCTCATATTTGTCTTCGGTTAGCTGACTGACGTCACATCCGGTCAGCAGCAAAGTGGTCGGAATGGCTAGTGCTATCAAGGGAACAAGGTTTTTCTTCATCACAACACAAGCCTATGAAAGCCTGTGGCGCCACGTCCTCAGCGGACGGGTGTAACTGTGCGTACTCCAAGTCCACCCCTGGCATGAGATCTCTGGACTCGGCGGTGGATAAGCCTCGGACCGAACCACGCCCCCAGTAGCGGAGGACCATGGAGGCCTGCCCCAGGCCGAGGAACCGAGTAGTCGCCGGTTCGCTCACTGCACGGCCCCCGCAAGTAGAGCCGCATCCTGAGTTCCCAGCGCATTGACGATCGGCGGCGTGCGCCACACCCATCCCCTGCATGCAGAGCTGCTGGATGCTGCAGGCACGTGGATCGCAGTTTCGGTGGATTTGTTTTCAACGCAACACTGCGCACCGACTACGGCCAAAGATCAAGGATGCCCTGGATCCTACAGCCATTCCCCCTCGGGCAAGCTAGCCCAGGTATTTCATCGAGAGGCCAGTAATTAAGCGTCATTAACAAAGAAAAAGTGATCCTGAACTGCGAAAATAAAG
>NZ_PCPU01000019.1:0-3065 GCF_002975455.1 Arthrobacter sp. MYb224 | reverse complement strand
AGGTCACCGCCGGACTTAACTTAGTATGATGGTTTGAGGCCCTTGCACCTGTTGGTGTGGGGGCCTCACCTGTTTAACCCGCGGGGTGTGTGGGTTGTGTGGTTCTGCCTGGTGGGGTGGGACCTTTTTGCGCTTTAACCGGCCTATAGGCAATAAATGGTGTCTGCCCGGGTGTGTCACCCGGCCAAACCCCATCTAAACCGAGGCTCTAGCGGCTCCGTCCACCCCAGCCAGACCTGGCGAAGTGCCCTTCCTCGGCAATGGCAGCGGTCCCATAAAAATCAGGACCAATCTGTTTCTCCTCGGCTGACTTGTCTGTGGGGTCCAACAGAACCATTCGCAAGCACGCCGGCGATGCTCAATGGGCATCCCGCGATGGTAGAAAATCATTGCTCTGATCCCGGAGTTCACCGCGCCTTCAATCATGGTCGTTGTCGAGCTGATCCCTAGCCCGTGCAGATCTTCATTCAGGTATGTGAATAGGTGACCGCGTCGCAAAGCGGTCTGCATGTTCTCGTACGCTTTGCGCAGTCGGTGATGGGTGTACCACCAGGTGCGGGTGCTGCGAATTCTTTGGGGCATCGCACCGTTCCATTGCGCTGCCTAGGTGCGTTCGTTGATGAGGAATTGATGCTGGGCGTGCCAGGCCGCGAAGGCGGCCATCCATTGGGCCGCTGCTTCTTGGGTGCGGATATTCGTGAGTTTTAGGCTCAAACATGCGTAATGACTTACCGGCTGGCAAGCGTGGGTTCAGGGTCAGGTAGGTACGGACATTGCCTTGGATATGAATCAGGCACCGCTGGATCTTCACGTTGGGCCAGAACTCTTTCATCGCTTTCATCAGCCCTGATCCGCCATCGGTGAAGACGACTTTCGGTTCAGGGAAATGCTTCAGCAACGCTGTCCACGCCGCTGATTTTTCTCGGTCGCACCATTGCCATCCGATGACGTTCCGTTGGTCGATAGCGATCAGCAGGCACCAGCCATGCCGGATGTAGATACCGTCGACTTGGATCTCGTCGAAGACTTCTGCGGTGTGGTTCAGGAAAGGATGGACGTTCCAGCACCAAGCGGTTTGGTGGCGGAAGGTCCGGCCGGTTCCTCCGCCGTGTTCTGCTTGGGTTTGTTTGCTCATGAGCCAGTTGACGAAGCTGGCGAGTTGGTTGCGTGCGGTGAGGTCTTCTCGTTTGAAGGTGGTGCTGGCGTTGCAGTTGAGGCAGCGCCATCGTTGCTTGCCATTGCGTTTCCCGTTTTTCTTGTGGGGGCTTTGGCAGATACTACTGTGAGACTTTCCTGTAGCTAGTCTGGGACTGGCTGGCAGGATGGGAACAAGATCCATGTGAAACTTGATCCTGCCCCGAAAAAACGGGGCAGGATCAAGACTGCAGGCACCATTTATTGCCTATAGGCCGCGATTCGCTTTCCGGTTCGAGATGGTTCGGAAACTGCCGTTCTTGGAGATAAGTTGTTGGTCACTCTCATTCCTGATTTTTATGTCTCATAGACCGAGTCTGATAGTCCCTGACAATTCGCGCTACTGCTAAGTCGAATACAGTGGCGCCGGACGTAGACTGACCTCTGGTTCGTTCTGACTCATGAACCAAGTTGAGTACGCGGACAAGAGGTAATGACAACTTACGTTTTAACTGGCGCTGTGTCCGGAATAGTCGCCGCTACTGCGGAACTGCTTCGTCAATGTGCAGAACAGGTGGTTGGCGTGGATCTTCGCAACACTGACATCTGCGCAGAATTGTCGACCGTTGAAGTGTTGAAGTGTTGAAGTGTTGAAGTGTTGAAGTGCGGGAGAGTGCTATCGATCTGACCAAACTTCAATGTCATGGAAAGGTTGATGTGGTGATCGCCTCTGCGGGAATGGCTGCACCTGAGGCGCTGACGATAGCCGCTAACTATTTCGGTGCAGTTCAATTTGTGGAACGACTTCAGCCGTTGCTTGCAGAATCTGCAGATCCTCGCGGAGTGGTTGTATCATGGATGGCCATCCTTCAAGAGAATTCAACGGAATGAGCTGTCATGATGTTGTGGACGCTATGCTTGCCGGCGATGAACTAGAAGCATTGCGGACTGGCGACAAGCTGCAAGCGCAGGGTCCGGCGGCCGAATACTTGAACTACGCGTCTTCTGAAGGATCCATCAGCCGTCGGTTGCGTCGATAAAGCCCTACGGCCAATTGGGCTGGGGCCTACCTTGCGCTGAGCGCTGTTGCGCCTGAAACCGTCATCACCAATATGACGAGGGAGCTGTCGGCCACTGAACCTTGCCGCGTCATGGTGGATGCGAACGTTCCAATACCGCTGAACTATCATTCCTAGGCAAGCGCGACTGCAAAGTTATTGCTATGGCGTGCGAGTGTCGAGAATACACACGTAACAGGACAGACCATTTACGTGGACGGTGGAGTCGATGCAACCTGGCGTGGAGACGACGTTTGGTCCTAGCAGACTTGTGCGTGCTTAGCCCGGGTATTTCATGACGACGGCAGTCATTAACTGACTTAAAAGATGAAAAGGTGATCTGAACTGGGAAAATGGGAGTGTCTAAGCTTCCAAAATACCCGTTCGAAGGATCACCTTTTCTGTGAACCATTCTACCCACCTTTTCCCTGCCATCCCGACCCAACTCACCGGCCAAACCCTGGTCTCCCATGCAGGGCTGTCGGTGCTGACCAGCTTCCTGAACGCGGTGGACTTCCGCAGGCTCTGCGAGGACCGGTTCAGCCAGTTCGTGCCCGCTACCGCAACGCACCGTCCAGGAAACATCCTCGGCGCACTGGCCCTGTCATTGGCGGCCGGCGGCGAGCAAGCCACAGACATCGACCAGCTACGAGCCGCACCAGAACTCTTCGGTCCTGTAGCCTCGGATGCCACGGTTAGCCGGTTCTTGGGCCGGGTCAAAGAACAGCCAGAAGCTTTCTCCTACGGGTTCGCCACCATGACCCGCAGCCTGCGTTCCAAAGTCTGGGATGCGGCCGGGCCCCGGAATCCAGCCCGGCTGGCTACGGCAACCAATCCGCTGATTATCGACCTCGACGCATCGTTGGTTCATGT
>NZ_PCPU01000018.1:0-3204 GCF_002975455.1 Arthrobacter sp. MYb224 | reverse complement strand
AGGTCACCGCCGGACTTAACTTAGTATGATGGTTTGAGGCCCTTGCACCTGTTGGTGTGGGGGCCTCACCTGTTTAACCCGCGGGGTGTGTGGGTTGTGTGGTTCTGCCTGGTGGGGTGGGACCTTTTTGCGCTTTAACCGGCCTTAAACGACAGCTCGAAAACTTGACCGGCGTGATGCTGCCGTTACTCCGCGAGATGGCTACAAACAAATGAATGAGTCAACGATTCGGCAGTATATTGCCGTAAATGCTCTATTGAGGCATTATGGTGAGGGTAAACGTAAAAATCGGCGAGATTTTGCCGGACTGGAGCGCGTCGTGAATTCCCTGTCAGAAATTGGCTTCGCTATACAGCAGTCAAGAAAAGAGAGCGGGCTGACTCAAGAGCAGCTAGCAGAGCTGGCGGATATCTCTGAGCGCACTTTGCGGGCAATTGAAACTGGTGGTGGAAACCCTTCCATCACGGCTGTGCTGTCCACGGCTGCAGTTCTTGGGCTGAAAATTGTGGTGGAGAAATGAGCCACGAAATCCAAGAGCTTAAGCGAGTGCAGCGAGCCGATGTCTATCAAGTGAATATCAGCCGTTGTGGGGACCACCGATATTGCTCCAGGGTTCTGGACATGCTCAAACAGAACCCACCAAAAGATCCCCGAGAAATCGGGGATCTTTTGCGTTAAACCTCTATTAATTCACACCCACTTTCGATAGAATTTAACTGAACATACTAGTCGGGGCGTGGAGGTGGAAAGATGGCATATATGAACGCCGAACCCTTCCTCACCTTCAACCCACGCCCCGAAGCAATACCCATCGGACACGCGGCAGGTTTACTCGAAGATGATCACGGCGGGCAAGTGTTCATCCACGGAATGCTCTGGCACTCCTGGACCACCGGCGATGACACCTCCAAACGATTAGCAGCTGTGTCGTTGTGGCGGATGAAAGCGGCCTCAGCCGCAGAAATAGGCCACGCCTTCGGCGTCATCGAAGACACTATTTGGCACTGGCACCGCACGCTGAACACCACCGGCCTGAACTCGTTGACTAGTGAGAAACGTGGACCGAAAGGCGGCTCCAAACTCACCAAAGAGGTCATCACCCGCATTCAACAGCTACGCGCCAGCGGCCTGACTCTGACGGCAACTGCCGCGCAAACCGGTGTCTCGGAATTCAGTGTCCGCCGCGCCATGAAGCTGGACCCCGCCACTGGCCAACCACCAGTACCTGGCCAGGATTTGAGGACCGCTGACCTCACCGAAGCAATCCAAGAAGAACTACCGATACTGCCAACCCCGGCGCCACGCACCGAAGAACGCCTCGCCGCGTCCACCGGAACCCTGACCGAAGCGGTCCCGGTGTTCACTCCAGCCGCGAAGATCCCCTACGCCGGACTACTGCTCGCATTACCAGCGTTGGAAGCCACCGGTCTGCTGTCCTGTGTTCATCAGGTGTATTCAGCATTGAAGCCTGGATTTTATGGGCTGAACACCACCATCCTTGAAGCGGTGCTGCGCACCTTGGCCGGGGAGCCACGCGCCGAAGGCGCGAGGCGGTTGAAGCCAGCAGATTTGGGCAGGATTCTGGGGTTGGACCGTGCCCCGGAAGTAAAAACCATCCGCCGCAAGCATCAGGAACTCGCCGCCCAAACCCATGCAGTCGAACTGCTTGTTGCCTTAGGAAAACACCACCTCGCCAGCACGGAACCAACAGGTGAGGGCGATGCGCTGGGGTTGCTGCTGTATGTGGACGGGCACGTACGCTCCTACCAAGGGTCCAAAAAAATCGGTAAGCAGTACTCGACCCGCCTGAAATATCCGGTGCCGGCGTCCATGGAAACGTGGGTTTCTGACGCGTCTGGTGCGCCGGTGTTCATGGTGATGGCCGCGCCGTCCAAGAATCTGGTCGGTGAGCTGCGCGGCCTGGTTCCTCAGTTGCGTGCGCTGGTGGGTGACCAGAGGCGGGTTCTGATCGGCTTTGACCGTGAAGGCTGGTCCCCAGCGTTGTTCGAGTATTTGTATGAGCAAGGGTTTGACGTATTGACTTGGCGCAAGGGCAGTATCCCGGACCTTGATCCAGGAATATTCCGTAAGGCGAGGTTCACTAATCAGTGGGGCCAGGATCATGAGTGGAAGCAGGCTGCTGACACTGTCGTCGGGGTTGAGGTGGATGCCAAGGCCCGTAAGAACGCTGAAGCGGCCGGCGAAGCATCGGATGAAACAGGGGCGCTGGTTCCGTCCGTTGGCGTCACCGTGGACGGGATGTTTGGGATGCGGCAGGTCAGCCGGATCGTTGCTGCCGGCAAGCAAGTGCGTGAGAGTACCGGGGAAGCGGATCGCCAGATTCATCTGCTGACTACGAATACTACGTTGAGTGCTGGGGAGTTGATCTTCCATATCGGCAGGCGTTGGCGGCAAGAAAATTACTTCCGATACGCCCGCCAGCACTTTGCTTTGGACTCCCACGACACCTATCAGCACACCGTGGATGACGTGACCCGTAGCGTGCCGAACCCGGCGAAAGAGAAAGCGAAGCAAGCACGAGATGCGGCAGCAGCAGTGGTGAGCACGCTGAGCAGCGTCGCTGACGCACAGATGTTGCGGTTGAACACTCCGGAACCAGGGGAAACCCGGGTGGTCAGTAACGCTGAGGTTAATCAGATTAACGCGCCGGTGATCAAAGCGGAACAAGCACTGCACAAGGCTACAAAGAAGTGGGAGAAGATCCCTGCCCGGCTGCCGTTAGGTGAAGTAAATCCGGGACAACTAGTGTTGGAAACAGAGCATAAGCAGTTGCTTCATGCGGTGCGGATGTCCGCATTCAATGCGTCCATGGCCATGGTCGCTGACATTCGTTCACACACCGGGTTGAGATCTGTGTTCAAGGACGCGAATGAGTTCGTGCGTCAAGCGTTGACCGGTAGTGGGGATTTGGACCCACGAACCGACGGCTTTTTGGACGTCGTCTTGGATCCGTTACCTACCCGGCGGGAAACGGTGGCGTTGGGTGAGATGTGTGAACGGCTCTCTGAGACACGCACCCGGTATCCGGGGACGGACCGGGTGTTGCGGTATCGGGTGAAGAATCATTGCTGAGTGTTGAGTTTATTTTTTAGCCGATGTCCAGAACCCTGTGTGCACGGTCACCTCGGAAAAGGGCCTCCCGATTTGAAACATCCCGCAAATCTGTGTATAGTTTTTATCTGT
>NZ_PCPU01000017.1:0-3715 GCF_002975455.1 Arthrobacter sp. MYb224 | reverse complement strand
TTATATATCCACCAAATTAAAAATAATTCGGTATCAATAAACTTGGCACACTATTGAGTTCTCAAACAACAAACACTTACCGGTTCTTTACCCACTCTTTCGAGCGGCAATTTCGTCCAGCGTTATATTTATATTTTATACCGTTGAATTCCTGAAAGTCAAATCAATTATTTGTGATTTGAATCGGTATTCTTGGTTCCCATTAATTTCGCTTTATCCACAGTGACCTGTGTAAAACTCTTGATTTTCTGGGGATTATCACCGAATTTTGTACCGGTTTTTGTTCCGGCCTTGTTTCGGCGACAGATAAAAACTATACACAGATTTGCGGGATGTTTCAAATCGGGAGGCCCTTTTCCGAGGTGACCGTGCACACAGGCCCTTATTCTCTCTATGACCGGACTTCATCTCGGTAGACACTGTCAAAGTTCAACAGGCCTAGACCGCACCCGACACACGGTTGCTTGCTCACTATTGACCTCCGAATAATCACTATCGCTGAATGCTTCGATGCTTATGCGCAGTGACGTTCAATTTCGGCATGCCGAGGCGCCCAACAGTTTGAGAGGCCAGGCAGCGCGAAGATGGGAAACGCAGACTCCCTTCCGATGAGATGGTTCCACCGGCCGGCATCCGAGATGAAATTGATAAACCCAGACGTTGAGCTGGCGTCCCCGGGCTGGAACCTCGACCAGTCGAAGGGTGAAACTTGGCTAAGTGAATCCCCGTTGCTGAACATCTCGTGGATCCCACTGCCCTCGATGACATCACCGGGCGCAAACTACGGCAGTACTTAAACCCGGTCCACAGGCATCGTTGCATTCGCGACCTACTGTAGTGACACAATGCGGGTAGGCCGTGTGTCTGTCCCGGCCACTCAACCACCAGCTAGCGCATCGTTCGTTCCCGTGGTGATACTGCCGTTCGCCTCGCTCCGACAGAAGATGCTGAAGTAACAGTAACGCGTGCGCAAAGGATGGCCACGAAGTTCGATGAGCGTAATCTTAAAGCAAAAAACGCGGAACCGAAGTTCCGCGTTTTGATGTGTGACCCCAACGGGATTCGAACCCGTGTTGCCGCCGTGAGAGGGCGGAGTACTAGGCCGCTATACGATGGGGCCGTACGCTGAAGATTTCTCTTCAACTCACCAAATTACTCTGGTGAAGCGCTGGGATACCAGGACTCGAACCTAGAATGACGGAACCAGAAACCGTTGTGTTGCCAATTACACCATATCCCAATGTGACTTGGCTTCCTCAGTGAAGACCATCAAGATCATTCTCTTCGAAATGCCTTAGCACGAGATATAACTATACATAAGAAAACTCGTTTAGGCATCTTTTGAGCCCTTCTCCTCGAGTGATCTACAGCTCTATTGTGTTGAGGTGCAGTTTTACGTCAAAACAGAGCCCGACTACAGGTACGCGGGGAGTGGAACGGCGGGCTTGGATACCTCTGGCGATGGACGGTGAAATATGCGCACGACACCCTCAACCAAAAATAAGGGGGTCCCTAGGGACCCCCTTATTCATTTGCTAGTCGGGATAACAGGATTTGAACCTGCGACCTCGTCGTCCCGAACGACGCGCGCTACCAAGCTGCGCTATATCCCGTAACTCTACAACGGTTATACACTACACCCGGGGATGCGTCTGTGCTAAATCTGCCAGTGAGCTATTGAAGAAGGAACGGACGTCGTTCAAGGAAACTAAAGTGCCTTGCCGGGGTTGAGAATATTCCTCGGGTCAAACAGCGCTTTGATTTCTTGCTGGAGAAGCAGAACGTCAGCAGTTTGTTCCCAGCTCAACCAATCGCGTTTGATAAGGCCGACTCCATGTTCACCGGTGATGGTTCCGCCCATCTCGATGGCCAATCGAATTGATCCTTCCAATGCCTTAGAAAGTCTCGCCAGAGGATCGACTCCGGCACCGGGTTCAACCGAGAATGTAGGATGCAGGTTGCCGTCCCCCGCATGGGCGATGACTCTGACATCTACCTCGTGAGAGTAAGCGATCTGTCGCAGTTCTCGCACGTAGTCGGACATCTTGCTCTTTGGCACTGCAATGTCCTCCCCCATGCGATAGGCATCGTCTTTGGTATCTCCACGGCTTGTTCGCCGCATTTCGATAAGCGTTGTGGCTTCGTCCGCACCGGAGTCGCTGAGGGTTACTTCTTGGTTCTCGAAGGTCTCGCGAATGACAGCTTCTTCCTTTTCGGCGCCATATCCATCCACCCTGACTAAGAGCATGGCACCACCATGCGCTGCATAGTTGGTCGAGTATTGATCATCTAAGATTTCGATAGTCGGCAAATCAAGGAGCTCCAGAATGGCCGGCTGTACGCGGGCGCGGGCTATGCGTTGAACGCCAAGGACTGCTGCTTCCAAACTTGGGAATAACATCGAGATGTCGCGCTCATCCACCGGCAAATATCGTAAGCGCAGCACCGCGCGCACCACGACGCCAAGTGTTCCCTCCGAACCGGTAAACAATCCGGTGAGGTCGTAGCCTGCAACACCTTTGAAGGTATTACGTCCCAGATGAACTAAACGGCCATCCGACAGAACAACGTCTACAGCAAGTACCGATTCACGTGTCACTCCGTATTTGGCACAGCGTAGACCACCAGCATTGGTGGCAATATTGCCACCAATGGTAGACATCTTATAGCTGGCCGGATCCGGTGCGTACATGAGACCGTGTTCGGAGACAGCTACGTTCAAGTCATAGTTGATCACTCCAGGTTCCACCACCGCGACTTCGTCTTCGGGGCGAACTTCCACGATTCGGTTCATCTGCATGAGGTTCAGGACAATGCACTTACCGGTTACGTGAACGCCTCCGGATACACCGGTACCGGCACCACGCGAAACAACGGGCATGCGATGTTCGTAGGCCAGTCGCATTACCTTTTGGACGTCTTCAACCGTTCGGGGGTAAACCACGGCCAGAGGCATGATGGGGTCGCCGACGAATTGCCCGAAGTCCCGGGAATTCTCCAGTAGTACTTCTGCGCGCTGTTCCAGTTGCTCAGCAGAAAGCACTGTGTTCAGTTGGATAAGAAAATCTGACTGCGTTTCTGACATAAGACGTCCTTGTCGTATGATCCGGAGATTCTGTGGTCGTCGATCTTCCGCAGCCTAATCGAATACTTCCAGTCGGGAAGATATCTTGTCATCGTAATCAACCCAGGGCCCAGCTAGGCTCCATACCAACTGAATCTGCTACTTACCTCGGAAGTCGAGCATATCCTGTCGTTACATATAGATCAGTGTTTGTTGAGCAGGTAGTATCTTCTCGATGTGTTTTCTCTTGACGGGAATCGAATTGGTAGCGTCGAGATCTAGGCAGCGATGACTCTATACTCGTGAACGTAGAATCACACCATGAGGAAATGCATTCGGCTGTCGTCATCGTCGGACATACCGTCCACCCATTATCCAAGCATCCCTGTTTAACGCCATTTCGCGCGTGACTAACCTTGTACGGTTTCGAATAAAACAGAGTCAAGCACTTATCGATTGGTGCCACAAGGTCGGAGTCGACGCCGCGTATATTGACGGATGAACTTACGCCATATAACAAAACGCGGGTCGAAGATCCCTGCCTATGGGCATGAGCATCAGCGAACATCAGAACTGGGCTCATCAATCAACCGGCGGAGCACTACACAGCGCCGACAAGAACAAAGCCTATGCAGGAAGATGGAGTAGTGA
>NZ_PCPU01000016.1:0-5408 GCF_002975455.1 Arthrobacter sp. MYb224 | reverse complement strand
AGTGTTTGTTGTTTGAGAACTCAATAGTGTGCCAAGTTTATTGATACCGAATTATTTTTAATTTGGTGGATATATAACATTTGCTTGGAATGATGCACCCCCGTGTGTTGTTCCAAGTGTTTTTATTCGCCAGGACTTCATTGGCTTCGCCCTTATTTTCCGAGGGGTTGCCGATGGCTTTTTATTTTTTTATGGAGAGTTTGATCCTGGCTCAGGATGAACGCTGGCGGCGTGCTTAACACATGCAAGTCGAACGATGACCCCCAGCTTGCTGGGGTGATTAGTGGCGAACGGGTGAGTAACACGTGAGTAACCTGCCCCCGACTCTGGGATAAGCCCGGGAAACTGGGTCTAATACTGGATATGACCTTTGACCGCATGGTTTTTGGTGGAAAGATTTATCGGTTGGGGATGGACTCGCGGCCTATCAGCTTGTTGGTGAGGTAATGGCTCACCAAGGCGACGACGGGTAGCCGGCCTGAGAGGGTGACCGGCCACACTGGGACTGAGACACGGCCCAGACTCCTACGGGAGGCAGCAGTGGGGAATATTGCACAATGGGCGAAAGCCTGATGCAGCGACGCCGCGTGAGGGATGACGGCCTTCGGGTTGTAAACCTCTTTCAGTAGGGAAGAAGCGAAAGTGACGGTACCTGCAGAAGAAGCGCCGGCTAACTACGTGCCAGCAGCCGCGGTAATACGTAGGGCGCAAGCGTTATCCGGATTTATTGGGCGTAAAGAGCTCGTAGGCGGTTTGTCGCGTCTGCCGTGAAAGTCCGAGGCTCAACCTCGGATCTGCGGTGGGTACGGGCAGACTAGAGTGATGTAGGGGAGACTGGAATTCCTGGTGTAGCGGTGAAATGCGCAGATATCAGGAGGAACACCGATGGCGAAGGCAGGTCTCTGGGCATCTACTGACGCTGAGGAGCGAAAGCATGGGGAGCGAACAGGATTAGATACCCTGGTAGTCCATGCCGTAAACGTTGGGCACTAGGTGTGGGGGACATTCCACGTTTTCCGCGCCGTAGCTAACGCATTAAGTGCCCCGCCTGGGGAGTACGGCCGCAAGGCTAAAACTCAAAGGAATTGACGGGGGCCCGCACAAGCGGCGGAGCATGCGGATTAATTCGATGCAACGCGAAGAACCTTACCAAGGCTTGACATGTTCCAGACCGCCTCAGAGATGGGGTTTCCCTTCGGGGCTGGTTCACAGGTGGTGCATGGTTGTCGTCAGCTCGTGTCGTGAGATGTTGGGTTAAGTCCCGCAACGAGCGCAACCCTCGTTCCATGTTGCCAGCACGTAAAGGTGGGGACTCATGGGAGACTGCCGGGGTCAACTCGGAGGAAGGTGGGGATGACGTCAAATCATCATGCCCCTTATGTCTTGGGCTTCACGCATGCTACAATGGCCGGTACAATGGGTTGCGATACTGTGAGGTGGAGCTAATCCCTAAAAGCCGGTCTCAGTTCGGATTGGGGTCTGCAACTCGACCCCATGAAGTCGGAGTCGCTAGTAATCGCAGATCAGCAACGCTGCGGTGAATACGTTCCCGGGCCTTGTACACACCGCCCGTCAAGTCACGAAAGTTGGTAACACCCGAAGCCGATGGCCTAACCACCTTGTGTGGGGGGAGTCGTCGAAGGTGGGACTGGCGATTGGGACTAAGTCGTAACAAGGTAGCCGTACCGGAAGGTGCGGCTGGATCACCTCCTTTCTAAGGAGCTAACCAATTATTGGTTGCCCGTTTCTGTCACGAGTGTTGGCAGGCGGGTTGCTCATGGGTGGAATATCAATGAACTCAGTACCGGAAAACGCGTCGACTTTATGGTTGGTGTGGGGTATTGGCTATGGCTGCATGGTGTTCATGCTCTTTTAGTACGCGTCCCTTTGGGGGTGTTGGAATGAGGGTGTGGGGGCCAGGCGGTTTGTATGGTTTGGCATGCTGTTGGGTTTTGAGGCAACAAGCGTCCTGTCCTTTTGGGGGTGGGGGTTTGGTGTTTCAGTGTTTGTCCTGTGTCTTTGCGCGCTGGCTTGGTGGGTCCTTTGGGGTTCTTGGCCGGTGTTGTGGGGGTGTGGGGTTGTTGTTTGGGAACTGTATAGTGAACGCGAGCATCTTATAAGATGACCATGTGGGGAGCCCTTTGGGGTGACTTGTGTGGTTGTTTTGTGATTTTGTTGATTGTTTTATTGCTCAATCTGAGACTTTGATTTGTGTTGAAGTTTTTAAGGGCGCACGGTGGATGCCTTGGCATCAGGAGCCGATGAAGGACGTGGGAATCTGCGATAAGCCTGGTGGAGTCGATAACCGGACGTTGAGACCAGGATTTCCGAATGGGGAAACCCCGTACGGTGTCATGCCGTATGACCTGCAGCTGAATGTATAGGCTGTGTGGAGGGAACGCGGGGAAGTGAAACATCTCAGTACCCGCAGGAAGAGAAAACAATAGTGATTCCGTTAGTAGTGGCGAGCGAACGCGGATGGGGCTAAACCGGTTGGTGTGTGATAGCGGATAGGCGTTGCATCACCGGGGTTGTGGGGCCTACATGTGCTAACCCTATCTGGTTAGCGGGATGAGGTGCAGGCGTATAGGTGAATCGGTTGGAATGCCGGACCAGAGAGGGTGATAGTCCCGTAGGTGTAATGCGTGTCTGCCGTTCTAGTGTGGGTACCCGAGTAGCACGGGGCTCGAGAAATCTTGTGTGAATCTGCCAGGACCACCTGGTAAGCCTGAATACTACCTGATGACCGATAGTGAATCAGTACCGTGAGGGAATGGTGAAAAGTACCCCGGGAGGGGAGTGAAATAGTACCTGAAACCGTGCGCTTACAATCCGTTAAAGCATCCCACTTGTGGGGTGTGATGGCGTGCCTTTTGAAGAATGAGCCTGCGAGTTAGTGCTGTGTCGCGAGGTTAACCCGTGTGGGGAAGCCGTAGCGAAAGCGAGTCTGAATAGGGCGTTTGAGTGGCACGGTCTAGACCCGAAGCGAAGTGATCTACCCATGGCCAGGTTGAAGCGCGTGTAAGAGCGCGTGGAGGACCGAACCCACTTCAGTTGAAAATGGAGGGGATGAGCTGTGGGTAGGGGTGAAAGGCCAATCAAACTTCGTGATAGCTGGTTCTCCCCGAAATGCATTTAGGTGCAGCGTTACGTGTTTCTTACCGGAGGTAGAGCTACTGGATAGCTAATGGGCCCTACAAGGTTACTGACGTTAGCCAAACTCCGAATGCCGGTAAGTGAGAGCGTAGCAGTGAGACTGTGGGGGATAAGCTTCATAGTCGAGAGGGAAACAGCCCAGAACGCCAACTAAGGCCCCTAAGCGTGTGCTAAGTGGAAAAGGATGTGGAGTTGCTGTGACAACCAGGAGGTTGGCTTAGAAGCAGCCACCCTTGAAAGAGTGCGTAATAGCTCACTGGTCAAGTGATTCCGCGCCGATAATGTAGCGGGGCTCAAGCACACCGCCGAAGTTGCGTCATTCAAATATTTGCCTGGTTTCGATTGGGCGTTTGGATGGGTAGGGGAGCGTCGTGTGGACGGTGAAGTCGCGGTGTAAACCAGCGGTGGAGACCACACGAGTGAGAATGCAGGCATGAGTAGCGAATGACGGGTGAGAAACCCGTCCGCCGAATGATCAAGGGTTCCAGGGTCAAGCTAATCTGCCCTGGGTGAGTCGGGACCTAAGGCGAGGCCGACAGGCGTAGTCGATGGACAACGGGTTGATATTCCCGTACCGGCGAAGAACCGCCCATACTGAGCTTTTGATGCTAACCACCACTGAGCATGATGTTGTGGCCTTCGGGCTGCTTTTGTGTGAGGTGCTGGGAACCGATTTTGTGAGGTAAGCGTATTAACAGGTGTGACGCAGGAAGGTAGCCGAGCCAGGCAATGGAATTGACCTGGTCCAAGGGTGTAGGCCGAGAGATAGGCAAATCCGTCTCTCATTTATGGTTGAGACCTGATAGGCGCCCACTTTGGTGGGTGATTTGGTGATCCTATGCTGCCTAGAAAAGCATCGGCGCGAGGTTCTAGTCGCCCGTACCCCAAACCGACACAGGTGATCAGGTAGAGAATACTAAGGCGATCGAGAGAATCATGGTTAAGGAACTCGGCAAAATGCCCCCGTAACTTCGGAAGAAGGGGGGCCTGCCCCGTGAGGAAGACTTGCTCTTCTTTTGCGGGTGTGGGCCGCAGAGACCAGGGGGAAGCGACTGTTTACTAAAAACACAGGTCCGTGCGAAGTCGCAAGACGATGTATACGGACTGACTCCTGCCCGGTGCTGGAAGGTTAAGAGGACCGGTTAGCAACTTGTTGCGAAGCTGAGAATTTAAGCCCCAGTAAACGGCGGTGGTAACTATAACCATCCTAAGGTAGCGAAATTCCTTGTCGGGTAAGTTCCGACCTGCACGAATGGAGTAACGACTTCCCCGCTGTCTCAACCATGAACTCGGCGAAATTGCAGTACGAGTAAAGATGCTCGTTACGCGCAGCAGGACGGAAAGACCCCGAGACCTTTACTATAGTTTGGTATTGGTGTTCGGTGCAGCTTGTGTAGGATAGGTGGGAGACTGTGAAGCTCGGACGCTAGTTCGGGTGGAGTCATCGTTGAAATACCACTCTGGCTGTACCGGTCACCTAACTTCGGACCATGATCTGGTTCAGGGACAGTGCCTGATGGGTAGTTTAACTGGGGCGGTTGCCTCCTAAAATGTAACGGAGGCGCCCAAAGGTTCCCTCAGCCTGGTTGGCAATCAGGTGTCGAGTGTAAGTGCACAAGGGAGCTTGACTGTGAGAGTGACAGCTCGAGCAGGGACGAAAGTCGGGACTAGTGATCCGGCGGCACCTCGTGGAAGGGCCGTCGCTCAACGGATAAAAGGTACCTCGGGGATAACAGGCTGATCTTGCCCAAGAGTCCATATCGACGGCATGGTTTGGCACCTCGATGTCGGCTCGTCGCATCCTGGGGCTGGAGTAGGTCCCAAGGGTTGGGCTGTTCGCCCATTAAAGCGGTACGCGAGCTGGGTTTAGAACGTCGTGAGACAGTTCGGTCCCTATCCGCTGCGCGCGTTGGAAATTTGAGAAGGGCTGTCCTTAGTACGAGAGGACCGGGACGGACAAACCTCTGGTGTGTCAGTTGTACTGCCAAGTGCACCGCTGATTAGCTACGTTTGGAAGGGATAACCGCTGAAAGCATCTAAGCGGGAAGCCTGCTTCGAGATGAGATTTCCATGCACCTTGAGTGTGAGAGGCCCCCAGCTAGACCACTGGGTTGATAGGCAGGATGTGGAAGCAAGGACTAAAGACTTGTGTAGCTGACCTGTACTAATAGGCCGATGACTTACAACACACAGTAAAGCAATCGTTGAAGACAATGATGCTCGCGTTCACTATACGGTTACGAGACAACAAC
>NZ_PCPU01000015.1:0-32504 GCF_002975455.1 Arthrobacter sp. MYb224 | reverse complement strand
GGGCTAGGGGCTAGGGGCTAGGGGCTATGGGCTATGGGCGAAGGGAGGCAGCTAGTGGAAATGGCCTGCGCATGCTGAGCGGTTCGCCATCAAAATGCGTAATCCATTACGGCGTGAATCGCGGGAACTGCAGTGCCTTCTGATGTGAGCTGTCTTGCTCTTCCTATTTTGCGGCGAATCGAATCGATTGTTAATAAACGCAGGTCAGATACGTGTTTAATGAGATACGCAACGCTGTAGTAAAAGGGAGTCTTGCAGCCGAGAAAGGCCGTCGAGGGGACACCGATGACGTTGATTTAGCGAAAGGGAGTAAACTGGCAGGCGTGTCATTGGACTTCACAGCGCTAGATTTTGAAACGGCGAACGGATTTATCGGCTCGGCCTGCTCGGTCGGCCTAGTAAAGGTCCGTTCCGGACGTATCGTCGAAACCGAACAGTGGTTGCTTCGGCCTCCGGAGGGTTTCGATCATTTCGACCCACGGAACGTCTCGATTCACCACATCACCGAGGATATGGTCACACACTCGCCACGGGTCGGCGAGAAGCTCGGCGACCTGCTGGAGTTCGTCGGTTCAGATGTTCTCGTAGCCCACAACTCGGCTTTCGACTCGGGCGTCATTCGGGCAGCTTCCGAAGCAAGTGAGCTATCGGTACCGCAACTTGCTCACCTTTGCACGGTCAAGCTTTCGCGCAAGGCCTATGATCTGCCGAGCTATTCGCTGCCGTTCGTCGCCGAAGAGGCCGGGCACCCAATCGAAAACCACCACGAAGCCTTGGCTGATGCCGAGGCCTGCGCGTGGGCGATGATCGACATAGCGCAACGCAGCAATGCGAGCACTGTCTTGCAGGCAGCCGATCATTACAAAGTCGGGCTTGGATTGACCGCCGCGTGGAACCCAGGCGAAGAGTTTTCCCGCGCTACCCGTGACGCACAAGGCTGGATAGCCAGCGGCCAACCGCTGCCGCCCCAAGACGCCTTCGGCTCATGGCCGCAGGAAGGCGATAATCCCGAACCGAATTCGAGTGCCGATCCCACGCATCCGTTATACGGACAGGTGATGGTCTTTACCGGCAATCTCGCCGTGCCTCGCCCCAAGGCAAAGCAATGGGCCGCTAACTACGGTGCGCAGACCGCCTCGCGGGTCACCCGGGCAACGACCGCGCTGGTTGTCGGAGATGGGTTTGTGCCGCAGGATCTCTCCAACGGGCGGCTGACCAACAAGGCAAAGCACGTGCTGAAACTGCGTGACAAGGGGCAACGCGTGGAAATCATCTCCGAGGGTGAGTTCATGCAGCTGGTCGAAGGCTTCGGAATGGCCGTTCAGGGTTAAGCACGGCCAGCCGCAACAACGTCTTCAGCCACTAACAACCACGGAGCAACTGTGAGCGGTAAAAATCGCGTGCTAACAAGACTCATGCGCTTCGTCGGCGTGGGCGGGTTCTGCTTTGTGGTGACGCTAGTGGTCAACTACGGTCTGAAATTCACGGTGCTCGAACCGCACCCGACGACCGCTTTCATCATTGCCAACGGTGTTGCGACAATCGTCTCCTTCGTCCTGACCCGGCAGTACACCTTCCAGCATCAGAACGATGCCTTCCGCAAGCGCGTCCAGGCGATCGGATTTTTTGCGGTTTCACTGATTGGCATTGGCATCAACTCGGCCCCGCTGTATGTGTCCCGGTGGATCTTGGGATATCACTATCCGCAGGTCTCCTTCCTGAGCCAGGAAATCGCCGACTTCGTTTCAGGGCCGATCATCGGCACCGTACTGGCCATGGTTTTCCGCTGGTGGGCGCTGCACAAATTTGTCTTCCCGGACACGGAGCAGAACTCCACCACCGGTGAGGAACAAGAGCTAGCTTCATCGTCTAGTGGCTAGCGATCCGGGATCAAGCCAGGAACAACCTCGCCCCAGCAACTCGCATGAGTGTTTAAACGCCCAGATTTGGCGCGCCCGCCTGCCGCGTTTAAGCTCGGTGAATGAACTCTTCTGGAATGGTGGTCGCGGTCACCGGCGGCTCACGAGGCATTGGTGCTGCCATCGTCCAACGCGTTGCAGCCGCGGGGCATAATGTTCTCATCGGCTACCGCCGCGATGAGCAAGCAGCAATCTCCTTAGCGAACAATGTCCGCCAGCAGGGCGGTCATGCGCTCGCCTCCCGCGTAGATGTCACCGATCCGACGTCGTTGGAAGAATTCTTTCGGTCCGGTGAGGCCCTCGGTCCGCTAGCGGGTGTGGTTGCGTCGGCCGGCGCCGTCGAGGCTGTCGGAGCATTGGCCGATCTCGACCCCGAGGCGATCCGGCAGGATCTCGAGGTCAACCTGCTTGGCCCGGTGCTGACCGCACGCGCCGCAATCCCGCGCCTCAAGGCGACGCGCGGTTCGCTGGTGCTTATTGGTTCCGCAGCCTCCACGATTGGCAGCCCCGGTTCCTACGTGCACTATGCTGCCGCGAAGGCAGGCGTGGCCGCCCTTGCCGTCGGGTTGTCAAAGGAGGTCGCCTCGTATGGCGTCCGTGTCAACTGCGTCGAGCCCGGGACCGTCTGGACCGACTTCCACCAGGACCCGCAGCGGCCAGCGAAAGTGGCTGCTGCGATCCCACTGGGGCGCGCCGGAGATCCGGCAGAGATTGCCGGAGCCGTCGCGTGGCTGCTCTCCGAGGATGCCGGGTACACCACCGGGGCGACGCTGCGCGTTGCCGGCGGAATGTGAGAACCCGAGAGTGTTCGCGTGACATCCCGCTGTGGCGTGTACGGCAGGTTTGCCTAGAACCTTGAGAAGTCTGCTCACCTGGTCCCGGCACCAATCTTCCGGAATCCAAGACCAGGCGAGCCAACGATTATGTCGGCACCGTCGCAGCGATACGCGTTTAGACGAGCAGGGCCATCCAACGGTCATGCAGCTCGGAGATAATGTCATCCAACGCGGAGGCAGGGCGGTCGCCCACTGCATCGGAACCATAAACGGCAGCCAACAGGGCTACGGCGTAGGCATCGGTTTCTGGGTCGCGTACGGTGGTCTCGTCGTCTGCTGGCGCCTCTTCGGATTCGACATCGGATTCTTCTTCGGCCTCGGCGGGTCCCTTGTCGGCGAAGTAGGCAGCGTAGGCATCGGTCGGTGACAGGTGCAGCGAATCCCGGACGATCGAAACGACTTGGCGCAGGGCCTCGGCCGAAGGGCCTTCCAGCCCTTCAAGCATGCCTTCCCATTCGCCGGCGGAGCCTTCGGAGCGTTCCATGGCCGAACGAATGATCTTTGCGGCGGCGATGGCCGTGTTGGCAGCCTGGGTATCGTGCGTCAGGAATGCGGCCGAGCGGGCCACGGCAACCGTGGTGTCCACGGGTACGCGGGCCAGCAGTGCGGCAACGGCCGCACGCGGAAGCACTCCGGTTGAATCGGCGTTGGGGCCCGTGGGGCGAACGCGCTGACCCATATCGGCGGAGTTCAGTCCGGCGACATTTTGCGGGTCGCCGGGCAGGATGCCTTCGTGCAGTTCAACCTTGGCGAACTCGGCATCGATCCAGCGTTTCAGCGGTTCGGGCGCTCCGGTAGGGAAAGACCCGGTCAGCTGTGCGTAGCCGCGCAGCGAGGCAAGCCACATACAGGCCGCTTCATCGCTGCCCACACCGTCGTTGGCCCATTCGAGGGCTTCGAGCAGCCCGTCGGCCATATACAGCGGGAGCAATTCGGTGGCGCCGGGATCGATATCGTCGCGGGCGTGGGTTGCGCCGTCGGCTATGCCGAGCAGGATCGCGAACACCTTGTCTGAGTAGTTCTCTGGCAGGAGTGCAATTTCACCGGTTTCATTCACACTCCACATTCTAACCCGGGTATTTCATGAAGGCCGGTAGTCATTAACTGACTTAAAAGATGAAAAGGTGACCTGAACAGGGAAAATGGGAGTGTCTAAGCTTCCAAAATACCCGTTCGAAGGATCACCTTTTCTGTGAACCATTCTACTCACGTTTTCCCTGCTATCCCGACCCAACTCACCGGTCAATCTCTGGTCTCCCATGCAGGGTTGTCGGTGCTGACCAGCTTCCTGAACGCGGTGGACTTCCGCAGGGTATGCGAGGACCGGTTCAGCCAGTTCGTACCCGCTACCGCAACGCACCGGCCAGGCAAGATCCTCGGCGCGCTGGCCCTGTCCTTGGCGGCCGGCGGTGAACAAGCCACAGATATTGACGGTTCTTCCCAGATGAGGGTGTAGGTCGGCCGGGCGCGTCGGTCCGCAGATAGACGTCGAGGTCTCCCGACGATGGAGGTTCCTACGCCATCCATCCGAAAGACCTCGACGTGACCGACGCTACCCCGCCGGCCGGCTTCGGCCGCCCTGACCTGACCGCCTTCGCGTCTCATCCCAATCGACCCTGATCGGGTCTGCTGATCCTCTCGACGAGAACGCAGCGACATCATAGCCACCCAACCCCGACCGTCCGGGAAGCCGGGGCACGTCGCATGGCCTGTGCTGCGGGCGTGTCGAGTGGGGCGTCCAGGGGCGACGCAGGAGCGTCGACGCGACGTGCTGAGAGGTGGTTCTAAGGCATGGCGATAGGTCAGGAACGGCGTCGCTCCCTGCGCAGGAGGGAGCGCAGAGTCTCGGCGTTCGCGTAGCCGACCCGTAGCGCGATCTCGGCGGAGGTGAGGTCCGTGGTTGCTGAGAGGTGCCGAGCTCGTTCGATGCGAAGCCGTTGGACGAAGCCGAGCGGAGTGAGGTTGAGCGCCGCACGGACTCGTCGTTCGAGGGTGCGCCGGCTGGTGCCGAGCGACTGCGCGACGAAGGCGACGTTGAACGGTTCGTCCAGGCGGGCGCGCACGAAGCGTTCGAACTCGACGACGATCGGGTCCTCGTGCCGGAGATGTTCGTAGGCGACGAAGGCAGCCTGCGACGGACGCTCGTCGATGATGAGGAGCTTGGCGACATGTTGGGCCAGGTCGGGGCTGATCGATCGCACGAGTGAGAGCGCGAGGTCGATGTGGGCGAAGGCGGCGCCGGCGGTGACGAGGTTCCCGTCGACCACGACCATGGTGTCGAGATCGAGGGCGACGGTCGGATAGCGCTTCAGGAACTCCGGCCCCAGGAACCAGCTGGTCGTCGCCCGCCGATGATGCATCCGTCCGGTCTCGGCGACGGCGAACACGCCGGTGCACGCCGCGGCGATCCGGGTGGTCGCCTCGTCGAGGCGCCCGAGCGAGGCGATGACCGAACGAGCATCTCGGCTCTGGAGGGCGTCGTTGGTAGCGGCGGCCGTAAGGGTTCCAAGCGCAGGGACGACGACCACGTCGAACTCTCCGGACTCCGACAGCGGGTGGTCCACCGATAGGGTCATCGATGCCGTCGTGGTCACTCGCCGTTTCGGTCCGAGGATGGCGAGTTCGATCGGGTCGATCCGCGGGTCGACATCGCCGCGGGCTCCGTCGGCCACCCGCACGATGTCGATGATCGACGCGATAGCCGAACCGAAGCAGCCGTCGATCGCGATTAGTCCGATACGCATGACGTAAACAATAGCAATACTGCCGTATACGCCACTTCTCACATGCCCTTTTTCGTCATATACTGAACTCGCTTCACCAAGAAACCTCGACACCTAGGAGAACCCCTCATGTCAACACCCGCATCACTTCCGTATGCCTTCGTCGCCAAGATCGTCGCGGCCGATGGACAGCACGACGCGCTCGCCGATCTGCTCGCCGGCGCTGTCGCGCTCGCCAACGAAGAAGTAGGAACGATTGTCTGGTTCGCGGTCAGGACCCACGCCGACACCTTCTGGATCTTCGATGCATTCCCCGACGAGGCCGCTCGCGACGCCCACGCCAACGGCGCCATCGTCGCAGCCCTGATGGCCAACCAGCACCTCCTCGGCGCAGCACCCGAGATCCTGGCGGCCGACGTCCTCGCGTCCAAGCTCCCGTAGTCCGCCAACGCACGAGACCATCGCGCCCCGCCGAGCCGTCGCCAGGTCGCGACACAACGCCACGCTGCGTTGCCGAGCGGTGCGAGGCCTATCGGCACACGGACAGGATGCCGGCCGCGAGCGCTCAGCCTGCGAGGGGTCCGTCGCAGAGGAGAGCGACGTCGGTGTCGGGCAGAGCCGTGAGGCCAGCGCATCGCGCGACCACCAGAACCGAACAGCCCCTGCCCTGCGTTTCCGCAGGTCAGGGGCTGTTCGCCGGAGCCGCCTGTCGGAATCGAACCGACGACCGAATCACGTCGGCTTTGCGTCTATCACTTGATGCGCCCACTGGGCGAACGAGCCGCTGACCTGCGCAAACGCCGAGCGTGGGGGACGCCGCCATCCGGTGGTGACCGACGACGACCGACCAGTACCGACCGTTTCACCGGAGCTTGCGGCGGCGTCGAAGCCGAGTAAGCTCCATTCCTTTAGCTCACCGCGCCCTCCTCCTCGCCGGTCCCGTCGTCGTCGAAGACGTTTCAGGGGTCTTCTCAGATGACGGTGTAGGTCGGCCGGGCGCGTCGGTCCGCAGATAGACGTCGAGGTCTCCCGACGACGGAGGTTCCTACGCCATCCATCCGAAAGACCTCGACGTGTCCGACGCTACCCCGCCGGCCGGCTTCGGCCGCCCTGACCTGACCGCCTTCGCTCGACTCGACGGCCTCGGTCTGAGCGTGACCGGACAACGACTTGAACCGGATCGTGCGGTCCTCGCGTGCCGCGTGGTGGAACCAGATCAGTGGTGCCGACGGTGCGGCAGCGAAGGCGCTGCTCGTGACACCGTGATCCGGCGGTTGGCCCACGAGCCGCTGGGCTGGCGACCGACCGTGCTGGAAGTTGTAGTGCGCCGCTACCGCTGTGCCGACTGCGGGCACGTGTGGCGCCAAGACACCAGCGCCGCGGCGGAGCCACGCGCGAAGCTCTCGCGCACCGGGCTGCGGTGGGCGCTGGAAGGGATCGTGGTCGCACACCTCACCGTCGCCCGTGTCGCCGAGGGACTCGGGGTCGCGTGGGACACCGCCAACAACGCGGTCCTGGCTGAAGGCAAGCGGCTGCTGATCAACGACCCCACGCGGTTTGAGGGCGTGAAGGTCATTGGCGTCGATGAGCACGTCTGGCGCCACACCAGGCGTGGCGACAAGTACGTCACCGTGATCATCGACCTCACCCCGGTCCGCGATGGCGCCGGCCCAGCAAGGCTGCTGGACATGGTCGAGGGCCGGTCGAAGGCGGCGTTCAAGACCTGGCTCGCCGACCGCGACGACGCCTTCCGTGACGCGGTCGAGGTGGTCGCGATGGACGGCTTCACCGGGTTCAAGACCGCCGCTGCAGAGGAGATCCCGGACGCGGTCACGGTGATGGATCCCTTCCACGTCGTGCGCCTGGCCGGTGACGCCCTCGACAGGTGCCGGCGCCGGGTCCAACTCGCGATCCACGGGCACCGTGGGTTCAGGGACGACCCGCTCTACAAGTCGCGGCGCACGCTGCACACCGGCGCGGACCTGCTCACCGACAAGCAGAGCGACAGGCTACGCGCGCTGTTCGTTGATGACGCTCACGTCGAGGTCGAGGCGACCTGGGGTGTCTACCAGCGCATGATCGCCGCCTATCGCCACGAGGACCGGCAACGTGGCCGCGAGCTCATGGAGAAGCTGATCACCGACCTCAGCGCCGGCGTCCCCAAGGTGCTCACCGAGCTCACCACCCTGGGCCGGACCCTGAAGAAGCGAGCCGCTGACGTGCTCGCCTACTTCGAACGACCCGGCACCAGCAACGGGCCGACCGAGGCGCTCAACGGACGGCTCGAACACCTGCGCGGCTCCGCACTCGGGTTCCGCAACCTGACCAACTACATCGCCCGAAGCCTGCTCGAGACCGGCGGCTTCAGACCCCAACTCCTACACCCCCGATTGGGATGAGCCATATTGACCAGCTACGAGCCGCACCAGAACTCTTTGGCTCAGTAGCGTCGGATGCCACGGTTAGCCGATTCATGGGCCGGATCAAAGAACAGCCAGAAGCTTTCTCCTACGGGTTCGCCACCATGACCCGCAGCCTGCGCTCCAAAGTCTGGAATGCGGCCGGGCCGCGGAATCCAGCCCGGCTGGCCACGGCAGCCAATCCGCTGATTATTGACCTCGATGCGTCGCTAGTGCATGTTCATTCTGAGAAGGAAAACAGCGCTGGGACGTATAAAGGTGGGTACGGTTTTTCACCGATGATTGCCATGGCTGACTACGGCAAAGCCAACGGCACCGGCGAAGTCCTCGCCGTGCAGTTGCGCCCGGGAAACCGGGGCGCTAATTCCGCCGCCTCGCATATCGAGGTGCTCGGCCAAGCGCTGGCTCAGTTGCCTGATGATTTCTATGACGAGCACGGGAACCTTCGTGGTGAGAAGATCCTTGTCCGCACAGATAGCGCTGGGTCCTCCCGGGAGTTCTTGCACCACCTGGATTCGTTGGGGCTCCAGTTCTCCACCTCGTATTCGCTGCCGGTGCTCAAGGAGCGGTTCATCCGGTGGATCGATCAGAAGAAGTACTGGGAACCAGCCCTGGACGCTAACGGAGATCAGCGTGATGATGCGTGGGTGATTGATGCAACGAAGGTCTTGGAGTTGAGGCAATACCCGCCTGGAACTCGGATTTACCTGCGTGCTGAGCCGTTGCATCCCGGTGCGAAAGCGAACTTGTTCGATACGGATGGCAATCGGGTGACGGCGTTCTTGACCAATGCTCCGCGGTTCAACGTGGCGTTCCTTGATGCTCGGCATCGTGCCCGTGGCCGGTGCGAAAATCGGATCAAAACGCTCAAGAGCACGGGGTTGGGCAAGCTGCCGTATTGGTCTTTTACCGCGAATCAGGCGTGGGCTGACCTGGCAATGTTCGCCTTGAACTTGGTCGCATGGCTGCAGCTAGCTGCGCTGCCCGGTGGTCATGAAGCTGGGTGTTGGGATCTGAAGCGGTGGCGGTACCGGCTGTTTTCGATGGCTGGGAAAATCGTCTCTGGTGGGCGGCAGCGCCGGCTGTTGATCCCGGTGAGAGCACCAGAAGCGCAGTTGCTTTGCCAGTTGCAGGAAGGTATTGGTGTGTTGTTTCAGCGGTGGCGGCGCGGTGAGCTGGCTGCTTGAATTGGCGGTTGTCCTGTTGTTTCTTTGGTTTTGAAAGATCATTTCAGTCCAGGTCGGTGGAGCCTGGCACCCAGCGCTGGTGTTTCGGCGCTCTTTGGCGTGGGAAGAATCAGTAACGGCCACCGGGAATCCTGGGTAGTGGATTTCGGTGACCGTCAAAGACCTCATGAAAAATCTGGGCTAATGCTCATTCTGTCGGCGCAAGTGCATAAGGTGGATTCATGCGATTGCTTCATACCTCCGACTGGCATTTGGGACGGACCTTCCATGGTGCGTCGTTGCTCGAAACCCAGCGCAACGTACTTCAGGAGATCATCGACATCACCCGCGAACAGCGGGTGGATGCGGTGCTGGTGGCCGGTGACATCTACGACCGGGCGCTGCCACATGTCGATGCGGTCCGCCTCTGCAACTGGGCGCTCGGTGAACTTCGCAAGACCGGGGCGACGCTGATCCTGACCAGCGGCAATCACGATTCCGCCTCACGGCTGGGCTTCGCCTCGGCACTGCTTGACTCCGCCGGGGTGCACATCTTCGCCGAACCCGCACGCATGCTCGAACCGGTGCTGCTCGACGGCGGGGACCACCAGGTGGCCGTCTACGGCATCCCGTTCCTGGAGCCCCGCATGGTGATGGACGAGCTGCAGGTCGATCGGGCCAGCCATGAAGCGGTGGCCGGCGCCGCACTCACGCGCATCGAGGGGCATCTGGCCGGCTTGCGCCAGCAGGGTTCGCCGGTCGTCTCCGTAGCCATGGCTCATCTCTTTGCCGCCGGCGGACAGGGCAGCGACTCCGAACGAGAGCTGAGCACCGGAAATCTGGATGTGGTGCCGGCGCACCTGTTTGAGAACTTTGACTACACCGCGCTGGGACACCTGCATGGCCGGCAACGCATTACCGAACACATCCGCTATTCGGGTTCCCCCTTGGCCTACTCGTTCTCCGAGGTGAACCAGCGCAAGGGCGTGTGGCTGATCGATACCGGAGCCGAAGGCATCACCGGGTACCAGGAGGTCATCCTCTCGGTGCCTAAAAAGCTGGCCGTGCTCCGCGGAGACTTGGCGGACCTGCTCGCCGATGAGTCCCTCGAATACGCCCAGGACGCCTGGTGCCAGGTGACCCTGACCGATCCCGAACGTCCGGCCGATGCGATGAGCAAGGTGCGGACTCGATTCCCGGACACGGTGGTGCTGGCTTTCGACCCGCAAGGCGGCAAGGCGAAGGAAAAGTCCAGCTACTCCGAACGCATGGCCAAGGCGACCAGCACCGCGCAGGTCTGCTCGGACTTCATCGAACATGTCAGGGACCGGCACCCCGATGAACTCGAACGCGAATTGCTCGATTCGGTCATCCGCAGCACTCGTGAAGCACAGGTGAGCAAATGAGAATCCATCGGCTTAGAATTCAGGCTTTCGGCCCATTCGCTGGCGTCGAAGAAGTCAATTTCGACGAGCTGGCCTCCGGCGGACTGTTCTTGCTCGACGGTCCGACCGGTGCCGGGAAATCCAGCATCCTCGACGCGATCTGCTACGGCATCTATGGATCCTTGCCTGGAAATCGAGCCGGCAGCCGGCAGATCCGTTCGGACCATGCGGCGCTGGGAGTCGAACCGCAGGTCATCTGCGAGCTGACCATCGGGGACCGGCGATTCGAGGTCACCCGGTCGCCGGCATGGATGCGCCCGAGCAAACGCGGCAAGAATGGCATCACCGAACAAAAGGCATCCAGCGCGTTGCGCGAATTGGTCAAGGGGCAATGGGAAGCTCTCTCCACACGCAACGACGAGGTAGGCCAGGTCCTCGGGGGCCTCTTGGGACTGGACCGCGATCAATTCACCAAGGTGGTGATGCTTCCGCAAGGTGGCTTCGCCGACTTCCTGCGCGCCAAGGCCACCGCCCGTGAAGAGCTGTTGAGCAACCTCTTCGACACCAGCGATTACGCGAAGATCGAGGAAGAATTCAACGTACGGCTAGGCGAGGAACGCAAGAAGGCCGCCGCTGTTGAAGCGACGCTCAGCGCGCGTGAAAATGGCATACGCGAGGAAGCCACCGAGTACTTGGGGGCCCACGAAACGGGGGACCCGGAAGAGCCCGTGGAAGAGGTGGAGCAACCACTGGATTTAGCCGCAGAATTTGCGGGCTACGATGCCCGAATTCTTGCTCTAGCCACGGCGCATCAGGAAAACTGCGCAAACCAACGAATGCAACGCGACAAGGCGCTTAAAAACCAGCAATCCCTGGACGAACGCCGCCGCGTATTTGCCCGCCACGCCGAATTGCTGAGCCTGGAGGCAGAGCAAGAACGCATGCATCCCGCAGCCGTCCTTGCCGGACAGGGCCTTGAGCTCCATGGACGGGCCGCCGGAATCCGCGGCTATGAGGCTCAACTCAAGGACACGCAACGTGCGCTGAAAGAACTGACCGCGCCGTGGGAAGACAGCAAAGCCCAACTGCTGAAGGAGCACGGACTGCGGCTCCAGCCCAACGCCGAAGACCTTGAGAACATCCGAGTGCGCACGCTGAAATTGAGCAATCGGCTCGCAGTCCTCAAGGCGGCGGTGAGCGATGAGGCCAAGCAACAACGCCTTCGCCAAGAACTCAAAGAATCGATCGAACTGGCCGCCAAGCAGCTCAAGTCCCGCAGCGACGCGGAGAAGACGCTCGAACAATTGCGCCTTGGGCGCGATGAGCTTGCTGCGGATCCGGACAAGCTCGACGCGGTAGCCGCCGCCACGGCAAAACAACAGGCAACCGAAGAGCTGAAAACCGCGCAGGACTTGGTTGGCCAGGTCAAACTCCGCGATAAGCTCCGTATTGCGCTGACCAAAGCCGACATCGAGTATGCCGAGCAGAGCCTGAAGCTCAACGCCGCGGAAAATACGCATATCGCCGCGCAACGCACCCAACTGGAACAGAGCGCGCTGCGTCTTGCGGCGGCACTCGAAGACGGATCGCCCTGCCTGGTGTGCGGTTCGCTGGAACATCCACGGCCGGCCCAAGCCGAAGCCGGTGCCGAACTGATCGACGACGAACGGCTCGAAGCGCTGGAGAAAGAAGTCCAGGACGAACGCGACCTCCAGCAACGCAAGGCCAAGGCCCGTGACATCGCGACCACCAAATTCGAGGCAGCGGCCGAAGCCGCCCAGGAACTAACCGTTGAGGCGGGCCAGGCCAAAGCCGGCGAAGCGCAGGAAGCACTCGACGCGGCCGTTGCCGCACAAGCCCAGACTGCCGAGCTGGTTCGAAAACTCGAATCCCTGCGCACGCGCATCGAAGTAGAGACCGCGAAGGTCGCCGCGGCAGCGATGGACCACGCCGCGAGTACCAAGCAAGTGGAGTCCCTGAACACGCAGATTTCCGAGCTCGAGGAGAAACTCAGGCAGCTGCGTGAAGGCAGTGATTTGGGCATCGATGACGTAGTGCTGAAGGTACGCGCAGAATTCACGATCTTCAATCGCGCCTTGAACACGCTCAAGGACTACCTAGCGGCGGTGGATTCCGCGCAGAAGGCCCAAGAGAGCTGGACTCGTGAACGCGAAGAGGCCGGATTCGACGAGGACGCGAAATATGCGGCGGCGCTGCTGTCCACGGAGGCGCGCGAGGAATTCGAGCGCATCCATCACCAGGACACCGTACGTTCCAGCGCCATTGCCACGCTCAAGGGCTCCGAAGACTACCGGCGTGCCCGGGAATTCAGCGCCGCGGGCATTAAAACACCGACCGAGGAAGACCTGCGCGAGGCACGGGAGAACGCCAAATTGGCCGAGGAGCTGTTCGAGAGCGCACGCCAGGACGAGGTGCTCGCGCAGACCCAACTCGAACGGCTGCGCAAATCCGTCACGGCACTGGCCGAGTATCGTTCGGAATCAGGACCGGTGATCGACGCATACCGGCGCCTTCGCGACCTCGCCGAAGTAATTCGTGGTGGGGGAGAGAACAAGTACAAAATGACGCTCAGCACCTATGTGCTGGCGGCGCGCTTGGAAGAAGTCGCCGCGGCCGCGACCGAGCGATTGATGATCATGTCCTCGAATCGCTACTCCTTGCACCATGATGATTCGACCCGCGGCAACTCGAAGTCCGGTCTGGGCTTGCGTGTGCGTGATTCATGGACCGGCAAGGAACGCGATACCCAGACGCTGTCCGGCGGTGAAACCTTCATGGCCTCGCTGGCGCTCGCGCTTGGTCTGGCCGACGTCATTTCCCATCACAGCGGTGCCGTGGACATGCAGACGCTCTTCGTCGATGAAGGCTTCGGCTCCCTTGATGCGGAGACCCTGGAGCAGGTTATGGAAGCGCTGGAATCGCTGCGTGCCGGAGGGCGGATGATCGGCCTGGTTTCACACGTTTCAGAGATGAAACAACGCATTTCCAACCGTGTCACGGTCACCAAGACGCAGCATGGGTCGACCATCGATATGACTCCGGAAGTGATGCTCGCTATATGAGCTAGACATTGCCGAAGACGCTGGTATGTTGAAAGTAGTGCCATCAGGCATGTCTGGGAAATTTTGTGTGTCGGGGGGCGTGGGACGACACACGCTTTGTTGTGGAGAATTGTTGACTCAACATATGTTGTCCAACGAACCAAACGAAATCATCGAACCTAAACCAGGTTTTGCATCATTGGTTCCGATGGTTGGTACCGCGTACCTTCCGTTATCTTTCTTTGCCCGGCTTCCGCTGGCAATGCTCACCATCGGGTCCATGACCCTGGTGACTGCCTCCTCGGGATCCTATGCACTCGGCGGCCTGAGCGCCGCCATGGTCGGCTTGGGTTCGGCCATCGGCGGACCGACGCTCGGCTATCTGGCCGACCGCTTAGGGCAGCGCCCGGTCCTCATTCCGGCTGCGATCCTGCACACCATCTTGCTGCTCATACTCACCTGGTATGGAAACAGCGGGCCGGGCATGGTGGTCGGCGTGCTCGTGCTGATTTCCCTGCTTGCCGGTGCCACCGGCCCGCAAGTCGGCCCGATGTCGCGGGTGCGCTGGATTTCGATGACACGCCAGCAGAAGAGAAACCCGAAGGTGCTCACCGCTGCGCTCAGCCTTGAATCCATGCTCGACGAGCTCGGCTTCGTCTTTGGCCCGGTAGCCGTTGGCCTGCTGGCATCGCTGCTGCACCCCACCTTGCCATTGTTGATTGCCGCGGTGCTCACCGTGGTGCTCGTCCCGGTCTTTGCCAAGCACCGCACCGGTGACGCGGTGAAGCTGCACGCCGCCACCGCGCAGACCGGAAGGGTTCGCATCGGTCGTGCCCGGCTCGCCGCGATTGGCGCACTGGTTATGGGCATGATCGGATTGGGCACCGTCTTTGGCTCATCGGCCGCGGGCACCCTCGCCTTTGCCGGCGCCCAGGGGGACTCGAACCAGGGCGGACTGCTCTACGGAGCGATGGGAATTTCCAGCGCCTTGGCTGCCGTGTCCGTGGCCGCCTGGCCGCAAGGGTTCAGCCAGATCAACCGCTGGATCACCTGCGGCTTGGCGCTGACTATCGCCAGCTTCGGATTGCATTTTGCGGCAACCGTCCCATGGATGCTGCTGGCCTTGTTCGTCGCAGGCTTCGCGGTGGGGCCGGTCATCGTGACGGTGATGACCCTCGGCGGGGAGGTCGCTCCGCCGAAGTTGCTGTCCACCGTGATGACGCTGCTGTCGGCGGGCATCGTGGTGGGTACCTCGATCGGGAACGGATTGGCCGGGCTGCTCGCCGACTCGGCAGGCTATCTCGGGGCCTTCTGGGTCTCCAGCGCGGCCGCATTCCTGATACTGCTCGCCGCATTGGCCATGAAGCTGATCGTCTCCCGGGCGCCGTCCTTGTCGCGGGTACGGTAGCGTAGCTTGTGATTCAGCGAAGGCTCCTTCCCGGGTGGGAAGGAGCCTTCGCTCATCTGTGGTGCTTTTGCTGGCGCTAGTCCAGCTCGTCGCCGATGTTCAGCGCAGCTTCCTTGAGCGCGCGGACAATGCGTTCGCGATCATCCACGGTGCTCGTGGCGAAGACTACCGCGATCGCCGCAGGTGTTGGCCCGTTGTGGGAGATGGGAACCGCAATGGCCGTGACACCTTGGATCACTTCATCCTCACTGGTGGCGTACCCCTCGATGCGCGCGGCGCGCGCAGGCTCCCGGTACTCGATACCGGTTTGCATCGCGTCCCATTGGCCGCGCGTGTATTTGGACTGGATCGCGATCCCCGGGGCACCGATATCCATGCCATGGACCGAACCGGGGCGGTGAACGATGGCGCGGTGCGAGTGCAGCGGTTCGACCGACTGCAAGGTGGTGCACATGTCATGCTCCCAGACGGCGATGAAGGCGGTCATCGACAGTTCGTTGGCGATCTTGGTCAGCTCCGGCATCGCGGCGGTTTGCAGGTCACGCTGCACCGACCGGGCCAGCGCCGCTAATCCCGAGGCGGTTCGAATCCGGCCGGCTTCGTCGCGGCTGAGCAGACGGTGCTCTTCCAAGGTGCGCAATATCCGGTAGGCGATGGAACGGTGCACGTCGAGCTCGGCGGCGATTTCCGCGATGGTCAGATTGACCGTGGAGTCCGCAACGATCTCCAATACCCGGATACCACGAGACAAAGTTTGCGAGGATGACATCTTCTTCATTCCGGCGCTGCCGCCGAAAATTCCGACGGACAAATCGCCTTGGGCTCGACGCTAGTAGTTCTCAAAGCGAGTCTAAGGGTTCTCTATCCGAACGGCGAATTCGTTTTTTGAATTTCCTTGCCCCGCAGGTCTGCTGAATCGCCCGTGGCCCCACGGCCCGAAGTGTGGCCCGCACCTCGTTGGCTTGTGAGGATGATCACTCATAATCTACTATTGGTTTGTTACCCGTCCGAACGGTCGGTATTTAATCGCATCTTCAGCTGAGGACACTCGCACATGTCTACAACCGTATCCCGCACCCAGGAAGAGCGGCGCGTTCTCGCCGGCACCCTGGTCGGTACCACCATCGAGTGGTACGACTTCTTCATTTTTGCCCAGCTCACCGCAACCTTGCTGACTCCGCTGTTCCTGGAACCGCTGGGTGAATCGAACCCTGCGTTGGCGCAGATCCTTTCCTTCGCCATGATCGGCATTTCCTTCTTCTTCCGTCCGTTGGGCGCCGTCGTGGCTGGCCACCTGGGCGACCGCTACGGCCGGAAGAAGATCCTGGTGCTGACGCTGATCCTCATGGGCGTGGCCACCTCGCTGATCGGCGTCTTGCCGACCTACGCTGCGATCGGCATCGGCGCGCCAATCCTGCTGGTGCTTTTGCGTGTGATCCAGGGCTTCTCGGCAGGTGGCGAATGGGGCGGAGCGGCGCTGATGGCCGTGGAGCACGCACCGAATGCCCGTCGTGGCTACTTTGGCGCCTTCCCGCAGATCGGTGTGCCCATCGGCATGATTCTGGCCACCGGGCTGCTGTTCATCCTGCGGGTGTCGATGACTCCCGAACAGTTCCAGTCATGGGGCTGGCGCATTCCATTCCTGCTGTCGGTGGTGCTGATTCTTGTCGGCTACATGATTCGCCGCGCGGTGGAAGAGTCCCCGGTCTTCAAGGCCATGGCACAGCGCAAGGCTTCGGAGCACACCCCGCTGCGCGAACTGATGAGCACGAACCTCAAGCAGGTACTGCAGGCGGCGCTGATCTTCGTTTCCAACAACGCGGCCGGTTACCTGGTGATCGCGTTCTTCATCTCCTACACCACCAAGGTGCTGGGGATGGAGCTGGCGCCGATCCTGCTGGCGACCACCATCGGCTCGGTCGGCTGGCTGATCTTCACCCTGGTCGGCGGCTGGCTTTCGGATAGGATCGGACGCCGCAATACGTTCGTCATCGGCTACGGGATTGTGTTCGTCTGGATGATTCCGATGTTCATGCTCGTGGACACCGCGAATATCGTGCTCTACACGATCGGGATTTTTGTGCTCACCATCGGCCTGGGTCTTTCCTACGGCCCGCAGTCGGCGATGTACGCCGAGATGTTCCCGGCACGCATCCGCTACTCGGGCATCTCCATCGGCTACGCGCTCGGTTCGATCCTCGGCGGCGCCTTCGCCGCTACCGTCGCGCAGATCCTGCTGACCGCTACCGGTTGGTCCGGTTCGATCGCGGTCTACATTATGGTGCTGACCGTGATTTCCGCCGGCGCTGTGCTGTGGGTTGGCGAAACCCAGGGCCGCAACCTGCATCTGGAAGAAGTTGAAGGCGAAGAGGCTCCGGCATCCACCCTCGGCTAGTCATGCCGCGGCCAAAACAATAACTTAATAGCGGCGACGCGCCCACCGGCCTAGGCCGGTGGGCGCGTTGTCGATGAACGCACGATGAGCCGATGCTTGATCTGGTGCCCCTCGGCGGCTTCCAGCCCGCGGATGGTGCGCAGCAGCATCGCCACGGCCGTTTCGCCCTGTTCATGCGGACGCTGCTCGATGGTTGTCAGGCCGAACATTTCGGCGAGCTCATGATTGTCGATGCCGATCACCGACAGATCGTGGGGAAGCTGCAGGCCCAGATCCCGGGCGGCGAGCATCGCCCCGATGGCCATCTCATCGCTCGCGGCAAAGATCGCGGTGGGGCGGTGCCCCGGGTGGCCGAGCAGCTGCTTGGCCGCCTCGTAGCCTTGGGCCATGGTGAAATCAGCACCCATATACAATTCGTCGTCCACGCTCAGGCCGGCTTCGCGCAAGGCGCGTTCGTATCCGGCGCGGCGCTGGGTGGGGAGCTGGAAATCCAGGTCGGTTTCCTGGCTGCCGCCGATATGCGCGATCCGCGTATGGCCCAAGGTGATCAGGTGTTCGGTGGCCAGGGCCGCGACGGCTTCCTCATTCAAATACAAGGTGGGTGCCCCGGGCAGCGGCCCGCCCACTCCCACCAGGGGTTTATCCAGTGCATGCAGGGCGGCTACCTCGGCTTCGCTGAGCTCGACGTTCACCGCGATCACCGCGTCCACGCGTTGGCGCAAGAGGAAATCTGAGAAGACCTTTTCGCGCTGATCGACGTCCTTGCTCAACTGGTACAGCGTGGTGTCGTAGCCTTCGCGCATCAGCGCCGTGCTGATCCCTTCGAGCACCGAACCGTAGTACCAGCGGTTGATCATCGGCACCAGCACCCCGATATTGCGCGTTCGCCCCGAGGCCAGCCCCGAGGCGCTGGAGGAGACGACGTAGTCCAGCTCGTCGGCCGCGCGGCGCACCGCGGCCAGGGTGGTGGCCGAGACGTTGCCGCGGCCCGAAAGCGCTCGGGAAACGGTGGCGATGGAAACCCCTGCGGCTTCAGCCACGTCCTTGATACCGGCCACGTTGACCCTTCCTCGATGAATTGCTGAGCGGGTGCGGCATCCGTTGCCCGGATGCCGCACGTACTTTCGAGACTACCGGGCGCTACCGGCGCTCGGCGCCAAGCCACAAGGCCGATTCGGCCTCGATGACCCCGGGCCGTGACTGTTCGGCGCTGGCCTGCAAGACCGGCAGGCCGGCGAGCTGGCCGGGTAGCTCGGCGCGTTGCCCGGCGAAATTCACGATGACGGTCACCGCACGGTTGCGCAGCGCCAGCAGCTGCTCGCTGCCGGTCTCCAGCCATTGCACATCGCCGGAGCCCAACTGGTTTTCGCGGCGCAGGCGCAGCAGCGAGCGGTACATATTCAGGGTCGAATCGGGCTGCGCGGCTTGTTCCGAACGCGCGTAGCGCTCCCAGCTGGCCGGCTGCGGCAGCCAGCTTTCCCCGCTGGCGCTGAAGCCGAAGGCCGGGGCCGCGGCTTCCCAGGGGATGGGAACGCGGCAGCCGTCGCGGCCGTAGCGTTCGCCGTTGGTGCGGAACCAGGTAGGATCCTGCCGGGCGGCATCGGGCAGCTCCATGGCTTCGGGCAGGCCGAGCTCTTCGCCCTGATAGAGGTAGGCCCCGCCGGGCAAAGCCAGCATCAATGCGGACGCCGCCCGCGCCCGGCGCAGTCCGCGCGCCGGATCCGGGTGATTCGGCGTGAGCGGGCCGATGCCTTCGCCCTGCGGGTTGTCGTCGCGCAATGCCAAGCGCGAGGCGTGGCGCACCACATCGTGGTTGGAGAGCACCCAGGTGCTCGGCGCGCCGACGGCGCCGAAGGCGCGCAGGGAGTCGTTGATGACCTGCCGAAGCGCGGGCGCATCCCACTCGGTGCCCAAATACGGGAAGTTGAATGCCTGATGCATTTCGTCATCACGCACCCACTTGGCCATCAGCTCCAGCGGGCTGACCCAGGCTTCGGCGCAAAGCACCCGCTCGCCTTCGTACTCGTCCAGCACCTGGCGCCAGTCGCGGTAGATTTCGTGCACGCCGTCCTGGCCCCACCACGGGGCGAGCACCTCGTCGCCGCCCATGGAATCGCCGTGCGCCGGGGGAGTGAAATCCGGCAAGCCCTCGGCCTTGATCATGCCGTGGGCGACATCCACGCGAAATCCGTCGGTGCCGCGGTCCAGCCAGAAGCGCAAGACATCGCGGAACATGGCGCGCACCTCTTCGTTATGCCAATTGAAGTCGGGCTGGGAGGAATCGAAGATGTGCAGATAGGCCTGGCCTGGGGAGCCATCCGGTGCGGCGGTCCGGGTCCACATGGGGCCGCCGAACACCGACTCCCAGTTGTTGGGCAGCGCGCCGGCGGGGGCGTCGCGGAAGATGAAGCGGTCTCTTTCGGGGGATCCAGGTGCGGCGTTCAAAGCTTGCTGGAACCAGGGGTGCTGATCGGAGCAATGGTTTGGCACCAGATCGATGATCACGCGCAAGCCGAGTTCGTGGGCCCGGGCCACCATCTTGTCGAAGTCGGCCAAGGTGCCGAACAGCGGATCGACATCGCAGTAGTTGGCCACGTCGTAGCCGCCATCTTTTTGCGGGGAGGTGAAGAAGGGGGAGAGCCAGATGGCGTCGATATCCATGTCGGCTAGGGAATCGAGGCGCGAGGTGATGCCTGCCAGATCGCCAATGCCGTCCCCGTTGGCGTCGGCGAAGGAACGGGGATAGATCTGGTAGATCACCGAGGTGCGCCACCATTCCGAGCCGTGCCCGGACGCTGGGGATTCCGAAAGAGTGCGCGATTGAGTCATGCCGGTAACGATAGGCGATGAACGCACGATTGTAAACGCTTCCATTAAAACGTGAAGACGCAGACGGGTTCGGCGTGGTGAGGTTCGATCAATTCCGGATGCCTGCGGGAGGTGTTGCCAAACCTGATGATTTGTGTCACTCTGGAAACGCTTACATTCACGTCGTGATTCACGACACAAAATCAGTCCGGCCCAGGCGCAGCAGATCGAGACTCAGCCGGCGCAGATGAACCAAGTTGCCACGAAAGGTACACCCAATGAAGGTGAACACTCGCTCCCTGATAGTCGGCGGGGCCATGACGGCCATCGCCGCCCTCTCGCTGACCGCCTGCGGCGGATCCGGCACGAGCACCGAACCGGCGGCCTCCAACTCCCCGGCGGCTTCCTCCTCGGCACCGGCATCCGCCGGATCGCTGACCGTCTGGGTGGATGCCAACCGCGAACCGGTGCTGAAACAGGCGGCCAAGGAATTCGCCGCCAGCAGCGGCGTGAAAGTGGATCTGGTCATCAAGGACTTTTCCAAGATCCAGGAAGACTTCCTTCGCCAGGTTCCCACCGGCAAGGGTCCAGACATCACCATCGGCGCCCACGACTGGTTGGGCAACCTGGTAAACAACGGCGTCGTGCAGCCGGTCGAACTCGGCGATAAGGCGGCGGACTTCCAAGACGTCGCGGTCACCGCGATGAGCTACGAGGGCAAGGCCTACGGCGTTCCATACGCCACCGAAAACCTGGCGCTGCTGCGCAATACCGAGCTGGCCGGTGAAGCACCGGAAAGCTTTGAGGACATGATCGAGGCGGGCGAAGAATCGGGTGCCGAATTCCCATTCCTGGTCCAGGTCTCCGAAACCGGGGACCCCTTCCACCTGTACCCATTCCAGGCCTCCTTCGGCGCACCGGTCTTCGGCACCGATGAGACCGGCGCCTACGACGCCAGCAAGTTGGAACTGGGCAACGACGGCGGTGCAGAATTCGCCAAGTGGATGGCCGAGCAGGGCAAGGAAGGCACGCTGAAAACCTCGGTGGACAGCGACATCGCCAAGGAGAAGTTCATCTCCGGAGACTCGCCATTCCTGATCACCGGCCCATGGAACGTCGAGGCCGCCGAAGAAGCGAAAATCGAGCTGTCCATCGACCCGATCCCCAGCGCCGGCGGCGAACCGGCCCAGCCATTTGTCGCCGTCCAGGGGTTCTTCGTCTCCTCCAAGACCGAAAACCTGTTGGCAGCCACCGAATTCTTGACCAACTACATCGGCACCGAAGAGGTGCAGACCGAATTGTATGCGGTCGGCGATCGCCCGCCGGCAAACAAGGCTGCCTTCGAAGCAGCCAAAGCCGACGAGGTAGTTGCCGCCTTCGGCGAGGTCGGCGAGAACGGCGTTCCGATGCCGAACGTGCCGGAAATGGCAGCGGTCTGGGAATTCTGGGGTGTGGCCGAGGCGGATATCATCTCCGGCAAGGCCAAGGATCCAGTCAAGCGCTGGGATGAAATGGCTGCGGACATCGAAGCCGCAATTTCCAAGTAGACACCAGCGGCCGCTGGGATCCGACCCGCCTGGGCGGACCCCGGCGGCCGCAGCATCGATTATCGCTCACTAAAGATCGCTCGAGGAACTCCGGGATGACCATGAAAACCACCGCGCCGAAAGACCGTGCGCCGCAGGATGAACCAGCTAAGCTTTCCTCCACGGCCCAAGGCTTCACGCGCAACCTGAACACCGGGCTCGGAGCGATGCTCGTCAAGATCCTGGCCATCGCGGTCCTCGACGCGACGGCGCTCTTCGCGGTGTTCCTGGCCGTAGCCAAGGATGCGCTGCTGATCGCCAGCATCATCGCGGTGATCACCTTGGTCATCAACGCCATTTACTTCAAGCGCGGCTGGCTGCCGGCAAAGTACCTGGCTCCCGGGGCGGTGTTCCTGCTGATCTTCCAGGTCTTCGTGATCGGCTACACCGGGTATATCGCCTTCACCAACTACGGCTCCGGGCATAATTCGGACAAGGACGACGCGATCATGTCGCTGCTGCAAAGCAACCAGCAGCGCGTGCCGGAATCCGCCGGCTACCCGGTCACCGTGCTCGAAGGCGCCGATGGCCTGGCCCTCCTGGTCGAACGCGAGGGGCAGTCGCTGATGGGCGACGTCCAGCACCCGCTGGCACCCATCGACCCGGACGCGCTAGGGCAGTACACCCAGCTTTCCTTCGCCGACCTGCTCGGCCGCCAGCAGGAAGTCACCTCGCTGGCGGTGCCGATGAGCGAGAACCCGGCCGACGGAACGCTGCGCACCTCCGACGGGCGCACCGCCTACCAATACACCTCCACCCTGGTCTATGAGCCAAACGCGGACACGATGACCGATTCGACCACCGGCCTCGTCTACCGGGATACCGGAGTCGGAGCCTATAGCGCGCCAAGCGGCGAGCAGCTCATGCCCGGCTGGTCGATCAACGTCGGCTTTGACAACTTCACCCGCGCGGTTACCGACTCCTCGATCCGCGGCTCGCTGATCTCCGTGACCGCCTGGACCTTTGGCTTCGCCTTCCTCTCGGTGGCCACCAGCTTCTTCCTCGGCCTATTCCTGGCCATCGTGTTCAACGACCTGCGGATGAAGGGGCGCAAGGTCTACCGGGTGATCTCGATCCTGCCCTACGCGTTCCCCGCCTTCCTCGGCGGCCTGGTCTGGGCCGGCATGCTGAACAAGGACTTCGGCTACGTGAACCAGGTGCTCTTCGGCGGGGCGTCGATCCCGTGGCTGACCGACCCGTGGCTGGCGAAGTTCTCGGTGCTCTGGGTCAACCTGTGGCTGGGCTTCCCGTACATGTTCCTGGTGTGCACCGGTGCGCTGCAGTCGATTCCCGACGAACTGGCCGAGGCGGCCAAGATCGATGGGGCCAAACCCTGGCAGATCTTCCGGCTGATCAAATTGCCGCTGCTGCTGGTCTCCGTCGCCCCGCTGCTGATCTCCTCCTTCGCGTTCAACTTCAATAACTTCAACGTGATCTACATGCTCACCGAGGGCGGGCCGCGGCTAGCCGATTCGGGGATGAACGTCGGGGCCACGGACATCTTGATCTCCATGGTGTACAAGGTCGCCTTCGTCGGCTCGCAACGCGACTACGGGCTGGCCAGCGCGTTTTCCATCATCATCTTCCTGATCGTCTCGCTCGTCGCGGTCATCAGCTTCAAGCAGACCAAGGCCTTGGAGGAACTGAACTAATGAGTACTTCGATTTCCACCCCACGCAAGGCGCCGAAAAAGGGCTTTGGCCAATGGTTCGCGGCCACCGGCTGGCGGCACCTGATCGGTGTGGCCCTGTGCATCTACGCGGCCTTCCCGCTGCTCTACGTGCTCTCCGCCTCGCTGAATCCCAATGGCACCCTGCTCTCCTCCAACGGCTTCTTCTCCACCATCGGCTTCGAAAGCTACGCCAAGTTGTTCGCCAACGAACAGCGTCCCTTCGCCGCCTGGTTCGCCAACACCATGTTCATCGGGCTGACCACCGCCGCCGCCTCGGTCTTCCTCGGCGCGCTCGCCGCCTACAGCTTCAGCCGGATGCGCTTCAAGGGGCGGCGCTTCGGGCTGGTCTCGCTGCTGGTCGTGCAGATCTTCCCGCAGCTGCTGGCCGTGGTGGCGATCTTCATCCTGCTGACCACGCTGGGAGAGGTGTACCCGGGGTTGGGCATCGACAACCAGATCGCGCTGATCATGGTCTACCTCGGCGGCGCGCTGGGCGTGAACACCTATCTGATGTACGGGTTCTTCAACACCGTGCCGGTGGAAATCGACGAGGCCGCCAAGATCGACGGGGCCGGGCATGCACGGATCTTCTTCACCATGATCCTGCGCCTGGTCGCACCGATCCTCGCCGTGGTGGGGCTGCTGTCCTTCATCTCCACCACCAGCGACTTCGTGATCGCCTCCGTGGTGCTGGTCAGCCCGGAAAACCAGACCCTGGCGGTGGGCCTGTACTCCTACGTTTCCGAGGAGTTCACCTCAAACTGGTCGGTGTTCGCCGCCGGTGCGGTGCTCGCCGCGATCCCGGTGATGGCGCTGTTCCTTTTCCTGCAGAAGTACATCGTTGGCGGGCTGACCGCAGGGGCCGGAAAATAGGCGCCTGCCGATCGCCCTGAAAAGGGACTGCCACGTGATGGGACACTGCAAACGCGGTGTCCCATCCGCCTTCGCGAAACTGGCCGGTCCACCGCGTAAAGTAAGCCCCATGAAGTCACGCCTTCCCCGAGCCTCGCGCAAATATGTGGAGCAGCTGCGCCACGAGTTGAGCCACCTGACTCCTGCGGAACGAAATAAGATCATCGAGCAGACGCGGGCAAAAATCCACAAGCTCCCGGGGCGTGGCCGCACCCAGGTTGAGCTGATCGAACAGCTGGGAACCGCGGGCATGCGCGCGGCGAAATTCCAGCGCACCGCACCCGAGGCGCTCCAGGTGCGCAGCGGCAAGGAATTCCTGAACCGCATCCTCGGCTGGCCGATCCTCGCCTTTGCGCTGCTCACCACCGTAGTGGTGTACTTCGGCCCCATTGCGGCACCGGGAAACGCCGGCGACTGGACGCCCTTCGCCGACGGCGCGAACGGGGGACTAGCGCGGCTCGAAGCGCTGGTCGGAGCGCAGGTGATCTGGGTGGCGATCCTGCCGGTGCTGCTCAGCGTGGTGGGCCTTTACCTGCAGAACATTTTCTCCACGGTCATCGGGTTGCTTGGCGCGAGCTTCATGACGCTCGTGGTGGTCGTGGGGTCCTCGGGCATCGGACTCTTCTTCCTGCCCATCACCGTGCTGCTCTGGGCGCAGGTGCTCACTCCACTGATCATGATGCGCGGCTCCATGGCCCGGCCCGGCCCGCTGTGGCTGATCGCCGGGGCATTGCTCGTGCTGGCCACCGGGGTCTGGGTGGTTTCCGCGGGGCTGCGCACCAGTGAGCTGAACGGCTGGCTGATCATCGGTCCGGCGAGCCTGCTCGGCCTGCTCGCGGTGCTGCTGCCCACCCGCCAATGGTGGGCGCACATCCTCTTGGTCAGCGTCGGCATTCTGGTGATCGCCGCCGGCCTGGTCGCCGCGTTCAACTCCATCGGCTCGCTGGCGCTCATCGGCCCATGGGCTTCCGGAGGCGTCGCGTTCGCCGTAGGGCATCTGGCGCTCGCCGGAAATCTCTGGCACGAGCGGGCACGCAAGCTGCTGGCGCTGTATTAGACCCATTGTTGCGATAAAAACCGGTAGGCCGGCGAGATACCGAAAGCGGGCGCTGTCTAGGCCTAGACTGTTGCTATGAGCGAAGCCACAAACCAGCCACCGGAGATTTCTGCAAAGCGCGGGCGCGGCCGCCCACGCAAGGATTCCAACTGGACCACATTCGCCCGCGAGGATCTGGTCGAACGGGCGCTGTCCATCGCCGGGGACGAAGGCTTTGCGGCGGTGACCATGCACCGCCTGGCCGCCGAGTTCAAGGTGACCCCGCGCGCGCTCTACAACTACGTCAAGGACCGCCAGGAAATCATCAACCTCGCGGTGGAGCTCTTCTTGGACAAGGCGCCGCTGATCGATTTTGATCCGGCGCACTGGCAGGCGAGCGTACGCATGGCCTATGCCGAATCGCGCCGGCTCCATCGGGCGTTCCCGCGGGCCTCACTGGTGGGCATGGAGGAAAACGTCAATGTGACCATCGGTCCACGGCATGCGCTGCTGGTTGAGAGATTGCTCCAGTTCTACGTCGATATCAACTTGCCGCTGAACACCGCGGTCACCATGGTTCGCGCGCTGGAACAGGATGTGCTCGGCTTCGGGCTGCGCTTCGACTACACCTATGACCGGCTGCCGGAGGAGCATAAAGAACTTGTCACCCGCGTGATGCCAGAATCGCGGCTGGATGCCGCCGCGCAGGTGGCCGCGCCGCAATGCCGCGCGGCGCTGCAGCTGCCCGGCCAAACCAGCGACGAAATGTTCGAGGACCTGATCGAACTGCGCATCATCGCGATCGAAGCGATCCTGGCCAAGAACGTGGCCTCCCACTAGGGAATAAGTTCTCGACTCCGTGCGCTGAACTACTTGTGCACGCCATCCGGCCACCGCCGCTGGCGCAGTTAAATCGTGGAAAGTTGGACTATGCCCGAGCGATCTTTGACGGTACCGGAACCGCTGTCGTCCGGCGCGCGCTGGCGACTGCTCTGGGTGCTGCTGGCGACCATGTTCATGTCCCTGGTCAGCGTCAGCATCGTGAACGTGGTGCTGCCATCGATCGAGACCACCCTCGGTGCCTCCGAAGCCGATATGCAGTGGGTGCTGGCCGGCTACGCGCTGACCTTCGGTGTGGTGCTGGTGGCCGCCGGCCGTGCCGGAGACGTGCTGGGCCGCGGCGTGGTGTTCGTTGCCGGCGTGGTCATCTTCACGCTCTCATCCATCCTCGCTGGCCTGGCGCCGGACCCGACGAGCCTGAACATTGCCAGATTCATCATGGGCTTGGGATCCGGGCTGCTCAACCCGCAGGTGATGGGCATGATCCAGCAGCATTTCAAGGGCCCCGAACGCGGACGCGCCTACGGGCTGCTCGGTACCGTCATCGGCGTCTCCGTGGCGATCGGCCCGGTGCTCGGCGGCTTCCTCATCGGCTGGCTCGGCCCCGATGCCGGGTGGCGCTGGACCTTCTTGATCAACGTACCGGTGGGCATCATCGCCGTGCTCTTGGCCCTGCTGTGGCTTCCCCGACCGCTGCTCGTGCGCGGCACCGGAAAGCTGGACCTGGACCCGGTGGGCGGCGTATTGCTGGCGGCCGGCCTGCTCGCCTTCCTGCTGCCTTTTGTGCAGGGGCGCGAAAACCCCGCCCTGTGGGCGCTGCTCGTCGTGGGCCTGGGGATCCTGGTCTTCTGGGTGCACTGGGAGAAGAAGTACAAGGCACGCCGACGCGCCCCGATGGTCGAGTTGTCCTTGTTCAAGATTTCCAGCTTCACCAATGGAAGCCTGATCGCCGGGCTGTACTTCATGGGAGTCAGCAGCGTCTGGGTTCTGGTGGCCATCTATGTGCAAAGCGCGCTGGACTTCAGCGCCCTGCAGGCGGGGCTGATCTGCCTGCCGGCGGCCTTGCTCTCGGCAGTCAGTTCACAGCTGGCGGGAAACTACGTGATGAGTGTCGGACGCAAGCTGATCGTCTTCGGCGCCGGCAGCGCGTTGTTCGGCCTGCTGGCCACGATTATGGTGGTGGAGCTCGAAGCACGGGGTCTGCTCAACATCTGGTGGATGATGCTCTCGCTGGCCTTCATCGGCATCGCGCAGGGATTCATTATTTCCCCGAACCAGACCTTGACGCTGATGGAAGTACCCGTGGAAAACTCCGGCAGCGCCGGAGGGCTCATGCAGACCTCGCAGCGTGTCGGCACCGCCGTGGGCCTCGCAATGATCACCGCGATCTTCTACGGTGTGAACCATCTTTCCGGCTGGACCAACGCGATGAGCTTCTCCTTCGTAGCCATCGCGCTGCTGGTGCTGATCACCATGTTTGTCGCCATTATCGATCAGCGCAAAGGGCACCGGGACCTGATCTCGATCGCCTAAGCGATCGCTCGAAAGCGCTGCTGCCGGCTTCATCGACTTGCTGCTGAAGTTCAACTTTGTGGAGGCCTCGATCACCCCGGGTCGGGTGATGGCAGCTGTCGTGCGTGCTCAACTTGTTGCGCGCAGGAGGGCGAGCGCTTGCTGCTCGCTGGTGGCATCGAATCGGTCGTAGAACCGGCCCACGGCGCCAAAATGCTGCGGGAGGTGCAACGCGAAGTACGCATCACAGAATTCGGCCAATTCCTCGGGCGACGTTGCCGGGGCCACCGGCACGGCGGCGATCAGCCGGTGGGCGCCGAGCCGGTGGGCGAGCAGCAGGGCCGCCTTCATCGTGGCCCCGGTGGCCAGCCCGTCGTCGCATAGGACGAGGGTGGCTCCCGCTAGCGGGGGAGCGTAGTCGGCGAAGACCCGGGCCAGACGGTCGGCCTCGGTGCGGGCGCGGCCTTCCACCTTCTCCACCGTGGACCGTCCGAAGTCGGCGAGCACCTGGGCATGGATCGCGGGGTTGAGGTAGGTCGCGAGGCTCCCGCGATAGCTGGCCAGCGCGCCGAAGGCCGTCTCGGCAAAGCCCGGAACCCCCAATTTGCGCACCGTCATCGCGGCCACCGGGGCACCTAACGCCTCGGCGACCTCGGCGGCGATCGGCACTCCTCCGCGCAGCAAGCCGGCGACCAAGTAATTTGCCGGCGGCAGGTTGCTGGCTAGCCGAACTCCCAGCTGCCTGCCGGCATCGTGGCGATCGGCGAACATCGGCGCTGCTTCGGTACCCATCCTCTTAGTCTGCGCGCTTCTGGCCAAGGGCGAAAGGGGGCCGAAAGAACGGGCGAAGAAGTCCTTGCGCCCCGGGCGCAGCCGGCCAAGCTGGGCAATCCATCGGGGTGTGCCGGGTGCGGGCCACGAATTATTGCTACTTCGTTGGATCGCCGCCCGCCTCGTTCTACGCTGGGACTATGAAGCGATTTCTAGCAGTTCTAGTGATGCCGCTCCTTGCGGTGAGCCTTGCCTCCTGCGCCGGTAGCTCCGGGGCGGGCGCGGACCCCGCCGGGCTCTGGGGCGAGAAGGCGCAGGGCAGTCCGTGGCTCGAGCTGGCCGAGGATGGAAAGGTGTCGGGCAACGATGGCTGCAATCGGATCGCCGGGCAATGGAGCGAGGCCGACGGCGAGATCCGCTTCGAGCAGCTGAGCAGCACCAAGATGTACTGCCCGGGAATCGACCCGTGGTTGGCTTCCGCGGTGGCCGCCCAGGTCTCGGGCGATACCATGCTCGTCCTGGACGCGGATAACGCGGAGGTCGGCACGCTGAAACGCGGTGAGTAGCCAAGGGCCCAAGCGGCGGCAAAAAAGCCTCAGGGGAGGATCCGAAATGGATCCTCCCCTGAGGCTTTGCGTGGTGCGGGAAAACTAGATGGTTCGGAAACCGGTGACCATCGGGCAATCGAATGGGTCGCGGGCCGACAGGCCAACCTTGTTCAGGTAGGTGATGACCTGGGAGTAGGACTCACGCACGGTGGCGATGGTGTACGGAACCTGGTGGTCCTCGCAGTACTGGCGTACGATCTTGGACACGGCAGCCAGGTTGGCGCGTGGCATCGACGGGAACAGGTGGTGCTCCACCTGGTAGTTCAGCCCGCCATAGACATGCGACAGGATGCGGTTGCCCCAGGTGGACTTCGCCATGATGTTACGCCCGGTCAGAACCTGCCGGGAGAAGAAGTCGATGCGTGCGGTCTGCGGAATCATGGGCATGCCCTTGTGATTCGGTGCGAAAGACGCACCCATGTAGACGCCGAAGACTGCCAGCTGTACGCCGATGAAGGCGAAGGCCATGCCGATTGGCAGGAAGTAGAAGATCGCGGCCAGGTAGATCACGATGCGCAGCGCGATGGAGAACATTTCACGTTTGCGGTTTTTCACCCGGTTCGCGCGGAACAGGTACTTGATCGAGAGCATGTGAAGGTTGAGGCCTTCCATGGTCAGCAGCGGGAAAAACAGGTATCCCTGACGCTCGGTGATCCACTTGAGCACACCACGCTGGCGCTTGGCATCTTCGGTCTGGAACGAGATGGTGTCCCACTCGATATCCGGGTCCTTGCCGATGGTGTTCGGTGTGGCGTGGTGCTTATTGTGCTTGTTCATCCACCACTGGTAGCTGATGCCGACCACAATGTTGGCCAGGAACTGGCCCAGCTTGTCATTGCCCTTTGACGAAGTCAGGATCTGGCGGTGCGCCGCTTCGTGGGCGAGGAAGGCGAATTGGGTCAGCAAGAGGCCCAAGGCGCCGGCCATAAGCAGCTGGAACCAACTGTCTCCCAGCAGGACGAATCCGGCAATCGTGCCGCCCAGCAGGACGGTTAAGACGATCGCCACGCCGAGGTAGTGGCCGCGGCGGCGCTGGACCAAACCGGCATCGGCGACGAGCTTCTTCACGTGGAAGAAGCTTTTCGGATCACCGGGTTTGACGGAAGGTGCGGTGGATTCCATGACTGAACTGCTACTCATGTAAATATCCTTGGGGTATAGGCGTCGACTTCACAGTCGAAAGAACTGAAAAACTCGGCTCCCATATTTAAAAGCTTACGTTGAATATCTGTGAACTGACTGTCCGGCGGGCAGAATTTCAAATTGTTTCGATCGTATTTGCCGTCCAAGTCCTTGGCAAGAGGACCGCGCCCGGTCAGTGGCGCACGGTGAGCTGGCCGTCCGAGATTTCCCAGCGCGCGTCGAGACGCACATTTTCCAGCATCCGCCGATCGTGGGTGACGAGCAGCAGCGCGCCTTCGTAGCTTTCCAGCGCCTCTTCGAGCTGTTCGATGGCCGGCAAATCGAGGTGGTTGGTGGGCTCGTCGAGCACCAGCAGATTCACCCCGCGCGCCTGCAGCAGCGCCAAGCCAGCGCGGGTGCGTTCCCCGGGGGAGAGCGCACCGACCAGGGCGGCCGAATGGTTGGCCTTCAACCCGAATTTCGCCAGCAGGGTGCGTGCATCGGCCGAGGTCATCTCCGGCAGGGCGTTTTCGAAGGCGGTGCCCAGGGGCAGCTCTTCGGGCAGGTAGCTGCGCGCCTGGTCGATCTCGCCGATGGCTACCGAGGTGCCCAGCGTTGCGGTGCCCGAATCCGGGGACAGCTTGCCCAGCAGCAGGTTCAGCAGCGTGGACTTCCCCGCGCCATTGGGTCCGGTGATGCCGATCTTCTCCCCGGCGTTCAGCTGGATGGACAGCGGGCCGAAGCTGAAATGCCCGCGCTCCAAGGCGACCTCGTTGAGCGTGGAGACCACGGATGAGGAACGCTCGGCCGCGGCGATCTCGAACTGCAGCACCCATTCCTTGCGCGGTTCGGCCACCTCTTCCAGACGCTTGATCCGCGATTCCATCTGCCGCACCTTCTGCGCCTGCTTCTCGGAGGACTCGTTGGAGGCCTTGCGGCGCAGCTTGTCGTTATCCGGGTTCTTCTTCATCGCGTTGCGCACCCCCTGGGAGGACCATTCGCGCTGGGTGCGGGCACGGGAGACCAGATCGGCCTTCTTGCCGGCGAACTCCTCGTAGGCCTCGCGGGCATGGCGGCGGTTGATCTCGCGTTCCTCCCGATAGGAGTCGTAGCCGCCCTCGTAGACCGCGACCTGGTTCTGCGCCAGATCCAGCTCCACGATGCCGGTGGTGCAGCGGGCCAGGAATTCTCGGTCGTGGGAGACCAGCACGACGCCCGCGCGCAGCGAGGTGATAAAGCTTTCCAGACGCTGCAGTCCGGCCAGGTCCAGATCGTTGGTGGGTTCGTCGAGCAGCACCAGATCGAAGCGGGAGAGCAGCAGGGCGGCCAACGCGATGCGCGCCACCTGCCCGCCGGACAGCGCGGTCATCAGCGAGTCGATGGGCAGCTCGAAGCCGAGCTCCGCCAGCACGCCCGGGGCGCGGTCCTCCAGGTCCATGGCCCCGGAGGCCATCCAGTGCTCGAAGGCCACCGCATAGGCGTCATCGGCCCCGGGATCCCCGGAGCCCAGCGCCTCGGCGGTGGCTTCCATGGCGGCGGTGGCCTGCGCGCAGCCGGTGCGGCGGGCCAGGTACGCGGCGATGGATTCGCCGGCGATCCGCTCGTGCTCCTGCGGCATCCAGCCGATGAACGCGCCGTCCGGGGCGGTGGATACGCTCCCGCCCATCGGCTCGTCGACCCCCGCCAGCAGCCGCAGCAAGGTCGTCTTGCCGGCGCCGTTGGCGCCCACGATGCCATAGACCTCTCCGGGGGAGAGCGTGAAGCTGAGATTGGAGAAGAGGGTTCGATCGGCGTGGCCCCCGGCAAGGTCCTTGGCCACCAGTGTTGCAGTCATGCCTTCAAGTTTAGGTTCTTCTCGCCGCGCGCTCGCGCACGCCCCTAGCGTTGGTTGGCGAAGGCCTGGAAAATATCGGCCGCTGAGTAGGCAAGATGATGCACCACGGATTCGGGGCGAACATGGCCTTCTACGGCAACGCCGAAATCCAGCTGACCGTCTCCGAGCCGGGCTCCGCCAGGCAAGCCACACTCGATTAATTGGCCAAGATGAAGGAGCGCAGCGGGCTGATCGACGTCGGGCGCCGCGATATTCCGCGTGGGGTGATCACGGCGACCAAGCGTGCGCCGGAGATCCAAGCGGTTTAGCGGCCGCAAGGCCAACGATCAATTGGCCGTTGGCAATGGTGGCACAACTTGAAGCGGGGGTGCCGCCGGGCATCCGGCGGCACCCCCGATTGCCGCGGATCAGCTGCCGCGGATCAGTTCGGCGCAGCGCTCACCGATCATCATCACCGTGAGATTCGGATTCACCGTCACCAACTCCGGC
>NZ_PCPU01000014.1:0-32690 GCF_002975455.1 Arthrobacter sp. MYb224 | reverse complement strand
GGGGTGGCGAAGTCTGTTCCGGTGGTTCCTGCGAAGGCGTCGGTGGTTGCTGCTCCTAAGGCTGGGGTGGCGAAGTCTGTTCCGGTGGTTCCTGCGAAGGCGTCGGTGGTTGCTGCTCCTAAGGCTGGGGTGGCGAAGTCCGTTCCGGTCGTACCTGCGAAATCTACACCTGCTATGCCCGCCGATATCGAGGACTCACTGGAAAAATTTCGTGCCTCACCCAATCCGGGCGAGCTCTTATCCATACTGATGCGGCTTTGGAACGATCGAGGAGAGATTACTCGTCCGGCCGCATTGATACACAAATATCCACTATTGGTTAGCGGATTTAACGCCCGTGGGGCATTGCTGGTTCGTCAAATAAACGATGCGGCGAATATGCAGGCGTCGCTACCACCTGTTCCACCGCGTTCATCCGGTCCGTTGGTTGAACAAGAAGAAGACCGGGTCCTATATTGTGTACATGCAACGCCAGAATTCCACTCAAACGGTTACGCCATCCGCACCCAGGGTGTCGCTGAAGGATTAGCCTCCAATGGACGGAAAGTACGTGTCGTCGGACGACCCGGCTATCCATGGGACGTTATCGTACCGAACAAGCCAGAACGAGAACGCCACGTAAACGATAATGGGATCCTAGAGTATGTCTACCTCCCCACGGCTGGGCTCGACCAGCTTCCAAGGGGAACCTACATGCAAGTTGCAGCTGATGCTCTTGTTCGAGAAGCCATCAAATTCCGCCCTGCTGTGATTCAGTCGGCTTCGAATAGCCAGACTGCGTTGCCTGCGTTGATTGCTGCACGAAGGCTTGGTATTCCTTTTGTCTATGAGGTTCGTGGTCTTTGGGAAGTCACTCAAGCAACTAAGAGTGAACACTGGGGCGCGTCAGAACGTTTCGAACTTGACGCAGCACTGGAGACCCAAGTTGCTATCGAAGCAGATGCAGTCAGCGTCATTACACGACAGCTTGGCGAAGAACTGGTCCGTCGTGGAGTTTCCAAAGACAAGATTTCAGTCATTCCGAATGCCGTCGACATTGACCTCATTCGTCCTCTCTTGAAAGACCCCGTATATAAACCAGCTCCTGGGCTCGGGAAAGCACCATTGATCGGATTTGCAGGAAGTTTAGTTTCCTACGAAGGCTTGGACTTGCTGATTGAAGCTGTCGGACTGCTTAACGCCGAAGGAACCGACTGCCGTCTTGTTATTGCAGGTTCGGGTAACCATGAATCGGAGCTTAAAAAGATTTCAAAGGAACGGGGGCATGAGCGTCTCGTTCATTTCTTGGGTCGTATACCCCACGATGATGTGCGTCGACTTCTGGCTAGCCTTGATGTAGTGGTTTGTCCCCGCACCGCTAACCGGGTCACTGAAATGGTTTCTCCTCTTAAGCCTTTGGAAGCCTTTGCAGCCGGCCGAGTAGTCCTCATGTCAGATGTAGCGCCCCAACGAGATTTATCTGCTGACGGTGTAATTGCACCATTGTTCCATGCCGACAATGTTGAATCGTTGAAGAACGAGTTGCGAAATCTCATTGATAACGCGGATCTGCGCCGAGACTTCGAGAGACGAGCTCGTTTATGGGTGGGGGATGAACGTACCTGGCAACGAGTCTGTGCCAAGCTCATTGAGGCTCATGCATTTGCCCGTGATTCGCTAAAGAAAACTCTTATGGCTGCTCCGGAAATGAAGTTACTGCTTTCGATTCGCTTAGCAGTATTGGGGGAGGGCGCATTGCCTGTTCCTTTTGGCGAACATTGTGAGGCGATTCCCGTTGACCACTTAGCAGCTAGTTGGACGGCTCTGCTTGAAGACACAAAATTCGATGCGGTCATTTTATCGGGTACTACAGCCGACGATGCATGGCCTCTATCTGCCCAAATCGATTTTCTCCGATTAGCTTCAGCTGCCAATGTTCCGTGCATCCTCGTCTCGGACAAGGGAGCTGATCAGTTGTCTGAAATCAGCGACTTAGAAAGATACGTGGATCATGTGGTCTTCTCCGGAGCAAACGAGATAGAACCGGAACTCGCACTCAAAACTACGAGTGAAATAAGCCTTTCTGTCTTTACTCCGGTATTTAACCCTCAGAAAACGTCTCCACTTGGTCGTCAGGTGCGCACGAATGTTGTATCGGTACTTCCTGATGCCGTGCCTTCCGAACAAGTTCTCGACATCGCGCGAGTTCACGGATTGCTCGTTTGCACGGTGGGTGATACGAATGTCGTTCTGCCTAAGCGTTTCGCAAAGAATAGTGAGATTTTTGGTGACTCGGATCAAGCGTTTCAGCGTGCGACGGAGACGTTAGCCGTCTTGCGTGGTACTGGACCGAACGATCGCAAACTCACAATTGAAGCTACCGCTCGCGGGCTTATCGAAATTGCTACAGTACCAAATGCCAAATTTGATTCGTTGGATGACCACTTGGCGCGGCTCGTAGGTGAACCAGATATATGGTTAAGCTCAGCCTGGAATAGCGTTCGAGAAGCGCATCGCACAAGCACAGCAACGATGATACTTACGATGCTATTGCGTGCCGCCGGAATTTCCGTCGGATATCGCCGACCTGTTTCTTATGCCGTTCATATCGAATCTGGCTTGGAATCCAATACACAAAATGCTGTTCGGGAACTGCTGTCACAAACTGCAGCCCCGGCCGCAATCGTTGTCAGCACTGAAGCTGAGATTTCTGACGAACTTGCATCTTTGGCGCGTCGACGTGGCGTCCAAATCGTAGACAAACAACCCGAAAACATTGAGTACTTGGGAAACTTTGTCGCCGGACGGGCGCGAACCTTCTATGAAGACTTGCTAGTTGCCGCTACTTTCGAAAACTGCGATGAAGTTCGAGTTTCAACTGAGTCAGCTAACAAAGGCGAATTGGTCTCTAGAGTCAGAAGCGGCAAGACCTTACCAGTTGGCTTGCAACGAGCTGACGGTGGCCGAAGCGATAACGAGAGAACTGTTCTTGTAGTTCACCAAGCAACACCAACCATGGTAATTCCCGAATCAGGGAACCCTAGCGATTCAGTGGCAAGTACCAAGCCCGCTGAAAAGAATTACGTGGAAGCAGACGGCTCGACAACTCGTATACTGATTCCCGGCCACGATTTGAAGTTTATTACCGGTATATCTGATGCACTGGTAGCAGCGGGGGCAGAGGTTGAGATTGATAAATGGAAAAACCACACGGTACATGATGAAGCCTTCAGCCTAGAGGCGCTAAAGCGTGCTCACGTTATTCTTTGCGAGTGGGGCTTAGGCAACGCGATCTGGTACTCGAATAATAAGCTACCGAACCAGCGGCTATACGTCCGCGTGCACAGCCAAGAGATCAAGACCTCGTATTTGAAGAGAGTGAATCATGAGGCTGTTGATACCTATATTTTCGTTAATGACTTGGTTAGAGACATTGCGGTTGCATTCCACGGCGTACCCATCGAAAAAACGGTGATCATCCCCAACGGTGTTGACGCTGAAAAGCTTCGGAAACAGAAAAAACCTCAAGCTCATAAAACGATTGGCTTTGTAGGCGCTGTTCCACAGGCGAAGCGGTTGGACGTTGCTCTTGACCTTCTTGAAAAAGTCCGAGAAACTGACTCGGAATATCGAATGGTTGTGAAGGGAAAGGGACCAGAAGACTACCCCTGGATGGCAAGGCGCCCAGACGAAATGGCTTGGTACAAGAAGCAGTATGACCGCATAGACCTGATCAATGAATCTAGTCCTGGCACCGTGGTCTTAGAAGGTCACGGCGACGATATGGCTGAATGGTATTCGGGAATTGGAGTTGCGGTTTCAACAAGTGATTTTGAATCATTCCACTTCACAATCGCAGATGGTGTTGCCTCTGGAGCTCGACCTGCTGTTCTGTACTGGCCTGGTGCAGACGATGTTTATCCGCGTCGCTGGATCTCAAATAGTGTTGAGCAAATGGCAGATTCAATCCTCAATGGATCTCATGACTCGGCGGATACAGCTTTTGTAGTTGCGCAATATTCGCTGGATACCGTGTCGAAGGACATCCAACGTCTCATTGCACCCATTGGTGAACAAAGATGATCCAGTCAAAAAATAAAGACCAACAAAAAATTGGGTATCGGCTGGTTCAAAGAACTAATCATGGCCAGATAACTTCGCGACGCGATGCCTTAGTAATATGTGCACCAGAGTTCTTAGATCAGTGGCAACGACTAGGAAATATCCTCATTCTTGTACCTGGGCTGACCACTCACCAGTTAGCTGGATCACAAGGGATTCCTTGGATCATTGATGAAAGTGCCCTGCTAGGAGGCGCGTGGGCTGGAAGCGACGGGTCGATTGGTGAGAGTCGAATTGCCGAGTTGGAAGCGTTTGCGAAGGCCGCAAGAATCGCAGGAGGGATCTGCGTTTACATCCAGCGAGGATGTCGAGTTCCTAACGTTAATCTTGAACGGTTCCGCGCTCTGGGGGACATCAAGATTAACTTGAGCGAGCCTCGCCAGAGAATGCAAGAACCGTCACTCATCCAGCGGATAAGAACTGTACTCGAATAGGAAAAGATGTTGAGCAATGGACGCTAAACGAAAAGTTTTGCTTTATGGTGACGTCAACCTGAGTTATATCGATGGCTCTGCCGTTTGGCTAACTTCGATGGCCAACGCTTTGACCAAGACTCGTTCTCATGTGTCTCTCCTCCTGAAGGCTCCTGCCCAAAACGGAGGGTTGTTCGAGGATCTAAAGGCAATTAGTGACCTTGAAATTATCGATGACTTTTCTACCAAAAAAGCGAGGGGTGCAAGTTATTCACAACCTAATGCGGCCATACGCATCGAAAAATTAGTCGATGAACGTCGATTCGATGCAGTGGTATGTCGAGGCTTTGCCATCTGTAAGGAAGTCTCAAAGTTACCCCATGCCGGGTCCCGACTCTGGGCTTATATGACAGACATTCCACAGACCGCAGAAGAAATGACTGACGAAATTCGTGCTGACTTGACGCGAATTGCGACGGCAGCCCGCAGAGTATTCGCCCAGACTAACGAAGCAAGAGATTTTCTCGAATATCACGTTCCTGCTGCGCGTGGAAAGACACTCGTGCTTTATCCGATGCTCCCTGATACACACGCGGTGCCAAATAAGGGCATTGCCAACGAGCAATTCGATAATGCCAACAGGCCAATCCGGCTGGTGTACGCGGGCAAATTTGCACGTGCATGGAAAACTCTTGAAATGTGCGAGATTCCGTCAAAAGCCGCAGAGCTAGGAATCAATGTCGAACTGACGATGGTTGGCGACAAGATCCAGTATGACGCCACAGATCCGACATGGTCCACCAGAATGCGGCAAAAGATTAACGACTCGACTGGCGTTGCCTGGTTGGGCCGGATGAGCCGGCAAGAAACCATGCGGGAACTGACCAAACATGACATCGGCCTGGCGTGGCGCAGTTCAGAATTAGACTCTAGTCACGAGATATCGACGAAGCTGCTTGAATATTTGGCATGCGGAGTGCAGCCGCTACTGAACAGAACTGCGATGCACGAGTCGCTACTTGGTACCGCCTACCCGCTCTTTATCGACAATGGTGATGTGCTGGACGCATTGCAAAAGGTGAAAACTGAGCAGCTCGATCTTGAAGATCTTCGTCTAATCACCGGTCCTGCGGTCAACATGTTCCGCGTCAAAGTTCGCGCAGACTATCTCGAAACTGAGCTGGAACGCGCAATCCGGGGGGACTCTGGGAACGACGGTAAGGTAAAGCTGAATGTAATTGGCAACCAGCAGTTCAGCCACTCGATGAAAACTGTGTTTCGTGAACTACGTCAAGTAGTTGTTGATTCGTCCACGGGAACAGGTGACGTCAAAGCAGCTGACATGCTCACCGATTTCACGGTTGTCGAAGGGGACTCACTAGAGGGGGATCTTACGGCAGGGATGCCTGTTTGGGCTACCTGGCGTAAAAGAACTAAATTGGTGCCCAAAGGGGTAGTACTTGCGGGTGTTCTCATTCGTGAAGCCGCGGATCGTGGTCAAGCAGCTCGATGGGCTGGCCTTCCGGCAGCTCGCGTATTCGTTATTCCCAAGGCTGTGGACTACACGTCACGTCGGGTGAAAACTCGGTCTGCAAAATACACCGTAGGCGTCGTCGCGGGCCCTGGAGATGAGGGGGTGGCAGTGGCCGGCGCTTACCAGCTTATAAAGGAGCTGCTCAGCGTTGATTCTCGGTTCAATGTAAAGCTGATCTTTCCAGCTGAGCGCAACACGTCGTTGGACGCGTGGGAACAAGAAACAGTCTTAGATGGATTATCCGAACTGTCCCTCGATAATGAAACGGCCTGTTCTTGGTCCATGGAGGCGAGCCAAGGAGATAGTGCTTGGCTTCGAGAAGTTGGATGGATCATCGGTGCAAATGAGAACTCAGTTGCATTCGAATTTGGTGATACACCAAAAATATCGGGCACCATCGAACTGCCTTCCTTTAAAACCATCGGTGAATCGCATAGGCTCAACGTCGCAGCCGCTTACGAAGAAATTATCGACCAAATAACCTTGGCAACGCGGAATGCAGACGACAATGGTTTTACGGAAGCCAGTACCGAGGATCCTCAAGACTTTGCCGAGCTACATAAAATACTTGCCGCTGCGTCCGTCTAAACTGTCTTGATCGCTAACTGAACGGATTTTAAACATGACGATGGAGTCAGGGATGACTGCAGCGCTACAAGAAACAGTGCGCAAGCAATTGCTAAAGGGACGAGAGAAATCTCTGGAGCACGCACGCACTTTTCTTAACGAAAACGTCGTGATCTCTACGCAGCAGCAAGTATTCAATATTGCCGACGGGCAGATGTGGATTGAACCTCATCCGAGATCGACACTGCGCTGGCTTCATGGATTTGAATATATGGTGGATTGGACCACCGCTTGGGATCAGTTGAACAACCACGAGCGAATCGCCTTGGTAACTCGTCTACAGACCGTGATTGAAGATTGGACCAGCAAGTTTGGCTTCCGTCCCGGTGACGATCCGATGGCCTATCACGATGAAACCACGGCGCTCCGCTTACAGTCCCTAATGGCGCTGCATCGATCTCCTATCGGGCCAAAACTTGGTGACCATTTTGAAGCCCTCATGGAAGCAACAGCACTTCTTCTCTCTGAGAAAACTTTCCATTCTGGGCTAAACAATCATGGGATGCTTCAGGACGGTGCTTTGCTTATTTACGGTGCAATGCTCCAACTCGAAGAACGGCCGATACCATTTGAAGTATTGGACGTATGGGACCGGATTCTCACCTACGCGAGAACTACTTTTGGAGTCGACGGTGTTCACAAGGAACATTCTCCTGTTTATCACTTGCTCGTTTGCGAAAAACTGGCAGACTACTCAAACCTTGCCTCAGCGATGCGATTGCCGCCATCAGAATTCTTAAAACAACTACTAGTCCAAGCAGCAGAATTCGCTCTTCATGCTACGACGCCTGGCTCGGCCTTCGTACCTCTTGGAGACACCAGCCGAGAGAAAATCCCTGTAGAGGCTATCTCGATTTTTGATTCTGCTGAGTTTGAATGGGCAGTGACCCACGAGCGAGGAGTTCCCCCCGTAAACAGAGCTGCTGTGTTTGAAGAAAGCGGATATGCGGCGTTTAGGACAAGTTGGACGGATCGAAACGCTACGTACCTGATGCTGGCGAATGCATATCATGGTTCTTACCATAAACATTCTGACGAGCTCAATGTATATCTTGAGTCTGGTGGAGTGCCAATACTAGATGATGCCGGCCCCTACGGGTATGACTATGGGGATCCATTGGTACAGCACGCGTACTCGTCCTTTGGCCACAACACTTTGTTGGTCGACGGGAAAGGACTCAAAAGACATGACGGGGCAATGGAGAAGACTTGGTTCCAAGATCTTGGGTCAACTGAGAACCAGCTACGGGTTTGCGCATTCACCTCGCGTTATGACGGAGTCATCGCTTCACGTGAGGTAGAAGTTCAAGGCGAGTCTACGGAGAAAACGCACATTAGGATCCAAGACAAGGTGAGCTCCGACCAATCACACCGCTATACGTATTTGTGGCACTTTGGCCCAGATCTGGTTCCCGTATTACGGGGTAGTGGAGTTGAGCTTTATCGTGATGGTTCGAAAATCGGAGAAGTTCTCGTTTCATCCGATACCGCGCTCAGACTCAACCTACTCCGAGGAAATCAGAATCCTGAGAAACAAGCGTTGCATTTCTCATCAATGGGAAAAGTGCAGGAATCTACGGCCTTAGAGGTTGAGCTATTCGCTGGCACTGCGGCTGTGACAACGGATGTTAGATTGGGTGATTACGTCCTTGTAGACCGTGGAGTAAAACCGAATGGTGAGTGGCTAACTTCGGCTGGCAACGTCCCACTCCGCTATCTTCTTGAGGTCGAGCCAAGCTCAATTACGGAGTCTCTTACCGTTATTTTTTCGTCATTGCGCCAACCCGGCGACTTTGCACATGACTATCGTTCTGCACTTCGGGGGACAAAAACATCGAAGCTATTTATTCTGGATGACTTCGGTGAACGCGGATCATATTATTATTCCCACGGTCGCGACACCTCAATTTTTCACTCAGTTCAGGCTTTGATCGCCGATATTGCCGAATCCTTAGGGATACATCGCTCTAAAATTACAACTATTGGGTCGTCGAAGGGCGGTTCTGCAGCATTGATTCATGGTTATGCTGCACGTGTGGGGCGTGTGATCGTTGGAGCACCACAGATACTGATAGGTAATTACACTTCTGGACATGCACCAGAAGTATTGCGGTACTTGGCTGGGGGGAGTACTCCTGGTGATAGGGAATGGGCCAATGAGATCCTTTCTAATGTTATAAAAGATGGATCAAGGCACACACGCGTGTCCGTTCTAGTTGGTACTGAGGACCATCATCTTTTGGGCCATATTCGACCTTTCGAAAAAATGACCGCCGCCTCGGGGAAACCTATTTCTGTTTCTGTCGTTCCTGGTGTTAGCCATGGCGACATTGGTACGGTCTACCGAGATTTTGCGCGTCATGCCGTACTAAATGGGTCAAAAGTGTCGGTTCCATACATGGTGAGGTATGACGAAACTTCAACGGAATTAGTCATTGCCGTGGGGGATCTCCTGCATGCGCGTGTTGCGGCTTGTTATTTGTATAGCGGTAATGAACTGCTTGCGAAGTCACCTTACTCGGACGAGCCTGTGAGGAGATGGAAAGTGACAGCTGGACGGAACTATCACGTACGAGTCTTTATCCGTGATGGAGCAGCTCAACTACCGACATTCAATACGGAGATACTGGATCTGACGACAAAAAACGATTTTGATTGAAAAGAACGTTTGAAGCGTACTTGCAACGTTCAACCAAGTATTCTGAGGGTATCTACGAAGGGCCCAACTCGTTGCCCGGCTACCTAGATGCTTTCTGAATTATGCCGAGCTTTTCAGGCAGCTGGTACTTCGTGACCTGCCTGGTTCCAATCGTCCGGATGGCGGCTCAGCCTAATCACGATCTCGGCATAATTGGAATTATCCTGAGTTCGAGATAATTCCGAGTCGTGGTTTAAGACATTGAAGTCTATGCCGGTATTCCCTGAGCAGTTTGGTTCGTTAGCGCATGCCCGGGATTGTATGGGCCGGTTTGCTCATATGTATGGCACTGAGCATCGTCATTCGGGTTTGGGGATTTATACTCCTGCCGACGTGCATTCCGGCATGATTAGGCACATGGATGTCCAACGCCTTGCGGCGTTGGACAGGCACGGGCGGAGCATCCTGAGCGGTTTGGGATGAACCGGTTACCGAAGAAAATGTTGCTGCCCGAAGTTGCATGGAGCAACGAATCGATTGAACATGAAGACGGAGAAAAAATGGCGGACTAAGGCTTGGTAGTCTCACTTGACTTGGAATTTTCCGTCCAGACAAGGCAGCTCCTAAAAGGTCTGAGGGATATTGATTGTTGGCTTGTTCAGGAAGTTACAAGTAATGACTGAACCTGAATTGGAGTATTAGTACTCGCCGTAGATAATTGGTTGAGTCTATTTTCAAGGAGAACCAGTGAGTTTCCACCCGCTATACAAGAGCAAAGAAATCCATCTTGGATCGCATGATTCGTTTGAGCCAACCCTCGGCGATGACGAACAAATCTTCACGATGGATATCGGCGACGGTATGGAACTCGGTTTCATGGTCGGAATGGCATCAACTGAAACCGACGTTCTCCGCGTCGGATTTCATGCAGCCAAGTCACCCCGCTACCCCCGATCCCACATGTTCTCGCCCGTCAACATGGCAAGAGAATCCGGTGACTCATACATTCTTTTCTCAGACCCGACTCTCACACTGAGCGACACCACCACCCTGTCCTGGTACCTCGGAACTCCCGATATTAACCCTGACGACTGGATGGAGTACTTCGTTCGACGCATGATGCAAGTGACCGGCGCGAAGTACCTGATCATTGAGGGATCGTCCGCTGGCGGATTCACAGCTATGCGTTTCGGCGCTCGCTTCAAATTCTCAGTCGCCGTACCTAAGATCCCCCAGACAGACCTATTCAGGTACCGCGAAGGGCCAATAGCAAACACCATGCGTGCTGCGGGTTGGACTGGGCTGGGGTATGACGGGGTGATGGCTGAATGCCCTCAGCGCTTCCGAATCGCAGATATCTATAACGACCCAAATTGGAACCGTGGAAACGTCGTGCAATACGTGCAGAACACCGGCGACGGGGAACACATGCGCGAGCACCTAACACCGTTCCTCGCTGAATCTGGTGCCAAGAATGAACATGTATTCTCGGCGTTCAAGGGCCAATTCGCGATTTCAAGGCCATTTACAGGCAGTGGACACGTGGCAGTCCCGGCCGACTATTGGATCGCGGAAGGCAAGTTTGGGTTGAGTAGGGTACGCAAAATGCGGGCACGCCCTGTTAACGAAGAATCATGGGTAAACCCCGAAGGATTCACAGTGCCCGCGAAAGTTCAGGAGGCGCGCAACGCCAACATTAGCGCTCACCTTCCTGGCAACCAAAATTGGTAATTTACTCCCCGCGCAAAAGTTTCATCACCTTAGCGGATTCAAACCAATCCTTACGCTCGTAAGGAGTGATCCCATTTAATGCTAGCGCGCTATACCACTGCGCTAGCACTGACGGGTCCACACCTGCGTATGCCTGCGGGTTGACGCGAAGCATGAACGATAGATCTATATCGGCTAGCGCTTCGATGACCTTCGCTGGAATCCCGCCCTTGTACGATGACGCGATATATTCACTGCCTAGCATTTTGGCGACATAAAGCGATGAGAGGTCGGTTGCGAAGGACACGCCCCACTCAACGTTCGTACTCCGGTTAGTCACCTCAGGCATTTTGGTGGGTAATCCAAGATCTTTTGAGATCGCCTCGACCATCTGATATTTGCGCTGGAACTTGTCCTCGTTCGGGAGCGCAACCGAAATGAGCGCATCAATCAGCAGCCCGGGATTATTTCGGGCAGCCACGTGAAGCGCACCAACTTCGGTGATACCAGCCACCGGGTTTTCTATCTTCATTCCGAGTGCGTTAGCTACCGGGATACCGCCTGTGCTCTGATCCAGAGGGTGTGAGAAGATCCTTGGTAGAGAACCAGCCAAGATCGAACCAAACGAGTATGACCCGAGTTGCAGTTCGTCTCGCAAGAGTATGGATCCGATACCCATGAACTGCCACGTGTATGTATTTAGCTTGAGCGCGGTCATATTGGTTCGGAAGGTGAGCGGATTGAACCGTTGGAAGAAATCTTTTTCACGGCTGAAACTTCCGCCGAAATCCAGCGAAATAAGGTGCGATTCACCGAGAATCTCTTTGGCAGCCAGCGAATCAAATCCGCCGGAGAAGTTCAGGCCCCGTTCGGTTCCTGGACGATGCCTAATGTCTAAGCCTGACTTGTGAGTGACCTTGGCTTTGAGCGACACTTCAAGATTGGCGACTTGGTTCTTACCGAGTGGAAGATCGATCTGGACTTCATGGAATGATTGCCCGCAAAGTGAAGCATAAGCAGCCGCAATAAGGTCCGTCGAGGGGGTGAAACTGTAGGGTAGTTGAATTCGAAACTGCTCGGTGGTTTCTCGGGTGACATTGCACCTGAGCCATCCGTCCGCTGAAACATCAATGTCAGTAAAAGCAATCTTCGTCATTTATGCATCCCTATTTTTCGTAGTCAAGTGACGATGATACTAGGGATTCTGGGTAGTCTTATAAATCACCGTAGATTTTGGACAGGAATGATCAGCCCAGCATAACGACGATTCAATAAATCGGGAGTTTGATTGATGCTTTCGACCTTGGACTCGATTTTTGAAGAGGATGACGAGTCTAACCCCGAATTCCAGAGGGTCACTCGAAAGCATGCTGCCTTGTTGATGGAGCTTGAAGCCTTGGATAACAATCCGGCCAATCCACTTAACCTGGTGCGAGAGGATATCGTGACAGATCTACTTGCCATGATTGAAGAAATGAAACGTCAGCACGACAAATCGCCATCGGTAGTTCTGAGCAGTTACCCCCCCCCGAAGCTCTTACGGAGGGCACAAAAATGCGCCCCTTGTGGGAGCTTAGTTTTCTTAGACTAGCTGAACTAGGACGCGGCCCAACCGTAATCCGGCGATCTCAGATGAATGTAGCTAGGTGATACCACCCATTCAGGATCCAGCGACGAACCATCGATGTATGTGATCGGTGCCGCGGTATCCAAGAAGCGCGATGCGCCACCCCGCAGCTCGGTTTCCAACCACCCGTTGTACTGATTTGGGGCCGCGGTTCAGCTGATGAATGGAAGGACATCTGCAATCGGGTACGTCCACATAGTTCCTTGGATGGAATGACGCCATCGAGGTTTTGCGATGAATGGGTTAAAGAGAATCAGTAAGCTATCGCATACTTGCTGGTCCGCTCGAAGGGTCCCAACCTAGTGGTCGGCAATTAACACGACGTCCAACAGTATGCATTGGATCACGAGTGCCGGATTCTCTCTTAATCTTAATTTTCAGTGAACAAAAAGTATCAGTTTTCGCATGAAATTCACCCAATGTTTCCCATCGGGAGGATTGCAAAGGTAACGGCATGGTGAATTCCCTATCTTGACAAGACGATGGATATACTTACCAAGTCAGCGCCGTCTAATTCTTTGGGAGTAGCCCCGTGTCACGCAGTTCTGCAATAAAATTAATCGCCAAGATCGCCCCACTCTTCGGTGGCATTCTTTTATTAGCTGGGGCTCTGGTTTCCTTTTTGAGCACTGAGGTATCTTTGCTGCTGCTGGGTCTTGGATCTTTGCTGGCGTGGGGCGCTGTGATTCTTCGGCAGAAGCAGTCTATTCATGACACTCGTACAGTGATCAGGCAAGAACTTAGAAATGTTAATCTCGGCTCGGCTCCTGTTGCCGACAAAGCAACCAATGAAGCTTCAAAGAGGCTTGTCGCTGTAGCGGAGAAAATCTCGCGAGAGCAAAGCCCAGTAGCTCGTGAACTTCACCTTAAAACGGTTGAGGAAATTCGTTTCTTGCAGGCGCAGATTTCTGAATTCATGAAGAAGAGCCACCGCGGATAGTCCGTTCATTCATCATTTGCAGTCGTTATTTGATGGGCTGATCAGACACTCAGGGAGTACACCGCATGAACGTTGTAACGATAGAACTTCTGAAAACGCAGGTAACTGTGTCAGGAGAAAAAGAAGTAGGCGAGCACGAGACCACACAGCCTGGGGCGTTGTCTTCAGCAGTCGTCGTGAAATCGATTCTGTCAACGGCAGACCTATCTGACGGTAACGAAGCTGGCCTGGAACTGAGGATGTCGGCTGATGAATATCGGCTTGTCCGCAATTCATCTTGGAATTCACGACATCGTTTCTTATCCTTGGAACTTTTCTTGCGTTCGGAATCTTGTGCGGTCGTTCAGGATACTTCGATAGAACCCAAAGCAGACACGCTGACAATCGCAGCAGAACCGAAACGGTCAGTCGATGATGCTGCGAAGAAGTACATCGTCGACCTGCGCTCGCTAATGCGAGCTAGAGAGTTTGTGACCTCGCGCAGAATGGACGTATATCGACCAATCGCAGATGCGCTGTATGCGGAGATCCGGGAATATATCTCTCAACTCTCAAAATATGAACGGACTCGTTTCAACGATCAGTTAGCTACTACACATAATCTTGATGTTGAATGGTCTCGGCTGCAGCAGAAACCGAATGCGCTTGCCGTGTTATATAACTTTTCGCCCTACACGGATACCGGAGCCGTTGTCGCCTCCAAGAGAATCCGAGCCAGTGGCGACTCTTACGATGTCATTGCTTGCAGTTTCGCACATCGTAAAAAAATTGATGGCACTATTGAACGAATTGCCGCACCTTACGTCTACAGCAAGTTTTTCCTACCTATGGTTCCTTCATGGGCAACCTGGAGTGCGTTCAAGGCTTATGCGATACGCGCCTCAAGAATGGCCCAAGACAAAATCAACGCAGGCAGCCAGTACGACTACTTTTACACGCGCGCCATGTGGGCACCTTCGCACTATGCAGGCGTGCTCATCAAGAAGCAAAATCCGACCCTTAAATGGGTAGCAGAATTTTCTGATCCACTATCGCTCGATGTCGAGGGACTGCCCCGTGGCGGTGCGCCGTTAGACGATGAATTTGTCAGGGAATTGACGGGACCTATAGAAGCCGAATTTGGCCTCATTTCAGAAGAAGAACGCACAATTTTCTCTCTTGCCGAGATCATCGTCTACGCGCATGCTGATGAAATAGTGTTCACAAATGACCACCAAAAAAGCATCATGTTGAGTCATATTTACAGCGAGAAGTTGAAGCAACGAGTCGCAGAAAAATCTACTGTTAGTAACCACCCAACGCTGCCGAATGAATTTTATGAGGCTGAAGTGGTGGACTACGAGGTTGATTCAAATCTCGTTAACCTAGCTTATTTTGGCGAGTTCTACGCCACGCGTGGATTGACCGAAGTTACTACCGCGATCCGGATGCTCCCTGAGAAATACCGTTCCATGGTCCATTTGCATGTATTCACAAACTATATTCCGGTTAGCGGTTCCGGAGCACGTCCTCGCGGTATGTCTGCGCAAGCCTATAACGACCTGGTAGATAGGGCCATTAGCGGGGTTGGAGCTCATGGAATTGAGCATCAAGTGACGTTGAACGGATCACTCCCATACCTGAAGTTCTTGGGGATTACGAAGAAGTTCGATTACCTGCTCGTAAATGATGCAAGGTCAGGTGAACACCATTCGGTTAATCCTTACCTGCCTTCGAAATGGAGTGACTATGCAGGCTCTGAATCTAAGTCATGGGCCTTCGTTGAAGACGGCAGTAGTCTCTCTTTGAAGCCGGCGACTGTGCAAACACCACTCGGTGACATTAGTGCAATTGCTGAGGGATTAATACGCATAATCGAAGAGAAGCTAGGCAACAAATAATGACGGTATCAACGCCAGGTACAGAGGGTCTCGAAGAAGTGCTGACAAAGATCGGCCGAGCTTCAACCCCGCAGGTTCCACAAAACACTCTTGGTTTATCTCTCTCCAGGCTAGTCGGCTCAGGCCTACCGATAGGAACAGAGAGTAAATTCTATGGCTTGTTGAGCTTTCAGCTAGCTGATGAATTGAAGTCTAATGGACTAGATTGCACAGTCGCGACACCTGGCTTGAGCCATCAAGTCCTGTCGAACTTGTATTCCGGAACCGTCCTAATTGACCGAGCAGCATTATCCGAGGGGCCATGGTTCGGAACTCTAACGGAAAGCGCAGCTAGCCTACGCGAAGAGGTCTACGAGCTATGCCGTACCGCACGACAGAACGGTATCCCGGTGTGGTTTCTGGACTGTCCCAGCATCGAGCATCCATTCTCTGTTATCCGTATCAAAAGCGCATGTGATGTGGTCTTCCCCTATAGCAATACGGAAGACTTTGACGAGGGAGCAAAAATCTCGCCGGAGTTTGATTGCATCATGCGCCACGTAAACGCACGGTTTGAGCTGGAGGACTAATAGTGAGTAACGAAGCTAACAATGTTGGCGTTCTTTCTGGCAAGACGATCTTGTGCGTGATTGACGAAGAATCAGCCAACCTAAACAATTATCGACGGCTTGTAGCGAAGCAAATTTCTGCTTTACGCTCCTTTGGCGCGGAGGTAGTAATATTGCATCCTGCCGGCCGGATTGAAGATTTCCCGATCGAATATCTTGATCTTGATGTCGAAGCACTCATTGACGCACCCATTGACGCGGACTCTGATAAAAATCGCGCACGTATGTTGGCGCAACGTGCGGTCCGTTACGGTGGACAAAGCCGGTATGACATCGTTCTTGGGTTCGGTTGGACGCTTTGCCGCGGCATTGCAGGTGGCCGCGCCATAGCCAATAAGTTCTGGGCATTCCTGGATGACTGTTCCGAAGAAATTGATCGCGCGGCATGGACCAATAAAACTGTTGTTGATGGGGTTTACCTCGGATCTCGCAAAGTCTTCGTTTTTAGCGAAGCAAAAAGATCAATTCTCGAGAATAGCTCTACGGCGGCAAATGGCAGGACCTACTTGCCAGTGCTTCTAGACGGCTTTACTGACTTGCCAGAGTTCGGTGATTCCTACGTGGATGCTAGTCACGCAACTGTCGTCTTTCCGGGGTTGATTCATCCCAAGTCGTACATTGGCCAGCTATCACAAGTGGCTGAGCTTTCAAAGCTTGGCGAATCTAGGCTCAACTTTGTTTTCCAAGACTCCTCTGAAGTTTGGGGCGAATTGCAAAATTCTCCGAGCACCGCGGTGGCCGCGGCGATCCCTGGCCTGATCTGTAGCGAGAAGATCCATGGTTCGGCAACAGATGTGACCTTAGGCCTGATTCCATCCGACGTTGCGGAGAAATGGCTGGCTGAGTTCCTAGTTTTCGACTACATGTCGAAAGGCATCGTACCGATTTCCGTAAATAACTTTTTGAATCATAGCGTCCGGGGAACCCTGTCAGAGATCTCACCTGCGGAGGAACTGCTCGATCTTGGAATAGATCCGGACCGAATCGACGCTTACAACGTGACCCTTGAATCCCGAGTAGCGGACACTCTTGGCACCCAAAAGGGGCAAACAGTTGCTGTCGACAAGACAAATATTGTGCTCGCTGGAGCCGATTATAAGTTCGCTGGCGACATAGTTGAACTACTCAACGAATCGGCAGATTTTACGCTTCGGATCGATCTTTGGAAGAACAACTCAACTCCAAACCCGGCACAGAGCAAGCCATTCGTGGAATGGGCAGATGTTGTTATCTGTGAATTCGCGAGCTTTAACGCCATCTGGTACGCGCAGAACAAGCGCGAAGGGCAGAAGCTAATTGTTCGGCTCCATGGTTACGAGCTACTTCAGCCGTGGATAGACCAGCTTGATATTGGGAACGTTGATCAAATTGTGTTTGTCTCCGAGTTCTACCGTCAGAAGGCAATTGAGACTAAAGGCTGGCCAGCCTCGAAGACATCGGTAATTTCGAACACGGTTGATTTCGGCGATCTCGCTCGTCCAAAGCTGGATGGTTCACAATTCCATCTTGGTATGGCTGGCTATGTACCAATTCTGAAGCGACCCGATCGTGCTCTCGACTTGCTAGAAGAACTCTTAGAGTATGACGATCGGTTCATCCTCCACATGCGTGGGCATGATCCATGGAATTATTCGTGGGAGTGGAAAAAACAAGCTCACCAGGCTGCATATCGCGATTTCTACGCACGCATTGCCGCCAACAAGAACCTTCGATCACACATTGCCTTCGAAGGTTTTGGTCCAGACATGGCTGGTTGGTTCAGGAAGATCGGCTGGATGCTTTCACCGAGCTACCGGGAGACCTTCCACCTTGCGCCGGTAGAAGGTATGGCTAGTGGTGCCCTTCCGATAATTTGGGATCGTGATGGAGCCACTGAAATCTACCCGAGTGACTTCGTCGTTTCCGGGGCCAAAGAAGCTGCCGCGCTAATTCTCAGAACTATTTCCGATGAGCAAACACACGCTGCTCGTACTCTGGAAGTCCAAGAATTCTCGACCCGCTATTCGCGTTCATTTGTTAAATCTAACTGGATCAGACTCATCCATGAATGCAAGCAGTCTGAGGAGGAACTTTCCAACTCGGTTACTACTTCGAACCATGATCTTGAAGCTCTGATTGAGCAGCATGAGTCAAGTAAATCTGCCGCGAGTCTTTTGAACGTGGTTTCTGAATCCTGGAAGGTACAGGACTACGCCACATCGATTTCATTGTTAGACGCGAATATGAAGTTGACCGCGAATGACACCGGCGAACTGAAGCAATGGGAACACTGGGTCCGTGGGGTCTTCCAAACCGCGATGAGTTTAGAGTCCTTATTGCTCAAGCGCGTTGCAGGCTGTGTCTATCAGGCTTCGCCTAATAGAGCAGTTATTGTTTCTGACCTGAAGACTTCAAAGAAGGACATTGCGCATCTCACTGATGGTCTTGCCCTCACTCATATCGGCATTGAGATCCCCATACCTGGGCGAGAAACTGATTCGCAAGCAGCTAGCGTTCTTGATAGTGGAATCTTTGACTACTCGATAATCTTCGATGGCTCGCTCAGAAGCAATTACTACCTTGCTCAGGCGGCTTCGGAGATCGCATCAATTTTCCGCAATACCGCGGCTTCCGTCGCCGTGGCAACCGGTGGAATGCTGGAGTCATTGGCTACCTTATTGGCGGCACGACGCGTCGGAATTCCATTCGTATGGCAACCGGCATCAAGCCGTCTTGCGGCAGAGTTCCTTTCCGTCTTTGACGAGATCCGCAACGATGATCCAGTACATGAGATTTATCAAGCCGTACTAGCGAATACAGACGCACTGTTGGATAACGGGAGTCGTGATTGTGTGACTGTCGCTCTGAGCACCGACTTGCCACTGCACACAGTATTGACCGAGGAGCTGGTTAAGCTTCTAACCGCCGACTCGGCGCACAGCGCTACCGCAAAGCCGGCAACGCTGACGGTCGCCTACGCTGGCGGGGGAGCTTCCTTAGCTTCGTTGTCAATGCTTGCACAAGTGACGGTATGCACCGTAGACAACGTCATTGACGTCTTAGACCAGGCACCGGATATCTTTGTCATTGACTACGCAGAAGTCGTTGACACGAATTCGGAGTTTGCAGCGTCGGCAGTGCTTTGTGCTCCTGCAAACCAGGCATTGGTGCAAAAGGCCATCATTCACGCACGACTGATGGGCGCGCGATCGATTTTCGTGTCGCGTACAGATCCCGGAACTCTCGCGAAGGGCAAGGAACTAGCGCGTAAATGTGATGTTCTAATATCCAGTGATAGGAAGTCACTGATTTCCTACATGCGACTGAACCCGAACTCCAATCAGGTTGCGGTTAACGCTTCAGCCACTATTCGCAATGAAATTGTTCCGCAAATCTCGCTCTCGCGTCTTGGCACGCTCACCGTCTGTGAAGAACCTAACGAATTCGCGGATTCGCTGGCAGCAGGATTAATCAATTCACGACCTGTGTTGGCCGGCTGGAAGACAGACAACCGGTGGTCTGATTCGAACCAGATCGGTGACAAAGATGCATTGCTACGTTACGAGCAGCATAGTGACGAGCGAGACGGAAACGAAGCGCTTTGGAACAATTGCTTTGAACTTAGCCAAGGCAGGACCGCACTAGACTTTGGTGTTTATATTCTCAGGGCAGCTGGGTTTGCGGTTTCGCATCCGCGGGGGATCGTGGCTGGCCAGCTATCGGTTAGCTCGTTGGGCCAAGCGTCATCAGATTTAGACTCGGATCCTTTACAGCCTGTCATCGACATTGATAGCAAAATTCTGCTTAAAGACCAACTGATTCGAGATGTGATTGCTACATACCGAGTTAGTGATGCCTCGCGTATTAGGGTTAGTCAGTCGGAAGCAGGGTTTTACGAGATTGAAATTGAGACTCAATACGGTGCAAAAGCTACCTGTATTCGTGCGCTTACTCCCGCACCGGTGAATGAACTAAAAACTGCTTCGCTCGCAGATTTTAGTAGTTCAGGAGTTTCTATTGTCGTGGCTACATATATGGGGGCTTCGAGACTTCCACGTCTCTTGGAATCCATTGTCGGACAGAAGCTACCTTCCTCCTTGATTGAACTAATCTTTGTTCCCAATGGACCAGATGATGGAACTGTCGCGCTGCTTACAGGATGGGCAAAGGAACATACAGATATACGAGTTAAAGTCCTCAGTTTAGAGTCCGCTGGCGTTGCGCTCGCACGTAACCATGGAATCGAACAAGCAACGAAAGACTTCGTGACTTTTGTTGATGATGACGACTATCTGGAACCGAACTTCCTACTCTCGCTATATTCGAGGGCAGAAAGCCATACTGTTGTCCTCGGTAGATTGTCAGACGTTGATGAAGAATCCGGGGCTATCAACCGAGATACTCCTACTACCAGGCGTGTGTCCGAGTTGGCAGGACGAGTACTACCGTTGACCCAAAGGGCAGGTGCACTGGGTATGAACGGTGCCAAGCTGATACCTACGTGGCTTGTCAAAGAATGCGAATACGATTCTTCGTTGCGCAGCGGTGAAGACGTGGCATTCATGGCCCAGTTGCTGAAGAAACCTGGAATGTTCGTCACCTCGGCTTCAGAGGTGGGCGAAGCAAGCTATATGCGGGTCATGCGCTTCAACTCTATCTCTCGTCGTGAAGAAACTTTCGACTTTATGGTGGTTGAGCGTTTGGAAGTTATGCGACTATTGCTCATGACTCGCGCGCAAAGTGAATACAAGGGTGGACAAGGTGCTATTGACTACCTTGCTAACGGACAGCTTGGCTTCCTCAAGCGCTTCATCACTGGGTCGAATTCACTTGCTGAACATGAACAAGTTTTGGCGACTATCAACGACATGGGACTCAGCACGGAGAAAGTTCTGCAGCCATTGATCCTTTCCATCCGTTCAATTTTGGCTAATCCTGAATCGGTCCAGGATGGGAAACTGATCGCGTTGCGCAAAAGTATCTAAGGTTGTCAGCAGATCCGCGTAACCGTTTGCGCCGGGCTGGCTAAATGAACCGGTCCGGCAACAAGGGTTATATGCCTTTAGAATGGTATACATTCGCCTCAATATTGAAAGACTCCGCATCTGGCTATGAACTTTAACTCGAATAATCTCCGTCGCGCTGCATGGCATTTTAAAAAAGGCGGGATCTCGCAGATGCTGGAATGGTACCGGCGCAAAGACTACGAGTCTCGGACCAGTGGGTATATCAAGAACCAAGGAAGTGACATTGAGACCAAGCTTGGTCTTCAACTTCCCCCAGTTTCCTACAGACCTTCTCCGCATACTGGAGCAACTCTAAAAGTTGCTGTCATCCTAGATGATTTCAGCTCAAAAGCATGGGGCCCAGAATGGGACTGCACATTCATCACCCCCGAAAACTGGCGTAAACATCTTGGCGTGACCGATTTTGATTTGCTCTTCGTTGAATCCGCATGGGCGGGCAACAATAAAGTCTGGCAGTACCATTTGACCGGAACCAGCGCACCTAGACCAGCACTAGTTGACATGGTCAATTCGTTTAAAGAGAAATCGATTCCTGCGGTTTTCTGGAATAAAGAAGACCCTCCTCACTTTGAAGATTTCTTGGATTGTGCGCGCCTGTTTGATTTTGTGTTCACCTCGGATGAGCGAAAAATCGTCGACTACGAGCGTGAATTAGGCCATGATCGAGTGGCCTCCCTGAGCTTCGCCGCTCAGCCCGCATTTCATAACCCGGTACGTCCGCTCAACCAAGAGCGACGCGACGTAGCTTTTGCGGGAATGTACTTCGCCCACAAATTCCCGGAACGTCGTGAGCAAATGGAAATTTTGCTCGGCGGTGCAATCGACGTGTCGCACAAACTCCCTCATGGAGTGGATATCTTCTCACGCCAGCAGGGGGGCGAAGAAAAGTATCAGTTCCCCGCTCCGTATGATCAGCATGTGGTTGGGTCCTTGGATTATGAGCAGATGCTTTCGGCGTACAAGTACTACAACGTTTTCCTAAACGTTAATTCAGTCGTTGATTCCCCGAGCATGTGTGCACGTCGTATTTTTGAGATCACAGCGGCCGGTAGCGCAGTGATATCGGCACCCAGCGCGGCAATTAGCAACTTCTTTGATTCATCAGAGGTTCTAGAAGTCTCAACACGTGGAGACGCTGCGAACGCGATTCGCAGTATCGTCCAGAGTCCAGAATTACGCGATCGTATGGTTCACCTTGGACAGCGTCGGATCTGGACGGAGCACACCTACGCACATCGCGCGCGTCAGGTTGAAGAGTTTGTCGGATTGCCACTGACGCCGTCGTCTGCTCATTCAATGGCCACGCGCCCGAAAGTCAGCGCAGTTGTCTCGACGATTCGCCCTCACCAGATTGACCATATTATTTCCACGGTTGGGTCCCAAGTCAAAGTTGATACCGAGCTAATTTTGGTGACGCACGGCTTCACCATTGACCACGAAGAGTTTGCGGTCAAGACTGCGAAAGCGAATGTTGCCGACTACAAGATTCTTGAGTTGTCTTCAGATCTATCACTGGGTGAATGCCTTAACGTTGCCGTCGCGGAGGCGAACGGTGACTTCATCACGAAAATGGATGACGATGACATCTACGGTGCGCACTATCTCTTTGATCAAGTTGCTGCGCTTCGTTACAGCGGCGCGTCTGTGGTCGGTAAACAAGCTCATTTCATGTACCTTTCCGATTCGGACGCGACGCTGTTGCGGTTTGCTGAGCGTGAGCACCGGTTTACTAATCTCGTCATGGGACCAACTATGCTTGGCCATGCGGAAGTCTTCAAGAAAACTCCTTTTGGCGCTCGTAGCAGGGGAGAAGATACGCAGTTCCTGCGTGACGTTATCGCCGGTGGTGGAACCATCTATTCAAGCGATCGGTTCAATTTCATGCAAATGCGTAGTGGTGATGGGAAAGCCCACACCTGGGGACTGAGCGACTCCGAACTCACTGCGACTGGTAGTATTCAATGGTTTGGGCGCAATGACAAGCACCTTTTCTTTTAGGGCTGGTCAGGTGCGAATTTATGTAAGAGGACCGAAGGACGCACAGTAAATGAAAATCATGTTGCTGACTCATTCGTTTTCTCCGGAGATTTCGCCACCGCAACGCCGTTGGTCTGTTATTGCTGATGAACTGGCCAAACTAGGCAATGAAATAACCGTCGTTACGCCGCAGCACAGGGGTAGCTCGGTGCACACCACGGCATCATTCGCTGACAACCGACGTGTAAGCGTCAAACGCTACCGATCACTGCGAAAATCAAAATCCATGGTTGGGAAAGTGATTAAACATGGTGTTGATGCCATGTTGAGTTTGCCTGCTGCATTAAGTGCAACGCGTCCCGATGTGGTGATTGCTACTGTGCCGGCATTGCCGACTCTGATAGTTGGCTACGTGGTCAGTAAAATTCGGCGTGTTCCATTTGTAGTTGACTTACGCGATGCTTGGCCCGATCTTTTGCGTGAGTCACAGGTTTTAAAATGGCGTTGGCTTGAACCTATGGTCTCTCATGCTTTGGCATATCTCGTGAAGCGAAGCGACTTGCTGGTGACTGTGACTCTCGGATTAGCAGTAAAAATGCGCCTAAACGGTGTCAATAACGTTGCGACGATTCCTAACGGTGTTGAAATTGAACGACCCGAAATAGAAATCCACAATGAGCCGCGAACTGGGACTCTGCGTGTACTTTATCTTGGAAACATAGGTCGCAGCCAAGGACTCGATACCCTTATACGAGCGGCAAAAGTTCTCGAAAATCAGATTTCCTTGAGAATCGTAGGCAACGGAACCGAGAAACGTCGTCTGGTTGAGCTTGCCAATGAGCTTGACGTGAAAGTTGATTTCCGTGAATCGGTGTATGGCGAGTTAGTGCTGGATAATTATGCTTGGGCCGATACCTGTATCGTCTCTTTGCGTCCAGACTGGCCAAGCTTTGACCACACCGTACCTTCCAAACTTTATGAACTACTGCATCTAGATCGGCACATCACCGGAATGGTGCGAGGTGAAGCTGCTGGAATTATCACAGCGGCCGAATGCGGAGAAGTTGTAGGGCAAAGCGTTCCAGAACTAACCGAATATCTGACGCACCTGGCAGCTAATCCAGACTTGCTCAATACCTATGAACATGGATCACGCTGGGTACGAAAAAATGCTTCACTGCGCGACGCAGCCAATACCTATGCCAAGCTTCTAAGCGACGTCGTTACCGGCGCAGACAAGCACTAGGACAATATTGTGAATACTCAGTTGTTTTCGAATCTGATGAACACCGCACTATTGGTTTTTTCGAACCTATCTGATGACCCAAGTTACTTTGCGCTTCAAGTTACGCGAAAGTTCAAAAACAATGGACCGGTTAGGGCGCTGAACAAGGTTCTTTGCTTGGGCAGAAGTAATATTCTCGCCTCAGCGATATCGGCGATGATTTCTGACGATTCGGTTCAATTGAAAGAAACCTGCCGGCGTTGGTTAGAGAACTCCAACTCAAAACGTGGCGCAGTGCTCCTGGCGAACCTTTGTATCGCCAGCGGCGAATGGGAGACCGCCTCGGATCTCTTGGGGCATTCGAACTCATCGCCAAATGCAATACGATCCCGCGCGCGATTGCAATGGGGCCTAGGCAATATGAGCGAGGCGATTACCCTCCTTGAACGCATTCGACCAGGTCGTCAGAAACGTCATTATGTTTCTGAACGCCAGGTCTATTTGGGTGCTGAACCTAAGCTGCCACCAACGAAACTTTCATCGTTCAAAGACGCCGGTACAGCAACTGTCGTCTTCTTAGCAACTAATTCGTTGCCCCACACTGGCAGTGGCTATGCGCAACGAACCCATTCCACGCTTTCGGCCCTTGCGGCGGAAGGATGGAACACGCGTGCTTGCACCAGGGTGAACTATCCATTAAATATTGGCGTCTTTAAAGCAAATGCAACGGATCAAGTTGGTTCTGTTGAATATGAGCGGCTGATCCCGCGACGGGCAAAACATGATTTGGCCGGGCGAATCCAGCAACAAGCCGAAGAACTGTTGGCCAAGGTGTTGCGCGATCGGCCACAAATACTTCACACCACCACCGATTTCTCTAATGCACTAGCGGTTAAGGCTGTCTCCGAAGCAACCGGAATTCCTTGGGTGTACGAAGTTAGAGGCCAGCTAGCAGATACTTGGTTGTCGACTCGTCCAGCGGAAGCGGAGAATTCTGAGCGCTATAAACTCTTCCGTGAGCGTGAATCTTATGTCGCCGCAAATGCAGATTACGTCATCACACTGGGCGATCAGATGAAAGATAACTTAACGGCTGGTGAACTGGAAGAAAATAAAATAGAAATTCTTCCTAATGGTATTGGCGAAGAATTCCTTAAAGCGCCGGTAAATCGCACCGCTGCTCGCCGTGAACTAGGTTTGGATGAACAGGCGTTCTATGTGGGAACTGTCAGTAGCCTAGTTCCCTATGAGGGGATCGATACTGTGCTTCGCGCAGTGGCGCGGCTGGGGCCCAACGCTGAGAAGGTAAAGGTACTTATTGTCGGCGACGGTACCGACAAGGAAAACTTGATCCGACTGGCAACGGAACTCGGCATCCAGAATTCTTGCGAATTCACTGGTCGAGTGCCTCGAGACAAGGCACATTTATATCATGCGTCTTTGAATTTGTTTGTCTTGCCACGTAAAGACAGTGCGGTGACGCGCGCCGTGACGCCATTGAAGCCGGTCGAAGCTCTTGCCTCGGAAGTGCCAGTTTTGGCCTCGGATTTGCCAGCGCTCAGGGAGCTGATCAAAGAGGATCTCACGGGTTACCTCGTCGATTCAAGTGACGTGGAGCAATGGGCGAGTGCTATCGCGACGCTGGCCAAGACACCTGAAAAGGTCGAATTGATGGGGAAGTCAGGTAGGGATTTTGTGCTCCGGACTCGCACCTGGTCCCAAAATGCCAAAAAGCTAGATCGCCTTTACCGGTTAGTAATAAATAAACCGATGTGATGCGTCTCCTTACCATCAGTTTTGATTTGGGATAGGGTTTACTGGTTACCTTGTGAAAACTAGCGGTATATGATCGTTCGTAAGCTCCAGATTTTCGAAACACACTCGTACCAGAAGGAAAGCCACTTTAGTGAACAGCATTAAAGAAGTTGCCGTCATCGGTTTGGGATACATCGGGTTGCCTACTGCCGCAATCCTCGCATCCAAGGGAATCATCGTTAAAGGCGTGGATGTCACTCCACGTACCGTCGAAGCGGTTAACAAAGGTGAAGTTCCATTTGTTGAACCAGCTCTGGGAGAATTTGTTGCAGCGGCTGTTGAAGCAGGAACGCTCAGCGCAAGCTTTGAAACGCCAGAAGCCGAAGCATATATCGTAGCGGTTCCTACCCCGTTCAACGCTGACTACACCGCCGACTTGTCTTACATCGAGGCTGCCGCTGATGGTATTGCTCCGAAGCTCAGGGGTGGAGAGCTTGTCATCTTGGAATCGACTTCCCCTCCGGGTGCAACTCAGCACATGGCAGACTACCTGCTCGCTAAGCGTCCGGATCTGACCACTGACAGTCTGCTGGTTGCCCACTGCCCGGAGCGCGTACTTCCTGGACATGTGATGGAAGAACTAGTGACCAACGACCGTATCGTTGGCGGGATTACACCTGAAGCCGCGGAGAAGGCCAAGGCGCTGTACGAGACTTTCTGCCAGGCTGCAATCCTGACCACGGACGCCAAGACCGCCGAAATGGCGAAGCTGGTTGAGAACTCCTACCGCGACGTGAACATTGCATTCGCGAACGAGCTTTCAGTGATCTCAGACCGTTTGGATATTGACGTTTGGGAATTGATTTCCCTAGCTAACCGTCACCCACGCGTGAACATCTTGCAGCCAGGCCCAGGCGTTGGCGGACACTGCATCGCAGTTGATCCTTGGTTCATAGTTTCGGCAGCCCCTGAAGAGTCGAACCTGATTCGCATGGCACGTAACACCAACGATGCTAAGCCAAACTGGGTTATTGAAAAGGTTGAGGCTGCTACCAAGCTCGATACTTTCAACGGCAAGGTTGCAGTCATGGGTCTTGCGTTCAAGGCAAATATTGACGACATGCGTGAGTCGCCATCCATCGAAATCGCTCGTAAGCTTGCACTGGCTAACTCAGTGGTTGAGTTCTTGGCCGTGGAACCTCACGTTGAGGCACTTCCGAAGAAGCTTGAAGGTATTTCAAACTTGGCTTTGACTCCAATGGATGAAGCCTTGGAAGCAGCCAACGTTGTGACCCTGCTGGTTGACCATGATCAGTTCAAGTCGGTCCCAGCAACCACCCTTGCTGGCAAGGAAGTCATTGACACTCGCGGTCTCTGGCGCTAACTGCTTTCCATCTGACAGGTATATTCAAATGAAAAAGATCATGCCGATCTATGGCACTCGTCCGGAGGCCATCAAGGTTGCTCCGATCGTCAAGGCCTTGAAAGAGGCTGAAATTTTTGACTGTGTGGTTGTCGTTACTGGACAACACCGCGAAATGCTGGATCAGGTCAACGAATTGTTCGGGATTACTCCGGATTATGACCTTGACGTGATTCAACCGCGTCAGACTCTCAACGGCTTGTTGACCAAGACCATTGCTGGTTTGGACGAAATTTTTGAAAAGGAAAAGCCGGACGCGGTTGTAGTCCAAGGTGATACCACAACTTCCACGGCTGGCGCTATTGCAGCGTTCTACCGTGGGATTCCAGTGGTGCACGCTGAGGCGGGTCTTCGTAGCTACGATATCTTCTCGCCTTTCCCGGAAGAAGCTAACCGCAAGCTGACCAGCCAGATTGCCAGCGTTCACCTCGCTCCAACCTCGTTGAGTAAGCGTAACCTTGAACGCGAAACCTTCGCCAGCAAGGACATTGTTATCACTGGTAACACCGTGATTGATGCCCTGTTGACCGTGGTCGAGAAGAAGGTTCCCTTCACTGATCCGCAACTGGAAGAACTCGTGAATTCGGGCAAGCGTATCGTCTTGGTGACTACGCACCGTCGCGAAAACCAGGGTGAGCCGATGCGCGGAATTGGACGTGCTCTGGCGCGCCTGTCCGTTGCCGAGCCAGATGTTCAGTTCATTCTGCCATTGCACCGAAACCCAGCAGTGCGTGAAGTATTACTGCCGATAATTGATGGAATCCAAAACATCACGCTGACCGAGCCATTGGCTTACGGCGAATTCACTCGCATCATTGACGCATCAACCTTGGTCTTGACCGACTCGGGTGGAGTGCAAGAAGAGGCCCCGAGCTTGGGAAAGCCTGTTCTAGTGATGCGATTGAATACCGAACGTCCAGAAGCCGTGACCGCAGGTACCGTGCGTCTTATTGGTACCGACGAACAACGAATCTTTGATTCTGTCTCGGAACTACTCAATGACTCCGCTGCGTATAACGAGATGGCGACGGCAGTTAACCCGTACGGTGACGGTAAGGCTTCAGAGCGTACCGTAGCAGCTATTGCTGAGCTTCTTGGCGTAGGACAGCGAATCGAAGAATTCGATTCGCGTCTGTCCGACGCCGATGACATGATGCGAGCAACCAGCATCTAAGCACCGGCAATTGAATAGAAGGAGCCGATTCCCAGCGAGTCGGTTCCTTCTTCTTTATGGGCGCCTTATGGACCCAGCGGGGGTGCGGACGGATTACCTGAACGATTCTGCGTAGGATCATATTATGATGAATCAAACCGCCATATTTATCGATGCAGGATTTCTCCTATCTCTCGGTGGGCACCGTGTCGCCGGGACAACACTGCGCTCCGCATTTACCACACACTATGAATCGCTGATACGAGGCATTGTTCAAACCGTCAAAAAAAATACGGGACTGAACAACCTTAGAGTTTATTGGTACGATGCTTCGCGAGATGGTCTATTTACTGAGCAACATAAACGTATTGGCCTAATATCAGGCGTTAAAGTTCGTCTTGGACGGATCTCGTACAACGGGGAGCAGAAGGGCGTTGACCTAAGGCTCGCCCTAGACCTAGTCGGGGTAGCTAGGCACGGAGCAGCGTCAGTTGCCTATCTAGTTTCAGGCGATGATGATCTAGCCGAGGCCGTTGAGGAAGCCCAAGATCTTGGAATGAAGGTAGTACTTTTAGGCGTTACCAAATCTGATTCCCGGTTGGGTGTGGCCTCTGTCGCTGAACACCTGGCGTTGACTGCAGATGCGATCGAAGTAATATCAGATCAACTACTTGATAGCTCGTTTACGCGTGTATTGGAATGGGATCGTGCCCATGTAGATCGAGTGGCATCAATAGCTGGTTCAGTTCCAAAGCCGGAAGTACCTGCCGAGCCCCAAAGCAACGTTCCCACGCCTGCCGTCATGGGGCAGCGTCGGAAAGGAAATTTCGAATCGCAGCAGGTGATTACCTATAGCGCTGAGGTCGTTTATTGTAGTGATAACGAACGTTCTGGATATCAAGGACAAGCTGCTGAGGACCAGCGGGAGCTTGAAACAGCTGCCGACATTGGTACCAAAGTGGCTACGACTTGGTTGTCGAGTATCACTCAGGGTGAGCTCGTTGAAATTATCGCGGATCGTCCGCAGCTACCACCTGAAATTGACCGCACCTTGCTTAGAGATAGTGCCCAAGCATTAGGGGAGTGGAAGACAGACAAGCAAACTATACGACGAGCATTACGGACGGCGTTCTGGAATGAAATTGATCGGCTCACCTAAGATGTCCGAATACTGTGCATTGGCGTATTTCGAAATATGAAAATAATACCGAATTTTATGCATCCATGGAGCAGAATTCCGCAGGATATACGGAGTTTGATCCTAAAGTGTGTACCCCAAAGCAGTGGATGCAGACGCTCGAATCTGAAGCTGCTTCCCGTGCGTTTGCTATGTTATTCATGAAATAGCTTCTCCTGTTAGTCGTTATTAATATAATAATCAGCAGGAGTTAATGACATCCGATGAATGCGTGAACGAGAAGTTAACTTCGAATCGTTCTTGCGTGTACTAGTGAGTGACGGATCCGGTAATGGTGCCTAAATGCCAATGGGCTAGGTACCCGATTACTGCCCTGAGGTGTGCTGTTAGGCGCAACGCAGGGCAGAGTATTTAGCGTTTGGAGTGCTCTTAAAGAATGAGCCAAAGCAATTGTGTTGAACGCACGTCTAATGACCCGGATCAGTTGGTACTTTGTCCAGAAGCAACGTGCCCAGGATAGAAGGTGCCTCGTACAACGCTAACCGTTGTGCGAGGCATTCTTAGATTCGTATATCTGTCGTGTAGTTAATTGCGCCATGCAGGTGGACCAATGATGAATCGATTTTTACCCGTCGCAGAACCAAGCGCACGGCACCATTGCTCCCATTCTAGCCGTGTGGTCGCACTCGTAAACGCTGGATCGAGGTCCTCGATGTCCAGAGTGCCAGCATCTGCCGCGAAGACAAAGCCATCACTAATATGTTCCTCCGATTTTCAGTTTGGGCCTTCATATAAGCATGTACCGATGGTCGAAGCCAGAAGACGTCGTTGCCGATTGATTTGGCTGGAACGCCGGCCTCGGACCTGTTTCGTGCCAAAGCCTTAGTAAGTACTTTTATCCACGCTTGAGCCTCTTCAATAGCTCTCGAAGCTCGGCAGAAACTTCAGCAGGTATCAACACATAATCACCATTGACTTGGATTTTCGCCGAACGAACGCCCTTCAAGTCGGTGATAATCCGCTTCAAACTCATCCCAGACAGCTCCTGCAAATGCCGGCCAATCGCCAACGCAGCAAACACCACGGTCAAATGAGCATCAATGGCGTCCTCATCCCGGTGGAACACCGGACGAGCGGAAAGGTCACTCTTGGTCATACGGAATGACGCTTCAACATGCCAGAGGTCATGATACGAATCAAGGACCTGCTGACCATTCATCACCAACTGCTCGATATTCGTGACGTAGCCCTTGAGCCCGGCCAACATACGGGCTCGCTCAATACGTGCCTCATCGACTTGAGGCTTCGTCCCGGTCGTTTTCACGAACCGTGCTTTACGCATCTGGCTTGTGCCTTCAGCAATGCCCATGGCACGGCGTTCCATGAGATTGATGTTCCGATTATCAGTGACGAAACGCTTCGCAGACCATTGATAAATCACTCGGCGTTCACGGCCTTTTGCACCGACTCCCATGACGCGCTTCGATTCCAGGATCTGCCCGTTGGCGAACCGGTTGCCTTTCGTGTCGAAATGTTCTTGCAAGTCATAAGGTGTTTTGGCCATACGCGAGCCAACAATGAATTTGAACCCAGCGTCTTCCAAAGCGGTCAGATTCGCGGCGGAGAGCATGCCAGCATCAGCGACGACCACCATGTCGGTGATACCGTGGCGCTCCTGAAACGCTTGGACCACCGGAACGATCGTGGTGGTCTCGGCCTTGTTCCCGGCAAACATATGCATTTCCAGCGGGAACCCGGCCGGGTCCACCAGAAGCCCGACTTGGATTTGCGGGTCCACCCGGTGTTCTTTGCTCATGCCGACTTTGCGGAGGTCATCTTCCTTTTTCGACTCAAAGTGAAGGGTGGTGACGTCATACATGATCATTGCTCCGAGCCCCACGGTCTGGGTTCGCTAGGCGATCATGGCTTTGGCCAGAGTGTCTTTGTAGTCCTTTTCGTGGCAGCGATGCAGGCTGCGAAAGAGGGTCCGCAAGGACGGGTGCGGTGCACAGATGTCATCGAGCACTCTGATGGTGTCTGCTTTGGATGTTGGCTCGATGAGCCTGGCGAGCACCATGGCGCGAAAGCCCTCGTAATCAAGGACTTCGAACCCAAGCCGGGCATAGGCTGCGGTGAGGATTTCCCATAGTTCGGTAGCTGGGGACGCAACGACTTTCGCGGTGCCTGTGGCGCCGGTTCGGGGTCTTCCGCGGTCAGGAATCATGTCGGGCATTGCGGCGTTCTTGGTCCAGTCAGCGACTTCGTCCAGGGATGGGGGTTCTTGTTCCACATCGCCGAAGTCAAAGGCTTGCTGCCCTGGATGCAAGCGTTGTTCGGCGGAGTGCAGCAGCAGTGCTAGTTCGGCGTCGGTGTTCGCTGAGCCGATGTGTTCCACGGAGGTGGTGGTGCGTCCGGTTTGGTCCACGATTTGCACGGCGACAGCGCCGGATGCGGTGCGGACCTTGCGGATGAATCGGGAACCCATGGGTTCAGGGTACCGGGAACCTATTTATTAGTAAGTATTTCGGTCAAGACGTGAAAACATAACATCAGGTCATGAACCTATTGAGGTTTTCTATCACAAACCGTGGCACGAAACAGGTCGGATGAATTTGAAGTTACCTTGCAAGTTGTTAGTGCTCTCGCGCCAAGAATACTTCCGGAACTAATCAGAGCACCCTTGAGCAACAGAACTTCCTCGCCCACCCAACAATGGTCACCGGCCCACACCGGATGGTTTGGATTGACGCGCTTATGTGTTGCCGTGGAATAGTCAAGATGAGGATCAGCGGTACTTGGTGCAATACGCTACTAAATCATCGCATCGCGACCATTGATCGTGTTCTCTCGTTTACTAGCCCAGATTTTTCATGAGGTCTCTGACGGCCGCCGAAATCCACGACCAAGGGATTCCCGGCGGCCGTTTCTGATTCCG